>NZ_JBSFSX010000052.1:0-1187 GCF_053590035.1 Nonomuraea sp. NPDC003214 | reverse complement strand
GCGGATGCCTTTCTCGCTGCGGATGCGGGCGCGTTCGCGGCGTTGGGCGGCCAGTACGTCGGGGTGGCGGGCGTGAGTGTTGCGCCAGCGTAGGTAGGCGTGCAGGGCCCGGGTCTGGACGGTGTGGTTGGGGTGGTTGGAGTTGGCCAGGGTGAACTGGCGCAACGGTCCGAAGTGCGCCTCGATCGGGTTGGCCCAGGAGGCGTAGGTCGGGGTGAACAGCAGCCTGACCTTGTTCTTCTTGGCCCAGGCTCGGATGCGCCAGTTCTTGTGCGCCGACAGGTTGTCCAGGATGACGTAGATCGGGGCGCGGTCCGGGCGGGCGGCCCGAATCGACTTCAGGGCAGCCCAGGTGTGGTCGATGCCCTTGCGGGTTCGGTTGACGCCCCACAGCAGGTCGTCGCCGACGGAATAGCAGCCGTGGAAGTAGGTGACGCCCTGGGTGCGGCGGTAGGTGGCCGGCAACCGGTTCGGCTCACCGGCGGGTGCCCAGCCGGTTCCGGCGGTGGGCCGGATGCCGAGCGGACCGAACTCGTCGAAGGCGAAGGTGCGCTCGGCGCGGTGGGTGAGGGCGTACTCGATCTCCTCCAGCTTCGCGTCGAAGTCCGCATCGGGTGAGTCCTTCCAGGTCTTGGTGCGCTGGAAGGTGATCCCGTGCCGGTGCAGCAGGATGCGTAACGCCTCCCGGCCAAGCGCGATGGCCCGGCCGGGCAAGCGGCGCAGATAGTGCAGGAGCTTGCGGATGGACCAGCGGGTGAACGGCTGGCCGAGCTTGTTCGGGCGAGTGGTGGCCGTCGCCGCGATGAACTCTTCGTCGTCAGGACTGAGCAGGCGGGGACGACCTCCCGCCCACTGAGGGTCCAAGCAAGCCAGACCGATCTCGTTGAACCGGTGAATCACATCGCGCACGGTGTCCTCATCAGCCTGCACCAGCCGGGCGATGACCGGGACGGTGTTGCCGCCGGCCGAGGCCAGCAGGATCATCGCCCGCCGATACCGCACCGTGCTCATCGTGCCGCGTCGCACGATGCGCTGCAGTTTCTGCCCCTCTTGGTCCGAGAGCCTGCGGACCTTGACCGGTTGTGTCACCGGGCCTCCCAGCTGCTGGAACGAGCGTGATCAGCTCATCCAATCGGCAGGACCGTCCTACACGCCAACCCGGTGATCGTTTCCGGTCACAGCACTAG
>NZ_JBSFSX010000051.1:0-1229 GCF_053590035.1 Nonomuraea sp. NPDC003214 | reverse complement strand
CGGATGATCCCGCGCTCGTCGAGGTCGGCCAGGACCTCCTCGGAGACGTTCGGGATGTCGCGGGTGATCTCCTCCGGGCCCAGCTTGGTGTCACGCGCGTCGACCTCGTACTCCTCGATGTGCACCGAGGACAGCACGTCGTCCTGCACCAGGCGCTGCGAGATGATGATCGCGTCCTCGTAGTTGTGCCCCTCCCACGGCATGAACGCGACCAGCAGGTTCTTGCCGAGGGCCATCTCGCCGCCGTCGGTGGACGGGCCGTCGGCGATGACCTGACGCGCCTCCACCCGGTCGCCCTCGGCCACGATCGGCTTCTGGTTGAACGAGGTGCCCTGGTTGGAGCGCTTGAACTTGGCCACCCGGTAGGTCGTCCGGGTGCCGTCGTCGTTCATGACCGTGACGTAGTCGGCGGAGACCTCCTCGACCACGCCGGCCTTCTCGGCGCTGATGACGTCACCGGCGTCGGTCGCGGCACGGTATTCCATGCCAGTGCCGACCAGCGGCGCCTCGCTCCTGATCAGCGGCACCGACTGCCGCTGCATGTTCGCCCCCATCAGGGCCCGGTTGGCGTCGTCGTGCTCCAGGAACGGGATCATCGCCGTCGCCACCGACACCATCTGGCGCGGCGACACGTCGATGTAGTCGACCTCGGCCACCCGGACCAGCTCCGTCTCGCCGCCCTTGGTGCGCACCAGCACGCGCGACTCGGCGAACGACCCGTCGGGGTTGAGCACCGTGTTGGCCTGCGCCTTGACGAAGCGGTCCTCCTCGTCGGCCGTCAGGTAGTCGATCCGGTCGGTCACCTTCCCGTCGACGACCTTCCGGTACGGGGTCTCGACGAAGCCGAAGGCGTTGACCCGGGCGTAGCTCGCGAGATAGCCGATGAGGCCGATGTTCGGCCCTTCGGGCGTCTCGATCGGGCACATCCGGCCGTAGTGGGACGGGTGCACGTCACGCACCTCGAACCCGGCGCGCTCCCGTGACATGCCGCCGGGCCCGAGTGCGGACAGCCGCCGCTTGTTGGTCAGCCCCGCGAGCGGGTTGGTCTGGTCGAGGAACTGCGAGAGCTGCGAGGTGCCGAAGAACTCGCGCAGCGCCGCGACGACCGGGCGGATGTTGATCAGCGTCTGCGGCGTGATCGCCTCGACGTCCTGCGTCGTCATGCGCTCGCGCACGACGCGCTCCATCCGGGCCAGGCCCAGGCGGACCTGGTTCTGGATCAGCTCGCC
>NZ_JBSFSX010000050.1:0-1281 GCF_053590035.1 Nonomuraea sp. NPDC003214 | reverse complement strand
TGGGCTTGATCCGGTTTGACGGACATCCGAGATCAGGGGTTCGTCCCCGGAAGGATGTCCATGATGGAGAGCATGGGGAAGAAGAAGCCGCGTCCTCGCCGCTCGTTCACGCCCGAGTTCAAGGCCGAGATCGTCGAGCTGTGCCAGCGGGGCGACCGATCGATCCGTGAGGTGGCTCAGGACTTCGATCTGACCGAGACGGCGGTGCGCCAATGGGTGCGCCAGGCTGAGGTCGACGAGGGGCAGCGGGATGGGCTGACCAGCAGTGAGCGGGAGGAGCTGGCGGCGCTGCGGCGGGAGAACCGGCGGCTGCGCGAGGACATCGATGTCCTGAAGCGGGCGACGGCTTTCTTCGTGAGGGAGACCCGGTGAGCGTGCACCCGTTCATCGAGGCGGAGAAGCAGGGCGGTCACAGCGTCAAGCGGGCGTGTGAGCTGCTGGGAGTCTCCCGTGCCGCCTTCTACGCGCGCCGCACCGCCGTCCCTGGGCCGCGTGCGATGCGCGATGCCGAGCTGGCCGGGCAGATCGCCGAGGTGCACGCGCGCTCACGAGGCAGTTACGGCGCGCCGCGGGTGCACGCGCAACTGCGGCGGGACGGGCAGCGGTGCGGCCGGCGGAGGGTGGCCCGGCTGATGCGCCTCCTGGGCCTGGCCGGCCGGTATCGGCGCCGCCGGCAGGTCACCACCATCCCCGACCCGCACGCGAGCATGCGGCCGGACCTGATCGAGCGCGACTTCACGCCGGACCCGACCGGACTCGATAGGCGCTGGTGCGGCGATATCACCTACGTGCCGACCGAGGAGGGCTGGCTGTATCTGGCCACCGTGATCGACATCGCCTCGCGCCGGGTGGTCGGCTGGGCGACGGCCGATCATTTGCGCACCGGCCTGGTCGCCGAGGCTCTGCAGCAGGCCTGCGCCCGCCGCCGCCCGAGCGGGCCGGTGACTTTCCACTCCGATCGCGGCTGTCAATATACGAGCGCCGCCTACGCGCAACTGGCCGGGCGGCTCGGCGTGCGGTTGTCGGTCGGACGGACCGGTCAGTGCTGGGACAACGCGCTGGCCGAGTCGTTCTTCGCCACACTCAAGGGCGAACTTCTCGATCAGCGGTCCTGGCCTACCCGCGCCGCGGCCCGCAGCGCGATCTTCGAGTTCATCGAGGGCTGGTACAACCTGCACCGCCTGCACAGCAGCCTGGGCTACCGTAGCCCCGCCGACTACGAGGCAGTCGCAGCGGCCTGACCACCACAACGATGGTGTCCGTCGGAGCGGAGCAAGCTCA
>NZ_JBSFSX010000049.1:0-1291 GCF_053590035.1 Nonomuraea sp. NPDC003214 | reverse complement strand
CGCTGCGCGCGTGGGGGGCTGGGGCCGGGTTTGGGGGGGCCTCCCCCCCCCACCCCCGGCGAGGGGCCTGCCGGCCCCTCGCGCTCCCCGGCCGTTCACCGTACGGCTTGGCCCGGTTCTTGAGCGGAAGGCGGAAAGGCCAGGTGGAACTTGGTGGCGGATGAGGCCACGTCAAGATCCGCCGAGCCGGGCTTCCGCATCGGAATTGGCCGGGGCGGCGTACTCCATTTCTTCGGCGGGTTCTCGCCGCCTACTCCGCGCTCATTCATGCGCCCTCGGTGATCGGTCAATCGCGCCTGTTCACGATGACGGCACCCACGATTGATCTATTCTTGGCTTCCCACTGTGCGAGTAAGTGGAGGCCATATGAGTTACGCAGCACTGATCCGGCCCGTGGTCGACCGGGTGTACGCGGGGTTCCGGGGCACAGGGCATGAGCGCGTCCAGGCTGTCTACGACGCGTACAAGATCCGGCCGGGCTTCGAAAGGAGCTTCTATTTCGGCCTGCTGGCCCGGCCGATGCCTGCCGAAGCCTTCGCGGCGGTGACCACGTACTCCGGCTCGGACATGACCGACGAGCTGGCGCAGGGCGTGGCGGAGGTCGACGGTGACGGAACGTGGCGGCTGACCGCGCTCGGCCGGGAGTTGGCGCTGGCGGTGCAGCGCACGTACGCCGATTGGGCTGAGGTGTACTGGGACGAGAAGCTGGTCGAGACGTTGCCGGGCCTCACCGTGGTGCCACGGCTCGCCGAACTGGTCGGCCGTCTCCTGGAAGCGGGTCAGGCCACCGGTGGTCCGGCGTTCCGGGCGGTGGCTCCGGTGTACGAGCCTGCCGACGCCTCCCCGGCGCTGCGCCTGACCAGTCGCCTCGGGGCGCTGCGCCACCACCGGGGCGACGCGCACCGGGCCGCCTGGTCCGCCGCCGGGCTCACGCTCGCTCAGCTGAGGGCACTGCCCGCGGACAGCCCGCAGCGGCGGGAGATCGAGGACGAGACGAACCGGCTGGACGAGCCCATCTACCAGGCTCTGTCACAGGCGGAGCGCGACGAGCTGCTGGCCGGCCTGGGAGCTCTGCCGGGCTGACCAGCCCAAAGGGGCTCCCACAGAGCGCGTCGCCCAGCGGTCCAGCCTTGAGGAGCTGCCCCGCAAAACACATGACCCTGTGGAAGCCGAACGCGCGCAACCTGCCGGGGAGCGCGAGGGGCCGGCACCTCGTACGGGGCCAGCGGCGCGAACAGGGAGCGGCGCATCTGCCAGAGCGAGCGCGCCCGTTCGAGGCCGGAGGAGGCCG
>NZ_JBSFSX010000048.1:0-1322 GCF_053590035.1 Nonomuraea sp. NPDC003214 | reverse complement strand
TGAATCGCCCCGGCTTTGGTGGAGACCTCAGCGGTTGATTGCTAGGGCTTCGTGGGGATGGTGGTGAGCGTAGTAGATGGCCTCGAACTCGTCGGGTGGACGGTGTCCGATGGCTGAGTGCAGGCGGGTGGCGTTGAACCAGGACACCCATTCGGCGGTGGCCAGTTCCACCTCGGCCAGGCTGCGCCATGGGCCTCGCGGCTTGATCAGTTCGGTCTTGTAGAGACCGATCTGCGATTCCATCAGGGCGTTGTCGAGCGCGTCGCCGACCGTGCCGATGGAGGCGTCGATGCCGGCCGCCAGCAGATGGGTGGTGAACCGGAAAGACGTGTATTGACTGCCTGCGTCCGAATGATGAATCAACCCCGGCCCGGCCGGATGACCGGTGCGCTCGCGCCGCCACAACGCCATGTCCAGGGCGTCCAGCACGAGGGTGGTGTGCTTGGTCAGCGAGGCGGCCCAGCCGACGATCGCCCGGGAATAGACGTCGACCACGAATGCGACGTAGACCACCCCGCACCAGGCGGAAACGTAGGTGAAGTCGGCCACCCAGGCGGAGTTCGGCCTCTGGGCGGTGAAGTCGCGCTGCAGCCGGTCGGCGGCGCGCTCGTGGCCTGGATCGGGCGTGGTGGTGCGGATCTTCTTGCCCCGCCGGGCGCCTTGCAGGCCGAGGGCGCGCATGCGTCGTTCGACGGTGCAGCGGGCCACCCGATGTCCTTCGCGCAGCAGTTGCCGCCAGACCTTGCGGGCGCCGTAGACGCCGTAGTTGGCGGCGTGGATACGTTGGATGTGGGCGTCCAGCTCGGCGTCGCGTACTGCCCGCGGCGAGGGTGGGCGCCTCTTGGCGGCGTAGTAGGTGCTGGTGGAGATGGGGCAGCCGTGTTCGGTCAGGACACGGCAGATCGGCTCGACACCGAACACGCCGGCGTGCTGGTCGATGAAGGTCACGAGTACGTGTGTGGCCGGTCGAGCTCGGCCGCGAAGAAAGCCGACGCGGCCTTCAGGATCTCGTTGGCGCGCCGCAGTTCGGCGTTCTCCCGGCGCAGTCGCTTCAGCTCGGCCGACTCGTCGCTGGTGCGGCCGGGCCGGCTGCCTTCGTCGATCTGGGCCTGTCGGACCCAGGTGCGCAGTGTCTCCGCGGTGCCGATGCCGAGCTTGGTCGCGACCGCGTTGATCGTCGCCCACTCGGTGGGGTAATCCGGCCGCACCTCGGCGACCATCCGCACCGCTCGGCGGCGCAGCTCGGCGGGGTAGGGAGACTTACCTGGCATGGACTCGATCCTCTCAAGAGATCAAGTCTCCACCGAACCCGGGGCGATTCA
>NZ_JBSFSX010000047.1:0-1379 GCF_053590035.1 Nonomuraea sp. NPDC003214 | reverse complement strand
CTAGTGTCATGCGCCTGAAATTCGTCGGTTAAGTCCATAAGCTGGCATGCATGGCGCATTCAGGACCGCCGGCAGTAGAGATCCATCTGACCGAAGCTGAGCGAGCTCGGCTGATCGGCATGTCCGCGGAGTCGTCACGGTTGGCGATCCGGGCAAAGATCGTGCTGGGCTGTGCGGAGCCGGGATCCAGTAACGCGCAGGTGGCGCGGGAGTTGGGCATCGCCGTTGGCACGGTGCGCAAATGGCGTGCCGCCTTTGCTCGGGGAAGGCTGGATGCCTTGGTTGATGAGGCCCGCACGGGGCGGCCCAAGGCAGAGTTGACGGTCACCGACGAGGAGCGGGCGGTGTTGCAGCGGTGGGCACGAAGGAGCAAGTCCGCGCAGGTCCTGGCGATGCGCTCGAAGATCGTGCTGGGCTGCGCGGACGGCAAGGACAACCAGCAGATCGCCGCTGAACTGCGGGTGCACCCGGACACGGTGTCCAAATGGCGTCATCGGTTCCTGCGGTTACGGCTGGACGGGCTGATCGACGAGCAGCGTCCGGGCCGGCCGCCCTCGATCACCTTGGATCAGGTCGAAGAGGTGGTGGTGGCGACCCTGGAGGAGACACCGAAGAACGCCACGCACTGGTCGCGGGCCTCGATGGCCAAGCGCAGCGGGCTGAGCAAGTCGACGATCGGGCGGATCTGGCGGGACTTCGGGCTCAAGCCGCACCAGGCCGACACCTTCAAGCTGTCGACGGATCCGTTGTTCGTGGAGAAGGTCGTCGATGTGGTCGGGCTGTATCACGACCCGCCCGAGCGCGCAGTGGTGTTGTGCGTGGATGAGAAATCGCAGATCCAGGCCCTGGACCGGTCGCAGCCGGTGCTGCCGATGATGCCGGGCATGCCCGAGCGGCGCACCCACGACTACGTCCGCAACGGGATCACCAGCCTGTTCGCCGCCTTCAACGTCGCCGACGGCAGCGTCATCGGCGAGTTGCACCGTCAGCACCGCGCCGCCGAGTTCAAGAAGTTCCTGACCACGATCGACCAGACGGTACCGGCCGAGCTGGACGTCCACCTGATCTGCGACAACTACGGCACCCACAAGACCCCGGCGATCAAAGCCTGGCTGGCTCGCCATCCCCGCTTCCATATGCACTTCACGCCGACCGGCTCTTCCTGGATCAATCAGGTCGAGCGCTGGTTCGGCTATCTGACCGACCAATTGATCCGCCGCGGCGTCCACAAGAGCGTCCAAGCGCTGGAGAAGGACATCCGCGACTGGATGGATCAGTGGAACGACGACCCGAAGCCGTTCGTGTGGACCAAGACCGCCGAAGAGATCCTGGAATCCCTCGCTAAATATTGCCGACGAATTTCATGCGCATGACACTAG
>NZ_JBSFSX010000046.1:0-1472 GCF_053590035.1 Nonomuraea sp. NPDC003214 | reverse complement strand
AACCCCAAGCGTTACGATCTGGCCAAGGTCGGCCGCTACAAGATCAACAAGAAGCTCGGGGTCGGTGCGGAGATCACGCAGGGCACGCTGACCGAAGAGGACATCGTCGCCACGATCGAGTACATCGTCCGCCTCCACGCGGGCGAGGAGACGATGCCGGCGGCCGAGGGCGCGCCGGTCGACACCGTGATCGTCGAGACCGACGACATCGACCACTTCGGCAACCGCCGCCTGCGCAGCGTCGGCGAGCTGATCCAGAACCAGGTCCGCCTGGGCCTGGCCCGGATGGAGCGCGTCGTGCGCGAGCGCATGACGACGCAGGACGTCGAGGCGATCACACCGCAGACGCTGATCAACATCCGCCCGGTCGTCGCGTCGATCCGGGAGTTCTTCGGCACCTCGCAGCTGTCGCAGTTCATGGACCAGACCAACCCGCTGGCCGGCCTGACGCACAAGCGGCGTCTGTCCGCGCTGGGCCCCGGTGGTCTGTCGCGTGAGCGGGCCGGCTTCGAGGTCCGAGACGTGCACCCGTCCCACTACGGCCGGATGTGCCCGATCGAGACCCCTGAAGGCCCCAACATCGGCCTCATCGGCTCGCTGGCCTCCTACGGCCGGATCAACGCCTTCGGCTTCGTCGAGACTCCTTACCGCAAGGTCGTCGACGGCAAGGTCACCGACCAGATCGACTACCTGACCGCCGACGAGGAGGACCGCTTCGTCAAGGCGCAGGCCAACACGGTGCTCAACCCCGACGGGTCGTTCGCCGAGTCCCGCGTCCTGGTCCGCACCAAGGGCGGCGAGACCGAGCTCGCCCGCGCCGAGGAAGTCGACTACATCGACGTGTCGCCGCGCCAGATGGTGTCGGTCGCCACCGCGATGATCCCCTTCCTCGAGCACGACGACGCCAACCGCGCGCTCATGGGCTCCAACATGCAGCGCCAGTCGGTGCCGCTCCTCAAGAGCGAGGCGCCGCTGGTCGGCACCGGCATGGAATACCGTGCCGCGACCGACGCCGGTGACGTCATCAGCGCCGAGAAGGCCGGCGTGGTCGAGGAGGTCTCCGCCGACTACGTCACGGTCATGAACGACGACGGCACCCGGACGACCTACCGGGTGGCCAAGTTCAAGCGCTCCAACCAGGGCACCTCGTTCAACCAGAAGCCCATCGTGGCCGAGGGCGACCGCATCGAGGTCAACCAGGTCATCGCCGACGGTCCCTGCACCGACAAGGGCGAGATGGCGCTGGGCAAGAACCTCCTCGTGGCGTTCATGCCGTGGGAGGGCCACAACTACGAAGACGCGATCATCCTGTCCCAGCGGCTGGTCCAGGACGACGTCCTCTCCTCGATCCACATCGAGGAGCACGAGGTCGACGCCCGTGACACCAAGCTGGGCCCGGAGGAGATCACCCGCGACATCCCGAACGTCTCCGAGGAGGTCCTGGCCGACCTCGACGAGCGCGGGATCATCCG
>NZ_JBSFSX010000044.1:0-1613 GCF_053590035.1 Nonomuraea sp. NPDC003214 | reverse complement strand
CAGCGAGAAAGGCATCCGCTGGGGCGGCCGACCACTCACACCGGCAGCCTGAACCCCGCGCCCAACCCGGTGATCGTTTCCGGTCACAGCACTAGGTCGGCAAGTACCATCAAGCGTGCTAGTGCGCTATCAGTCTCGCTACGCGCTACGGAGGGTGGATAATCATCCATCTCGGGCTGTGAAGACACGCTAGGCTCCACTGGGTCGAAACCGTCTGCTAACCATAGTAGGTGGAGAGGGGCGAGGTTGAGAGGGCGAATCGCCGGGCTGGTAGATGCTGGCTTCATGTCGCGATCGGCTGCTGGCGTTTTGAAGAAACCTGTCGGCGAAGTGAAAATTGAAGCTGACGAGCTAGTGGAATGGTTCCGCATTTCGGCTCACCGTTTGGACATGTCATTTCTTCGCGCCTACTGGTATGACGGTGCATACAAAGTCGATGATCCGAATTTCAGGGCGCAACGTGAGCGCTTCGCAGAGCTAGAGACGTGTGCTGGCCTGCAGTTGCGGCTAGGGCATCTAGAGGCGCGACCATTTGATCATAAGATAGCTCTCAAAAATGCTGTCCGCGAAGCCGGGTACAGCTACGAAAAGCTGAGGGAGCACTTCCGCCCCGAGAAGCTATACCAGCAGAAGGGCGTGGATACGCTTCTGGTTCTGGATATGATGCGACTAGCTCAGCAGGGGGCTTGTGACACGTTCATCCTCGTCGCTGGAGACCGTGATCTCGCGGAGGCGGTTCGTGCGGTCCAGCAAACTGGCGTAAAAGTCTATCTGGCTCATCCGGCGGGAGCACCTCTGGCGACTGAGTTGCGAGACTTGGCTGATATGAGGATCTCCTGGTCCGAAGCATTGGTGCGTCAGCTTACATCTACTCATCAGGAGAGATTTGGGCAAGCGTTCAAATGGCCAGGCGTCCCTGAAGTAGAGTCAGACGCAGCTTCTGAGATCGAGTCGTAACGTCTCGTGTCTCCTTTATATGAGGGGCGGTAAGTCGTTCAAAGGCGATCTGCCGCCCCTCTTCCGGTGCTCGGGCCTGGAGGCCCTGCGCTCCGGGTCGGGTTGCCATCGAATTAACTTTCTACCGCTAGTTGCCGTGACTTCTGGTGCCTGATCTCAGCCTGGAGATGTCCGGCCAGTTCCTCCAAGGTCTCTCCGCAACGGACATTGGAGAGTCCGCTGATCTTTGGCATGAAGTTGATTCGCACAGCGACCCAGCCTCCGGACATGTCGATGATTTGCCAGCCCGGGAATCTGTTGAGCACTTGCTGCACGGTCAGGGGCACGGCTGTGCTCCGACGATCAGTGACGAGAGTGGGTGCGACATGCGCAGTTGCGTGTAGCGAAGGGCGACGCGGTGGGCGGCGCGGGTCGGCTGAGTGAAGGGGTGGCCTGCGTAGATCGGTCGCTGTCTGCGTGGATTCCAACCCGTGCGCCACCAGTACGTGCCGTCCGCGCAACAAACGATCAGACCGACCCAGACCGACACCAGGGGCGCGCCAAAGTCCTGGTGGACATCGGCAGTGAGCCGTTTTCATCCCCGGCGGCGGGCTGCTGATCACAGCATGATCGCAAGGTTCACGTTCGCCTGCTGACATGGCGAAACCCCTGGTAGA
>NZ_JBSFSX010000043.1:0-2183 GCF_053590035.1 Nonomuraea sp. NPDC003214 | reverse complement strand
TGTCAACGACGGCCGAATTCTGACCCCCTGACGATGTCTGAATCGTGACCCCCTGATGTTGTCGTTGGTTACTGCTCGTGCTCGGATCGGGCCGATGGGACCCGGCCCAGGTCGCGGTTCTTCAGCCGGTAGCTGTCTCCCTTCAGCGAGATCACCTCGGCGTGGTGGACGAGGCGGTCGATCATCGCGGCGGCGACCACGTCGTCGCCGAACACCTCGCCCCAGCGGCCGAATGGCTTGTTGCTGGTGACGATCAGCGAGGCCCGCTCGTAACGGCTGGAGACCAGCTGAAAGAACAGGTTGGCCGCCTCGGCCTCGAACGGGATGTAGCCCACCTCGTCCACGACCAGGACCGGGATGCGGGCTAGCTTGACGAGCTCGTCCTGCAGCTTGCCGGCGGCGTGTGCGTCGGCCAGGCGGGCCACCCACTCGGCTGCGGTGGCGAAGGCGACCCGATGCCCGGCCTGGCAGGCGCGGATCCCGAGCCCGATCGATAGGTGCGTCTTGCCGGTGCCGGGCGGGCCGAGGAAGACCACGTTCTCTCGGGCGGTGACGAAGTCCAGCGTGCTCAGATGGGCGATGACCTCGCGTTTGAGGGAGCGCTGGTGGTCGTAGTCGAAGTCTTCGAGGGCTTTGCGGGCCGGGAAGCGGGCGGCGCGGATGCGGGCCTCGCCGCCGTGCGCATCGCGGGCGGCGACCTCGCGTTGCAGGCAGGCGGCCAGGAACTCCTCATGACTCCAGGACTCGGCCCGGGCGCGCTCGGCCAGCCGCTCGACCGCGGCGGCCAGCGACGGCGCCTTCAGCACCCGGGTCAGATAGGCCAGCTCGGCGGCGACGTTGCGCCCGCCGATGCTGCCCGCCGCTGTGGTCGTAGTGCTGGTGCGGGCGGCCATCACGCCACCCCCTCGATGCCCAGCAGCGTGTCGTAGTCGCTGAGCGAGCGCAGTTCCACCTCGGTGTCGACCGGCGCCGCCACCGTCTGCAGCCGGGTGGCGCGCATCGCGGCGGCGGCACGCGCGTGGGCCGGGTCGGTGAGGGTTTGGTGGACGTCCCAGCAGCGCTCGTGCCGCGCCACCAGCTGCCCGGCGTAGGTCACCGTGACGCGTTCCAGGTCGGCGACGACCTCGACCAGGCGGCCGATCGCCGAGGGGTGGACGGAGTAGTCGTTGGAGGCGATGCGCACGTAGTGATCGCGTGCCAGCCGGGTCGAGGTGCGCCAGCCGACGATCGGCGGCACCGGTGGCAGGGCCACCATCGCGGCCCGGTCGGTGTCGATGCGATCAGCGGGACGGCAGTCCAGGCGGCGGTGATGGCGCTGGTTGGCTCGTTGCAGCCAATCCTCCAGCTGGGCGTTGAAGTCGGCCGGTCCGGTGAAGGCGCGGCCGGGCAGGAACGAGGTCTCCAGATAGCCGTTGGCCCGCTCCACCAGCCCTTTGGCCTCCGGATCGCCCGGCCGGCACTGCCGGATGCCGATGCCGAGACTGCCGCGGAAGGCCTCGGCCTCGCGGGTGAGCTGCGGGCGGCCGCCCTTCCACGCCCCGATGGCGCCCTCGTTGTCCCACACCAGCGTCTTCGGCGCCGCGCCGAGCAGCGACAACAGCGCCCACATCCCGGCGAACAGATCCCCGGCCGCCCGCGAGGGCAGCATCCGCGCCAGCAGCCAGCGCGAATAGCCGCAGACCAGGACCAGCACCGGCAGACTCACCGCCCGGCCTGGCCCGACCGGCACCCGCGTCGGCGGGAACCACAGATCGCATTGGGCCAGCTCGCCCGGTTGATAGCTGGTGCGCGAAGCCGGATCGGCCGGCCGGTACTCCGGCCGGATCTGCCGGACGCGGTCCTTGAGCACGGTCATCGACCGCTGCCAGCCGATCCGCTCGGCGATCACCGTCGCCGGCATGTCCGGCCACTGCCGCAGCAGCTCCCGGATCTGCGGTTCTGCCGCATCCACGATCGACCCCTTACCTGGCCGCTGATACTTCGGCGGCTCCTCGGCCGCCAGCGCGCGCCGCACCGTGTTCCTGGCGATGCCCAGATGCCGAGCGATCGCCTTGATCGGCATCCCCTCGGCCCGGTGCAGCCGACGGATCTCCGCCCAGTCCTCCACCTTGATCACCCTCCAGAGAGTGGAGGGGTCAACATTCATCCGTCGCCTGGGGGTCAGTATTCACGCGTCGTCGACA
>NZ_JBSFSX010000042.1:0-2450 GCF_053590035.1 Nonomuraea sp. NPDC003214 | reverse complement strand
TCGGCGTCACCTCCGGCGAGGTGACCGACGCGATGGCGGACCTGGCGGGCGAGGCGGGCGAGCTGATCGAGCGGCTGCGGGGGAGCAGTCCGCACGCGGCCGACTACTTATGGCGACAAATGGGCTTCAGTGCGGGTTTTCACAATATTTCGGGCTATGCCCGACACGACTAACTGTCAGGTCAGATATCATGACAACCCGCTTTACTGCCCCGCATTCCCCATGCCCCCAAAAGTCGCAATAAGCGACAAACGATGACATATTGATTTCTGGGGTCCTATGCGGCTTGAGTGGAATTTGTGGCATTGCTAGGGTGTCTCGATGCCAGGCAAGTGGATCAACCTTTCCCGACGCCTTGACAGGGGTCGCTGACCACGGCGCCGCAGGAGGGAATGCGGCCGTGGCGCGACCGCGGAGGGACGTACAGGCGGTGCTGGATGGATTTCGGTCGCTTTGATCACTGGCGGCTGCCGACCCCGATCAAGATCCTGATCGCGGGAGGCTTCGGCGCGGGCAAGACCACGATGGTGGGCGCCGTGTCGGAGACCCGCACGCTGCGCACCGAGGAGGCGCTCACCCACGTCGGCGTGCACGTCGACGACCTGTACGGCGTCGAGTTCAAGCCGACCACCACCGTGGCGATGGACTTCGGCCGCATCACGATCCGCGGCGACTACATGCTCTACCTGTTCGGCACGCCCGGCCAGGAGCGCTTCTTCTTCGTCTGGGACGACCTGGCCATGGGCGCGCTCGGCGCGGTCGTGCTGGCCGACACCCGCCGCCTGGCCGACTGCTTCCCGGCCATCGACTACTTCGAGAAGCGCCGCCAGCCGTTCGTCGTGGCGCTCAACTGCTTCGACGGGGCCCGCCCGTTCACCGTCGGCGAGGTGCGCCAGGCGCTCGGCCTGGAGCCGGGCGTGCCGATCGTGCGCTGCGACGCCCGCCGGCGCGACTCCAGCCGGGACGTGCTCGTCACGCTCGTCGAGCACGCGATGCGCATGGGCGCCTCGCCGGTCGGGACGTTGTCGTGACCATGACCGGATATTTTTGACCGATGGAGGAGATCGATCGCAGGATCGTCACGCTGCTGGCCGGCGACGGCCGGATGAGCTTCACCGACCTCGCCAGGGAGACCGGCCTGTCGGTGTCGGCCGTGCACCAGCGGGTGCGCCGCCTGGAGAAGCGCGGCGTGCTGCGCGGCTACGCCGCGATCGTCGACTACGACGCCGTCGGGCTGCCGATGACCGCGTTCGTGTCGATCAAGCCGATCGACCCGGCCGCGCCCGACGACGCGCCGGAGCGCCTGGCCCACCTGACCGCGATCGAGGCGTGCCACAGCGTCGCGGGTGACGAGAGCTACATCCTCAAGGTGCGCGTCGCCTCCCCGGTCGCGCTGGAGGAGCTGCTCCAGCAGATCCGCGCCGCCGCCAACGTCTCCACCCGCACCACGGTCGTCCTGAGCACCCCGTACGAGCACCGCGCCCCCGAGGCGCCCGCCGGATAGCCGGCCCGAAGAGTTCGGCCCCCCCACTGTTCGGCAATGCCGAACGCGATGTAGGGTGTGGGGCGTGGGAGACACCATCCAGTCCGTCGAGCGCGCCGCAGGCATCCTGCGCCTGCTGGCCTCCGGTCCGCGCGAGCTGGGGGTGGCCGAGCTCGCCCGCGCGATGGAGCTGCCCAAGGGCACCCTGCACGGCATCCTGCGCACGCTCGTGCACGTCGGGTTCGTCGAGCAGGACGCCACCACCGGCCGCTACCGGCTCGGCGGCACCCTGCTGCACCTCGGCAGCAGCTACCTCGACGTCAACGAGCTGCGCACCCGCTCGCTCAACTGGGCCGACGCGCTCGCCGGGCGCAGCCGCGAGAGCGTGTGGATCGGCACCCTGCACGAGGGCGGGGTCCTGGTCGTGCACCACGTGTTCCGGCCCGACGACAGCATGCAGGTCCTGCAGGTCGGCACCCTGCTGCCCGCGCACGCGACCGCCCTGGGCAAGGTCCTGCTCGCCTACGACCCGTACGGGGAGAGCGCGGGGGAGCCGCTGACCGCGCACACGCCCGCCACCCTGGTCACCGCCGACGCGCTGGCCAAGGAGCTGGAGCTGGTGCGCGGCCGGGGCTGGGCCGCCGACCTGGAGGAGCTGGTCGAGGGCGAGGTGTCGATCGCCGCCCCGATCCGCGACCGCCGCGCCGTCACCGTGGGCGCGATCGGCGTGCGCGGAGCCGTCGAACGGCTGGCCGAGGACGGCGAGCCGCGCCGTGACCTGGTGTCCTACGTGCGCGACGCCGCACGGGCCATCACCCGGGACCTGAGCCGATGACCGGTTGACACCACCCGTCGGGCCCAGACTAGGATCGCAAGCCAGGCGTTCGGCAATGCCGAACATGTGAGAAGTGAGGAAGCCGTGGAGTACGTCGCCGCCATCGACCAGGGCACCACGTCCAGCCGGTGC
>NZ_JBSFSX010000041.1:0-2951 GCF_053590035.1 Nonomuraea sp. NPDC003214 | reverse complement strand
CAGCCCGTGCAAGGCCGGCCACCTGTGCAAGGCCATCTCCGTCCTTCAAAACCACCGGCTCGCGCAGGCCGCGTGAGGATGAAAAGCATTCACTGTGGTATTTGGCATAGGCAAGTCCAGGCGGCTGGAAGAGGGCTGCGGGTACGTCGTCGAAATCCGGCACCGGCTCGATCGTGATGGTGTATCGATAGAAGGGATCCGTCTTGGCCAGAAGGCTTTCGATCCCCATCACCTTGGCCACCAACTCAGCTAATGCCGCGGCGGCAAGTGCTCCTCCCGGGGCGATCTCGGGCGGCGACGAGACGATGCGCATCGCCTCCAAGATGAGATCGGCCAGGCGCTCTCTACCGTTCCCGATGAAGTAATCGATGGCGGCCGGATGACGACTCGCCAGCAGTTCGAGGCGTCTCAGCCCTTCCCATGCTGTAGGGAAGGCATCGTTGGCGGTCTCTCGCTCAAACCACGCCCGTTGTTCCCGGCTTGGATCCCATGGCATAAGTACTGTCCAGCGCTTCACTTGCATCGCTGTGCCGGCGACCTCGGCTTGAAATGCCGAAAAGGAGTCCAGCACCTGCGTCTTTTGGCCAGCTTCTAGCGCCTTGAAGAATTTTTTGATCTGGTAGACGTCCCAGCCATCCGGCGTCCAGATTCTCACATCCATGCCGCCATCGCCCCGGGACGGGGTGATGTGCTGAGCACCGTCGGGGAATTCGCTGAACAGCAGGAGGGCAGCGAGATCTTCGACATCTTGACCGCTGAGTGTTGCCCAGGGGACGCGCATCACAGACGGCACGCTACAAGAACCCGTCAATCCTGAACAGCGGACAGTAACACCTCGGTCACCGAGACCGGCGGTTCGGCCTTGACGCCGATGCAACCCGTACGACGCAGAACCTCTCTGCCTGCCCGTCACCTCTCGCCTCACTCACCAGGTGACGCCGGCCGCACGCCTGTCCGCTCGGGCCAGGATTGCGATCGAGCGAAGAGAGCTGCTCTGCCAAGGCTTGCCCGGAGGACGGCAGCATGCGGTAAGCCTGGACAAGTCGTGCTGATGAGCTGTGCACCGACGGGCACAGCGCATCACCCAGGGCATCCCGGATGGCACTCACTTTGTCACTCAGCCGCGGGCCCTGCCGTCCTTTTAGCACCTGAAAGATTTTCACGTTGATCCAAAGCTACTACGGTCTGCACAATTAGGCGGATTCGGCCAGTTGGACACCGGCGGAGGGTGACACCACGTTGGCCGCTGCCTACAATCCTCCCATGCGATTTCTGGCCTGGCGGAAACGGCACCCTGTCATCAAGACATCGTTTGCCTTGACCGTGAGCCGCTGGAAGCTGCACAGAATTGTTTTTCTCTATGCGGCAGTGACTATAGGCATCGGCGCCGCGACTGGACTGGCTCTTCATTTAGCCCGCGCCGAGGATCGCAGCATTTCATACTCGCTCCGCGAGGGTTTCGGAGCAATATTGAATCCAGGCGATATCCTAAAGGCCGAGGACAGCCTGCTTTTTGCTGTCATTGGATTGCTCACCTCCATGCTTGGGGTCATTTTTCCAGTGCTGCTTTTGGGGGCCTTCGTTTTCAAGCTTTTCCACCAGGACCCTATTGTATGGAGAGAGGCGCTATCGATAGAGGATCACCTTGACGGATTTCCTGTACTCATCGCTCGATTCTATAATGGAACGACATCTCCATTAGTCAACATCACCATCCAGGTCTTTGCTCGAATCCAATCTACTGGCACCCCCCGCTTCATCACAAATTTTCCACAGAAGGTAGCCCAAGGTGAAAGAGGCGCCTTGAAGGGAATCAGCGTACTGGGCATACGGACGGAGCGGCGTGCCCTTCAGTGTATTCACTCCACTTAGCACCGAGCTTTCAGCTCGGCAGACAGCAGAGGGGGACTACATCCTTCTGGCCGGCCAATCTCATATAATCGAGAAAAGCCGCGTGACGCTTCTTGTTGTAATTACGGGCACCTCTCTCGGGAACGGCTTCCCTTTCTACAGCTCCAAGGAGTACGAGCTGACAGAATCGCTCCTGTTGGGACATTTTCAGGAGATAGAAGTCAAACACAAAGACAAGCCGCGAGCCTGGACAGGTTGGGAGAATTTCGAGTTGAATAGCGAAGTCTTTATTTTTGGGTACGCCTCATTGAGCAGCCCGGCCTCTGTGGAAGCAACCCTTGGGCATTCCGTAGACGGCACCAAGTTCTGTTACGCCAAGCTGCAAGGGTGGGCCCGGAGCTGGTGCGTAGGCTCTGACAAGAGCTCCCATCCTGAGCGGACCTATTTTCGGTCCGACGGCCTGGAGTACACGGGAGTGACGGTCGTACTGGGAATCGAACCTCGCATGTACGACGAATGCGACGGGACAGTGTTTCCTGTCTTGCGGGACGACCTCTCGCTTCTCGACATGAGAGAGAGGAACTACGAGAGGATCGACGTCTCAGAGGACGTCACATGGGCAGGCAAACCGAAGAACTGCAGGGTGTACACCTATGCGCCACTGAAAGCAGCCACCGCAAGAATTACTGAAGCCATCAAGTCCGGCCGAGAGGTGAACATCCGCCAAGGATACGTGCGGTTAGTTCGAGAGGCATTTGCCAAATACGACCAGGGCGGCAAACCCAGAGAATGGGAAACGCTACCTTACAAGCTTGAGGAGATGCGAATTCATATAGACCCCAGCGCAGCTCCCCAGCAGGTCATAATCGGGTCTTCCTCCTACCTGCAAAGTCCTCCAGATGACAGAAACCTGGAGGAAGACTCTCCTTCCGGATAAAGACGTACGGAAATGTCCTCGGCGCGACGGGCCCGGACCTAGTAGTGGCCAAGTGAGCGAAGTCGAAGAGTGAATGCTTTTCATCCTCACGCGGCCTGCGCGAGCCGGTGGTTTTGAAGGACGGAGATGGCCTTGCACAGGTGGCCGGCCTTGCACGGGCTGC
>NZ_JBSFSX010000040.1:0-4244 GCF_053590035.1 Nonomuraea sp. NPDC003214 | reverse complement strand
TCTACCAGGGGTTTCGCCATGTCAGCAGGCGAACGTGAACCTTGCGATCATGCTGTGATCAGCAGCCCGCCGCCGGGGATGAAAACGGCTCAGTGTTCGACCCCAGCGCTGGTAAACGTCAAAGCCACGCCTCCGGCGGGGACGCTCCAGCTCCGGGATGATCGCCACGCGTCACGCCGGGCTCGTAGGCGGCTGAGGCGGAAGCCCGATCATCCCACCCACCATCGACCCGGGACTATTTGTACTGACCACAGAGGTTAGGTACGGGACGACACGACCTGAACGTTTCTTGTGAACAGGTGAGGACCTTCGGCTCGGTGTGGATTGCGACATCTGCACCCGAACCAGAAAGCCCTTATGCCCCGCCGTAACGCCCCGCTGACCGAACGCTTCGGACTGCGCTACTTCGCGCTCACGAACCGCGATATCGGCTACCTGCTCCGGCTTGTCCGTCGGTACGCAGGGTCTGTCAGACCCGCATCGGCGTGGCCGTCGGCCTCAGCCAGGGCAAGGTCAGCGGAATCATGAACGACGCCGTCCAGGTCACCTCGTTCGAGGTCTTCGAGTGCATCGCCGAAGGGCTGAGCCTGCCCGACTCCGCCCGTATGACGCTGGCCTGGCCCCGCGTCATCATTGCATTGGCGCTCCGATCTCGTCAGCACCCATCCCGCCGTGCGGTGGAACACCAGCAAGCGGCCTGCTTAGCGTGGAACAGGTTGAACTTGGTGCCAGCCCGCGCCGGAGCGCTGGCGCAACCGGCGTTGGCGTGCTGACGCTGGCCTGGATCGTGGGAAGGCGGGACACACACGTGGGTCGCCGAACCATGCTCTGGCCGAGATTGGGCCGTGTTGCTGAAGGAGGCCGGTGAGCCGGAGGCACCCCAGACCTCGCCGTCGAGCGGCGCCATTCCCAGTACGGGCCGCACCTCCCGCCTGCGATGGTGCAGCCGCGTGGCGTCCATCTCGCTGCATAAACTGTTGGCTCGTGTCCTGGCTGTGAGGTCAACGTACACACGCGACGGTTTCCCGTTCGACCGAAGGATTGAGCCGTGCCCGACCGACCTGAGATTGTCTGCATCTGCGGCTCTATTCGGTTCGTGAACGAGATGCGTGCGGCGAACCGTGATCTGACCCTCGCCGGTGTCATCGTCGTCGCGCCAGGCGAAGCAGATGTGTTGATCACTACCGAGCAGAAGACCGCGCTGGACGCCCTCCACCTGCGCAAGATCGATCTGGCTGACCGGGTTCTGGTCGTCAACCCAGGCGGGTACATCGGCGAATCCACGAGCAGAGAGATCGCATATGCCCGCGCCACCGGCAAGCCGATCTCGTTCACTGACCCCGTCTGACCGGTAGCCGCTTCGTGGCGCGCGGGCAACGAGTGTTGGTCAGCCTCGGAGCGTGCTATTGGGGTCTTCGAAGTTGTCCGGCGCAGCCTGGTGATCTCTGACGAGGTGTGGGACGTGCTCGGGCCTCTGTTTCCCTCTGCGAAGGCTGCGGGCCGTCCGCCGGTAGACCGACGCACAGCGGTTTCGCTCCTTTCGCTCAACCTGCCGCCGGCGCGCGGAGTCGATTCACCTACCTTTGGGGTCACGGACAACACCGCCGGAGAGAGGTGCTGCCCATCCTCGGCCAGGTGTTCAGGGATATTCGGGAGTGGAGCAAGCCTGTATGACCATCGACGCCCGAACTCTTCTTCTCATCGCCGAACGAGCTGTGTCGATCGCCAGTGAGATCATCCGTACCAAGGCTCCTGGCGTCATCACGGCCAAGGGAGACCGGGACATGGCGACGGAGGTGGACTTCGCCGTGGAGCAGGCCGTACGGGAGTTCCTGTCCCGCGAGACGCCTGAGATCGGATTTCTGGGCGAGGAGGAAGGCGTCAGCCACCTGGGCGACGGTCTTTTGTGGGCGCTGGACCCCGTGGACGGAACCGCCAACTTCCTGCACGGCATCCCGCTCTGCGGCGTCTCCCTCGGGCTGATCGACAAGGACACGCCCAGACTCGGAGTGATCGACCTACCGGTCCTCAACCTCCGCTACTCGGCTGCCGAAGAGGCCGGGGCTTTCGCCAACGGATCCGAGATCCGAGTGAGCGATGCCCGCGAACTGCAGACCGCGATCGTGGCGATCGGCGACTACGCCGTAGGGGAGAACGCCGACGAGCGCAACCGGCCCCGCCTCGCCCTGACCCAAGAACTCGCCGCTCGCGTCCAGCGCATCAGGATGTTCGGCTCGGCCGCGATCGATCTCGCATGGGTCGCGGACGGCAGGATCGACGCGAACATCATGCTCAGCAACAACCCCTGGGACACCGCAGCAGGGGTCATCATCGCCCGAGAGGCCGGAGCGACGGTGGTCGATCTCGACGGCAGCCCGCACAGCATGACCGCCCACGCGACCATCGCAGCAAGTCCCAAGCTTGTAACCGATCTTGTGAAACTCATTGCCGAGATCCGCCAGGCAATCGTGTGCGACTGAGGGTAGCCGAATAGCTCTTGTAGGTATCAGGTGGCGGCGCGCCGCCTGGGCAGGCGCTGTCGCTCTGGGACGATCGTCGAGGACGCGCCTACCACCGCGAGCCAGTAGCTGAGTGACTGCTCTGGCGCGCCTCTGTATGAGAACACCAGCTCGTGGGGTGAGCACCGGCCATTAGCGGGCTATCAAGAGGGTTACGAGCGGTTCATCACGGTCACTCGGGACCGGCTCGCTGCCCAGGTCAGCGCCCTCGTGGGCCGTGGTCGATGCAGTTCCCAAGCTGAAGCGCGAATTCGATTGCCGTCACCCGCTTCACATACAGAAGGCCCAGGTAGACAGAAGTATTCGGCGCCTGGGCTTTGATTTTGTCCAGGACTGCTGATCTCTACGTGCCATAAGGTGGAGAGGTGTCCATGGTCGAGCACTGCTGCGAGTCGATGGTTCGCCAGGTGACTTGGAAGTGTGATCAACATCCGGAACCGTCCGACTGTCCAGGCATGCTCATCAGATTCAATGAGCAGTTCGCCGAGTACGGCCTGCTCGTCCATGACGGCGGCAGTTCCTCCGTCACCATCTCATTCTGTCCCTGGTGCGGGATGCGCCTCCCCGACTCTCAGCGGGACCGATGGTTCGATGCGCTGGAAGCGTTGGGGATCGAGCCGGGAGATGGCGAGATACCGGTTGACTATCAAGACGGGCGCTGGCTGCAGTCCTGATCTCGCTAGCTCGTCCGCCTATCTGCCACCAGGGTGGGCGGGGTCGTAAAACTGCCTTCGCTCTTCCGGTATCCGATCGCATGCTCGGATGCTTCGGTGATCAGCTTGTCGGCTCCACGGGCGGCATATTGGTAGATCGTTGCGGCGCGGACGTTGTCGTGTTCCACGCGCGCCGTGAAATCCTTGAGGTCCACGCCCGCGTCCGTCGCGATCACGTTTCCCATGCGACAGAGATCATGGACATGTAGGCCGAAACGCCCATCGTCCCGTACGGCCTCCACTTATCCGGAAAGCTTGCTGAACCGCTCCGGATCAGGGAATGCGGCAGTCCGCGCCGCCGTGCGCCCCGCGCGTCCGCACGCTGCGTGTGCGGCATTAGGGCCGTTCTCACGCGTGAAGCGCCCGGGCTGCGTTCGGTTGAGCACTGCCTAAGCCTCAAGTATTTTCCAGTCCTCGGCCCACCAGCCATCACCGCTGGTGTCCTGCACTACCGACACGATCACGTCATCGACAATCTCAATGACAACCATCTCCCACAGGCTGCCGCTGAAGTCGTGCGTGCGGCAGTGCCTACACCCTTCCAGGACGCCCTGAGCAAGTGCACGGTGATGGCCGCGTTCACCTACTACGGCCCGTATGTGCGCCCACCTCGTAGTCGATAAGGTTTGTCGCCCCAAACCAGAACTGAGCCGTCCAGATGCCAGTTACTCCGCAGTTCGGGCAAGTGAGCGGCTCAGGAAGCTTCACTCTGTTGAACAACCCCATAGCTCATGCTCCATGAGCTTTCTGGCCCGCCAATCTATTTCGCCTCCGGCGGGGGCACTCCGGCTCCGGGTGATCGCTGCGCGAGGGCCGAGGGTCCGCTATTGGTTGCGGTGGGAGCCCGCCCGATCATCCGGCGCCATCGACCCGGGACCGAACAGGCCAGGGCCATGGGGACAAGGCCGTTCCTCTGGTTGAATCGCCCCGGGTTCGGTGGAGACTTGATCTCTTGAGAGGATCGAGTCCATGCCAGGTAAGTCTCCCTACCCCGCCGAGCTGCGCCGCCGAG
>NZ_JBSFSX010000039.1:0-5837 GCF_053590035.1 Nonomuraea sp. NPDC003214 | reverse complement strand
ACGACCCGAAGCCGTTCGTGTGGACCAAGACCGCCGAAGAGATCCTGGAATCCCTCGCTAAATATTGCCGACGAATTTCATGCGCATGACACTAGGCAGAGCCTGGAAACTGCTTAAGGGAGTACGGGCCGTCCTGCGGCACGAGTCCGACTATCCCGTCTACCTTGTGATCGACAGCCTCTGGCTGTTGAGACTCGCCGTGGGGTCGACAGGCCGCGCGCGGAACGAGGCGGTGCATACATCCAACCGTGGCATGGGTTGGCATGCCAGGAGTCGTGCGCACCCAATTGGCGCGATCTCGGCCGCAGCCGCACATCACCGGACCACCTAGAGTCCTTCAATCGGCGCATATCCTGGTCAGGAACTCTCTATGGCTGCTGGACGATGGTGCCCCGATAGGACCCGAACTGCGGCACCCGCTTTAGGAGAGCGCGAGCTAATCCGTCTCCTTGGGCGGCTTGAGCTGGGTAAATAGCCTGACTAGCGCGCAGGTCAGTCAAGATCATCCCATGTATGTCCCCAACACGTGCAGGCTGGCCGCGGCGTCAGTTAGCCGACAGAGAACTTCGGACGGCAGACGACCTGCTCAGGTCGCGCGCCGGAACCCTATTGGATCAGTACCTATGGCTCCCGTTGCGGCGGTTCGTGTCTAGCACTAGGCAAGAAGCAGTCGAACCGTCTCAGCGAGCACGCTCCCAGCATGTGCCCAGGACGGCCAAGGCCCGGGCACAGCCGCTGGTGCGCTTGGCCGCGGTTCGATGTGGATGACGGGCAGGCGCCGATCGGCGCGGTTGCAGACGTAGACATAGGTGTTGCGGCTGGCCCACCGGGAATCGTCCCAGTCCTGGGCGGCGGTCGACGAACAGAACTCGATATTCGGTCGTGCTCAGCTCTCGCGGCCGCCGAGCCCAGAACCTCACCCATTTCGTGCATGACGAGGGAGGCTCGGCCCGGTTCGCACTGCTCGGTGGTCTTGCGTGCGCGCTTGAGGATGGCGCTCACGGCCAGCGTCGCAAGGCGACGGTGTGAGGGCGGCCGCGATCGAGGCTGAGTGGCGTGCCCGCCTGCTGAGGATGCTCCTGGAGGTCCCCGGCCCGGTCCATGCCCTGCGGAATCTCCCGGCTCCGCCGACGGGCACGGTCTACAGCCACATCAGCGGGTCGGTACGGTCCGGTGTGGTCGTCCAAGCCGGCCGGATAGAAGGGGGCCACCTTCTCTGCTCCTCCAGGCACCCCTCAGGGCCGAGCTTGGCAGGGGGGCAGGGCGGCATGCGGGGCCAGAGTTCATGAAGCCTTCGGTGACGAGGAGGCGCGGGCCGGTGCGTCCGGCACGAACGCCCACCCGGGGTGGCAGGATCATGACTTTTTCGGGGATACCGATGGCGCGATGATGACCACGTGGGGCGAAAAGGGTGGGAGCGATGGGCTTGGCGCGTGGTCGCCTCGGTCCTGCCCTCCGCGGTTGCGGGCGGGGTGGGCTGGGAACGGCTTCGGGCCATCGCCGAGGAGGAGACGTCCTCCTTGGAGAAGGCCAGCTGGATCGCGGGGATCCTGGGACCGCCCATCGCGATCATCGTGTTCGTCCTGGAGGGCAGGCGCGCGGCGAAGAGCCGTGAGGCGGAGGAGACTCGGCGCAGGCTCGTGCCACCGCCGGTCGGTCCCGCCGATCTGGCCCCCGTCGAGACGGTCGCCGAGAAGACGCGGTTGCTGAATCGTAAGAGCGAACGAGCGACACTCCGGGCGAGGCTCCTTGGCGAACGGGGCGGCGTCGTCATCGTCAGTGGTGAACGAGGAGTCGGGAAGTCCCGGCTCGTGAAAGCGGTCCTGGACGCCCTGAAGAAGAGGCCCTGGATCCGAGCGCGACCGCGAATCATCGAGCACGAGGCCCCTCCCGACAGGAACGTGTATCTCCGCGTGTTGACCGGCGACCTGGATGGGCTGCTGGACGACGAGATGAGTTCGTGGGACAGACCCCTGGTGGGCGCCTCGGAGCTCGACAAGTTCAAGGCGACGCTGGAGGCGCTCGGGAAGAGGCGCGTCGTGATCGCCATCGAACGTGCCGAACACCTGCTGTACCCCGACACCCATGAATTCCTCAACCCCGAGTTGGACCAGGCCTTCGAAACACTCGCCACCACTTCGGGACATCGGGTCATCGTCATCCTCGTGACCCGGACCGTGCCGCGAACAGCTTCACCGCGCACCTGGCTGGCGACGTGCACCGCGCTCGTCGTTGGCGGACTTCCCGCCAAGGATTTCACCGGTTATCTCGGCGAGCTGGACAAGAAGTGCGGACATGGCCTGGCCGGTGCGCTCGCGGGCTGTCATGAGCAGTTCCGGGGCAATCCGCGACTTGCCGAGTTGGCTCACGCGATCCTCGAATTACCGGAGTACGACGTCAACCGGCTCACCCGGACCCTGGCCGGTGTCCGTCCCGACTACGTCTCGCGGGTCCTCGTCCGTGACCTGGTCAAGGGTCTGGGGCTGACGGCGCGCCGTATCCTCGAGGCCCTCGACGCCTTCGGCACGGCCATCGACGCCGCCGCCGTCTGCGAGGTCTTGAAGGACAAGTATGCCGAGGACGAGCTGAAAGCCGGACTGGCGACGCTGGTGGACAAGCGCCTCGCGCACAGGACTCCGGACGGCCGTTACTATTTGCCGCCGTCGGATGCCTCCTGGCTTTGTGAAGGCACTCCGGAGGATCGGCTCAGCGACGCCCAGCAATCGGACCTGCTGAATCTCGCCGCCACCCACCTGTGGAATCACCGCGTACGACCCGTCGGCGCGATCGAGGACCTGCACTTCGATTTCGCGGCGCTGAGGGCGTACGGCCGCGCGAACCTGCAAGTCTATGCCTACCCGCCGCTGCTCGAGGAGCTTGAGGCAGAGCTGGAGAATTGGAATTGCGGTTTTCTGCTCATCGAGCATCGCAAAGCGCTCAGGGAGCAACTCGTCGAGCCGGAAGAATCTGTACGGAACAACGAAAACTCACTCGGCCATCTCTACGCCTCGAAAGGAGACTTCGATGCGGCAGTCAAAGCGTACGACAATGCCGCCCGCCACGCCGACGCTCTGCAGGACCTGCCCAACCGCATAAAAATCCAGGTGAACCTGGCGGGTGCCTACCAGTGGCACAACGACATGGACTTCGCCTACCTCCACTACGCCGAGGCCCGAGACCACTGCGACGAGCTGATTCGCAGCGATCCGGAGCAGTACAACGACTTACGGGCCGTCAGGGTGGGCGCCCTTGAGGGAATGGCCGACTGCCAACGACATTGGGGCCTGTACGACGAAGCTCTTCAACTCGCCCGAACGGCCTTGTGTGAACCCCTGAACCCCGCGTTTCCGGACACCGCCGAGGAACGGGACGCCGCGACCCGAAGGATCGGCCTGGCCATGAAGGCGGCCCGGTGGCATACCGAACTCGGTGAGCATGAGAACGCGCAGGATCACGAGGAGACCGCAAGGCTGTACGCGTCCGACAGCAAGCAGAAATGGCTGTGGGCTACCTACATGGCCGCGCTCGCCGAGATCCACGTTCTGCGGGGCGATTTCACGGACGCGATCCCGGCGGCGAACCTGGTGCTTGACGACGCGATGGAATATCGTGATCCGCTCCTCCTGCTACGGGCACGAACGAGCCTGTGCTGCGCATACCTGCTGAAGGACGGGCCCGACCCGGCCGAAGCCTCGCGACAGATCGAGAGCGCCGTACGGTACCGGCGACCGGGCGGCCCGCTCATCGTGCCGGCGCTGCACGCACTGGTCTCCGTGGCCACCCAGAAACAGGGTCACGACAGCGACGAGGCCGTCGCGTTCTTCCGCAAGTTGTTCGAGGAGACGGAGAAGCGGATCACGCATGACGATCAGGACGTCACCGCGTGGCTCTACAACGGGTTCGCCAGCTGTGGCCTGCCCGGTCCGAACGGCCCGGAGAACGCCATCGAGGCGTTCAGGACGGCACATGGCAAGATCTCACAACCCGTGCCGAAGCGAATCGCCCAGCTCATACGCATGATCGAGCTGCTCGACCAGCACAGCAGACCACCGGGCCGGTTGACGCGGGTTGTCCACACCCTCCAGTCGTTGGGAGCACGCCCGGCCGACAACTGAGGTCGCCCCGGCTCAGCCGGGCGGTCTCGTGGGATTCGACGGGAAATCCGGGAGCCTATGCAGCCAGCCCTCTTCCTGCGCTCGGACGATCGCCTGGATGCGGGTCGAGGCGCCGATCTCCCGGTAGAGGGCCTGCAGGAGCCGGAACATCGCGCGCTCCGAATACCCGGCCCGCCTGGCGAGCTGGGCTACCGTCGCTCCCTCGGAGAGTTGCCTAAGCCATGACAGCTGCCGCGGGCTGAGGGTTGGAGGGACGGGCATCCCGCGCGCGCCGCTGGCGAGCGCCGCAGCCACCTCCGACGGCATCACCGCTTGCCCATCGAACGTCGCCTCGACCGTACGGCTCAAGGCTCTCGGCGTCACCTCGCGCGGAAGCACGGAACGGGCGCCCGCCTGAATCGCCTGGACACCGAGCGCGGCGGGCTCCTCCTCGCCGATCAGCGCGATCACGGCATGCTGGTCACCTGCGTCACGCAGTCGCCTGAGGAGCTCCCAATCGCGCTCGCGCGCGAGCGTCAGCAGCACGACCGTGCGCTGTCCATGGCGTAGCCATGCCACGACGTCGGCAGGAGTCTCGACGTCGTGGCCTGCGGCGGACAAGACGGCGGCGACTCCCTGCCGAAACATGGGCAGAGGGTCAACAACCGCGACGTGAACGGCCACTGGTGGCAGGCGATCCCTTCTGGCCCTTCTGAATGGCTACGAGCCTAGACAGCAAGATTGTTGGGCGCCCAGCCTCGATGCGCGGATCAGACGGGTTTTCGCGGACCGTGGTCATGTTCACGCCCGTGCCTGTTCATGGACCTGCGGCTCGTGCTCTTCCTAGCGTCGGGAACGATCCGCGCCAGGGAGGTCGTCATGGGCAACCCCAACCAGCCGCCGTTCTACGTCATCGTGACCAAGACCAAGCCCAGGACCAGCACTCAGGGAAGCGACCTGGTGGGCGAGCTCCCGGCAGAGCTTCGGGTGGCCATCCGCAACCTTGCCGCGACACAGCCGGACATGCCAGCGGAAACCATGAGAGACAGGCTCCTGGACGGGCCGAGACAGGCGGAGATCAAGAAAGCCGGCATGAGCCTCCTGCTGAACCTAATCAAGACCATCAAGGAACAGTTGCGGCGAGGCGAACCCTGATGATCCCCAGTCACGGTTTCCGCGGGCTGGACGCTCGGCTGCGACAGCTTGGTCGTCTTGATGGACCCCACAAGCAGCCTCGGTCACGTCATCGGTGGCGGGCGAAGCCGAGGCCGGAGCAGGGTACGCCAGCGGGAAGCTCGGACCTCGGCAACTGGGTAGCGTTCCTGGTCAGCACCGACCTCGTGGCGGTGGTAGTCGTTCTCGGTACACGTCGCGCGCGAAGTTGTGTGGGATCCTGTCCGATCTCGGGACGGACCCAGTCCTGGGCGGGGGCAGCGCCAATCGTCCCGTTTGCTATCTTCTTCGGAGGCATTTTCGTGGCCGGGCACCTTGGGATCCGGGGCGGTCGGGGCCAGCGGGCGCCACTGGTTCGGCTGGCGATTCTGATTCCGCCATTGCAGGCGAGGATGAGCCTGGGGTGAGTGTGCCGGCGCCTAATCGTCTAGATGATTGATCCCAAGGGGTGGAGATCGGCTGTTCGGCTGCGGATATGAAGCGAGGGCGTTCAAGATCCGTTTGTGACGACAGAACTGAACACCCTCGCGACAGCACTGTACGTGAAGATCGACGATCAGCTGATCGCTT
>NZ_JBSFSX010000038.1:0-8854 GCF_053590035.1 Nonomuraea sp. NPDC003214 | reverse complement strand
CACCCGGTACGACAAGCTCGCCGTCCGCTACGCAGCCACCGTCCACATCGCTGCCATCAACGACTGGCTCACGATCCTTTGAAACACGGCCTAGGCTTCCACCTCCCGGGTGCTGACAGAAATAGAAGGAGCGCGACGCATGTTCCTGCCCATCCCGTTGTCGTCGCCCCTCCGAGACAACCCCGCGAGGTTGCGTCAACGGGTGCACGCCTTCGCCACGATCGAGGGGCTGTGTCCTTGCCGGGCTGCCGATCTTGTGCTCGCCGTCCACGAGGCAGCCCTCCTCCTCATCAATACCGCACGCCCGGACGCCACACTCAGCCTGTGGGCCGACCAGGCATGCGTAAGCCTCCACCTCTACGACCCGACGAACGCGATCACCGATGACCGGATCACCGCCAGTCTCAGCCCACACTCCGGCCTGACCGGCAGTGACGCATCCCTGGCTGTCGTCCTGTTCCTGTGTGACCTCATCGCCTTTGACTGGAACACCGGAGCATCCCGCGTGCATCTGCGTCTGCGCCCCGCCGACCACCCCGCATTCGCCAACCGCCCGCCCACATCCCCGGCGTGTGTCCACCGGTAGCCCGTTGCGTCAGCTCGATCCGCCCACCAACGCACGCGTTGCGTAGTTGTTCAGTCACTGTAGATAATGGCGGCGGCGGGCCACACGTTGTGAGGGGGAGCCCGCTGGACTGCCCGACCCATGCCCAGCGGCCACCGGTCCGGGGCGGGCAGTCACCCTCGACCGCGCGCCCGTGTGACAGATGCTGGCCAAAGCCCGCGCTGCGTGATGACGCTCCCCCACAAATTCAACTACCCTCCGCAACAGTCCTTAGAGCAGGATCATTCAAGAGGGTTTCGTCCACGCTTCGGTCACCACACTGCGTGCCGTTGGACCACCGCACTCTCCGTAGCCAGCACCGGCGAGGGCCTCCTCAGACATCGACGGCGGCAGAGCTGAAAGGCATGACACCAGCTCTTGGGCCGCGGCTCGCAGCCCTCAGACCGGCCGTTCATCGCGCGGTCCGCACCACGGCCAGCGGGCAAGGAGCCCGGTGAAGCAGCTCGTGGCTGACCGAGCCCAGGATCATGCCTGCGAACGTGCTGTGCCCGTGCGAGCCCACCACCAGCAATTCGGCACCGCTCGCGACCTGCCGCAAGAGCTCGGCAGGATGGCCGTGCACGACCTCTTCGACAATCCGGACGTCCGGGTATCGATCGCGAAGGGCGGCGATCGTCTTCTTCAGGACGAGCAGATCGTCGCCGCCGTCCTCTTGCTCCACCAGGCCGAAGGCGCCCGGATAGGGATACGCCCTGACGTGCACGGCCCGCAACCGTGCTCCAAGCAGCCGCGCCTCGGCGGCGGCGAATTCCAGCACCCTCGACGACGCCGGCGAACCGTCGACCCCGGCAACGACCTCCGCACCGGGCGGCGAGGAAGGCTCGCGAACCACCACGACGTCGCACGGTGCGTGCCCGGCCACCCCGTAGGCGACCGAGCCGACCAGCATCCCACGTACGCCCCCGAGCCCGTGGCTGCCGACGACCAGCAGCTCGGCGTCCTTCGCCGCCGCGATCAGGGCGACGCGCGGGTCATCCGGGAGGAACGTCGTCCTCACCTCGATCTCCGGCTGCTCCCGGCGTGCCCGCTCCTCGGCCGCGGCCAGGACGCTTCTGCCGCCTTCGCACATCCAGCGAGCCACCTCGGCATAGCGGCCGGTCGTGGTCTCGTACGCCCACCGCGGCATGGCGTGGGCCGCGGTGAGTGGCACTCCGCGCAGTGCCGCCTCTCGCGCGGCCCAACCGACGGCTACAAGTCCGGCCTGCGAGCCGTCCACCCCAACCAGGATCATGGTTACTCCCTTGTGTCCTTTCAAGGACACTCCTGAGATCGCCGCAGACCAAGCGCCAAATGGCCCTATACGGAAGGACCTTCGTCCCGGACTGCCCCCAGCAGTCCGTCCCATCAGCCAATAGGCATGGAGATTGAGGACGTTCGCCGCTGTTGTCCGGCGGTGGTGGAGAGCACTCTGAGATCAGGAGCACTCACAGGAGAAGAGATGATCGACATGCTCCCGATCCGTCCCCTCGTCGCCACCGCGATGGTGGCCACGTCCACCGGCCTGCTCGCCGTACCGGCGCAGGCCATCACCCAGCACGCCGGCGCCCCCACCCTGATCGGCATCCGAGCCGCGCACCATGACGGCCTCGACCGGCTGGTCTTCGAGTTCCGCGGCGGCGTGCCCGCCAGGCGCGACGTCCGCTACGTGCCCAAGCTGATCGCCGACGGCTCCGGCCGACACGTGCCCGCAGTCGGCGACGCGCTGCTGCAGATCCGCTTCGGCCACGCCGACGGCCACGACCGCCACGGCCATGTCACCTACGGGCCGACCCGCAGGACCTACGCACTGCCCGGCATCATCCAGGTCGTCAACACCGGCGACTTCGAGGCGACGCTCACGTTCGGCGCCGCGCTGGCCAAGCGCACGCCCTACCGGGTCTACACGCTCAGGTGGCCCAGCCGCGTCGTCGTCGACATCGCCACGCCGTACCGGACCGTGCCGGTACGCGACTACTTCCTCAACACCGCCAATTACAACACCGGACGCAGGCCGTACACGACAGCCGTGCAGCGGCCGGCCATCCCACCGGCGACCGCATACGGCGCCCTTCAGCGTCTGTTCGCCGGCCCCACCCTGGCTGAGAAGGCGCGCGGGTTGCGCTTCGTCGATTCCAAGGCCATCGGCTTCAGCAAGCTCACCATCAAGAACGGGACCGCCCGGGTGCACCTCACCGGCCACATCACCAGTGGAGGATCGACGTTCACCATCGCCGATCAGATCAAGCCCACGCTCAAGCAGTTCCCGTCGATCAAGTGGGTGAAGATCTACGACGCCCGCGGGCACACTCAGCAGCCCTACGGGCCGTCCGACTCCATTCCCCGATCTCTGGAGCCGTGACCACGCTGATGTCATCCTCGGCCAGAACCTCCCGCTGGGGCGATCACCAGCAATGTCGGGGCTTTTGTCCCTACCTGTGCTGGGCCCGAGCGGGAAGGCTGGGAGCATGGAACTCGACTCATCCGGCCTGCAGGTGCTCTCCCACGCTGAGTGCCTGCGTCTGCTCGCGTCCACGCCGATCGGCCGGATCGTATTCACTGACCGGGCTTTGCCGGCCGTGCAGCCTGTCACCTTCCTTCTTCACGGTGAGAGCATCGTGATCCGCACGGGGTCCGGCTCCAAGCTCGCCGCCGCCACCCGCAACGCGGTGGTCGCCTTCGAGGCGGACGAGTTCGACGCCGAGGCGCGCACCGGCTGGTCGGTGACCGTCGTGGGGCACGCCCGGGCGGTCACCGACCCCGGCGAGATCGCCCAGCTTACAGCGCTTCCGCTGACACCCTGGGCGCCTGGCAACAGGGACCACTACATCGTGGTCGAAGCCGAGCAGCTCTCCGGCCGGCGTATCTCCGCGTCGCCGCACCGCCTCACGCAGAGGTGACTCCCATACGTCGGTGGTCACGATCATCAAGGCTCTCGTACACACGACAAGCCTGGAAGGCACGAAGCTGCCTTCCAGGCTTGTCTCGTCGGACCGTCAGGCCCACGTCCAATCGCGGATTTCGGCGGCGTCCTCACCGTGTTCGCGGGTGTGGGCGCGGGCCCGCAGCCGCTCGTCGGACATCCGCTGGCGCAGGTGTGCTTGAGTGGCGCCCAGCCCCGGGACGCGGTCGATGACGTCCATGACCAGGTGGAAGCGGTCGATGTCGTTGAGCATGGCCATGTCGAACGGCGTGGTGGTGGTGCCCTCCTCCTTGTAGCCGCGCACGTGGATGTTCTGATGGCCGTGGCGGCGGTAGGTGAGGCGGTGGATGAGCCACGGGTACCCGTGGAAGTTGAAGATGATCGGTTTGTCGGTGGTGAAGAGCGTGTCGAACTCGGCGTCCGGCATGCCGTGCGGGTGCTCCGACGGCGGTTGGAGCCGCATCAGGTCGACGACGTTGATGACGCGCACCTTCAGCTGCGGCAGGTGTTCGCGCAGGATGGCGGCGGCCGCCAGGGTCTCCAGGGTCGGTACGTCGCCGGCGCAGGCGAGCACCACGTCGGGCTCGGCGTCCGCGTCGCTGGAGGCCCACGGCAGGATACCGAGACCGCGGGTGCAGTGGGCGATGGCCTCGTCCATGGTGAACAGGTCGAGCACCGGCTGCTTGCCGGCCACGATCACGTTCACGTAGTCCCGGGAGCGCAGGCAGTGGTCGCCCACCGACAGCAGGGTGTTGGCGTCCGGGGGCAGGTAGACCCGGACGACCTCGGCCTTCTTGTTGACCACCACGTCGAGGAAGCCCGGGTCCTGGTGGCTGAAGCCGTTGTGGTCCTGCCTCCACACGTGCGAGGACAGCAGATAGTTGAGCGACGCCACCGGCCGTCGCCACGCGATCTTCTTTGACGTCTGCAGCCACTTGGCGTGCTGGTTGAACATCGCGTCGATGATGTGGATGAACGCCTCGTAGCAGTTGAACAGCCCGTGCCGCCCGGTCAGGAGATAGCCCTCCAGCCAGCCCTGACACAGGTGCTCGCTGAGCACCTCCATGACCCGGCCGCCGGCGGCGAGGTTCTCGTCGGTCGGCTCGACTGTGGCGTTCCAGGCGCGGTCGGTGGTGTCGAAGACGGCCTGCAGCCGGTTGGAGGCGGTCTCGTCCGGGCCCATCAGCCGGAAGGTGTGCGAGTTGGCGGAGATCACGTCGCGCAGGAAGGCGCCCAGAGCCCGGGTCGGCTCGCTGGCGGTGGTCGCGGGCGCCTTGACCTCGACGGCATAGTCCCGGAAGTCCGGCAGGGTGAGCGGCCGCAGCAGCTCGCCGCCGTTGGCGTGCGGGTTGGCGCTCATCCGCAGCGGTCCCTCGGGGACCGTCTGCAGGAGCGCGGGCACCGGCCGGCCGTCGGCGTCGAACAGTTCCTCCGGCCGGTAGGAGCGCATCCACTCCTCCAGCATCGCCAGGTGCTCGGGGTTGTCGCGGACGCCGGACAGCGGCACCTGGTGGGCGCGCCACGTGCCTTCCACGGGTTTGCCGTCGACCTCACGGGGCCCGGTCCAGCCCTTGGGCGTACGCAGGATGATCATCGGGAGGCGGTTCTCGCGGCCCTCCTTGTAGGCGGCGATCTGGTCGAACACCTCGTCCAGCGTTCGCGCCATCTGCTCGTGATCCGGGCCGACGATGTGGGGACGGTATCCGTACCCCTCCATGAGCTTGATCAGCTCATGCTCCGGGATCCTGGCCAGCACGGTCGGATTGGCGATCTTGTAGCCGTTCAGGTGCAGGATCGGCAGCACCACGCCGTCGCGGTAGGGGTCGAGCAACTTGTTGGAGTGCCAGCTGGCCGCCAGCGGTCCGGTTTCCGCCTCACCGTCGCCTACAACGCAGGCGACCACGAGGCGAGGGTTGTCGAAGGCCGCGCCGAACGCGTGGGCCAGCGAATAGCCGAGTTCGCCGCCCTCGTGGATGGAGCCGGGCGTCTCCGGCGCCACATGGCTGGGGATGCCTCCAGGAAAGGAGAACTGGCGAAACAGCCGCCGCATGCCGGCCGCGTCCTGCGAGACGTCCGGATACTTCTCCGCGTAGGAGCCCTCCAGCCACGCATGCGCGACCGCCGCAGGTCCGCCGTGACCCGGGCCGGCGATGTAGATCATGTCCTGGGCGCGCTCGGCGATGATCCGGTTGAGGTGGGCGAAGCAGAAGTTGAGCCCGGGGGTGGTGCCCCAGTGGCCGAGCAGGCGCGGCTTGACGTGCTCGGGCCGCAGCGGCTCGGTGAGCAGCGGGTTGTCCAGCAGGTAGATCTGCCCTACGGACAAGTAGTTCGCCGCACGCCAGTACGCGTCGATTCGCTCCATCGCTGTCATGTGCTCGATACTGCCGAGGTGCCGCGACCGCAGCCAGGGTCCTTGGTCCCCGCCGGCCAGGGCAGAAGGTCGGCCGCCCGATCACAGAGGGACATGCCAGCGCAGCCTCGTTCCTCCACTGTCCATGCTGTCCATCTCCGCCGTACCGCCCAACTGGACGGCCCGTTCCTCGATGTTGCGCAGGCCGCTGCGCCGTCCGCTCTCGCCGACTCCCACGCCGTTGTCGGTCACCGTAAGTGTGAGGTGGGCGTCCGCGACCTCGACAGTGACCTCCGCCCGGGTGGCATGTGAGTGGCGCACCACGTTCGACAGCGCCTCACGCAGCACGGCCAGCAGGTGTTCGGCGACTGGCTCGGGCACGACGGTGTCGATCTGCCCCTCCATGCGCAGGCCCGGCATGAAGCCGAGATGCCCGCCCGCGCCCTCGACCAGATCGACGATCTTGGCCCGCAGGCTGGGCGCGGAGTCCTCGCGCGTTCCCTGCAACGCGAAGATGGACGAGCGGATCTGCCGGATGGTCTCGTCCAGCTCGTCGATGGCGTGCTGCAGCCGCTTGCCCGCCTCCGGCCGCTCGACCAGCCGGACCGTGCTCATCAACGTCATGGCGGTCGCGAACAACCGCTGGATGACCAGGTCGTGCAGGTCCTTGGCGATCCGGTCACGGTCCTCCAGCAGGCCGAGCCGTTCGGCGTCGCGGCGGGCCTCGGCCAGCTCCAGCGCGATCGCCGCCTGCCCGGCGAACGACTGCAGCATCTGCCGGTCGGCGTCGCTGAACGGCAGCCGCCCGCTCCGCTTGGCCAGCGCGAGAACCCCGCGTGTCGACGTGGCGGCTCCCAGCGGCACCATGAGCCCAGGCCCGTACCCCAGCCGGCGCAACGGCGACTCAGGGTAGGGGGCCTGCTGCAAGTTCTTCTCCGCGACCGGCTCGCCTCGGGTGAACGCCTCGCCCGCAAGCGTGGCCGAGATTTCGAACTCTGCGTCCAGCAGTTCGTCCGCGCCCTCGCCTTCGATGACATCCACCTTCAGCGAATCTCCCGACGGCTCGGGAAGCAGCACCTGGACCAGGTCCGCGTCGCACATCTCGCGGGCCCGCGCCGCCATCGTGGTGAGCACCTGCCGGGGGTCGGCCCCGGACAGCAGGCTCGTGGTCACCTCGGCCGACGCCTGCAGCCAGGTCTCGCGCCGCCGCGACTCCTCATAAAGCCGGGCATTCTCCACGGCAACACCTGCGGCGGTGGCCAGCGCGATGACGACCGCCTCGTCCTCCTCGTCGAACTCACCGCCGCCGCGCTTCTCCGTCAGATAGAGATTGCCGAACACCTCATCGCGCACCCGTACCGGGACGCCGAGGAAGGTGCCCATCGGCGGATGACCGGGCGGGAACCCGTACGACTCGGGGTGGTCGGAGATCTTGCCCATCCGCAGCGGCCGGGCATCCTTGATCAGCAGGCCGAGCAAGCCGAGCCCGTGCGGCCAGTGCTCGATCCTGGCGATCTCCTCCTCGCTCAGCCCGACCGGGATGAACTGCAGCAGCGTGCTCTCCTCACCCACAACGCCCAGTGCGCCGTAGCTGGCGTCCACCAGTTTGGTCGCCGTTTCCACGATCCGGCGCAGCACTGTCTCCAGGTCCAGATCGCTGCCCACGGACACCACGGCTTCGAGCAGCGCATGCACCCGATCCCGCGTGGAAAGCACGGCGTTCAGCCGAGTCTGCAGCTCGGCCAGCAGCTCATCCAGCCGCATCTGGGGCATCAGTGCACGATGCTCGCTATCCGACATGCTGATCAGTCTGCCACCCGGGAATCCCGACGCCCACCCCCCGGCTTCCGGTGGTGGCGGAGCACCGGAACACCTCCTTCAGCGACGTCGCCGAGGTGACGGTGTCGTGGCATCAGCGCTGAACTGGTGGGCACTGATCACGGGATCACGATGCCCAAGCGAGCAGGCCCCGCCTGACTCCATGCCTCCGAATCCGCTCAAGCGATTCCCTCTCCAGCTGGCGCACCCAGAAGGGGGTCAGCCCGAGCATGTCGGCGATCTGCCGAGGCGTGTGCTCCGGGCGCCCGTCCAGGCCGAATCGCAACCGCAAGATCAGCGCCTGCCGGGGCGCCAGCCCGTCCACAAGTGACGTGAGCAGTACCTTCAGCGCCTCTCGCTCCACGAGATCGGCAGCCGAGGGGCTTTGGGTGTCCACCATCAGGTCTCCGAGCGTCGTCACGTGACGCCCCTCTCCTACCGCCAGGTCCAGGCTGGCGCATTCCTGAGGCACCTGCCGGAGGAAAGCCAGTCTGGCCGGCTCCTGCCCGGTCTCCTCGGCCAGTTCTCGCTCCGCCGGCACGCGGCCGAACCGGTGCGTGAGCGCGGCCTCGGCGAGGCTGACCTTCCTCAGCTGGTCCTGGACCGCCATCGGCAGACGCACCACTTGTGCGTGTTCGAGTCCTCGCTGGATGGCTTTGCGGATCCACCAGGTGGCCACGGTGGAGAACCTGTTGCCCCTGGCGTGATCGAACCGCTCGACGGCCTCGATCAGTCCCAGGTTGCCGTCCTGGATCACGTCTGCCAGCGACATGCCGCGGCGTGCGTAGCGCTTGGCGACCGACACCACCAGCCGCAGGTTCGCCTCGATCATGTGCTTCCTGGCGGCCCGGCCGTCCGCGACAACGGCCTGCAGATCGGGGGTTGCGGAGCCTTGTTCGATGAGGCGGGCGGCGTATGTCCCCGCCTCGATCCGTCTGGCCAGCTCGATCTCCTCGTCTGCACTGAGCAGAGCGGTGCCCCCGATTCGGGCCAGGTAGTCGCTCAGGTAGTCACGCCGACTGGATGCGGCTTGTGCGTCGGTCATCACAGTCACTCCCGGTCCTGATCTGGGCTTGATCCGGTTTGACGGACATCCGAGATCAGGGGTTCGTCCCCGGAAGGATGTCCATGATGGAGAGCATGGGGAAGAAGAAGCCGCGTC
>NZ_JBSFSX010000037.1:0-13585 GCF_053590035.1 Nonomuraea sp. NPDC003214 | reverse complement strand
ACGACCCGAAGCCGTTCGTGTGGACCAAGACCGCCGAAGAGATCCTGGAATCCCTCGCTAAATATTGCCGACGAATTTCATGCGCATGACACTAGTATCCTGCGCCTGAAATTTCGCCCCGGTGTCCAGCATCCTAACCACCCTGTCGACCCTCGCCATGCTCGAGGTACTGATCGCCGGGCATCGGCTTGTCGCTCCATGAGTTACGCATGAAGTCAATGGACCCTCCTGGACTCGTTAGTCCAGCGACTCGATACCCCATATATCGATCCTCGCCCCTGCGTCCTCGCCAGCCCCGGGAAGGGGCCTTGCTGGCCTCGATGCGATCGACTCTGTCATCGGCAGGCTGTGGAGTCCCCCGCCGTGCCCGTGTACCAAAGACGCCTTCCATCGCATCGAGTGTGGGCTTGATGAGGTTGTCCAGATCTCAGACCTCGTTTGCATTGCGGGCCTGGGCAAGACGAAACTCGAAACGCACAGCGAAACGCGCGTCCTGAGGCTGCACTTCATTCGCAGCGACCGCCGATCAACCGCATCTTTCCAAGGGTTCTCATGGGCTGTGGCGTAGATTGCGGGCCGGCCGGTCACCTGGATTGTCACCACATGGCGATCCGTCACACGCTCCAGGATCGCACGCCGTCGGCGCGACCGAGATGACTCGAACTCCCTTCTTATCCGTAGCAAGGTCAGGGCTGTCACAAACCCGTCTATGGTTGTCCACAACCGCCTACTCAAAGTGGGCGCCATACTCTGGGGATTCCATGCCCGTCCATGGGCGTCCAGGACTGTCGTTAGCAAAAGCGTTAGCAGGCTGAGGTGGCGTTGCTGCATCAGTCGCCTAATCATGGGCAGATACCGGGCCGATCCTCGGGACGGGGCGCGGTACATGAAGTTAGTGATCTTGGCATCATCCGCCGGAAAGGGGGCTGAGATGGATCCGATCCTGGTGGCGGGGCGCCCCCGCGTTTCGTCGGTTGTCCGCGCATTTACAGCGGGGAGTCACAATCCGGGCATTTTTCGCGGACTTGCTGAGAGAATGGCATGCCGTTCTGGCCAGTCCGGGCCATGGCGGCTTTAGCCCTGAGGACACCGGGTGGATATTCTTCTTCACGAAGGATTCGTGCCGTACCGTCCTCTTCAATAATTGCAAAGTCGAAATCGACTCCGTCAGCCCAATCTATTTCCATGAAGCGAGCTTCCGTTGTGCGGTGGACACACCGACATAGATCCCTAACTGCCGCCGCGACACCTAGAATTCTGGCACTACGCGAGCGCGCCGCGAGAACAACGTCTTCCCCCTCTATTGCGATCTCGAACACTTCTCCAGGTTCAACTCGTGCCGAACCGTCAATCCTACCGGCACCGACGACATACTCATCTAAGTGCTCTGAGATATTGCGTAGATCCGTTACATGAGAGGCGCTTCGTCGAAATGTTTGCAGAGCCGCCATTATGTGCGAATTATTGCCTAATCGCCTCTGTAGATCCCGAGCAATTCTCTCCATTCTCCGCGCGCAATTTATTATCGCGAGCGCATCAATTCGCGCTACAAACAGAATTTGTTGCCGCTTCTTCCATGCCTTCGGTCCAGTGGCCTTATTAAAGTCCTTAAAATCTGTCAGTAGCCGACGCTCATGCACCGAGAGTTCCGTCAGTAGAGCCTCCACCGAGGCTTCGCCTCTTACCCGCTCAAAACCCTCACGTGATGCCCGGGTTGGTAGGAAGACGATCTCGCCGGGCTCATTCACGACTTGCTGATCGCGAAGCTGATTACCAGCATCGACAGCAATCGCCATCAAATCCGAGTCCTGAGGTGCGATATCTATCGCGATTTGGATGGCAATCTCGGCGAAATCATCCGTCCATGCAGTCAGAAAGCCGCTATTGCCCTCAATGGTGATGTCGCAAAGAATCTGCCGTCCTCAGCCTCGCGCTCGACCGAGGTGACAGCCCTGCGCCACCTTGTGTAGGCAGCGAACTCGCGGATCCATGACAATACCGCGCGACTCGGCGGAGCCGCTGTTTGAAACTGGACCGTCCGCCAACCCATACATGCCCCCGCTCAACACAACATACGGCTATTCCAGGATCGTAAGCGCACCGACAGTGGCCCATATTCTCCAGATAGATCCTCGTCAAGGCAACCTTGGCACCAGGCCGGTCGCGGGTGTTCCCGCGCCCCTGCTGCGAACTTCGTCCTGCTTCGTCGTGAGCGTCCGGCGTAGAACCCCCTTCTCTCCCCCTCCAGACTGCTCTCATTTCTCCGTCATGAATCGGCACCTCCACCGCGTCAGCGGTGGCTTGAGTCGCCTAAGGGAACCGAACTCTTGATCCCTTCATTACGAGTGAAGCGGAGGGTCGAGGGCCAGGACTGCTGCTCAACCGTGTGACGCTGTACGGGACGATCAGGCTGCGTGAGGGGGCGCTGCTGTACTTCCCTGCTGTACAGCAGACCACAGCATCCCTCGTATCCGGTGCAAGCCGACCCGGAGCGCAGGGCCGCCAGGCCCGAGACATCCGATCGGCGGCGATGTCAAACGTGCTCGGTCCGTGGTGGCCGGCGACGCTACGGCGGGCTGTGATCAACGAGATTGGGCGTCGTCGGCTGCCGCGGTTCGCGGGGGTCTGGGGGCGGTGGAGCCCCCAGGGGCTACGGTGGGGAAGGCGAGGCGTTCGCTGTAGGGCTGGCGTGTGGTCAGGCAATGAAACAGGCAGCCAAGGAAGCGGTTGTAGAGGTTGCGCAGTGCCGCTGAATGTTGATCGCCGTGTTCTTTGCGGCGGTCGTAGTGGACACGGGCGCCTGGCGAGGCGGTCAGGCTGGCGAAAGCCCAGATGTAGCCGACAGCTGCCAAGCGGCGATTCTTGACCCGGCGGTGGACGACGGCCCGGCTGCGTCCGCTGGCGCGGGTGATCGGGGCGGCTCCGGCGTAGGCCTTGAGGGCGCGGGCGTCGGCGAAGCGAGTGTGGTCATCGCCGATCTCGGCGAACAGCCGGGCGGCCGTCAGCTCGCCGAGGCCAGGGAAGCTGGTGACGATGTCGTGGTCGGGGTGGTCACGGAAGGCTGTGACGGTGGCCTGGTGCAGGTCGGCTGCGGCTTGGCAGGCGGCATCGAGAACGGCCAGTAACGCCAGCGCTTGCCGGCCCATTGCCTCTTCGATCGGGGTTGGTTGGCGCAGATAGGCGCCTTGGAAGCCGGCGTGCAGGCGTTCGGCCCAGGACTGTAGATGATAGATGCGGCCGCAGTCCTTCAGCGCGTCTCGCAGTTCGGCGATGGTGCGTTGGCGCGCCGCGGGTCGCGTCCTCGGAGCGGTGTAAATAGCTCGACGAGGTAGGTGCCGTGAGTGGATCTTAAGCGGCCTCAGTAACGGGTGCCAAGGCCGGGCCGTCGGCCGGGTGGAGCTGGGCGGGCGGGTCGAGCAGTGCCCGGCGGAGGTCTCGCAGGATGCGCAGACCCGTGCTGGTCAGGGTGAAGCCGCGCCAGCCGCGGGCGGCGCGGTCGAGGACGGCCCACACGAGTGAGACGCAGCTGGTCTCGCCGGGGGAGCGGCCGATGACCTTGACGCGGCGGCGGGTCTCGCCGAAGGTGCGCTCGATGAAGTTGGAATGCCGCACGCGCTTGTGGTGCTCGAGCGGGAAGCGCAGGTAGGTGGTCAGGCTCTGGCGGTCGGTGAGCAGGCATTTGACCGCTGCCGGATACCGGCTGCCCCACGTATCGGCGAAGGCGTCGATACGTCGCTGCACCCAGCCCACGAGCTGCTGGCCGACCTTGACGTCGTCACCGAGGTCGCTGAGGTCGAAGATCTGCCAGTAGGCGGCTTTGACCTCGGCCTGGTCGCCGGCGCTGACCTTGGCCAGCACATTTCTGGCGCGATGAACGAGACACCGCTGGCGTAGCGAGGCGGGGAATACCTGCTCGGCGGCGCTGATCAGGCCGGGCGCGCCGTCGGAGATGATGAGCAGCGGCGGGCGCAGGCCGCGGGCGACGAGGTCGGTCAGGAAGTCGTGCCAGGCGTCGGTGGACTCGGCTGCGGCGGCGGCCAGGCCGACGAAGACGGGCTTGCCGGCGGTGGTGATGCCCCAGGCCGCCAGGATCGGCTCGGCCCGGCTGCCGTCGTGCATCTTGAAGTGGGAGGCGTCGCAGAACAGGTAGTCCAGCTCGACCGTGCTCAGGTCGCGGCACCAGGCGTCGTACTCGGCCACGATGGCCTGGCAGATGGTCGAGACCGTCGACTTGGACAGGGCGGCCTCGGGGCCGAGCGCGTCGGCCAGCGCGCCTTCGACGTCGCGGACGGACAGGCCGCGCACGAAGGAGGCGATCACGAGTGTCTCCAGCGCGTGGGTGCGGGTGACGCCGGTGCCGAACAGGCGGGAGGCGAACTTCTCGGTGGTGCCGCGCAGTTTGGGGCGGGTGATGGTGATCGGGCCGCTGGTGGTCTTGACGGTGGTAGGGCAGTGCCCGTTGCGGTAGCCCGGCCGCACTGGGGCCTGCTCGTCGCCGCCGGCTGTGGTGACGGCGGTGGCGCGCTGGTAGCGGGCGCGGCCGAGGAAGGCGTCCACCTCGGCTTCGACGGCGGTCTGGATGATCAGGTGGGCGCCGAGCCGGGCGACGTCCTCGATGACCTCGACCAGGTCACGGTCGGAGGCGAACAGGGCGTCGATCTCGGCGCGGATGGCCTGAACGGGCGGTAGTGTGCGTGCCACGAGCGTAGGTCCTTGCGTTGTGCGAACTTTGGTCGGTTCAGCACGGCAACCTACGCTCGTTCACTTTTACACCGCATCTTGGACGCGACCGGCGCGCCTGTGGCGAGGGTGGGGACGATCTTGAGCACTGCGCGGGCTTCGCGGCAGGTGATGCCGCCATCCTGGCCCGCGAACAGCGTCAAGAAGGCCGGGTAGTACTCGCGCAGCAACGAGCGCAGCTCGTTACCGATGCGGTGGACGCGCCAGACGGCGTCCTGGTGGCCGCGCGCGAGCACCGCGATGGCCTGGGCCTGGTGGCTGTCGGCGGGCAGTGGCCGGTGCAGTGCCATGTCGGTGCGCAAGATGTTGGCCAGGACGACGGCGTCTTGCCGGGCGGACTTCTTGCGGGACACCGAGTGCCGGTCGCGGTAGCGCGAGGCGCTGAGCGGATTGATGGCATAGACCCGCCGACCGGTTGCGCGAAGCTGGGAGACCAGCAGGCCACGCGGTGTCTCGATGGCCACTGGGATCGGTATCTCGGCGGTGTCGCCAGCCTCGGCCAAGATGGTCAGCAGTTCCTCGTAGCCCTCAGGCGATTCGGCGATGCGTTGCTGGGCGATCACCGTGCCTGTCTCGTCGACCAAGGCGATGTCGTGGTGCTTCTCGGCCCAGTCGATGCCGCAGTAGACCTTCATGACGTTCCCTCCGTCTGCTGATGCAGCGTGCAGAGGTCCTCACCGAGATCATGCGGCGTGCTAATGACAAGACTTGGTTGTCTACCATCCGATAAGCCGTCTGCTGACCTCGGCACCCGCGCAGTCCCGGCCTTGCTGAGAGCTGACAGCCCACGACATGAAGAGGGATACCCCTGCGCGAGCGGCCCTCGCTTCCGCTCTATCAGAGGCGGTCACGCCCAGCGGGCCGGTTGGCCAAAGGCGCCGGTCTCAAGCGGAAAGATCTCAAAAGATCCTGCACCGGAAGTAGGCATCCCACGCGGCCCGGCCGGTAGGGCGTGACCTGCCTCACCGTCATTGGCACCGGAAGCGGCGCGGCAGTTTCAATCTTGGTTTCGAACCGACAGCAGCTCCGAATCCGGGCTGCCCGCTATCTCTGAACGTACCGCAGGGGACCTCGGGGAGCGACGTGAAGCGGCGGAGCGGTACCCGCACGTTCACGTCATGTCGACGCTCACGGTGCTATTCTTGCGCATCCAGGTTGCGCGCTAGCACACATCGAGCTCAAATGGAGTGTGGATAGACGGACCCGTAACCTGCAAGCCCGGGTGTTGCTAACAGCTGTTTGTTTCCGTACCCGATTGGTGGGCCCCAGTACTTCCGTCATTACCTGATTACCTGATTCCACCGCTCTCTACCAGAAGTGCCTCTCTAGTTTTTCTCACAGTACTCGGTGGGCTTGCCATCCCAATTGGCTTTATGCGGCTACTTTTCTCGCGCATCTCTAAGGCCCCGAGAGGACGACTGCATCCTCTGACGCAATCCGAGGTTGAACAACTTACCCCAAAGGAACGAGCCGATATAATCACGGCCACCAGGACCATGCGCCTCCAGACGGTTAGCACATGGGGAATCTTGTTCGGTCTCGTATTTACGGCTGGCAGTCTCGTATACACATCTCGCACTCTAGAAGCTTCGCAAGAAGCTCATATAACCGACAGATACACCAAAGCGGTCGAGCAGTTGGCTTCACCCGCTTCCGACGTTCGCCTCGATGCCATTTACGCCCTGGAACGCATCGGTCACGATCCCCTAGAGATCGTGAAACTATTTTGAATCTACTTACCTCCTATGTTCGTAACCGAGACTCTTGCACCCTGAGGCCTGACCAGAAAGCACTTCCCCAGCAGTGCACCGCCAAGACCATCGAAGAGCTAGAGCGCTTGCCTCTCGTGCCGGTAGCTCCGGACGTGATAGCCGCATGGCAGTCTGCCCAGTCCCTCCAGCGCAAGGTCGGCCTTGGATTTGAGCTTGTGGATTTGGCTCGCGTCCGCTTTCCTCGGGCGGATCTCCGCAATGCGCTTTTGAGTCGAGTCGACCTACGCGGCGCGGATCTGCGTGGAGCACGTTTAACCAAAGCGCTTATCGACGATACAAATATGGAGGGTGCAGACCTACGTAGCTCCGACTTGACCTCCGTTGGTGCAAGGGTTAACGATCTGCAGGATGTTTATTTTGGAGACGGCGGGGGGCGCGGAGTAAGTTTCATTTCTGCAAATCTACGTGATGCTGACCTACGGTGGGCGCGTCTAAATAATTGTCTATTCTATGGAGCGGATCTGCGCGATACCAATCTAGAGAAAGCTTGGCTGCATGGCGTCGACCTACGAGCAGCTAACTTGACTGGCGTAATTGGGCGAACCAGAGCTGAGATTCAAGCTGAAGCCACCCTAGATGACGACACTAAGTTCGGTCAATGAAGCAGCTATAAAGGGCGAAGCGCTCTTCTCGTTTCCATCGCCTCGTAGGCTGTCGGGCCGCCGCGAAGCAGCAGCGGGCAGGATTTGAAGCGTCATGCCTGGCATCGTGTGTCCGTTAACCTGCCGCAGCTCCTCGATCACAACTTGCGCTACGCGGATAACCACGCTTGCACAGGAATCAAATCTGCTGGACTCGCCTGTTCGGTGCGGAGCGAGGTGATCAATCTTTCGCTTCGACCACAGCGCACAACCGCTAGAGGATTATCTCGCAGCCAGAGATCCCCGGCATAGGCGTCGCCTGACGATCGCTGAGTTACGCCTGCACCTGCATGTCGGTCAGCATGCCGTGTCTTCTACCGCTGGCGGGAACTCGGTCGCGCGCCGGTCTGCATTCAACTGCCCGACCTCGAACTCCGCATCTGGCGGAGCGACCTCATGGCCTGGCTCGACTCGCGACGGGAGGCAGTGTGAACACCACCTACGACGTGAAACTCGGCGCCATTCAACATCGCTCCGACCGTGATACCCCTACCTTCATCGCCCGCTGGCGGGTGGCCGGCAAGCAGAAGTCCAAGAGCTTCCGCACCAAGGGTCTGGCCAACGCTTTCATGTCGGACCTGCGGCAGGCGGCCAAGGCGGGGGAGGAGTTCGACGTCACCACCGGTCTGCCAGTCTCGATGCTGGCACCGGAGTCCTCGGGGCCGACATTCCTGGAGTTCGCCCAGGCGTACATCCTCCAACGCTGGAACACCTCGGCCGCCAGGACTCGCGAGAAGGACGCGTACGCGCTCCTCAGTCTCATTCCGGCTCTGGTGGATGACGCGCCGCGTCGCCCATCCGCCGAAGACCTGCGGGAGGTCCTCCGGGCTCATGCGCTCCTCCCGGAGAAGCGGCGAGCCACCCTGACCTCTGTCCAAGCCGCGGCTCTGGGCTGGTTGGAGCGGGCTTCGCTACCGCTGTCGAACTTGGGGGAGGCGCCCGTTCTTCGCACGGCCCTCGACGCCATCTCGGTTACCTTCGCCGGCGCCCCTGCAGGGGCGAACACCGTGCGGCGTAAGCGTGCGGTCCTCCATCATCTGCTGGAGCACGCGGTCGAGCAGAAGGTGTTCAACAGCAACCCGCTGGACGCGATCAAGTGGACGGTCCCGAAGGCCGTGACGGTCGTCGATCCTCGCACGGTGGTCAACCCTGTCCAGGCGAGACGACTCCTCGATGCAGTCCCCAAGGTGGGCCGTAAGCGGGGCCCTCGGCTCAAGGCGCTGTTCGGGTGCATCTACTACGCAGCGCTTCGGCCGGAGGAGGCGGCGGATCTCCGCGCGAACAACTGCACGCTGCCCGAGTCGGGATGGGGGCTGATTGTCCTGGAACGCGCGCGACCGCAGAGCACGAAGCGATGGACGAACTCCGGCGAGACTCACGAGTCCCGGAGCCTGAAGCACCGCGCGGACAAGGAGACGCGAGAGATCCCGATCCCGCCTGTCCTGGTCGCCATGCTCCGCGAACACATCGCTGAGTACGGCACGGCCAAGGACGGCAGGATCTTCCGCACCAGTACCGGCGGAACCTACTCCAGCTCGGCCCACTCGTACGTCTGGCAGGAAGCTCGAAAACTCGCCCTCACTCCCGCTCAGGTGGCCTCGTCGCTCGCCGCGCGTCCGTACGACCTTCGCCATGCGGCGGTTTCGCTCTGGCTGAATGCTGGTGTCCCGGCCCCTGAGGTGGCAATACGTGCAGGGCATGGCGTTGACGTGCTGCTTCGTGTCTACGCGAAATGCTTGGACGGCCAGCAGGAACAGATCAACGGAAAGATCAACGACGCACTCGACGCATAGAGAAGCCGGACTTCGGCCCCGGCTACGGCTGGGGCCTTTCTCTTATACGCCTCCGGCAACGCCCCTGGCGACACGCGACAGGTTGGGTGATCGCGGCGGATCTCGAAATCATGCGGCACCCTGGCAACCACTCGGTGAATAAGGAGGATTATGCACGGTGATCGCTCCCCGCTCGAAGGCTCCAGGCCACGCCGACGGCCACCATACGGCCTGCCGCTGCACAGACGCACCACGCTCCATGAAGAGTCGGAGTCGACCGCCGAACCGCAGTCTGGGCCGTCGGTCAGCTATAGAGACGCCTCGATCCTGGGGAGGGACGATCTTTGGCCCCGGATGTACTCGACTCCGACACCTCCCATGGGACATCCTCAGGGCGTCGGAGATCGCTGGCTGAAGCCGGTTCTCGTCGCGGGCCTCGTGGCCTGCCTTGCTCTCGGGATGTGGTCGGGCATGCCCAGCGCGGGAACCGCGCCATCGAAGACCGGCCTCGCCTCGGTGCCCAGCTCCCGCACGCACACGACTGCGCAGGATGCAGTGCCGGGCCCGCGGCCGACTCTCACGCCTGCCGCCCCCCGTGCGACGCCCCCCGCATCACCCCGGTCAGAGCGCAAGGCATCGAAGGGGGGATCGAAGCGATCCGGGCGGAGCCACGGACCAGTGAGCCGTACGGCGCGGCAGCAGGAGCCGCCTGCGGCCGGAAGGAGGAACCGCTCGCAGAAGACGGCCCGAAAGAACTCTGGGGGAAACATCAGGAAGGGACCGTCTCGCTTGATCTCCGCGAAGTGTGACCGACTGTTCCCGCCGTCTCGTCCCATGTTCCGCATCCGTAACCGGGTCTGCCATCAGATCTATGGCTAGCGTGCGGCTCGACGGCGTACGGGGACGTGACTTTTCAGAAGGTCGTGGAACGGAGCCATGGTCACGCGAGGATCCGCTTCAACCTGTGGCGAGTCTGATCGATCAAGCTGGTCGCGGCACCGAGCCGGTTGTCGACGCTGATATGCGCTGCGGATGGGCTGTTGTCGGTGTCCAGGCTGCTGGCGTAGGCGGCCCAGTTGTCCAGCTTCCAGGCGTCGCGGGTGGCTCGGCGGATCTCCATGTGCTTGCGCATGGATGCGGCGTCGCAGCGTATCCAGATCACGCCCACGTCCGCGCCGATGGCTGAGCCCTGGTCTGTCAGGCGGGACATCCAATCGGGGCTGTTCAGTCCGGCGATGAAGGGCGCGTACAGGATGGCCGAGGTACCCGCCCGCAGATTGTTAAAGGCGGTCTCCAGCACACAGCGGTACTCCAAGGGTCGCACTTCGCGTAGGTAGAGCTCGGTGTGCCGGTCATGGGGATCTCCGCCGAGTGATGTGAGCAGTCGCTCGGACATGGCGCAGGTCATGGAATCCTTGTCCAGGAGGGCCCAGCCGGTGACCTCGGAGAGGAACCGGGAGAACTCACTCTTGCCGGAACCGGCGTAGCCGCAGACGAGCGTGAGAACCGGCTTGACGCTGTGCTGCTGGTGGCGTTTGCGCCAGGCATCCATAACGAGGCTGATGAATCGCGTGGGCTCGACGTCCGCCAGAGGGGCGGCAACGCTTATGAGGCTTTGTTGGACGACTTCGGCAGCGATGTCGCTGGCGGAGGGCTCGAGAGGTCGAGACCAACCGGAGTCGTGGGTCTTCACGCGTCAATCATGCGGCGCATAAACGGCTCGTGAGCCGTGATTTGGAATAGCTATGGACGGCACCGAAAGCCGGACATCGAGCCTATGGTGCACCATAAATGGACTTATTGCGATTAACCGTACATCGGCTATTCCGCTTCAATATGGCACCGTATTACGGGTTCACTTGGTGCACCCGTTGTGTTTGACTCCTGATCTGTAGCCACGCCCTTGGGGAGGGGCCATGGGGGAGTTCGTCGGGATCGATCTCCTCGGCGCAGAGAAACTGATCCGCCAGATGGAAGCGGGGAAGGATGTCCTGGCCAGGGCACGGCCGGGGCTCGAAGCGGCGATCGCGGAGGCGGGCGAGGAGTGGGCCGGTCGCGAAGGCGTTGCCCCGATGCACCGCACCTGGTGGTTCTTCCACGAGTCGCAGCAGGATCTCAAGTGGCGCATCGACACCATCAAGCGGATCGTGCCGACCCAGCAGACGGGCATGCTGACCGGCACCTTCCCCTTCAACAGCGCCACCGAGGCCACAGAGGCGGCCAAGCGGGACGCGGGTGTCATCACTGCTGCGCTCAACTACCACGACCAGTTCCTGTCCGGGCCGAGCTGGGCCGGGGTGGAGAAGGCCCTGGCAGCGCTCAAGAGCAGGATCGACGATCCGAGCTACTCGGCAGCCCTGCTGACCGCACTCGGTCCCACGACCTTCCAGAAGTTGATTCGCGACTGGATGAACACCCAAGCCGCGGGAGCGCGTAGAGGACTGACCCCGGACACGCTCAAGCGCGCCGGTGAATCCTCGCCCGGCCTGCTGGCCAGAGCCTTCGCCGCCGCTGAGAGCTCCGGGCGACTCGGGAACGAGTGGCAGAAGATGATCGAGACAGCCCCATCGGACGTCCTCTCCAGCCTCGTCGCGCTGGCCCCGCAGTCCGGCACGTTCCTCAACCGGGTGGCGACCAACCTGCTGAGCCGCCCACCGAACTCCGACACTTTCCCCACCGATCCGAACTGGAACCTGCACAACCTGGCCAAGGCGTACGAGGCGAATCCGGAGGCATTCCGGCGCCTGCTGGCCGAGCATCCGAACGAAGCCGGGGTCATGCTGGACGCCTACACCATCAGGTCATTAGGCGTTCCTGCGTACGAGGAGACCTTGGCCAGGGCGCTGCATGGGGCCTTGAAACCCGGCGCCGGGGCTGACGACATGCGGGAACGGGCCTGGATCACGGTCATCAACAGCATCGGATCCGAGCACACGTTGTGGGTGGGTGGCGGCATCGGCACCTTCGCCGATTCGCCGATCAGCCGGGTTCTGGCTCAGGACATCACGCCCATCCTCGACAAGCTCGCCCGAGGCCAGGCAGAGCGGAACTCGCCGGAGGTGCCGTACTTGGAGCCCAGGGCGCCTTGGGACAAGCTCGACCCCACAGTGAGTGCCCGGTTCCTCGGCGCGCTGATGCAGGACTCCACCGCGGCCGACACGTTGATGAAGGCCGGTACGGACTACATGAAGCAGCTGGACATGGGGCGCTTCCATCCCTTCGATCCGAGCAACTACGGACGAGAAGCGCACATCAACCTGGCCGAGCGAACAGGTGCGCTGACGAACCTGCTGCTGGCCGGCTCGACCTATGCGGAGTGGAGCGACGACGAGTACGCCGACCGCCTGGCCGGCTTCCTCCTCATGCCGGTCGACTTCATCAACAACAAGTACCTACCTATGGACAGTGCCCTTGCGTCCACGGGGAAGGACAAGGGGCTCGACGACGTCAAAGACGTGATGAAGGACCTCATCACGGACTACCTCGACAAGAAGACGCCAGATACAGCCCGGTCGATCGCCAGCACCCTCGTGAACGAGCAGGTCGAATGGCTGAGCCGCTCGCTCAGAGAGAACGGGCAGAAGGCGTTGACCGCATCCGAGACGGCCATGATGCGAGACGCGATGGAAGGTCGGGTCCACGATGCCTTGCTCGACGCACTGGAAAGACGGGGTGGCTGACCATGCCCGTCAAACACCAACTCCTCCGTGAGGCGGCTGAGAAGGAGGCGCTCGCCTCCACCTTTGTCAGGTACGCCAGGACCCTGGCCGACACCTTCGACGGCATTCCTGCCAAACCAGGCGACAGCGAACCGTTCTGGAAAGGGCAGGCTGCCGAGCGGTACCTCACGCATGCGGCCCGCCTGAGACGCGAACTGGCCGAGCTGGAAAATTCGTGCCTGGCCACCGCCGAGAACCTTCGCCGGCGCGCTAAGCAGCTCCGAGAAGACGCCGCGCGTGTACCTGACCCCATGTGACTGCATTCAGGTATTGACGGGATAGCACTCCGTCTTCCCGACGATCATGACGTTAGGTGTCGAGTTCATGCGGGCGAGCAGGACGAAGGTCACCCTTGTCTCAGGATTGACCACCACGGCGACACTCACATCGTCTTCCCAAAGATCGAGATTATCCACGACCTGAGTGGAATATCCCTTGCCGATGAGCTGGCCCTTCAGCAGCCCGACAAGGTTGGTCGCACTCTCCGCAGACGGATTCGCGAAGTTCCCCTTGGCGATGTAGAAGCGCTGCTCCTCATCGTTGAGGCAGGTCGAGTCACGGTCCCGGTCGGCGCGTTCTCTTGTCAGCTCGGTCAAGCCTGCCTCGATGCCCGCAACCACCGCGTCACCGTCGCTCACGAGCTGCCGTGATGCCTCCGCCAATGTCGGCCGCTCTGACTCGCCCGAGCACGCCGTCAAGGCCGCGAAACAGATAAGTGTCGCGGCAATTGCCCTCGAATACGCAACATGGCGCACGTCCGGACCTTATCCGACCATCTCTCGCTCGTACATCCGTTCTTGCCAGCTATAGCGAGCTGCGATGAAGCCGGTGCTCTTCCGCTCCGTGTGTCAACGACGGCCGAATTCTGACCCCCTGACGATGTCTGAATCGTGACCCCCTGATGTTGTCGTTGGTTACTGCTCGTGCTCGGATCGGGCCGA
>NZ_JBSFSX010000036.1:0-18022 GCF_053590035.1 Nonomuraea sp. NPDC003214 | reverse complement strand
GCTCGGCGGCGCAGCTCGGCGGGGTAGGGAGACTTACCTGGCATGGACTCGATCCTCTCAAGAGATCAAGTCTCCACCGAACCCGGGGCGATTCACTTATCGCCATGCTGAACCGGATCATCCAGATCACCCACAGCGGGAGCCCGAAGAAGAGGCCCACCAGGAACATCTCGAGGACGTACCAGTGGGGGACACTCGCCCAGTACAGAATGACGCCGGCCACGGCGGAGAACACAGTGAGATACAGCCATCCAGGAGGCTTGTTGAACATGCGCCACCTTAACGCCCTAAACATCACCGGCCAGATGCGTCGGTGGATTCCGGCGTAGTGGCCGGCCCGAGAAGGCTGACGCCGCACGGCGATCGGCATGGTCACTCCATCCCCTCGACAAGCTCGGCACGCCAGTGCGGCCACAGGATGACCGGATGGGCACGCGCCGCCGCCGGGATGCGGCGTGGACTGATACATCGGGATATGAGGCAGCCGGACCCCTGCCACACGACGGGGAGCCGTACCCCGACACGAACTCCACCGTGGACGCGCGCGGACGTCGCCGCATCCTGAATGCCCCACTTCGCCAAGCCTGAGGCCCTGCCAAGCGCGCTCGCCGATGCGTTCCATGGCGTGCATGTTCCGATCCATCCCAACGAGCACATCGCCGCCTCCCTTCCAGCCACGCAGACGTCCGCCAAGCCGTGAACCGCTACCGTGTCCGCATGATCGTCGCTCAGCAGGTCTACTTCGTAATTCATTCCGATGAACTGGATCCAAGCCAGATCACCCAGCACGTGGGCGTCGAGCCGACCCGGTCTGAGGCGAAGGAATCACGACGCGGCACGAAGAGCGGACGCCTGATACCGCCACGACACGAATGGATTCTCGACTCCGGCCTTGCAGAGACCACCTCACTCGATGAGCAGGTGGACGCCGTGATGAATCAGTTAGCCGGCACCTGGGATCGCATCGGAGAGCTGACCGCTGGTGGCGCAGAGGCCACGCTGGTCATGCTTCGGTCGTTCGAACCAAGAGAGGGCTCCAACCCCCGAGGGCTCGTTCTTGACGAAGAAACCATCAGCTTTCTTCACAGAGCTGGAGCCGCTCTATGGATTGACGAGTACGACCTGTCGTAGGCGGGGCGCTCGCACGATAGCCGGGAGCCTCGGCTACATGACCTGAGCGCTGTACCTCATCGCCATCCACCGTCTTAAGCTGATCAGCCACGCTGCGACTCGGGCGCGTCGCCCATGCTCGCCCAGGGGATACCGCCGCAGTTGCGTCCGAGGTCTTCAACCACGCCAGCATCGCGATCACCAAGGACGTCTACAGGAAGGTGACCGGCGCGCTGCGACCGAGGCCATCTCCAGCACTTTCCAGAGGAAGCACTCCCGGTGGTCCCGAAAACGCAGACAAGACTTGAAGAGCACAGAAGCCAAAAGGCAGAGCCGACGAGAGGAGGCTCCCGAATCCAGATCGATGCCACTTCCTCCACCAGCCCGTGCTCGGTGGCGGTAGCCCGCTGGGGAACTCGCCTGCAACACGTAGCGAGCACGCGCAGGGATGGCGTTCGGCTACGACAATCATGTCTAGGTCGTCCCGATTCCTCAGGATCTTATCGATCCACTCGTCCCCGGTGCGGATCTGGTGGAATCGGAACACGCCGCAGGTGTCGTTCGCGCTGATGACGCATCGGACGGGAACCGGCTCAGTCAATGCTCGGATGAGAGCGAACACGCCGTCGGCTACGACAAGGCCGAGTCGGAGCGCCAGGGCCTGATCTTCGCGGCTGATCTGGGACTGTCCATCGAAGCTCTCCACCTGTATCGGCGCGTAGCCCCCCAGGACCTGCCGCAGTGCAGATCAGCGTGACAGCCACCCTGTCCGCGTCTCCCGCGGCTCTCCCTCATTGACCGCCCTGACAGGCAACACATCGGGTACGCCTGCCAGGCGCCGATGGCTGCAGTTCGTGACCGTTCCTATCGACGCCATGCTCCTGACCTGCGGCTCCAACTTATCAGGCAGCCTCAAACCAGCGAGATCATTGCACATATATTGCACGGTCCCCCGGACGCCACCATGAGACGCTGAACCCTGTGGAGCAACCCGCTGAGGCAGTCTTCCCTACGGACAAGCTAAGCGCGCTTCGCCTTGGCAGATCCCTCGTCGCCGAAGTCGAGGCGAGCGAGCCGCAGTACCGGGCATGGATCGAGATCCGCCCCCTGCAAACTGATGCCGACGATGCCGCCCAGCGACAGGGCTGGACCCGTAACGACGAGAGACGCAGCTTCCAGCTCACACACTGCGAATACGTCACCGAGCACCTCGGCGGCTGGGACTACGACATCGGAAGCAACGAAATCAAGCGCACCCTCGCCACCGACGAGGCCGCCCTTCTCACCCTGCTCCAGGATTGGGGGGTAGCGCCCGATCGGTTCGCCTATCCCTGGGACACCGACTTCCCTGCCTAGCGGACCCTTCCGAGGTGGAGCCTACGGCCGTCGGATTGGAAGCGGATCGCTTTCATTGCGCACCGCTCGATCGCTGAGCCGCGAACGCTCGCATTGTCGTGGCTTCTACCTACTTGATCATTGCGTACGTGTTCCGGGTCTTGCTGTGGTGGCGTGTCATGTTGTGGATGTGGCCAGCGCTTCCGTACGTGGGGTTCTAGCCGTAAAGCTGGATTGTCCATGGCTGGTGCTCATCTACGGGGGTCCCTGGACGGTCGAGTCCCGAGACACCCGGCGTCAAGCTGGCCACCCACAACGCTCCGGACCGGCTCAATACCGGCCTTACCAATAGCGATCAAGGCCCTGAGCTTGTCATTCAAGCACGTATGCCTTGGTTGGCACTCACGGTTATCTATCGCGCATAGCTGGCTGCAGTGGTGACGCCATGCCGATTTGTCAGAGGTGAGTCGAGCCGTGAAGTCAGCGGAACTCGACCTCGACTCTGTGCTCGGAGAAGATCTCCAGAAGGTCGTCCAGTTCGATGCTCGGCCCCCAGTCGCGCAGGCGGTGGTCCGGCCGGTCGTAGCCGGCGACGAGGTGGCGGCGGGCCACATCAGAGTGGTGCCAGATCAGCCGGAACGGGCTGGTGGCACCCCATCCGCCGGCGAGGCAGTCGTCGAGAGCGTTGAGGTCCCAGCCGAAATAGCCGCCGAGGCCGTTGATCGCTTCTCCAATGGCGCAATAGAAGGCGTCGATGTCGGTGACGAAACGACCGTCGAGGTGATAGGTCGTCCCGGCTGGCTTATTCGGCTGTCCGCCCTGAAGAAGGTGCCGACTGACTGCCAGACCAAGCCATTCGCGTTGCAGCAGCCGGTCATAGCGTGTCCACAGGTTGGGCCGGGCCGGACCGCCGTCGTACCACATTTGGAAGATCTCGCGAGCGCCACTGGGTGTCGGCTTCTCGATCCCACCGTCGAGGGTGATGTCCAGCAGCCCATCGCCCAACTTCGACGGGCGGGCGGCGATGACGGTGGCCGACAGCAGCCCGCCCCCGCCGGCGATCCGCCCGTCGTATTGAAGGGCCATGACAGAGGCCGTGATCTTGCTTCCCTCGATGCTCCTCAGCAACGGCGGCGCTTCGGGAAGAAAGCCGATCAGGGTCACGGGCCGGATCGGCGCGGCCGGTCGCTTGCGGAAGACTCCAGCAACATCAAGACACCAGCCGAGCTTCACGTCATCAAGCGCGGCCAGCCGAAACCCCGTCACGTCCGGCTTGTCCTCCGGCAGCCCCGCCCTCGGAAGCAGCCGGACATACCCGCGCAGGTCGAGGTCGACAAGGCCATCCCGTGTCGCCGACGGGCGTCGGCCGATCACGGTGACGTCGATGAGCTCTTCCACGCAGGTACACCCGCGCTCGTCCCATAGGCACCTGTCAGGCCGCTGGCGGTGGATGGGATACAAGGCGATGCTGGGCAGCCACGCCCGCTCGGTCCCCAGATGCCCCAGCGCCTTCAGCAGCGGCCCCGTAGGCTCACAGCCGAGCAGAGTGAAGGTCTCTGGTAGAGGGATGGGCTCGGGGTCTGAGAAGAGCCCGTCGATGTCGTGGCACACGCCCAGCGTGACGTCCGGTTCACCCACCTCGCCGGTGTACTCGTCCAGCAGCAGCCACCGCGCGCCCGGCATAGCAGGAGTTGTCATCGCGACAGACCCTAACCGCTGGCCCTTCTCATTTGCACCGGTTTGCGCTGATGGTGATCTGTCAAGCATGGCGGGCTGTGACGGTGAGGTCACGTCTGGTCGAGCTGACTCTGGCCCCGGAGTATCCGCGCAGGCAGGGGGCGTCATACGACGGGTTGAACCACGGCTGCATCACATCACGCGGCTACGGACGGCCCTGGCCGCCCTGCCGCTATCGCGAGCTGGAAAGGTAACGCAGTTGCTGTACGGCGCTGCGAAATCGAAAGGCCCCTCCCGGATCTCGGAAGGGGCCTTTGAGCTGCAGAGCCGACGAGGGGAATCGAACCCCTGACCCTTCTGTTTACGAGGTCCCCAACCGATCTTCACTGGCGTTCGCAGGCGTCCGCCACCTCGTCTGGCGGCATCCTCACCGTTCGCCTCTGTCCGCCGTAGTTCGTGATCGTCCACTCGGGTGGCTCCCAAAGACCTCGGTGGATCACCTGCTTGCAATGGGTCTAATCTTCGAGTACCACGGCCTCGACCTGGGCGACCGGCAGTCCGCCAGTGACCGTGCCGACCTTTGTTGACCACCCCTAATGGCACGCTAATGACACGGCGATCACGTGTGTGGTCACGAGGTCTGTTCTGCCGGACCCCTGTTCTACGGTGTGAGGTAACCGTATTTTTCGAGGGTCGAACCGAGCGAGCGTGAGCCTGCCGGCGTCTCCTGCACCAGCGGATGTGGTGAGGTGACGCCAGTGTGTACGGATCGCATCCATTCGTCGTCGACCACAGCCTGGCATAGCGCTTCGGCGGTGATGAGCGTGGCGAGACCACAACTGTTCTCCCAGGTCTCCCGACCCGCTGGGCTGGCAGCGATCCATTGCTCGACACTGGCGAGATCAGGAACTGGATACCAGTCCCAATCCAGCATGTCAAACTTGACCACCAGGCCGCTTTCCGTTCGATAAGAGACCAAGGCCGGGGCGTCATCGATCCATACAGCGCTCAGGCAGGGGCCATACTGCGCCAGAATGGGAAGAGCACCCTCGGTGACAGAATCGACGCGGTAGTCCATGATGACGGTGCCACTGCCGAGGCGCCCGATGAACATGTCCACGTCGTCTGCGTTGAAGCGTGCCGGCTGAGCGCTCTCGGGTGAGATGTCGTACGCAGCCAGGACGTCGTCAATTTCGGTGGCGGAACACCATGTCAAGTCGACGACCAGCCGGGTTTGCAGGCGAAACCACTCGCTGTAGGTTGAGTCGATCACGGACGTTTCCTCTCAGCTGACACCGCCATGGGCCACGCTTAATGATCTTCGCGCATCCGCGTGCCGTCCGCCGCCAAACCGCGATCAGTCACGTTGCTCGGTGAGCCAGAGTGAGGAACGAACCCTGGATCGTCGATCGCCCCCAGCCATCTATGGCGACCGGCCATGCAGTGGCGATCGTAGGGCTGCAGCTGTGCGGCGGCGTGGCAACCTGGGTCGGTGCGTTCGGTTGGTGCGGCGGGGGCGGCGTGCGGTGCCCGGCCCGGTGTGCCGCCTCCGTCCGGGACCGGCCTCCAGGCCGCACGCCCGGACGGCGGGCGTAGGTGACGCCGGTCTGGATGTCGCCGATCTGGAACTGTGCTGGGCGATGTCGGCGTAGATGACGGCGATGCGTTTGTGGTCGCCGTCGCCGTAGCCGTCAACGGAGGTGAGGGCCTGTTGCCCGGCTGCGGTCACCTGCCGTTCGTCGCCCAGTCGTACATGAACGGAGAGCTGGAAGGCGGCCATGCGGCCGGTGTCCAGAAAGCGGGTCCAGGCGCGTTCGCGGTGGGGGCGGGCGTGGTCGAAGGCTTCTTCCGCCTGTCGTAGCCGTTCGGCTGCTTGCCGATCTCCCAGGCCGGCGAGGTGTTCGGCTTCCAGGCAGAGCAGCCATGCCCGTGTGGCGTCGTCGCCCTGGGCTGGTAGGTACTGCTGCGCCCGTCGTACCGTTTCCAGGGGCGGCTCGTCCCTCCAAGGCGTACGAGCGGTAGGCGTGGGTGCATGCCTGGATGATCGGGTGCCCGCTCTCCTGGGCCGCGAGCGCTGAAACCCGGTCGAATGCTGCCCACTATGCGGGCCGCTTGAGATCCCCGGCCAACCACGAGGCCGGCGCCGCCGCCTCCCCGGCCGTGGCGGCGAGCCGCCTGCGGAACCGCTCGGGCGCGCCATGAAGAAGGGTGCAGCAGCCGATCATCGTATGGGCGTCCTCGTCCTCCTGGCCCTCGTCTTCGGACTGCGTCGCGGCGAGGCACTCGGACTCATGTGGAACGCCTTCGACCCGGACGCCCGCACCCTCCGCGTCACCCACTCCGTCAAGCGACTCAAGAACCGCGACCCGAACACCACGACCAGGACCCGCATCGTGATCAGTGAGCTCAAGACCAAGCGGTCACGCCGTATCCTCTGCCGCACTCCCGAGCTGATCGACGCGATCAAACGGCACAAGGCCACGCACAGCCTGGAACGTCTCAAGGCATGTCGTGTCCGAAGTCCTTGGCCACGCCAGCATCTCGATCACGAAGGACGTCTACGGCCACCTGCTGGAGGGCGACCGGCGCGCGGCCACGGAGGCCATCTCCAGCACTCTCCTGGGCGGGCGGGCCCCGGTGGCTCCCAAGGGCGCCGAAGACACCGGTTGAAGGTCGGAATGCAGAAGGCCCCTGACGGCGTAACGCCTGCTCAGGGGCCTTTCGCTTGCAGAGCCGACGAGGGGAATCGAACCCCTGACCTTCTGTTTACAAGACAGATGCTCTGCCGATTGAGCTACGTCGGCACGGCCTACCAGTGTAGACGCTCAACCACGTCGGTGACGAGCGACCTCGTACAACGTCACTCCCGCGGCCACTCCCGCGTTGAGCGACTCCGCTGCGGCTGCCATCGGGATGCGGGCCACCACGTCGCACTGTTCGCGTACGAGCCGGGACAGGCCCTTGCCTTCGGAGCCGACGACGACGACCAGTGGCTCGCCGAGCAGGTCGACGTCGCCGATGTCGACGCGGCCCTCGCCGTCGAGGCCGATGACGAAGAGGCCGGCCTCGCGGTATTCGCGCAGGGCGGCCGTCAGGTTGGAGGCGCGGGCGACGCGGAGGTTGGCGAGGGTGCCGGCCGAGGTCTTCCAGGCGCCGCCGGTGACGCCGGCCGAGCGGCGTGAGGGGACGAGCAGGCCGTGGGCGCCGAAGGCCGTCGCGGAGCGGGCGATGGCGCCCAGGTTGCGCGGGTCGGTGACGCCGTCGAGGGCCACGATGAGGGGCGTCTCGGCGGCGTCGTGGGCCAGCTCGACGAGCTCCGACGGGTGGGCGTAGTCGTAGGCGGGGATCTGGAGCGCGACGCCCTGGTGGACGGCGCCTTCGGTCAGCCTGTCGAGCTTGTCGCGGGTGACTTCGAGGAGGGCGATGCCGCGCTCTGCCGCGATCTTGATGGAGTCGCGTACGCGGTCGTCGTTGTCGATGCGCTGGGCGACGTAGAGGGCGTTGGCGGGCACGCCCGCCTGCAGCGCCTCAAGGACGGGGTTGCGCCCGCCGATGTGCTCGGGGGCGTCGTCGGAGCGCTTGGCGCGCGGGGCCGGGCGGCGTCCGCCGCCGCCGCCGCGGTCCTCGCGGGCGATGCGCTCGGCCCTGGCCTTGTCCTTGTACCAGTGGCGCATCTCGGCGGGCGGGGTCGCGCCGCGTCCCTCCAGACCGCGCCGTACCTGCCCACCGGTGCCCTTCGAGGGGCCCTTCTTCTTCGCGGGCCTGCCCGACGCCCTGCCACCAGCTGCCATGCGTCCAAGGGTAACGGGTCACGCCTGGTGGCTGAGCTCCCAGCGCGGACCGTGGGGGGTGTCCTCGACGGTGATGCCGGCCGCGGCGAGCTGGTCGCGGATGGCGTCGGCCGCCGGGTAGTCCTTGCGGGCGCGGGCGGCCTTGCGCTGCTCCAGGGCCACCGCGACCAGGGCGTCGACCACCGGCTTGAGGTCGGAGCCGGCCGAGCGCCACTGCGGCGAACGGGGGTCGAGGCCGAGGACGTCGAGCATGTTCTGGGTTTCGGCGAGCAGGCGGGCGACGGCCTCCTTGTCGCCCTTGGCCAGCGCGACGTTGCCCTCGCGGACCACCTCGTGCACGACGGCGAGCGCCTGCGGGGTGCCGAGGTCGTCGTCGAGCGCGTCGGCGAACGCCTGCGGGAGCGGCGCGTCGGCGTCGACGTCGTGGATGACCTCGGCCGCGCGGGTGACGAAGCCCTCGATCCGCTGGTAGGCGGCGGCGGCCTCGCGCAGCGCCTCCTCGGAGTATTCGATGGAGGAGCGGTAGTGCGGCGCGGCCAGGTAGTAGCGCAGCTCGACGGGGCGCACCTTCTGCACCATGTCCGGGATGAGCAGCGAGTTGCCCAGCGACTTGCTCATCTTCTCGGCGCCGATCTTGAGCATGCCGTTGTGCATCCAGTAGCGGGCGAAGCCGTCGCCGGCCGCCTGGGACTGGGCGATCTCGTTCTCGTGGTGCGGGAAGATCAGGTCGATGCCGCCGCCGTGGATGTCGAACGTCGGCCCCAGGTATTTGGTGGCCATCGCGGAGCATTCGAGGTGCCAGCCGGGGCGGCCCGGGCCCCAGGGGGTGGGCCAGGTCGGCTCGCCCGGCTTCTCGCCCTTCCACAGGGCGAAGTCGCGCAGGTCGCCCTTGCACGATTCGTCCTCGGTGTCGGCGGCGGGGCGCATGTTCTCCAGCCGCTGGTTGGAGAGCTTGCCGTAGTCCTCCTCGTAGGAGCGGACGTTGAAGTAGACGTCGCCGCCGGAGGCGTAGGCGTGGCCGCGCTCGATGAGGCGCTCCATCAGCACGATCATCTCGGGCACGTGGCCGGTGGCGCGCGGCTCGACGGTGGGCGGCAGGCAGCCGAGCGTGTCGTAGGCCCAGGTGAAGGCCCGCTGGTTGCGCTCGGCGATGACGAACCAGGGCACCCCTTCCGCGGCCGCCACCCGAATGATCTTGTCGTCGATGTCGGTGACGTTGCGGCAGAAAGTCACGTCATAACCGGAACGTGTCATCCACCGGCGCAGCACGTCGAAGTTCACGCCAGACCGGATATGTCCGATATGCGGCGGAGCTTGCACGGTGGCACCACACAGGTAAATCGACGCCCGGCCGGCTTCGACCGGTACGAATTCGCGGATGGCGCGTGTGGCGGTGTCGTAAAGGTGCAAGCTCACGAAGGCAAGGCTAACGCCTCTTCACCCCCGTAGCGTGACCTTCTCCGGCTTGATACGCACGATCACCCGCTGCGCGCCCGGCTTGTCATGGAACGGCCCGCCCGTGTACTTCTGCGACAGCTCCTGAATGAGCGCGCCCTCCGGGTCGTCCTCCATGGTCACGCGCCCCCGGACCTCCACGTACCGGTACGGGTCGTCGGGGTCGATCACCAGCAGGCTGGTGCGCGGGTCGCGGTCGAAGTTGCGCGGCTTGCGGCGCCCCTTGACGGTCGAGAACAGCACGTCGTCGCCGTCCAGACGCACCCACACCACGGTCGACTGCGGTGAGCCGTCGGGGTTGACGCTGGTCACCGTGGCGAAGTTGGGCGCGTCGAGCAGCTTGCGCGCTTCCTCGGTGAGCTCGGTCATGTCGCTCCTCCAGATCGGTCCGGGCTGTCATTCTTCTGTAGGCTCGAGACCGCCATGGACGTGACTCCCCCCTCTACGCTCCGCCGGCTGGGCATCGCCCTGGCCGGGCTCGCCGTCGCCGCCCTCACCGGGGCCGCCTGCGCGCTCTCGTTCGACGACCTCAGGGCGCTCGCCGTGCGCGGCGAGGCCAGGCCGGATCTGGCCTACCTTTACCCGGCCGGGTTCGCGGCACTCCTGGTGGTCGCGCTGATCGGCGTGCTGCTGCTGCGTTCGGCGCGGACGCTGGTCCGCGTGCAGGCGGCGGTGGTGCTGGTGCTGCTCCTCGCGGCCGCGGCGGCGGCGGACGCCGCGGTGGCGCTGCGGGTGGAGTTCCAGGTCGCGCCGACCGCCGTCGGCGTGGCGATCGCGCCGTGGGTGATGCTGGCCGTCGCGCTGTGGCTGTGGCTGCTGCTGATCAAGCACGTACAGGATCGCCGGACGTCCGGCGGCGACGAGCGGCCGGACGAGGACGACATCGTGCCCTTCCACCGGGCCCCGGAGAACGCTCCCGAGATCACGCCTGAGACCGCCCCGGCCGCTCCCCAGCAGGCTGCCGCGCCGGCGGCCGAGGAGCCGCGGGGCCGGCTGGAGCCCACGCCGGTCGTCGGCCCCACCCCCGCCCCGGAGACCCCGCCCATCTCGGAGCGGGTGACCCACTGGCAAGCTCAGGAGCCCAAGGTCGAGGAGCCCGAGGCCAACGAGCCCGAGCCTCAGGAGCCCGAGGTCCGGCGACCCGTGGAAGCCTCTCCTCCGGAGATCCTGCAGCCGCAGGAGGAGGAGCCGCGGCGTCCGGTGCGCTGGGGCGACCGGGTCAAGCCGACCGACGTGCTGGTCCACCCCAAGGCCGCCGGCAAGGACGCCGACACGCAACCCGTCCCGGTGGTCGCCGACGTCCCCGATCCCGCGCACGGCCCCGAGGCCGCCGACCCGCAGTCGAAGGACGACGAGCGAGACGAGCGCGACGCGCTGGAGGACACCGCCCCGCACCCCGTGGTCACCGAAGTCCAGGCCCAGGCCCCGTCGGGCCGCCTGCGCAGCACCCCGCTCCCGCCCGAGGAGTGAACGGAACGGGCCCGCCCGGCATGACCGGACGGGCCCGCGAGAAACCGTGGCGGCGTCAGATGCTTCGTCCGCTGCCGCTGCCGCGGCGTAGCCCGGCGACCAGGCCGACACCCACGATGGCGAGCACGACCTGCATCACGAGCTCGATCCAGTCGATGCCGGAGGTCGTCTCGACGCCGAGCACCTGAGCGATCAGCGTGCCGACGAGGGCTGCGACGATGCCGACGACGATGGTGAGGATCCACCCGATGGCCTGCCTGCCGGGAAGCAGGAGACGACCGATCGCGCCGATCACGGCGCCGATCACGATGGCGCCAAGGATGGATTGGATTGTCATGTCACAAACCTCCCCGTGAGGGTGAGCCGTTCATCCTCACGGGGTGGTGGCTACCCGTGACGCGACGAATATGCGCGATGGTAAAGAATCGGCAGGTCAGGCGGTTGTGCGGCCTGTTCCGGGGCCGCCGCGCCTGCCGCTGGTCGTCATACGGGCCACGATGGCCACGCCTATCACCGCCAGGGCGAGCTGGAGCAGGTGTTCGATCCAGTCGATGCCCTTGGTGTCGGCCCAGCCGAACATCTGGGCGATCAGGGTGCCGAGCAGGGCCGCCACGATGCCGACGATCAGCGTCAGGCCGATGGACATGTTCTGCCTGCCGGGCACCAGCAGCCGGGCCAGTGCTCCGACGATGGCCCCGATGACTACAGCGGAAACAATCGCGCCGATCATGTGTGACTCCCCCCGAGACGTTCACATGTCTCAAGGGGGCCTACCCGGCAAAAGTGAAGTTACCCCTGAAAGACGGCGGCCCGTACCGCGCCAGTGACGGGCCGCCGTCGCCCATGGACACCCCGGCAGAGAGGACGCGCGAGTCTCAGGAACGGTTGACGACGAGCGCCGTCGCGACGGCCGCGACGCCTTCGCCGCGCCCGGTGAGCCCGAGCCCGTCCGTGGTGGTCGCGCTGAGGCTCACAGGGGCCCCCAGAGCGGCGCTGAGGGCCTTCTCGGCCTCCTGGCGCCGGGGGGCGAGTTTGGGGCGGTTACCGATCACCTGGACGGCCACGTTGCCGATCTCGAACCCGGCGGCGCGCACCTGGCGCGCGGTCTCCTCCAGGAGGGCGGCGCCGGACGCGCCGGCCCAGCGCGGGTCGGCGGTGCCGAACAGCCCGCCGAGGTCGCCGAGCCCGGCCGCCGACAGCAGGGCGTCGCAGGCCGCGTGGGCGGCGGCGTCGCCGTCGGAATGGCCGGACAGCCCCGTCTCGCCCGGCCAGTGGAGGCCGGCGAGATGGAGCTCCCGGCCGGATGCGAACGGGTGGACGTCGACACCGACGCCCACCCGTGGAATGTTCGTGTTCAGGAGTTGAGAACCTCGTCGAGCAGGGCTTCCGCCTTGTCCTCGTTGGTCTTCTCCGCGAGCGCGAGCTCGCTGACCAGGATCTGGCGAGCCTTCGCGAGCATGCGCTTCTCCCCCGCGGACAGGCCGCGCTCGCGGTCCCTCCGCCACAGGTCGCGAACGACTTCGGCGACCTTGTTCACATCGCCGGAAGCGAGCTTCTCAAGATTGGCCTTGTAACGGCGAGACCAGTTGGTCGGCTCTTCCGTGTGCGGCATCCGCAGGACGTCGAAAACCCGCTCAAGGCCTTCCTGACCGACAACATCGCGCACACCGACGAGTTCTGCGTTTTCGGCTGGCACCTGGACGGTAAGGTCGCCCTTGTCGACCTTGAGCACCAGGTAGGTCTTTTCCTCACCCTTGATGGATCGCTTCGTGATTGCTTCGATCCGAGCAGCCCCATGGTGGGGGTAGACGACAGTGTCGCCGACCTGGAAAGTCATGTGACAAGTACCCCTTCCGCTGTACTCCAGGGTACCACGCATCCACAGGCTCCCGGAACAGTGAAATCATCATAACTGCAGGTCAAAGCCGCATATTGGGGGTTGACAAGCGGTCAAGCGTATGAATCGCATATCCGGACATGGCTAATGACCTGCGGGGGTGCGGATATGACCATGGAATCGGATCGATATGGTAGGCGCTGCCCATCCCGCACGCGCGAGACCCAAGGAGAACCCGCCCGTGACCAGCCGTCGCTGGATTGTCGCCGCCGCCGCGTTCCTGGCTGCCCCCGTACTCGCCGGCTGTTCGGTTGGATTCGACGCCAACACCAACAAGCCCTACGCGCCCGTCGAGGGAGCGGCCCTCATCGAGCAGGGCAGCTACGGAAAGCAGACCGTCCACATCCCTCAGGCGTTCATTCTCGGCCCCGACTCCGGCGGCCAGATTCCCTGGCGTGGTTCCGCCCCGGTCTACCTGCACATCCTCAACTCCTCGGGCACCCCTGACAGCCTCCAGGCCGTCAGCGCGGGCAACGCCGCCACGGCCAAGCTCGCCGCCCCCGTGCAGCTCCCGAGCAACCAGCTCGTCGACACGGGCAAGCCGAGCCCCCAGATCATGCTGGAAGGCCTCTCCAGGGCCCTCAGGGGCGGCGAGAGCATCCGCCTGGACCTCCAGTTCGCCAACGCCGGCGTCGTCTCCATGAACGTCCCTGTGGTCACGCGCAGCCGCGAGTTCGCGCAGTATCCGGCCGTCCCCGGCGCCGTCCCCCCGCCGACGCCCACTCCCACCCCGTCGGCGCCCGCGGAAGAGACGCACTAAGACGCACTAAGACGCCTCAAGACACGGCAAAACCTCTGTTTCCCGTACGGGATCCCGTACCGGAAACAGAGGTTTTCGTGTTGTATGCGGCTATTCCTCGACCGCGTCGAACTTGTAGCCGAGGCCGCGCACGGTCAGGATGCAGCGCGGGTTGGACGGGTCGGCCTCGATCTTCGCGCGCAGGCGCTTGACGTGCACGTCGAGGGTCTTGGTGTCGCCCACGTAGTCGGCGCCCCAGACGCGGTCGATGAGCTGGCCGCGGGTGAGCACCCGGCCGGCGTTGCGCAGCAGCACCTCCAGCAGCTCGAACTCCTTGAGCGGAAGCTGCACCTGCTCGCCGCGCACGGCCACGACGTGGCGGTCGACGTCCATCCGGACCGGGCCGACGGCCAGCACCGCGGTCTCCAGCTCCTCCACGACGTCACCCTGACGGCGCAGCACCGCCCGGATGCGGGCGACGAGCTCACGCGAGGAGAACGGCTTCGTCACGTAGTCGTCGGCGCCCAGCTCCAGGCCCACGACCTTGTCGATCTCGCTGTCCTTGGCCGTCAGCATGATGACCGGGACCTTCGAGCGCTGCCGCAGCGAGCGGCACACCTCGGTGCCGGGCAGGCCCGGCAGCATGAGGTCGAGCAGCACCAGGTCGGCGCCGCTGCGGTCGAAGGTGTCGAGCGCCTCGGGCCCGGTCGCCGCGACAGAGACCTCGAACCCCTCCTTGCGCAGCATGTAGGACAGGGCGTCGGAGAAGGACTCCTCGTCCTCCACGACCAAAACTCTGGTCATCTGACCGTCTCCAGGGGAATCGAGGGTGGTGCGGGCAGCGCCGTCCCGCCGAAGGCGGGCAGGCGCAGCGTGAAGGTCGAGCCGGAGCCTTCCTTGCTCCAGACGGAGACCTCGCCGGCGTGCGCGGCGGCTATGTGTTTGACGATGGCCAGGCCCAGGCCGGTGCCGCCGGTCGCCCGGGAGCGGGCGGCGTCGACGCGGAAGAAGCGCTCGAAGATGCGCTCCTGCAGCTCCTCGGAGATGCCGATCCCCTGGTCGCTGACGCTGATCTCGACGCTGTCGCCGGCCGGCCGCGCGCTGATGACCACGCGGGTGTGCTCGGGGCTGTAGACGATCGCGTTGTCGATGAGGTTGCGCAACGCGGTGACCAGCAGCTCGTCGTCGCCCCAGATGCGCAGCCCCTCGGTGCCGCCGGAGACGAGCGTGATGTCCTTGGCCCCGGCCCTGGTGTTGCAGTAGTCGATGGCGTCCTGGACGGCCTCGTCGATGGAGACCTGGCCGGGCGTGGGGATGGCCTCGGCGCCCTGGATCCTGCTCAGCGTGATGAGGTCCTGGACCAGGTAGGTGAGCCTGGCGGCCTCGTGCTGCATGCGGCCGGCGAAGCGGGTGACGGCCTGGGGGTCGTCGGCGGCGTCCTGGATCGTCTCGGCGAGCAGGCTCAGCGCGCCCACGGGGGTCTTCAGCTCGTGGCTGACGTTGGCCACGAAGTCGCGCCGCACGGCCTCGACCCGGCGGGACTCGGTCTGGTCCTCGGCGAGGACTAGCACCTGCCCGTAGGAGCCGAGCGGGGCGACGCGCACCGCGAAGCTGGTGGTCTCCTGCCCGAACTTGTGCCCGGCGACGTCGATCTCGGTCTCCCGGATCTCGCCGTCGCGGCGCACCTGGCGCGCCAGCGCGAGCAGCTCGGCCGCCATCAGCCGGTCGCCCTTGACCAGCCCGAACGCGCGAGCGGCCGAGCTGGCGCGCAGCACCCGGTCCTGGCCGTCGAGCACCACGGCGGACGAGGGCAGCACGGCCAGCACGGAGGCGACGCCCTGCGGCAGCGCACCGGGGTCGTTGTCGGTGGCCGCACCGGCCCGGCTGGGCGCCTCGATCTGATTGCGGTAGAACAGCACCGCGAGAGCCCCCACGACGAAGCCGGCCAGGGCCGCGAAGCTCATGGCCATCTCACTCATGTCTTCGATGGTAGGCGGCGCCACGCCGAGCACACCCCTCTCACCTGCGGATGAACCCGGCTTTCCCGGAAAGTTCATCTCGGCGTAGGAGTTCGTTCATCGACGCCCACATACGGTGACGACATGCGCGACGCGTACCATGAAGAACTTGATTCCCTGACCGACAAGCTGGTCGAGATGACCAGGCTTGTCCGCTCGGCCATTTCCCGGGCCACGACCGCCCTGCTCGACTCCGACCTCCAGCTCGCGGAGAGCGTGATCTCCCGCGACGAGGAGGTGAACGCGATCTTCGCGGACATCGAGGCGTCCATCTTCGACCTGATGGCCAGGCAGCAGCCGGTCGCGGTCGACCTGCGGATGGTCGTCACGGCGCTGCGCATGGGCACCGACCTGGAGCGGATGGGCGACCTCGCGGTGCACGTCGCCAAGGTGGCCCGGCTGCGCCACCCCGACTCGGCCATCCCCGCGGAGATCCGCTCCACGATCGTGGAGATGGGCCAGATCGCCGAGAACCTGGTCACCAAGGCCGGCAGCTGCGTCGCCTCCCGCGACGTCGAGTCGGCCCTGGAGCTGGAGCAGGACGACGACGCGATGGACCGGCTGCACCGGCGGCTGTTCAAGAACATCCTGGGCAAGGACTGGGCCCACGGCGTCGAGCCCGCCATCGACATCACGCTCATCGGCCGTTACTACGAGCGCTACGCCGATCACGCGGTCCGCGTCGCCCGTGACGTCGTCTACCTGGTGACGGGCTCCCGTCCCGGCTGAGCCCCGGCGATCAGCTCCGTGGCGCGGCGCATCGCCGCCCGCACCTCGGCGGGCGCGTCGCCGCGCTCCAGCGCGGCGAGCGTCGCCGCGCTCACCGCCCCCACCGCCGCGCCCACGAGCGCGGCCGCCCCGATCGGGTCGAGTTCGTCCGGGTACGCCTGCCGCAGGGCCTGGGTCAGCTCGTGCTGCGCGGTGACGTAGCGGTGCAGCAGCCGGGCCTGCAACGCCGGGGCGGTGGCCGCCAGCCGGACCCGTAGCTGCGCCAGCCCGCTCGTCAGGTCGGCGTCCCAGGCGTTGCCGATCATCTCCTCCATGGCCCGCGCGACCACGTCGGCGGGCCTTTCGCCTTCCCCGCGCTCGGCGACCACGCGCAGCCCCAGGTCCACCCGCACGTCGGCGTTGGCGAACAGCACGTCCTCCTTGGCCTGGAAGTGCAGGAAGAACGTCCGCGTCGACACCTCGGCCGCCTCGGCGATCTCCGCGACGGTGACCTGCTCGAAGCCCCGCTCCTCGAAGAGCCGGACGGCCGCCTCGACCAGCGCCTGCCGTGTGCGCTGCTTCTTGAGTTCCCGCAATCCCGTCATGCCCGCAAGTTTAGTACATCTGATGTAGTAATACATTGGATGTAGTCACTTGGAGAGAGGCAGGACCCCATGGGCAGTCTTGACGGGCGCGTCGCCCTCATCACCGGAGCGGGCCGCGGCATCGGCCGCGAGGAGGCGCTGTTCTTCGCCGCGGAAGGCGCCAAGGTCGTCGTCAACGACCCCGGCGTCGAGATCGACGGCAGCGGCGGCGACACCGGCGTCGCCGCCAAGGTGGTCGAGGAGATCGTCGCGCGCGGCGGCCAGGCCGTCGCCAGCACCGACAGCGTCGCCGACTGGGAAGGCGCCCGCCGCATGGTCGCCACCGCCGTCGACACCTTCGGCGACCTGCACGTCGTCGTCAACAACGCCGCCGTCGAACGCAACCTCGGCCTGGCCGACCTGGGCGAGGACGAGTTCGACGACGTCGTGGCGGTGAAGCTCAAGGGCACGTTCGCCGTCACCCGCTGGGCGGCCCGCCACTGGCGCGAACGGTACGAGGCCGGCGACCGCGCCGACCGCGCCGTGATCAACACCTCGTCCGGCTCCGGGCTGCTCAACCCGCTGCCCACCCAGGCCTCCTACGCCTCCGCGAACGCCGGTGTGGCCGCCCTCACCACCGTCGCCGCCCTCGAACTCGGCAGGTACGGCGTGCGGGTCAACTGCGTCTCGCCGTCGATGGCCCGTACCAGGCTCACCCTGGAGGTGCCCGGGATGGGCGGCGAGCCGCCCGCCGAGGGCTTCGACCCGCTGCACCCCGCCGCCGTCGCCCCCATCGCCGCCTACCTGGCCTCCGCCGCGTGCCCCCGGACCGGGCAGGTGCTGTCCGTCAGGGGCGGCACGGTCACGGTGAACCAGGGGTGGACGGCCGGGCCTGCGGTGCACAGGGACGGGCCGTGGACCGTCGCCGAGCTGGCCGAGGAGCTGGGGGCGGTGCCCATGGAGGACCCGTACGACCGGCTCGCCGAGGCGCTCGGCGGGGCGCTGGGGGTTTCGGGGCGGGAGCAGTTGCAGGGGATGATCAACGCCCTGCTCGACCGGCGCTGACCGTCCCGCCGGCGGCGCCCGCACCACCGGCGGTCCTTCACCTGCGGAGGGCCTCGCCAGCGGGCGCTGCGCGCCTTGCGGGCTCGGGCCGCGCTTTGCGGGGGCGGAGGACCAGGACATGTGGTGGCTGCCCGGCATCTTCCGCGACGTGACGCTCACCCGCTCGGCCGCCG
>NZ_JBSFSX010000035.1:0-31509 GCF_053590035.1 Nonomuraea sp. NPDC003214 | reverse complement strand
CGCGCCCACCAGCACGCGGCCGGCGCACGCAAAAAGGGGAACCGGACAGGACGAATCAGGCACTCGGCAGATCCCGCGGCGGACTGACCAGCAAGCTGCACCTGGCCACCGACGGGCGCGGCCTGCCCCTGTCCGTTCTCATCACCGCCGGCAACGTCAACGACTGCACCGTCTTCACCGAGGTCCTGCAGCAGATCACCGTCGCCCGGCCAGGAGGCGGGCGTCCCCGGACACGGCCCGATCGCGTCGTCGCCGACAAGGCCTACAGCTCCCGCGCCATCCGCAGCCACCTGCGATCCCGACACATCAAGGCCACCATTCCCGAACGCACCGACCAGCAGGCCGGACGGCGACGACGCGGCAGACACGGCGGACGCCCGCCTGCCTTCGACCCGGCCGCCTACCGCCGCCGCAACGTCGTCGAACGCTGCTTCAACAAGCTCAAGCAATGGCGCGCCATCGCCACCCGCTACGACAAACTCGCCCGCAACTACCGAGCCGCCATCACCTTGGTCAGCACGCTGTTATGGATCAACGCTGATCTACCGGACACCGCCTAGGGCGGAGAGTTTCGTCTGGTCACTGTAGGGGCACGCCGAGACGGTGCGAACAGATGCTCGATTTTCCGTGGCAGGAGGTGTTTACTGTCGCTAAAGTGACCTCTGCGGTCGCGCGCCGGTTGCCAGACTACGCATCACAGGGAAGCCGACTGAACAACCGCCCCTATAGTTACAGGGCTGTGGTTCACGGGGGAGGGTGTCGATGACTGGGACGATCCGCATGATCGATCTGTTCGCAGGCGCAGGCGGACTGGCCCAGGGATTCAAGCAGTCCGGAATGGGCTACGAAACCGTCTTCGCAGTCGAGCACGACCCTGCTGCAGCGCGTACCTTCAAGCAGAACTTTGGCTGTCCGGTCTACGACGGCGACATCGAGAAGGTGCAGGTCGAGGACTACCCGCAGGCAGATGTGATCATCGGTGGGCCTCCTTGCCAAGGGTTCAGTCCCCTTGGGCGCGACCGGGACGATGCAAGCCGGGCGGAGATCAACGAGCTTTGGCAGCAGTATCTAAAGGCCGTGCGCCGAGTGAGGCCCAAAGCCTTCGTGATCGAGAACGTGCCGGAGTTCCAGAAGTCGGCACAGTTCGCCCGTCTACTCGAACTGATGGAGACGGATGAGGACCTCAGGTCATACAAGTTCGGCTACGGCGTCCTCAACGCCGCCGACTACGGCGTACCGCAGAACAGACGGCGTGGCATCTTTGTCGCCGTCCGTGGGGTGGACGAGGTGCCCTGGCCTCCGCTGCCGACCCACGGCCCAGACTCACCGGGGCAAAGGCCCTACGTCACCCTGCTCGACACCATCGCCGATCTACCCGCCTATCCGGAGCTCACGGAGATCTCCGTCGACGAGGCCGGGCGCCAAGATCTTCACATCCGTCGTACGCCAACTCAGAAGTCTCTTGAGCGCTACCGCGCCATCCCCGCTGGCGGCAATCGCTTCGATCTCCGCCGCAACCGCCCAGACTTGGAGCCGCGATGCTGGGCGGAGAAGCCTACGGGAACGACTGACGTCATGGGGCGACTGTGGTGGGATCGCCCCAGCGTGACGATCCGTACAGAGTTCTACAAGCCGGAGAAGGGGCGCTATCTGCACCCCGTCCACGACAGGCCCATTACGCATCGTGAGGCGGCGAGGATCCAGAGTTTTCCAGACGACTTTGTCTTCGTCGGCTCCAAGATTGAGGTAGCCCGCCAGATAGGCAACGCCGTTCCTCCAAGGCTCGGCGAGTGTCTCGCACGGTTCATCTACGAGCTCGCCTTCGGCGCCGACTCGAAGGTGCCGAATGACTCCGCAGACGAGCCTGGCAGTCGCCAGGACGGTTAAATTCGCGAGCCATTGCTATGCAGCTGGCCGCCTTCCCTGGTTCTCGGTCGCTGATTACACCTGCTGTCAACATGATGTTTGCGGCGGAACCGGCCAGCGTACCGACAATCGAAGGAAATGCACAAACGCTGGCTATCGCTAAGATCGCCTCCCACGGTGGAGGCTGTCCAGCCCAAATATTGGCTAGAGAATAGCCACCCGCGAGCTCTCCTAAGAGATCACGGGAGAGTCCGACTCCAGCATGACGGGCAGAGTTTCGCCATGCATTGAATCTCCCACTCATGCCCTGCACAGGTCATTCACGACGTCACGTCCTCCTCCCATATTTCGGTTCGGGTCGAAGAACCGGCTCAGCCTAAGCAGGCAAGGCCGGAAGAAGATCGCCCGACGCCTCTCAATCGCATCGCGCTGAGTCCTGATTCTTCACCATGATCCCCAGGAAGCATCCTCGCCCACCTGGAACCACGGCAGAGCCTCCCCTATGACTCCTGGGCAGCACAAGAGCAAGACGGAAACATCCACTCAACTGCCAGCCCGTATAGCTTTCGCACCATAAGTCCCTCTTGTCTTATTTGTGGTAGAGTCCACGCATTTCCACTTAGGCTCGATGAGAATTCTGTCCCCTATTGACACGTGTGCCGGTCCACATCTAGCCTCCAGGGAGACAACCTCGCACCGTCTCGTCAAAGCATGTCGCCAGGATGCGCTCATAAGCCTGAAGGCGTCGGCCCCGACGAGAGCAACTTTAAAACTGAATCTGCCATCAACGCTCGACGTTCATCCTTCGCTGGGCGGAACTTTCGAGCAAGCCAGTAAGTAAGAGCCTTGTTTCCGAGCACCAATACATGGCTCTGCGTAAGCATGTCTCAAATCACCTACTCCTCGATGAAAGGCTCAGCTCTCACCTACTCGTCGATTTCGATGAAAGGCTCTTCGACTCGATGGCGACCTCGCACAGCAAACAGCTAGACCGGCTTGAGCGCTCTCTGAAGGAGGCTCTGGCGATCGTCCAGGCGACTCCACGCCAGGATCTGAGGGCACAGGACTGGCTTGAGACCGCGTCTCAGGTCGGCACCCGCCTTTCCGATTCCCGGGACGCACTCGGCGAAATCCGTCAGGACGTCGTCGGTGGTGCCCGCACCGCTCTCCTCCTGTACTTCCGCAGCCACCCCGGCGAAACGCTTCACCCTCGTCAGCTTGAGGGGGTCGCGGCTATCCGCGCCTGGGCACGGCGCATCCGAGAGCTCCGCGAAGTGGGTTGGCAGATCGAAACGCTCGGTGCCGGCGCCGAGGCTCCTTACCGTCTTGCCGCGCCGCAGCTGGAGGAGACCGTGGCCACGAGCGAGAGCACCATCGAGTCTGTCGGCGGCAAGCACCCCGGCGAGCGCCTGATCGAATACCTCCTGCACATCAGCCCGTGGCCCGCGAGTCCTCAGCAGCTCGAACGAGTCGCCAAGACGCCCGCGTGGCGTCAGGAGATCCGCGAGCTGGTCGACCAGGGGTGGTTGATTCAGTCACATGACGATGCCCCCAACGACATCCCGCCGGGGCACTTCAGGCTTGCCGATCTGGAGGGTTAGCCTGTGGGCCGCCTCGGCGGCCCACAGAATTTGTCAGACCTCTCTGGCATAAACATCTAAACCAGCTACCCCGCATGTGGGTGAGGAGCGAATCGCAGTGGTCAGTCCGAACGAGGCGGGGGCCGGCGGTCTTTCCGGTTGGGTAGGGGACGAAAGCCCAGTTGCGCGAGTGGTCCTCGCCCAGTCGGAGGCTTGCCTCAACTCCTATGTAGCGAACATCACTTTGGTCGAAGAGCACGCGAACATCGAGAGATCCATTCGGGAAGGCGGGTACGGGACCCGCCAGCTCTTCGAACTGATCCAAAATGGAGCGGACGAGCTTCGGGGCCGGCCTGACGGTCTGATCCACGTCGTACTGACAGCGGAGGCGCTGTACTGCGCGAATAAGGGACGGCCGGTGACGGAGGACGGGGCTCGGAGCATCCTGGCCTCGCACCTGTCCGGAAAGCGCGGAGCGGAGATCGGGCGCTTCGGTGTCGGATTCAAGTCGGTCCTGAGTGTCTCCGACCGACCGCAGTTTTTCAGCCGCACCGGATCGTTTGGGTGGTCCGCGAGTTACGCCCGGGAGCGGATCCTGGAGCGCGTCCCCGACGCCCGTTCAACAGCCACGCCCGTCCTTCGCGTTGCTCAAGTGCTGGATCCGAGCAGGGAACGGGAAGCCGATGCCACGCTGAATGACCTGATGTCCTGGGCTGTCACCGTGGTAAAGCTCCCGCTCCGCAACGCCGAAGCGGCGGAGCCACTGTCAAAGCAGCTCCGGAAGTTTCCAGCGGAGTTTGCGGTCTTCTCTCCGCATGCCGGCCAAGTGATCCTCGAAGATCGCACAAGTGAGGCATACCTCAAGAAGATCGTGGTCGGGGGCGAAGGAGAGCGTCGCTCCCTCCAAATCGTCGAGAACGGTGTTGCGTCCGAGCCTTCGTACTGGTCGGTCTTCGAAATCTCCTCACCTCTCACGGACAAGGCGTGGGCCGATGCCGGGGAGTATCGTAACCGCGTCGAGGTGCCTATCGCCTGGGCTGTTCCCGACGTGGGCTGGAATCGTGATGGGACTTTCTGGGCGTTCTTTCCCACCGAGTACAAGACCACCTTGAGTGGCGTGCTGAATGCCGCATGGAAGACCAATGAGGACCGCAGGCACATCCTGGGCGACAATGCCTTCAACGACGAATTGATGAAGGAGGCCGCTCAGCTCATTGTGGCTTCCTTGCCGAAGTTGGCCACTTCGGAAGACCCTGCCAAGCCACTGGAGCTGCTCACTGCGCGTGGTCGAGAGACACGCAACTGGGCTGACGAGTCGCTGACGGAGTTGGTTCGCGAACATGCCGCCTCCAACCCCTCCATCCCAGACCAAGATGGGGAGTTTCAGAACCCCAGAGATCTTTCAATCCATCCGAAGGCACCCGGGAGCCGGCCCCTGACGATCGGACCGGGAGCATCGACCAACGAGGAGCAACGCTGGGCTGCCCTGGTCGAGCGGTGGGCCGCCTACCCTGGCCGTCCAAGCGAATGGTGCCATCCTTCGATCGAACGATCGGCGACCCGTCGGGCTCGCGCCGACGCGCTGATCGAAGCAGCGGGCGGACGACGAGCCACCGTAAAGGAGTGGTTGGAGGCACTCGTCTCCGACGGTTCCGTCGCCGCATCTGCTGTTGCACTGTCGATCGTTTCCGAGCTGGTCGAGCATAACCACCCATATCGAGCTGAGGCGCTCAATGCTGCAGTCCTGCGCACGGACCATGGACGGATGGTGCCCCCCCGTAAGGGCGAGGTCTTTCGACGTTCGCCGATGGACCCGGCAGCGGAGGGGACCGTTTATGTGGACCCGGCTCTAGAGGAGGAGGCGGAGGCCTCCCGTTTCCTTGACATCCTGGAGATCAGGGAGGCGGACGCCTTTGGGCGATTCGCGGCGGCCGTCTCAGGAGGGTTCCGCCTCTACACGAGTGCCGATTGGGAGAAGTTCTGGCTGCTCGCCCGACAGGTCGGCGCGGACAAAGCAGTCCAGCACCTGATCGACGAAGCCGTCGTCGATGTTCTCAAGGTTCAAACGCGCAGCGGGGCATACCGGTTGCTGGGCGAATGCCTGCTGCCCGGAGCCGTCATCCCCTCGGGGAGCCCGGAGGACGGCGGGTTCGTGGTCCACGAGGATTTCCACAACGATGACATGAGGATGCTGCGCCTGCTGGGGATGTCGGACAAGCCCGGTGTCGAGCCTCGACCGGCTCATGCGCCCTGGCTTGATGACTACGAGTCCCGCATGATCGATCTTTACTACAAGACACTCCCAGCCGGAGTGCGCCGCCCCCAGCAGGGAAAGATCGTCGTGGATGGTCCGCCGGTCGCGAGTCATCTCGGACTTCTATTCGTCCTCACACCTGCAGCGCGGGCGCGATTCATCCAGAACCTGCCCCCGAAGGACCTGGCCACCACCTGGCAGGTCTACGCGCGCACGAGGCCGGATGACACGCCGGTGTCCATTCAGTCGCCGCTGATTTGGGCCATCGAGCAGGCCGGCATGCTGGCCACGTCGATGGGGCTTCGCCGTGTCGCTGACTGTGTCGGCCCGCAGCTACGGGAGCATGCCCGGGTACTTCCCGTCGCCGACATCGACGCCGGTCTTGCTCGTGCACTTGGGCTTGCCGACACTTTGGAGCGCATCAAGGGGACCCTCTGGCTGTCGATTCTGAACCAAGCGCTTGAGAGCGATAGCCACATCGAACTTGGCATGCTCTACGCGCTCGCGGCCACTCAGTTGAGCGCCCCCGCGAAGATCCGCTGCCAGCAGGGCGAAGGCTGGCTAGCCTGTCATCCCTCGGAAGCCGTCGCCACGTCGGACATCGGGCAGTATCGACGCCTGGTGACCGGCGGAATTCCCGCCATCCTCGTGCCCACCTCGGACGATGTCGCCCTCATGGTTGATCAGTGGAGCATGAAGACCTTTGACGAGGTCTACATCACCGAGCTTCGGGTCACTTATCCCGGCGAGCCGATCCCGCTGGAGGACGTGTTCCCTCAGCTGAAGTTCGAGCCAGGGCGTCCCCTGCGAGGTTTGAACCTGCAGAGATGTGAGGGCTTGGAGCAGCTCATTCGCACGCCGGCAGGTCAGACCTCTGAAGACGTCCGCATCGGCCGGCGCGACGAGTCGGTCTATTGGCTGAACGGTGGCGATGACCTGGAGCTGATCCGGGAGTTGAACGTGCTCCTCAGGTTGGGACTCTCCGAGGAGCGCTGCCGGGATGTTCTCCAGCACCGAGAGGGCGTTAGGCGAGACAAGCAGATTGTTGCGGTACGAGAACTTCCGGATCTCCGTGACAAGCTCGTCGCCATGCTCGGCGGTGATGTCCTTCGCGAACGCCTGCCGTACGGTCTCGTTGACGCGGTGGAGAGCGAGGAAGGACCGGTCAGCGACCGAACGATCGCGGAACTTGCCCTGGCCGTGCACGGTTCGAGCATTCTCCGCGAGTTCCGTCAGGAGTTGGAGGACAGGGGCTTCCCGATCCCCACTCAGATGGCCGGCAACCACCAGGCGAAGGCTTTTGTCACGGATCTCGGCTTCCCCGCCGAGTACGCCGGATACCGTCAGGCCGGGCTCGATCCGGTGCTTACGGTGCAAGGACCTGTGGACTTCCCGTCCCTTCACGAGTACCAGGAGCTCATGGTCGGTCGGATTCTGGAAACGCTTCAGAGCCGTCCAGCCCAGCGAGGCATGCTGAGCCTACCCACTGGTGCAGGCAAGACACGGGTGGCCGTCGAGGCGATCATCCGGCGACTCCGATCGCTCCCACAGGAGTCGATCAACGTCCCTGTCCTGTGGGTGGCGCAGACGGACGAGCTTTGTGAGCAGGCCGTACAGACATGGCAGATGGTATGGCGCCACACGGGTCCCGCACAGCAGCTGACCATCAGCCGACTGTGGAATGCAAATGAGGCCGATCCCGTGGAGGAGGGGTTCCACCTCGTCATCGCCACCGATGCCAAGCTGGAAAAGGTCGTCGAGTCAGACCGTTACGACTGGCTCCGGCAAGCCCAGGCGGTCATCGTGGACGAGGCGCACACCTCCATCAGCCCGAGGTACACGCGGGTGCTGGCCGCTCTCGGTCTGACGCCTCACCGGTCTCGCTGCGCCCTGATCGGTCTGACGGCTACTGCCTTCCGCGGAGCGAACACGGAGGAGACCAACCGCTTGGTCGCACGTTACGGCAGCAATCGTTTGGATCATCACCGTGACGGCACGGAGATCCTGGGGTCCGAGCCGTACGCGACGTTGCAGAAGCTCGGCGTCCTCGCCCGGGTCAGACATGAAGTGCTTCCCGGCGTGGAGCTGGCTCTCAACGCCCGCGAGCATGAATCTCTCGTGCAGATGCACCGTCTGCCGGCTTCCGTGGAGGAGCGGCTCGGCCACGACTCCATCCGCAACGGGATCCTGCTCGAAAAGATTCTCTCCTTGCCCGACGACTGGCCGATTCTGCTCTTCGCCACCTCGGTCAACCACGCCCAGACCATGGCTGCGCTGCTGACCCGGAAGGGAATCTCAGCAGCCGCCGTATCCAGCGACACCGATCTTGGTCAGCGCAGGCATGCGATCGAGGAGTTCCGACGCGGGCGGATCCGAGTCCTCGCGAACTACAACGTCCTCTCCCAGGGATTTGACGCACCGGCCACCCGTGCCGTGATCGTCGGACGTCCCACGTACAGCCCGAACGTCTACCAGCAGATGATCGGCCGAGGCATTCGTGGCCCTCTGAACGGCGGTAAGGAGGAGTGTCTGATCGTCAACGTGGCTGACAACATCGCTCAGTACGGCGAGGAGCTGGCATTCCGTCAGTTCGACTACCTCTGGAAGAAGTCGTGAACGAAAGCGTCCAGTTGACCGATGAGCAGCAAGAACTCGTGGAGAAGCCGGCGACTGCTCGACTTCTCGTGACGGCCCCCGCAGGCACGGGCAAGACGCTCTCGTTGATTCACCGCCTCGCGTTTCTCATCGATGAGGAGGAGCTCGAACCCTCCGAACTCCTGGTGCTGAGCTTCTCCCGCGCCGCCGTACGGGAAATCCGCAGTCGACTCCGAGCGTTCGGCTCTGGGGCGGCACACGTCGATGTCCGGACGTTCGACTCCTACGCGACGTGGATCTTGTCCGAGGTCATGCCTGACGGCCCTTGGCGGCGTCAGGACTTCGATCAACGGATCCGCGAGGCAACGCGACTACTCAAGGAGGACTCGGACGCCGCTGAGCTCGTCGGCGAGGTGCGACACCTCGTTGTCGACGAGGTACAGGACCTCGTCGGGGATCGGGCGGAGCTGGTGCACGCCCTCCTTCGGACCGACCTTGACGGGTTCACCCTCCTCGGTGACCCCGCTCAGGGCATCTACGGCTTCCAACTCGATGATCCCCAGGACCGTCTGGCCGGTGCAGCCCGGCTGTATGACGCGATACGGGAACGCTTCGCGGATGATCTGACGGAAATCACGCTCGCCGGCAACTTCCGTGCCCGCGAGCCGGAGGCCAGGGCGGCACTACACTTCAGCACCGCGCTCAGCGCGTCCGATGCCCCCTTCGGCAAGCTTCAGCAGGAGCTGCGCACAGTGCTGCTGGCCGGCGACTCACTCGGCACATTGGACCAGGCCGCCCCTGTGCTGTCCCGGATGACCGCACCCACGGCTCTTCTCTGCCGAGGGAACAGGGAGACACTTCTGGTCTCCAGATGCCTGCACGAGCTCGGCGTGCAGCACCGCCTTCAGCGTTCAGCCCAGGACAGGGTCATTCCTTCATGGGTTGCCGCGCTTTTCCGAGATGTCGACTCCAAACAGCCGCTGAAGGACTCCGTCCTCCCGATCATTATGGACGCGGCGGTGGATTCACGCGAAGCCTGGGGGCTCCTTCGGCGTATGGACCCCAATCGTCGCGGGGAGACACTCGACCTCACCGCCGTCCGCCGACGGCTGGCGTCCGGGGACTATCCGGACGAACTCTGCCCGCCGCAGTCCGAGCCTCTCGCTGTCTCCACCATCCACCGGGTCAAGGGCCTCGAGTTCGATCAGGTCGTAGTCGTCGATCCAGGCGAGGCGCCGGATGACGGTCCAATCGAGCAGGCTGAGCGTGCTCGATTGCTGTACGTCGCGATGACTCGTCCCCGCGATCTGCTGATGTACGTGAAGCCGGCCGCCAAGCTAACCACAGGGCACCTGAGGCAGCAGCGTGACGGGCGATGGGCGGAACTCGGCTTCAAGGCCGGGCGCAATCTCGGCATGGAGATTCGCCCCGACGACGTGAACGCTGAGGATCCCGCCGGCACGGTGGGCTTTCAAGCGGATGCCCAAGAGATCCAGACCTATCTGGCCACGACGGTGAACCCCGGAGATCCCGTCACTCTGGTGCAGGTTGCGGGAGCCTCGTCCGCGGAGGTCCCAAGATATGTCGTTGAGCATGACGGGAATCGGATCGGTGTCACCTCGGACAGCTTCGCCGCTGCCTTGCGGACGCTTCTACCAGGGCGTGATCGCAGAATCCCCTCCCGTATCGAGGAGCTTCGGGTAGACAGTGTGGAGACCGTGGTCGGTCGAGAGGCCGCGGGTGTCAACGCCGGTCTCGGATGGTCGGGTGTCTGGCTGCGCCCACGAATCGCCGGGCTGGGTCGTTTCGATTGGGCTGGAGAGCAGGCATGAGCTTCAAAAAGCACTATGCGTTCCGCGACGAACTGGTGACCCAGCTGGAGCGCGACCTGATCGGCCCAGCCGGCTCACCGACCGAGGTGATCGCCGACCCCCCGATCACCAAGTACGCGGCAGGCATCCTCTTCCCCCAATCGGACGACAGCGTGGGCGACGACAAGGCTCTCGATGAAGAGCTGGAGAGTCGCCATCCGTTCGACGCGCCCGACCCGGCCGTCACCATGGCAAACGTTCGATACCCCTCGTCCATGGGCATGACATTCTCCGTCGACGTCACGAAGGCGGAGTCGATCATCGTCGAGGTGGAGGCCGCCCGGTACGTCCCCGAGTCAGCCGAAGGGCGCCGCAGTCGGACAAGTGCGGTGGCGGACGAGGCCTGGCGTCGCGAGCCCATCTCGATTGCCCCGCAGGAGGTCAAGGTCTCCGTGGCCGGCCAGCCTACCCCGATCCCGCTCACGGACAATCTGCAACTTTTCGTGCGTGTACGGCAGGCGAACGCCGACGGCGCGGCGGCCGTCACACTGGCGTTGATCAACACCTATAAATCGTCCGCTAACAGCGCAGACCGAGACGCGACCTCCTTCTTCCAGCCCCGGATCACTGTCAAGGGAGCCGAGGGGGCGTCGCGCCCGTTCGTTGAACGTCCTTCGCTCGGCTCAGCCGACTCCGACGAGGAACTGAACTCCTACCGGCTCCTCTATCGCCATGCGCCGGTCTTCGCCACCGGCCACGGTTGTGCAGTGGAATGGGAGCATTCGGAGATCGCTGTCAATGACATGGCGACCAATGCGTCGACTGGCTGGATTCGGACGACCTTCGTCCCCACACATGACCTTCGACTGGCCGACTCGAATCCCGCGATCGACGTCGGGCGGCTCGGCATGCGCCATCTGGCCACAGCCTCCGATGGAGAGGTCATCTCCGCCTTGAGAGATCTCACGGCGGGCTATCGGCAGTGGATCGCGCGCAGTGGCGAACTGGCGCAGGGCATCGCGGACGATGGAATGCGGAGAACCGCCATGGAGCACCTTGAGCGGTGCACCACCGCGTGTGCTCGTATGGATGCGGGAATCGAGCTTCTGGCGAATTCGGCGGACTCCGCCCCGATGGAAGCCTTCCGACTCGCCAATCAGGCCATGGCCATGCAGCGCTCTCGAACCGAGTGGCTGAAGTCTTCCCCGGATGGGCGAAGCGCCTCCCCCGACGAGTCGGTGGGTGTCTGGCGTCCGTTCCAGATCGCCTTCATGCTCCTGTCGCTGCGGGGCGTCGCAGATCCCACGTCCGATGATCGGGATATCGCCGACGTGCTCTGGTTCCCCACCGGTGGTGGAAAGACCGAGGCGTACTTGGGGCTGATCGCCTTCTCTACGTTCCTTCGTCGTCTTCGTGACCCGCTGAACGGGGGTGGCGTGACCGTCCTGATGCGCTACACGCTTCGTCTCCTCACGGTGCAACAGTTCGAGCGTGCGGCACTTTTGATGTGCTGTATGGAGCGACTGCGTCTCGATCGGCAGGAACGGCTCGGCCACACGGAGATCTCGATTGGCATGTGGGTCGGCCGCGGTTCCACGCCCAACACGCTGGACGAGGCAAAGCGGGCCCTCCGCAAGTTGGCCAAGAACGAAGAGGTTCAGGAAGAGAATCCCGTTCAGATCCGGGCATGTCCCTGGTGTGGTACGGCTCTCGATCACTACAACTACAGGGTCTCAAGAGATCGTGTCGTGATCGCCTGTGAGACCGTCGGGTGCGACTTCGCCCGTGGACTGCCCATCCACGTTGTGGACGAGGTCATCTACGCCGCCCGACCTACGCTAATCATCGCGACCGCCGACAAGTTCGCCGGCCTTCCGTGGAAGCCGGAGATCGGCAATCTCTTCAACCACTTCAGCTCGGAACCACCTCCAGAACTGATCATTCAGGATGAGCTTCATCTCATCTCCGGCCCGCTGGGGACACTCGCCGGCCTGTACGAGACCGTCGTGGACCTGATCGGAAAGCGGCCCAAGGTGGTGGCCTCAACTGCCACGATTCGGCGTGCCGTCCAGCAAGGCCGTGCGCTGTTCGATCGCAAGGTGGAGCAGTTCCCTCCTCCGGGGCTGGACGCGCGCGACTCCTACTTCTCCGTCGAGACTCCACCTTCGCGGAAGGCCAGCCGGCGATATGTCGGACTCATGGCGCCTGCCACCAGTCAGACCAGCCTCATGGTGCGCACCTACGCCGCCCTCCTCCACCACGCCCAGGCAATCCAGGGCGACGACGATGTGCGTGACGCCTACTGGACTCTCCTGGGCTACTTCAACAGCCTTCGTCTCCTCGGCGGCGCAAAGCTGCAGGTCCAGGACGACGTCAACGATCGGCTTGATCTGCTGAGCGAGACCCTGCGCCAGAAACGTCGCGACATCGGTCGCGACATCGAACTCACGAGCCGCGAGCCATCGAGTGCCATCCCCGGCCATCTTCAGGACATGGCAACGCCATACCCGGATGCGCTGGGCGTGATCCTTGCCACCAACATGATCTCGGTCGGGGTGGACGTCGATCGTCTCGGCCTCATGGTGATGATGGGCCAGCCCCAGTCCACGTCCGAGTACATCCAGGCCACCAGTCGCGTGGGACGGAAGTGGCCGGGGCTCGTGGTCACGCTGTTCAACGCCGCCAGGTCCAGGGACCGCTCGCACTACGAGAACTTCACCGCCTACCACGCGGCTCTGTACCGGCAGGTGGAGGCGACCAGTGTCACACCCTTCTCCGCGCGAGCGCGGGACCGCGGCCTTCATGCGGCCCTCGTAGGTCTGGCACGGCTCATGATCCCAATGGCACGATCAAAGGAGTCCGCCGCCTACATCAGCGAGTTCGAGGGCGATCTCCGCAAGATATGTGAACAGGTCTTGGCTCGCGTCGAAAGAGTGGCCGGCCAGACCGAGCGAGACATGACCGCCGATCAGATCGACGACATCATCAACCGATGGCAGACACTCGCCGAAGACAACTCGGGGCTGAACTACGGGACCTACCGTCAACCCGGACTGCTGGTTGACGCTGGCCATTGGGACGAGGAGGACGATCAAGTCGCGGACTCCTTCCCGACTCTCTGGAGTCTGCGCGATGTCGACGTGGAATCCACCATCTACCTGGACAGGGGAACTCGGTGAAGGGGAAGCCCATCGGGGGCGTACGGCGCGCTCAGCTCATCACCACCTACGGCGTGGGCTCCTTGATCGCCGTTGGTAGTGAGTCATTCATGGTCGCCGGGCTGAACCGCTGGCCTGAACTGGGCCCATACGACCAGATCATTCACGAGCGGCGGTTGGAGAAGGAGCTCGGCGTCCACTGCTTTCGTCTCCCTCCCGCCTCCGACAGTGATAAATACGGGGACGTACCCGTCATCCGGTTCCCGGAAGTTCAGTCCTGCCCGGACTGCAACCGGCTGGCCAAGGCGAGATTCTTCGGAGCGACACGCAGCCCGGCCAAGTGCAAGGATTGCGACCAAGAACTGGTTCCCTCAAGATTTGTTGTCTGCTGTGCAGCGGGCCACATCGACGACTTCCCCTATTTCCGGTGGCTGCACAAGGGTGCAGAAGGTACCGGCGGCGACGGCCGGGAGCACGAGCTCAAGCTCAAGGCGACAGGCCGCAGTGCTTCGCTCGGTGACATCGAGATCTCGTGCACCTGCGGCGTCCGCCCCGTGACGATGGAAGGCGCCCTCAGCAAAGGTGCGCTCAAGGGCATCAGCTCCTGCACTGGGCGTCGGCCCTGGCTCGGCGATGTGCCCAACGAGGAATGCGAGGAGCTTCCCCGCGCGATGCAGCGTGGTGCGTCGGGAGTCTGGTTCTCCGACGTACGTTCTGCCCTCTCCATTCCTCCGTGGTCCGAGGGCGTCCAGAAGCTGGTCGAGCGTCATTGGACTTCTCTGCGGAAGGCCCCCGACCTCCGCGATCGCCTCGAAGAGATAGGTCTGGCGAATCATCGTCAGTACAGCGTGGAAGAGATCATTCAGGCTGTCGAACGACGCCGACAGGATGAAGCGGGCCTTTCAGACAGCTCCGAGTCGGCGCTGAAGCTGGAGGAGTACGGTGCGCTGACCAGGACCACTGAGGAGAGGCCGGGGAAGCAGGACTTTGTCTGCGTGCCGTGGCAGGACGAGAAGGTTGCAGCGGAACACGGGATTGACCAGATCATGCGGGTCAAGCGGCTGCGCGAGGTCCGTGTGCTTCAGGGCTTCACTCGGCTCGCGGTCCCCAGCCCAGACAACCCAAGCCGTCGGGCTCCGCTGTACGCCCCCGATCACCGGCCTGATTGGCTTCCGGCGATCGAGGTCATCGGCGAAGGCGTCTTCCTCCGCTTGGACAGCGCACGGTTGGCGACCTGGGAGACGCGCCAAGCCGTTCGTGACCGGGTCGCCCCGATCGACGACGCATATCGGAAGCGCTTTGCCCGATTCGGTCTCGCGCCGGACCGGGAGATCACGCCGCGTCTGGTCATGATCCACACTCTGGCGCACTCGATCATCAATGAGTGGAGTCTCGACTCCGGTTATCCCGCTGCGTCTCTCCGTGAACGCCTCTACGTGTCGGATGAGATGTCTGGGTTCTTGATCTACACGGCGACCAGCGACTCCGCCGGAAGTCTCGGCGGCATCGTGGCACAGGTGGAGTCCGGGAACCTCGCGATCTCCGTCCGGACAGCCATCGAACGGATCTCATGGTGCTCCGCAGACCCTCTCTGCGTGGAGTCCGACGCGGCTGGAACGGACAACCTGAATCGGGCTGCCTGCCACTCGTGCGTACTGCTTCCCGAGACCAGTTGCGAGGAGTTCAACACCTTGCTTGATCGAGCACTCCTCACGGGGACGCCGGATCAACATGACCTTGGCTTCGTCGCAGACACCTGGCCCATCCAGGGCAGATGAGTCAGAGCGCCATCCTCATGGGCAACCATGCGCACGGCGCGCCCACGATCAACCCGTCAACCCCCCATAGGGCTTCGAAGCTCTGCGGCAGCACTTACACGGCCACCCTTCTGGCAGGCAGGCACCGACGGCGGATGCCGTCGGTGCCTGCGCCCCGCATCAGCTCCGCCCGGAGGCGGCCAGGGCGTAGGGTGAGCTCTCGGGCATCGGGTAGTCACACGGTCGCGACCAGCGCCTCACTCGCCGATTTCACCGAGCAGGTGAGCGAATCGAGCAGCGGCGCAGGGAGGTGCTTGGCGCCTAGGCCGGAGGACTCCACCACGCGGGTCAGCATCTGGTGGTGTCTGCCGGACAGGCCCTCCACGGGGTGGTCAGTGAGGAGGTCCCGGGCGGCGTATCCATCGCCGGACTCGATCACCTCCGCGGCCACCTGGTCGTGCACGACGGCTGAGATGTCGGCGTCGACGTCGGCGGCGAGGGTGGCGACGGTCAGCCCGAGCCGGGCGCGGAAGACCATGTCGCCGGACCTCGGCTTGTCCGAGAGGAACTGCGCGATCGCCGTCGTGTCCGCGGCCTTGTTCAGCGCGTACGCCCCTCGTGCAGCACGTCGACGCCGGGGCGGGTCGCGGCTTCGGCGATCTCCTGGACGCGTTCCGAGAGCGAGGGGTAGGCAGGTCGGCCTCGGCCGACGAGGGGGAAGCGGCGGAGGGTTGCGTACAGCACGGCAGGAGTCGTGATCAGCTTTTGGGCAGGAAGGCGGCCTGAGCCGCGTGGGCGAGGATGCCTTTGGATCAGAACCGCTCTCATGGCCGCCACCGTGCCATCTTCATGTCGAAGGTCCATGCTCGAGATTGCTTGCGGAGTGTGTGGAGAATCCCCCTAAGGATCAACTCAGTGTGCTATTAAATTCACTCGACGTAATTGAGGAGGAGGGTGGCGATGACGATCGCTGTAGTGCCGGCAACCTCGCAAGCCAGAGATCGGAACGAAGCGGAATGCTGTGCTGTCCCGTTAGGCGATAGTTCATGTCCGCCGTGGTGCCTGAGCCACGCGGACTCTCCTGTGGAAGGCGTCTCTCATACCAGGCTCATCGCCAGCCTCATCGCTGGTGTCTCTTCCATCCAAATCGCTGTCGTTCAGCATGAACGTGCAGGACGCGATCTCTGCCTCGAAACAACCATCTACATCAGCGTCCATTCAGGTCGTGAACCCACGCGGCTCACACTCGAAGCCGCTGACTTGCTGGTTGATGTTCTCGAGCGTGCCGGGCGGGACCGCACGCAGTCAGGCATGTCGGTGGTACTTGGCCTGCCGGCCTTCTCGGCGCTGCCGAGATCTCTGAGCTCAGGAAACGGAGAGTGGCTGACTCCGTTGATCCAGGCTTTACGCGAGGCGATCAACACCATCCTCAGTACCCGGCGCACCCCCTGCCCTCCATGGTGCTGTGATGAGCACAGTGCCCCGTTCGACACACAGCACGGATCCGAGATTTATGGCGTCGAGCTCAGCCATTACCCGTACTGGGTGAACAACGAATGCTACGCATCTCCCCTGCTGGCTGCCTTACGCCAGGATTCAATAGACTCGGCTCCCATCGTGGCCCTTACCGGCCCTGACGGCGGGACTGAAGTACTGATGACCCTCGATGAGGCTGAAGACGCAGGCAAGATGTTGCTCGAGCTCGTCGCGAGTGGGAAATCTGCGCTTCCACCTGGCTCCTGTGACAAGCCCGAGTAAACCAGTCCAGGCTCATGGAGGTCCACGGGTGCTCTTGTTCTGCTTCTCGCCCTTGTGTCACTAATCCGCGGCCAGTTCAGGCCGGGCTCCGACAGCGTCGGGCAGGAAGCTGCGCTTGGAGTAGAAGGTCCGCCGCGTTGCCATGGCCTTGCCGACAAGGCAGTCCGGGAGCCAGTCTTCAACTCAGTTTGGCTCCCGATGGACGATGGCCCGTTGGTGGCGGTGCCGGTGCCTCAGATCGGGCGACGCTGGCGCAAGATGACGGACTTCGGTAGCCGCGAGCTCACCGAAGGGGAGTGTAAGAACAACGGCTCTGGCCCGTAATCGGTGGTGGCGTTGAGTGAACAGCTGCCAGGCTGGGTCGTGCTGAAGATCGACGATCTCACGGGTGTGGTGTTTTCGGGGCTGTCTGCCCTGCTCATCGAGGGCGTGAAGGACGAGAACGATCTCATTCGGGTTATGACCCGTACTCGCGACGAGCCAGTGCCATGCCCGGTGTGCGGGACGCCGACCGCTCGAGTGCACGGCTACTACCATCGGACGGTCGCCGATGTCCCGGTCGACGGGCGGCCGGTGGTGGTGTCGGTCCAAGTACGGCGCCTGCTCTGCCCGGTATGGGGATGTCCCCGGCAGACGTTCCGTGAGCAGGTGCCCGGGCTGCTCGAGCGCTACCAGCGTCGAACACGCAGGCTCACCGGCCAACTGGGCGCGGTGGTCACCGAGTTGGCCGGCCGGGCAGGGGCTCGGCTCTCGGCGGTCCTGGCCGTCACGGTCTCCAGGTCCACGGCATTGCGCCTGCTGATGCGGCTGCCGCTGCCACCGCTGCGGATCCCGCGCGTGCTGGGTGTCGATGACTTTGCCCTCAAGCGCCGCCACCGGTATGCCACCATCCTCACCGACGCCGAGACCGGCGAGCGGATCGACGTCCTGCCCGGCCGCGGCGCCGACGCCCTGGAGGCCTGGCTGCGCGCCCACCCCGGGGTCGAGATCATTTGCCGTGACGGGTCGGGTGCCTACGGCGAGGCGATTCGACGGGCTCTGCCGGATGCGGTGCAGGCCGGGGACAGGTGGCACCTGTGGGCGAATTTCTGCGACAAGACCCTGGCTGAGGTTCGCTCTCACAGCGCCTGCTGGGCCACGGTCAACCCACCCCGGCCCGCCGGGGTGCACGAACAGAGCACCCGCGAGCGCCGGCGGCAGATCCACGACCTGCTCGATAAGGGCGTCGGACTGCTGGAATGCGCCCGGCGGCTGAACCTGTCCCTCAACACCGTCAAACGCTACGCCCGCACCCGCGAACCCGAGGCATTGCGCCGCGCCCCGCGCTACCGGCCCACCCTCGTCGATCCTTACCGCGATCACCTGCGCGAACGGCGCGCCACCGATCCCGCCGTTGCGGTCCAGCAGTTGTTCCGCGAGATCAAAGACCTCGGCTACACCGGAAGCCTCAATCTGCTCTACCGCTACATCACCCAAGGCCGAGCCGCAGGAGAGCGGCCGGTCATCACCCCGCGCCGCCTGGCCCGTCTCCTGCTCACCCGCGCTGATCGGCTACGGGAAAGCGACACTCAACTGGTGCGGGAGCTCACGGCTGCCTGCCCCGAACTGACCGCACTAGCCTGCCACGTCCGCAGCTTCGCCGACCTCCTCACCCCGGCCGAAGACAACGACGCCAAGCTCACTGCCTGGATCACTACCCTCCGCGCCGCGGACCTGCCCCACCTGCACGGCTTCGCCAACGGCAGCCTCGAACTCGACCGCGCGGCCGTGAACGCCGCCCTCACCCTCCCGCACCACAACGGCCGCACCGAAGGCGTCAACACCCGCACGAAGAGGATCATGCGACAGATGCATGGCCGCGCTGGGTTCGACCTGCTGCGCCACCGCATCCTGTTACGGTGAAGATCACCCAACGCCACCACCGATTACGGGCCAGAGCCGTTATCTAGACAGTCCCCACCGAAGCGTAGGTGAGCTTTCGCAGAAGGGCCTCCGCCGTTCTAGGTGGCGTCGATGGAGGTGACGATGTCGCGTGCGAGGGTGAGACTGGAAGCGGCCACGAACTTCTGTCGCCTGCCCATCGCCTTGTTGATGTCGGCCATGCTGCCGAACTGGTAGTCCAGGGGTAGCCGGTTGCCTTGGAGGTCGAGGACTACGCCGCCCGCGGCGTTGAGGATGTAGTGTCCTGGTGCCAGGTCCCAGACTGCGAAGCCCTTCGCGAACTCGATCGTCGCGTCGGTGAAGCCCGCCGCGACGTGGCACAGGCTGACGGACCCGAAGTCGACTCCGATGCGGCCGCGAACGACGCCGTCTGCGGCCGGTTGGTTGAGGGCGTCGAGCAGGCGGGTCTGGCGTCCGAGCGGCTGGAGTCGTTCAGCAGGCTTCATCAGGTAGTTCGTGATCAGCGCCTCGCGTAGTTCTGCGAAGCGGCGCACCTTCAGCTCGTGTGCTTTGCCGTCTTGCGTGTAGATGAACGCCTGGTCGTTGCCGTCCTCGTCGCGGGTCGCAAGGTAGATCTGGAGGTGGTGGAAGATGTCGCCCACCACGGCGGCGATGGGGCGGGCGAGGCTGCGGGAGTACACCATCACGTGTGTGTAGCCGTACAGGGCGCGGACGGCCAGCTCGCTGGTGTCGAGCGGATCGACCAGGACGCACAGGTCCGGCTCTGGGTCGGCTCCGATGACTTGCGGGTCGGCCTCTTCGGAGGCGTAGACGTACGAGGCAAGGATCGGGGTCAGAAGTTCCCGGTAGCGCTCATGCATCCACAGGTCGTGGGCGGACAGGAAGTTGTCGGAGTGGCGCAGGTTGGCAGCCTCTGATCGTTCACCCGAGAGCGCGGCCTGGATCAGACGTGGCCGGATCTCCCCGATCACCTGAGCGACCAGCTCGGCGAGGCTCTGGGCAAGGCCGGGGAGGACGGGAGAGGTTGTCACGACGGGACCTCCGTACTGTTAGCGCAGCTCCAGCGGCGGTTCGATTCCGGGCGGGCTCATCGTCGCGGCAATGAACACCGCCTTGAAGTTTGCCGCTCGCATGATGCCCGCGCCGGTCAGATCGTCGAAATCGCTGACTTCGAGCTTCCCCTTGGTCATGGCTCCGAACACCGCGAAATAGATCTGCGCGCCCGGATAGCGGTCACGGATCTCGCGTGAGATGAATCCGACCACATCGGCGTGCTTGACCTCAAAGTCGCACAACACGATCTCCGGAGCGTCTGGCAACTCCGGGAAGATGGAGGCTGTGTCGAGGCTGATGAATTCGCGGCTCTTGTTGCATTTGAGGTAGCCGATGGGGCAGCGTCCGAATTGGGCGGAGGCGAGGAAGGTGGCCATGACCAGGCCGGCCTCGTTGATCCCGAAACAGGCGTCTACATCGGTACGGCGCCCGAGATTTTTTATCTGGTGGATGAGGCGCTCGATGCCGTAGCCGAAGGACGCCCAGGTGAGGTTGAGGAGCTGGCCAGGGGCGGGGTTGGGCAGGGAGTAGACAAGCCTGTCGGGAGTGCCGAATTCGACGGTAGGGGCCGCGATGATGAAGTCCTGGCCCACGGCGTTGGATTCGGCCGGTGTTGTTCTGGTGGTTGTGCTGTCTGGCCCTGCTGTTGCCGGCGCTGTGGTGGGTGGTGGGGGAGTGGATTGGGTGGCGTACCTTTTCAGGGCGAGTTGGTCTTCCACGGCCAACCGCTCGTACGCTTCGGCGACCAGATCGCCGGGGGAGATGTCCTCCTCGGCCACCCCGGTGGGGCCGCCTCCGTAGGCGGTGGCGAGGATCAGCAGGCTGGTGAAGCTGGGAGCCGATCCGGACCTGCTGCGTTCTCGGGCCCAGGTCTCCCATGCGTTGATGGATGTACCGCCCAGGCTGGTCTGGTGGCCGGTCATCTGGTTGTACCGGACAGCGGCCTGATCCTGGGAAAGGCCGCAGGCATACCGGTGTGCCTGAAGGCTGCAAATGAGCGGATAGCGCCGCATTAGTTCCGTTGCCGCCTTTTTGACCGATCCCGTCTCCAGCCACAACTCATTTCCGATTCGTGCCAGTCTGCGCCCTCGGGCCTGTGGACTCGAATCCTGTCCCTGCCTCGGCATCTGACTCCCCTCCTCCCGGAAGCGCCATCAGATTACCCATCCGCATGGGCAATGGCTTGTGGCTACCGGAAATAGGCAGGTGAGAGCCACCCAGAGACCAGGGTGATTGCAGACTTACTCCGAGGTGTAAGAGATTCGCACCGCTGGCTACCGTCATTGGCGTCGGCAAGCAACCGCTCCGGAGATCCGCAATGACAAAGCATGACAGAGAAGCCACGAACCCCAACCGCCTCGCCGTTCGCCGAGTAGCCCGGTCGACCACGGTCCAAATGTGCGATCTGATCGACCCTGACGACATTGCGACGATGGGCCCCAGGTACTGGCTTGATCTCCTGCACCACATCCGGACCGACACGCTCCGCCCCAGGCTGGACGGTGAGAACCTGCTCATCGAGATCCACGACCCGGCAGCAGGTCAAAGCCCTCACCTGGTGTGCACCACGAAGCGGGCGTACACCGAGTTCCAGAAGGCGGCCGTCGATGGCCGGTTCGACGGATTGAAGCCGGCACCGTTCGGTCTGGGGTTCGGTCCGTGGATCTGGGCCGCGGGTGTTGTGGAGGAGGCAGTGGCCAAGGCTCTGGACGGGGTCGCATGAGATCCCCGGGCCGAGTCTGGCGGGGGACCCGTCGGGTGCATGTGGGCTACTCAAGACAGTGCGTCTCTCGGCTGTGCTTGCCCCGCTGGGGAGAGGGTCCCGGCTCTCCAAGTCGGTGACCCGCCGACCAAGGACTTCACGAGAAGGCAACCTGGGCTGAGGCATCGGTGCGACTCGACTCGACAGGTCAGCACCGTATCCGGGTTGGGGTTCCCAGCGACTCTTCCAGGGTCTGGGGCGGGGGCTCTGGCCGTCCCGCATGCCCACGCAGACCGGCCAGAGCTCCGTCGGTCCAGCTTCGACACGAGAGAGCGACGACGGCCGAGACCGCCTCTGAGAAGGCTGTTGCCGACAAGCCCGTGACCGAAGGCGCCCTCAAGGCCCTGAGACGTAGAAGGAGTTCGTGACCGAGGCCCGTGCTGAGCTTCGGTCAGGTCAGCCAGCAACTCACCAGCCACCGCGGAGTGAAGGGACACGAGCGCATTACACAAACCCCGACATCTCTTACATCGCGAGGCCAGGCAAGGCCAGCTCGGGTGAGGAGGCCCGCAGAGGTACCGCTCAGGGCGCGGACAGCAGCGCCAGACCATCAGGAGGAGCAGCGAGGCCGCGGCCGAACCCCTTTCAGGGTTACCGCTGGAGCCCGCCGCCGCCCTTCCTCAGGAACACCAACACAGGACAGGAGCAGAAGCCAATGAGCACTTCAACCATCGAACAGAGCACTGAAGGAGCGGCCGAAGTCGCTGACACGCACGCACCGTTCGACCCGTTCGACCTCGACATCAGGCTCACGGAGAACACTCCGGCGGCCAACACCTCGTTGAGGTGCGGCACCGGTGACACGTGCGGCAGCTCCTGCCCGAGCGCCTGCACCACGTCGTAACCCCGCTGGCCCAGGTCTCTCGACCGGACCGGGGCTTCCCAGCCCAGCTCGGATGGCGACCAGGAAATGGAGTGACCAGGATGACGCGGATGCGGATCAGACGGTATCGGTGCACTGGTGCCGGGCTGCTGCGCGCCACCGTGCATATCGCTCCTCCGGCCCTTCCGGGCTGGCCGAAGCCAGGCTCGGTCGAGCAATGGCGGTCATGGCTGGCCCAGGTGTGGGCGGATGAGCCCTTCCAGCAGGCGGTCACCAACGCCAGCCCAGATCTGGCCCGACAGCTCCAGGCGATCCTCGACGGGCGGGTGCGCACCGCCCGCCGGGCGCGTCGCGCTGCCCTCTCCATCGCCAGATACGCCCTGCGCTACGCGCACCGCTCCATCCCGTTCGGCCTGTTCGCCGGTGTCGCCCAGATTGAGTTCGGTGACACGCCGTTCGTACGCGTCGGGGATGCGCACGAGGCCGTCTACCGGCCCGACCCCGCAGAACTGGACGTGGCGATCACCGCGTGGGAGATCGGCGAGAAGGGGGTGGACGACGTCGAGGTGTGTGTGAACAACCTCGCCCGTGTGCGCGACGGCCGCGTCCATGTCCCCGCCGATGGCGCGGACGAGTTCTCCGTGGCCTCGACGGCAGCGGTGGAGCTGGTGTTGGAAGCGGCCAGCTCTCCGATCCCGTACGCGGCCTTGTTGGGAAAGCTTGCCGCCGAGTTTCCACAGGTCGAGCCTTCCCGCCGGACCGAGCTGGTCGCTGAACTGCTACGCACGCGGCTGCTGCGCTCCCGGCTGCGTGCGCCGGCCACGGTCACCAACCCGGCCAACATGGTGCCGCCCGCGCTTCCGGCCGCCTGCCAGCGCACAGCGGTGGACCTGCGGCTGGACGCCGACGTCCGGCTGCCCGAAACGGTCGCGACCGAGGTGGAGACCGCCGCGACCGTGCTGGCCCGGCTCGCGACCCATCCCGCCGGTACTCCTTCCTGGCGCCGCTACGTCGAGCGATTCGCCGAACAGTTCGGCGAGGGGACCGAAGTCCCCGTGGAACAGCTCACCGACCCCGCCCGGGGATTGGGCCTTCCGGACGGGTTCGGCGTGTTGTCGGAGCCGCCCAGGCCGATGTCACGCCGCGACCGGCTGCTGTTGGATATGGCCGGGACCGCTGCTGTCGAGGGCAAACGAGTGGTGATCTTGTCCGAGGCGATGGTCGAGGAGTTGGAGGCCGCGGCGGCCGAGCCGTTCAGCACCATCACTCCCGCACCGCACTTCGAGGTGTGCGCGCAGGTCCAGGCCCGCTCGATGGCCGCGCTCGATGCGGGCGACTTCCGGCTGCGCGTCCAGACCGTCTCCCGGGCGGCCGGTTCCATGTCCGGGCGCTTTTGGCATCTGCTACCGGGCTTGGACGCCGGATACGCTGCCCTGCCTACCGTCGCGCCCGACGCGACACCGGCGCAGTTGTCGTTCCACCCCACAAGGGCTGAAGCAGACCTGCTCACCAGGGCACCGCGCGTTCTACCGAAGCTGGTCAGCGTCGGCGAATACCGGGGCGGCGAGGATGTGTTGGTCCCCCGCGACCTGGTGGTCGGCTTCCGCGACGGTCATCTGTATCTAGTGGTGGCCGCGACCGGGGAACGCCTGGAGCTGCTGGCCCCCACGGCGATCAATTTCCTGTGGAACAACTACACGCCGCCGCTGGTCCGGTTCCTGGCCGAGATCAGCCGCGCCGCCACCACGCAGGTGACGTGGTTCGACTGGGGGGCCGCGTGGACGCTGCCGTACACCCCAGCGGTGCACTACCGGCGCACCATCCTGGCTGCCGCCCGCTGGCAGCTCCACGCCCGACGCCTGCCCGGCCGTACGGCGCACCTGGACGAGTGGGCCGAGCACTTGCACGCCTGGCGCGTTCGGGCTGGGGTTCCCGAGCGGATCCTCCTGGCCCTTGATGACCAGCATCTGCCACTAGACCTCACGCGAGAGATGGACGTGGACCTGCTGCGCGCGCACCTGAGCGGCAATCCCATCGCTGTGCTGTTCGAGGCGTCGCCACCGGATGCCGATGGGTGGCTCGGCGGCCGGGCGCACAGCATCGTCGTCTCAGTGGAGTCGACGCGATGACCGCCCTGGCGACGCAAGCCCTGGCCGAGGGCGCGCTGGGCCAGGCACTGCTGCACATCGAGCGCGCCGATCTCGCCGCCGCCCGCCCCCTGCTGCAGGGAGCGGTCTGCGGCGGCGTCAGCACCGGCTCCAACGCGAGCTTGTATCACGGAGCTCCCGCGCTGGAGTTCGTCCTCGGCCGCGCCGGGCGCGTCGACGGCGATGTGCAGGCGGGTGTTGACCGGGTCGTGGCCGCCCGTCTGGCCGCTGCCCGGCAGCGGCAGCGGGAGGGGCTGTTGCCGTCACTGGCGGAGTTCGACCTAATCCGCGGACTGACGGGGTTGGGGTCACTGCTGTTGATCCGGCAGGGTTCCTCACCTCTGCTCGAAGAGGTCTTGACCTATCTGGTGTCGCTGGCGCACCCGGTCACGGTCGATGGCCGGATGCTGCCGGGGTGGTGGTCGCCGGACAATCCCACACACGAGGCGCAGCTCGCCGGCGGTCACGGCAACAACGGCATCGCCCACGGCATCGCCGGGCCGCTGACACTGCTGTCGCTGGCTGCCCGACGGAGCTTCCAGGTCGACGGCCAGCGCGACGCCATCGGCGTGTTCGCGACCTGGTTGGAGGAGTTCGGCAGCTCCTACTGGATCACCCTCGACCAGCTCACCGCAGGCAAGCCGTCGCGGGTACCGCCTCTGCGGCCGTCTTGGTGCTACGGGGACCTGGGGATCGCCCGCGCCCTGCAACTGGCTGCGCTCGCACTGGGCGACCCGGCCCGCAGACAGAAGGCTGAGCATGCCGCCTTGGCGGCGCTGCTCGACTCGGATCGGCTCGGCCGGGTCAGCGATGCGTCGCTGTGTCACGGCTGGGCCGGGATCGTGACGGTCGCCACCGCCATCGCCGCGGACAGCACCTCCCCGGCTCGGTTCACCACGAGCATCCGGCAGGCGCACCAGCGCCTGGCCGCCGGACTCGGCGAACTGACCAAGCCCGGGTTTCTCGAGGGGCGTGCCGGGGCGCAATTGGCGCTGGAGGGCTCCGATCGCACCGGCTGGACCTGCGCCCTACTCCTTCACTGACCCTCACTCGTCTCACCGACCCGAACACGGAGCGAGCAGGAGCAACTCGACACCATGGACAGCTATGAGGACAACCTCGCCCCACCGGCCGAGCCGGAATGGTGGCAGGCCACGATCAGCTTCCCCGACGGTCTTGGGGTGAGCCCTGAGGCGGCGCTCGCGCTGTCGGGCGCCCTGGTCGGGCGGCGCTTCCACTTCCTGCGCAAGGAGGGCGGGCTACGGCTGCGCACCGAGCAACCCGCAGACATCGTGCTCGACCGGCTCATCGCTGACCAGGTGGTGGCCGGGTGGGTGAGCGGCATCTACGAGCCCGAAACCGAGGCGTTCGGCGGGCCGCAGGGCATGGCCATCGCCCACGAGGTGTTCAACGCCGACAGCCCCGCCGCGCTGGCCGAGACCGGCAGCCCTGACAGCAAGGAGCGATGCATTCTGCTGCTGTCGGCGATGGTCCGGGCGGCAGGGCTCGACCCGTTCGAGATCGGCGACGTGTGGGCAAAGATCGGCGAGCTACGCCCTGTGATCGACCCGCCCGCCGAACCACGCCGTGGGGCGGCGATCACCGCGATGCGGCGCCTCATGAACGCCGATGCCGCCCAACGCCCTCACCCCGAACCGGGGTGGGCCGAGCGGGTGGCCGCCTTCGAGGACGCAGGCCGCCGTCTCGCCCGGTGCGCGAAGGACGGGCACCTGAAGCGAGGGCTGCGCGCTGTCCTCGCCCATCACGCCATCTTCGCGTTCAACCGTGCCGGCACGTCCGTGGCCGAGCAAGCCGCAGCGGCCTGGCTCGGCTGGCAGGTCGCCTTCGGAGAAGACGAACCGGCCGCCGTGTCCACCAACCCCTCCTCACCAGTAACACCTACCTTCACCAGGATGGAGACCACCATCACTACCGCCGTCGACCCCAGCAAGCTGCGCGAGGCCATGGTGGCCAAGTACACCGACTCCGGCCACCTGCGCACGCCAGCGATCATCGAGGCCTTCCGCGCGGTCGAGCGCCACACGTTCATCCCCGACGCGCCCATCGAGGCCGCCTACGTCGACGACGCAGTGGCGATCAAACACGACCCCAGCGGAGAGATGATCTCGTGCATCTCCGCGCCGTCCATCGTGGCCACCCAACTGGAGCAGGTCGGCGCGCGCCCCGGGCACAAGGTCCTGGAGGCCGGGGCGGCCACCGGCTACAACGCCGCGCTGCTCGGCCACCTGGTCGGCCCCACGGGACACGTGTGGACGATCGATGTCGACCAAGACCTCGTCGACACCGCGCACAACCACTTGCAGGCGGCCGGGGTCGGCAACGTGACGGCTCTGCTCGGCGACGGCGCGGCCGGGCTGCCGCAGCACGCCCCCTTCGACCGCATCCAGTTCACCGTGGGCGCCGGCGACATCCCCACCCAGGTGCTCGACCAGCTCGCCCCGGACGGTCGTCTGGTCATCCCGATGCGCATCCGCGGCAGCATCTCCCGATCCTTCGCCTTCGAGCGCGAAGGCGACACCTGGAAGACCGTCTCGTGCGAGATGGCGACCTTCGTGCCGCTACGCAAGGGCATCGGCGATGACATCTACACCCGCGTTCCCATCGGCGGCGAAGGCGATGTCCACCTGGAGACCTTCAGCGAGCAACCCGTGGACCGCGAGGCGATGCGCACGATCCTGGACACCCCAGCCCGCCCGGCCTACACCGGGGTGAAGTTCCGGCAGGGCGACCCGTGGCAGTGGGTGTATCTGTGGCTGGCCTGCGTCCTGCCCAACGGGCTGTCCCGGATGCCCGGTACCCGGCCAGGGTTCACCCCGCACTTCGCGTGGGGCTCGATGGCCGCCCTCGACGCAGACACCCTGGCCTACCTGACCATCCGCGAAGGCGGAGACGAGAACGGGCGCTTCTGGCAGATCGGCGTCATCGGCCACGGCCCTCGCGCTACAGCCTTGGCCGAGCAGGTCGCCGCTGCGATCGAGGAATGGGATCGCGACTACGGCAATCACGCCCCCGCCCCCGGCTTTCGCATGGCCACCGGCGACAACCGGGACCTGCTCAAGGCCGTCGATCCGCGCTTCATCATCGACAAGCCGGCCAGCCGCCTCGTGGTCGACTGGCCGTAGAACGGGAGCAGCGTGATGAATCCTGCGATTGCGGCCCGCATCCCCTTGGTCTGCCGTACCAAACCGCCCGGCAAGCCACTCGCGAAGCGCATCGCCGATCTCACCGCGCTCACCCACGACCCTCCAGGTGCGCGTCACCAGGAATCGGTGGCCCGCACCTGCGGGATCCTCAACATCTCCGCGCTCATCGCCTCCGACGCCGCCCTGCCTGGCTTGGCCGCCGACCTGTGCTGGCGACAGCACAAGGTATTCGCCCAGGCCGGGAGTCTCGACCGGGAGATCGCGGTCATGTCGCTGATGCCGCTGATCAACCTCGCTCGGTTGCTGATCCGCGAAGGCGACGGCAAGGCCGCCTACGCACTGCTCAACCAGCTCTACTCCGCCGCCCAGCGGCGCGGTACCGCCGCGATCGACGGCTACGACGTCGACTTGTCGAGCTTGACCCACAGCCACGACAGTCACCGTGCAGTCTGCGAGGAGCTGTGGGTTGCGCTGCTCATCGACGGGGCCCGCGCGTTGGCACAACAAGGCCGCTGGAGTGAGGCTGCCGACGCTATGGCATCCCACCGTGGTATCGGTGACCGGCTGCTCGACGGCCGCCAGCTCAAGATCATGGCACTGCTGGAGCAGGGACGCCTGGTGGAGGCGACCGCGCTGATCGACTCCACGATGCCGGCCGAGCCGTGGGAGACGGTCGTGGCGTCGCTCCTGCACATCGCCATCCGCCCCGGCACCACAGCCACCTCGCAGGACGAGGTCGAGCACGTGCTCGCGCAGACGTACAGCCTGGCCGCCGTCCAGGAGCCGACCACAGCTGCGTTCCGGGCCCGCCTCGCCTTGACCGCTCTCGACGTGACCGCCAGCCATGGCCAGCCGAGCGGCGCCCAGCTGACCGCCGCCGCCATCGACGTCGCATCCACCGATGCCTACGCCGCCCGCGATGTCCTCGCCCACCCGGAGATGCGCTCCCGCATGACAGACCAGCAGCACGAGGACCTCGCCGCCATGATCGCCGCCGCGGCGCTCGGCACCGCGAGCATCCCGGACGTCCATCTCAAAGCCCTCGTCGAGGCGGTGGAGCACGCCGAGGAGCGCCTGCGGAACCTGCTCGCCACAACCGCGTACCCCCGCCCGACCTCGCTGGAGAAGACGTGACGCGTCAGCCTTGGAGCACCGCGCCGCTTGTGGCCCTCGACCTGGAAGGAACCGGCGGCCAGGATCGGGACCGCGAGCAGATCCTGGAGATCGCGATCGTCCCGCTGGACGGCGGCTTCCCGGACATGAACGCTGCCTGGGACACCACGGTCAACCCCGGCCGCATGGTCGCGCCGCGCCCGTGGATCGCCCGCGAACTCACCAGCGACATCCTGTCCACCGCGCCCGCCTTGGACGACATCCGTGCTGAGATCGTTGATCGTCTCGACGCGCGAATCATCGTTGGGCACAACATCGGCGTGGACTGGCGGCTGCTGCGCCGTCTCGTGCCCGAAGCCCAGCCCTCGGCCTTGATCGATACCGCCCAGCTTTACCGTCACTCTCACCCTGCGAGCCGACGCTGGAATCTGGTCCGGCTGCTGGAGAAGTATGCCCTCAACGCCCAGGTCCACCAGCTCGTCCCCGCCAGCCACCCGCACCGCGCCCTCTGGGACGCGGCCGGGGCAGCCCTGCTGCTGCCCGCACTGATCGAGGACCTGCCCAGCACGACTTCCCCCACCATGGAGGAACTGACCCACCTCGCCGGGGTACCCCTACAGAGCAAGGCATCCCGCACGGCTGAGGTCGAGCAGGTCACGCTCGATGTCAGACGGCCGCCCCACCCGGAGGAGTTCTGCATGAACACTGCACTCCGCGACGAGCTGCTGCGACGCATGGAACGCGATCAAGCCGTCCGTACGGCCACTCCCCTCGGCCAGCCGATGACCGAACAGGCCTGGCAAGAATGGCAGCAGGTCGACCACGACAACACCCGCTTCCTGAAGGAGGTCATCGCTGAACATGGCTGGCCCGGCCGCGACCTCGTCGGCGACGACGCCGGCAAGGCTGCCTGGCTACTCGCGCAGCACGCCGACCACGACGTCGTCTTCCAACGCCGCTGCCTGGAACTGCTGCGGGAGGCCGCCGCAGCAGGGCAGGCCATGCTCCCGAATGTCGCCTATCTGACCGACCGGGTCTACGTCGCCGAGGGGCGCCCGCAGCTGTACGGCACGCAGTATCACGAACGTGACGGGCGCCTGCAGCCGCGTCCCATTGAGGACCCCGAGCATCTGGACCAGCGCCGCGCCCAGATGGGGCTTAGCCCGCACGCCGAATACGACCAGCACATGCACGAGCAGTACGACTTGCCTCAAGAACAACCTCGCGAACTGCCATGACCGCCTGCCGTACTCGCCGGTCGCCTGACCTCCTCGGAGGACGAAAGCCGTGTCATCGGATGACTACCGACGCCGTCTCTCCATAGCCTCCGGATCGCCTGTGGTCCGCCATGGTCGCCAGACTCATCGAGCGAGGATCGCTCCAATCGCCACAGGTGGAAGCGACCTTCGCGAAGGTCCGGGCACCGGTTCGCGCCGAGGCACTGAAGATGGTTCCCGACGCGCTCAGGTGAGTGGTGATCGTGACAGCCACACGGAGGGGCGGCACGCGCCGTATTTACGGCCCTCGCAGAGTTTGAAGACGGTGATGCGGCTGAAGAAGGTGGTGTCGGTTCCGCATCCCCATCCGGCGCCGTTGCTGTCGACGAGGGTCCAGGTCTGCAGGTAGGTGGTGGCGTATTCGACGCGGACATCGCGGCCGTCGTCGCTCGGGTCGCAGACCTTGATGTGCTTGCGGTCGGCGGAGACGGTTACTGAGGCCCAGCCGGCGTCATCGTGCCAGCCGCCAGCAGGTTGGGCAATGGCGGGGGAGGGAGTCAGCATGACAGTGAGGGTGGCTGCCAGGACAAGACGAGGAAGCATGCGCGATCCGTTCCGGGGTGAGGAGATCAGAACGGAGTCAGCGTGAACTCGTTGCGCGCCTCGGCCGCGCAGGCCACGGCTTCCGCTGACGTGTCTTGAACGGCGTTTGGCTAGTGCTTCACGAAGGTGTCTATCAGCGTGGCGTGGGTTGAGCACAGCCGTCTAGATCATGGCGGGCGAGCGAGGATCTCTTGGGCGAAGGCGTAACGGCCAGCGCTAGTGCTGTCACAGAGGTCGACTAGAACACTTGATTGCGACGCCGTACTGGCCCGTGCTCCAGGGCTTGCTGGTCTCATCACTGTGAGTCCCGTGGTCACGGAGGAGCCTGCAAGGTGGGTCCCTATGCCCTACTGCGTGACGCAGGGCGGAACGCAGCGGTGCCGCTGGGCACGCCCTCACCTTGGTCTCGGCAGGCCGACTGCTGCCTCGACGGCCGCACCCGCTATTGCCGGCTGACCCGCTGCGCTCGCCTCTGACCTGGCGCGGGCTGCTCGCGCTGTGCGCTCACGGAAGAGAGGAACGATTGCTTCTACGAGGCGATCAAGCGAAATGTCCTCGGTGAATCAGTTGAAGAGGTGATGGCATGCGGCGTTGCGTAGCCGGTACTCGCGTTTGCGGGGTGGGAACATCTCGTCGCATTTCGTGGCGATCATTCTTGGGCTGATACCCCAGCTGGACAGGTCCAGCGAGGGTGGGCGTGGGTCGCCCGCTACGCGTTTTGCCTGGCTGCTCGGCTTCGATGGGTGGCGGTCGGCTGCAGGGTCGGCTGTCGGTGTTGAGTGCAGAAGGTCCTGACGGTGGCGTGGCTCAGGAATGTGTGCACGGCGTGCGGTCGTGCTCCTCTCCTTGGTTGAGCTTGCTCCGCTCCGACGGACACCATCGTTGTGGTGGTCAGGCCGCTGCGACTGCCTCGTAGTCGGCGGGGCTACGGTAGCCCAGGCTGCTG
>NZ_JBSFSX010000034.1:0-39117 GCF_053590035.1 Nonomuraea sp. NPDC003214 | reverse complement strand
CGTGATCTGGCACAACGACAAGACCGGTCAGCCCATCGCCCGCTCACTGACCGCCTACGACCACTGATCCCAACCCCTTGGAATCAATCATCTAGACGGGCGACCACCCAAGGCGGATCTTTACCGGATGGGCCCCGGGGGTGACCCCACGATTTCCTTTGTTCGGCTCATAGCGAGATCAATCTGTGGTAGGAGAGCGCGAGCTATTTGGCCCGTTCAGCTAATCCGACCTGCCTGAACATGCTAGATCGACCGAGCGAGTTCCGTGATCATTCCTTGGATATCCCGCGTTGATTGAAGTCGAGCTTACATCAGGATGCGAATAAGTAGGGTACTGCAGCGCCATCTAGCGGTCGATCATGCCGTTCTGAACCGGATCTTCCTGTGTACGATTACTATATCTACACAGCGTCTCCTGTGAGGCTCGGTGGCGTTAACAGAGTCCTGGTCGTCGGGCGCCGCCACGGCTATACCTGGTCATAAGGTGTCAGAAGGGCGGACGAAGGCGAGCAGGGTCTTGTGGTCAACCCATTCAATTGAGTTCGCTCATGCGCAGCAAGCAGGGTGTTCTCAGTGAACGAGTCACCTGAGGAGTGCCCGGAGTGCGGACATGACGGCAACGTCCGAAACTATCGCTGACCAAGCGCCAATGCCGCGCTGGATCGCGCCGTCTCTACGTGAGAGTGAGGGGCGCGACCCGCTCGGCTTGCAGACGACGACCCAAGATCGCCTGATGCCGTTGCTCTTGCCGGGAATCTTGGAATTGTCGCGACGGGCTCGGTACTTCGCGTTCCACGCTTTCCTGCTGGACGAGTACAGGCGCAGACGTCTACCGGCGGACAACAAGTCGCTGTCGACTTTTATGCTTCGTTGCGAGTGGGATTTTGGCCTGGCCGTGCAGCGCTGCCCGAACGACTGTAAATCGAGCCCGGTAGGCGCGCGAAGGTTGAGCGACCTCGCACGGGGTTCGGGGCCCTTTCCTCGCGGGGAATCCGTCGAGAGCAGCTTCGGCGGTTACGGACTGTACTACCGCTCACCGCTGACCGAGTTGGGCGTCGTAGCGCGCGCTGGGACGATGCTCGGCGAACAGCCGATTCCGATTGACGTCCTTCGCGATACCGAACGGGCCCAACGACTTGCGGCGGAATTTCGGAGCGCTGTCGAAACGACCGAGTACTACCAGCGTGCCATGTGGACCAGCGACCCGCTACCAGCGGCAGTAGTTGACGAATACGCTGCGGTCGCTTGCCTGTGCCAGCTTCGTAAGCGACCGGGCGAGCGTAGTGCTGTGCACGACGCCATCTTCGGTAGCGATCCACCTGCCGCCCCCGACGGCGCCGAGGTGGAACCAGGCGCCAGCGCCACGCCGGATGCCGGTGCCGTACAGCGACGACGGAGCGTAGGGCATTATCTCAATCTCGTCGCTACCGATTCGAACGTGCCGTGGTCCAGCACAGCATATCGGGACGCGTTGTGGTCATATACCCAATCGCGTAGCGAAGGGCACGCTCTCGTCGCGGGTGAATGGGCGGCGCTGATCGCCAAGGACGTCTGGCAGGAAGTCATCTGTTCGGTGTGGTCGCAGTTTTGCCGCGCCGGGTTGACCCGCAGCCGCGAGCTTGGTCGGGGGCTCACCCACGCCGAGGTACGCGAAGTGGCCTCGAACATGGTTGAAGGCCCACCCGCGTGGGCTGCCAGCTACCCAACGGCTGAGGTTGCCGCCGCGCTCGATGCCGCGTCGTTGATCGTGCCTGACCGGGGCGGCGAGGGCGTGAACGTTGCCACGGCGTCGCTGGACACGCTGCGGAGGCTGACCGCCGGACTCGACACCGCCACCTCCGCCGTCGTGGTGCTGCTCGAACTAGCCCGCCGCACGAACGGCCGCGCCGACCCAGGCTGGGCTAAGGCATCCGGAGTGAGATCGGTGTGGCAACCGTCAATATCCGAGGTTCTGGGCGAGGCGCGCGAACATCTCGACCGTCAGCCGTCCATCGGTGAGACGCTGTGGTGGCTGGCGTCGCGGTTCATCATCCCAGTGCATGAACGCATTGCCTACTCCAAGCTGCCTGACTTCACCTTCCGTTTCCGCTGGGAGGAAGGGCTGCTGCGGTTCTATGACCATGGCATCGAACGGTTCCCGCTCGCCGCGATCCGCGCGGATGCGTTGAGCTGGCTTACCCGGGATCTTGGCTTATGGGAAGGTGACGCCCCAGAGCAGTCCACGCTGACTGATCGGGGCATCGCCTTCGTCAACGAGGTACTTTGATGACCGATCCGATTGCCCCTTCGGCAGAACGAAGCCGCCCGGTCGACGAACTGTTCACCGGCGCGGCGTCGGCGTTGTGGGCCACGACGTACAGCGTGGACCTGTCATTGTTCAACGAGTTTCTGCTGCCGCGGCTGGGAGAGCCCCCACTCAACGTTGTCGTCCTGGCGGACCACCGCAGGCTCACCGCCAGCCTCGACCGCCTACCCGCTGACGCAGTCGACGCCCTCGCCGCTGTGAACCGGAGCTGGCTGCTCCGCGGCGTACGGCCGGGTGGTCAGGCGTTCCATCCCAAGACGTACCTCGCGGTGGCCGGGACCAGGGTGACGCTGCTGGTCGGTTCGGGAAACCTGTCGATGACGGGGCTCGATCGGGGCCGGGAGGTGTTCACCAGCTTCCGATCCGGCACGCCCATCGGCGACGCCGCCATCGCTTCTTGGCGAACGTGGGTGCGCCGCGTTGTCGGCCTCGTCGACGACACGGTTCTTGCCCAACGACTGGTCGATCTCGATGCGCGGCTGGCGACCAAGCCAGCCGGTACGCCAGCAGTTGCATCACCCGTTCTCCACAACCTGGACACCTCCATCGCCGCCCAGCTCAAGAGGATCCTCGCCGAACAGGCACCGTCGGGTATCGACGAGTTGATGCTCAGCGCGCCGTACTACGACGATGATGCAGAAGCTGTCGGGCGCCTGCTTACCGACCTGCGCCCTCGCCGCGTTCGGATATTCCTGACAAGCGCCACCAGCGTCAACGGCGACCGGCTTAAGGATCAGCTGCACGTCGGCGGTGCCACCGCCGACGTGCTCATGTACCAACCGGACGAGTTCGTGCACGCCAAACTCGTCGGCGCCATCGCTGGTTCCCAGGGATGGCTTCTGTCCGGATCAGCGAACCTGTCTCGAGCCGCGTTGACCCGCACCGTTGGACGGGGCGGCAACGTTGAGGTCGCCGTTCTCACCAAGCTCACCGCCGACAAGATCCGAGCGGTTTTCACGCCGCCGGAGAGCACAGCCGTTGGCGTCGACCTTGACCAACTCGAATCATGGTCGTTCCGGGCCGAACCGGAACCGGTAGCGCCCGCTGTACGGCTGATCTCCGCAGCCGCCGAGGACGGCGGACGGGTCGAGGTGGCCAGCGAACCAACCGCAGAGCCCGATTGGCTGCTTGATGACCTGGCCCAACGACAACCGCTCGCCTTGGATGCCACCGGCAAGGCCGTTACGGCCGGTCCGCTGGCTGGGCGACTCGTCCGCTTGATCGATGCCGACGGCTCGATCCTGTCCAATCAGGTCGTCGTGGACGACACGATGGCCCTTTCGGCCGCGCTCACCGGCGCGACGCGACGCGGTAACGACCTGCCAGACGGCCTTACCACCGGTGACCTCGACACTCCACTCGGCCAGGTACTGGCCTGGTTGCACCGCAACCTGGTGATGGAGGTCAGCGAGAAGGTGACGCCCGCCTCAGCCGGTGGTCTTGCCGCCGACGAGGAGACCGAACAGGGCAGCGACGACCTGTGGGTACGCCTTGAACGCGAGCAGCTCGGACGTGACCCACGCGCCAGTCGATACGCGCGAATGTGGAGTGACACCCTTGACGGCAGTGAACCAATCATCGAAATGCTCGATGCGCTGCGTAGCCGGACTCCATCCGAAGCCGCCACCGGACGAGCTGGGCATTCACTTCTCGCGCGGCTCCTCGATGAGCCCATCTATGCCGAGGACGGGAAACCGGAAGCAGAGGAGGATCCAAAACCACGGCGGTGGCAACTCGCCGCCCGCGTTCGGGTACGCGCCCGTAACCTCCTACGGCGCTGGGCCGACGCCCAAACCGACCCACGTCTGATGTGGGTTGAACCCTTGACACCAGCCGGCAACTTCACAATGATCGCCGTCGCCTTGGCCAAGCTCAACCTCGCCGCGGTCCGGACCTCCGACCAAGTTGCGTTGACCGAGGACGACCTCAATGACCTGTGGCTGCGGTGGCTCGGCGTATTTGCGGGAGGCGGTACCCGCGCCGGCTGGCTGGACCAAGTCGATCAGGAAACCCGGACGAATGCCCAACGACGGTTACCCGCGTGGCTCCCGGAAGCCGCTGCAGCGTTGAGCTGGCTGACCGTACGCCCAGGTCCTGCCAGCCGGGAACGAACAGTGCAAGCGCAGCCGCTCATCATCGCCGCTCTCAACCACGACCTGCTCAACCCGACGGACGAAACTGCCCGGTACCTCAGCGCAATCACTGGACATACCGTCACTCGCAGCGAAATCGACCAGCAGCTCGTGGACGCCGCCACGTTCATCGATGACGACCTCTGGTGCACCCGCACAGCGGCGGAACTGATCCTCGAAGACCTCACCCTCGAAGCGCCGCCCGGCGCCGCGGCCATCGAGGTCCGCCTCGACGTGCAGGGCATCACAGATCCACTCCTCGACCCACGACTGCCACGTCTTATCACCGCGACGCGCCAATACCGGGGCGCCCGCGGCATCGTGGTCTACGCCGCCGACGGCAGTTGGCGGCTGTCTATGATCGACGGTAAGAGAATCGCTGTTCTTCCTGGCCCTGGCCAGCGTGTCATTGAGTCAACAGAACTAGTCAGCGACCATGTCCTCGACCAAATCAACACGGCCGTCGGCGTGCTAGCAGACCTGTTCGCATAGCTCCGTCGAGACCGAGGCGAACAAACGCGGGCACACCGGCATGAAGTGGGTTGTTCGGGGACTGTACTGGACAGGCCCGCTCGAGCAGACAGCTGGCCTCACCATCGATAGGGAGGAACTCACTGTGATCATCTCCTGATGTCCGGCTGTGTCTCGCCGGTAGGCTCAGTTATGACGGAGCGACCAGCAGGATACGAGCCGGCGGTCCGTCCACCGACGGCCACCCCCCACGGGCACAGCCGGGCGGCTTGGCAAGACAGGCAGTCGAAGTCGAGCCGGCCGGCCGCAAGCGGCACGGGCGGCCTCGTCGTCCGGAGTTTCCATCACACGCTTGGGTGGCGGCCGCTGTAGGAGAGTGCTAATACTACAGCGGTGTTTTGTGATCTGTAGCGTGGAGGCATGCCAGATGACTTAACCGCTGCTGATCTGCAGGCGTGGGTTACAGGACTGGATGGGCTGTTCGGCCGGGTGGCGGGCCGGTTCGGGCGGGTGGAGCCGCGTCGGCAGGCGCGGGCTTATCTGCTGGGCTTGCTGGCGCCGATCGAGCGAAAGAACGGCTGGCAGTTGGCCGAAGCGGCCGGGGACGCAGCACCGGATCGTATGCAGCGCCTGCTCAACAGCGCCCGCTGGGATCCGCGCCAGGTACGCGTCGACCTGCGTGAGTACGTGATGGAACATCTCGGTCACCGCGACGGCGTACTGATCGTGGACGAGACTGGCTTCCTCAAGAAGGGCGACAAGTCGGCTGGGGTGCAGCGCCAGTACTCCGGCACAGCAGGCCAGGTGGAGAACTGCCAGGTGGCGTCTTCCTCGCCTACGCCTCCCCGACCGGGCGGGCACTGATCGACGCCGAGCTGTATCTGCCCAGGTCCTGGAATGACGATCGGGACCGCTGCGCCCGAACCGGCATCCCGACCGACGCGCCCTTCGCCACCAAGCCGGCACTGGCGCGCACGATGCTGGCCCGCGCGTTGCAGGCCGGCGTGCCGGTGTCGTGGGTGACTGCGGATGAGGCCTACGGCCTGGACTTCAAGTTCCGGCGGTTCCTCGAAGAACACCGTCTCAGCTACGTGGTTGCAGTGCCCAAGAGCCAGTGGATCGGTACAGGCTGGGGCGGGCAGATCCGCGCCGACACCGCCACCGCCCAAGCCCCGGCCGAGGCGTGGAAGCGCCGCTCCTGCGGCCGCGGTGCCAAGGGCGAGCGGCTGTATGACTGGGCGCTGGCATCAGTGCGTTTCGAGGTCGAGCCCGGCTACCAGCGCTGGCTGCTGGCCCGGCGCAGCCTGACCCCCAACGCCAAGGGCGAACTGGAACTAGCCTACTACCTGTGCCACGCCCCCGTCGGCACCACCCTCGAGGACCTCATCACCATCGCCGGTTCCCGCTGGGCCATCGAAGAGTGCTTCCAAGCGGCTAAGAACGAGACAGGCCTGGACCACTATCAGGTCCGCCGCTACGGTGCCTGGCACCGCCACATCACCCTGGCGATGCTCGCCCACGCCTACTTGGCCGTCACCGCCACGTACTCCCCAAAAGCCCCAGCGGGCTGGTCCGCCTCACGCCAGCCGAGATCCGCCGTCTCCTGGCACACCTGACCAGCCCCCTCGCCCGGTCCCTCGCCCACGTCCTGGCCTGGTCCCACTACCGACGCCTCCATCAAACCCGCGCCCGAGCCAGCCACTACAGAAGACACCGACTGAAACATCACAAAATCTCGCTGTAGTACTAGCCGTACGGCCTAAAGGCATGCTCTGACCTGCACAGGTGCTTGGGTTTGCCAGCATCATCGGAAAGATCAACTCGCCCATGTCCCTGTACCTGCTGAGAGTCCCGGCAACCCTCAACTGCTGGTTGCCGGGAGCTTACGCTCAATTTCGCCCAGGGTTTCCCCACCCGAACATCCACGTGGGCAGGAAGCGGTTCGGGTCGCCTGACCACAGGTGCTGCAGGCCGGGCAGATGAATTGGCCGGTGCGGTCTTCGGCCCAGCACGGGACCGCTAGGAGGGCGCCACCGAGGCGGCGGTCAAGGTCGGGTTCTGGGGCGCCGGTGAAGATGAGGTCGTCGGGGACGAGTACTGGGAAGGCGTGGCTGCAGGTAAGGCAGCGGCGGAGTTCCCACCGGGTACGGCAGGAAGGGCAGAACGCAGCGAACAGGCCCTTATCCCGAGGCTCGAACACGACACGGCGCCGAGGATCGGCCTTGGCGCACATGGGGCACACTTCGAGGAATGCCGTCTCGGTGGCTGCGTCTTCCAAAGCTGCGCACAATTCGCGCAACCGTTGGGCTTCGTGCCGGTTTTTCCTGCCACCGCTGTGGAGTGGCCGTGATCGTTCCAATAGCGCAGGCAACTGGTTGAGCTCGTCCGGGAGCGGTGCGCGTAGGACCGCGACACCGTCAGGACGGGATTCGAGCCAACCGCATTCTGCAAGAGCTGACCGTTCGCGCGTGGGCATGGGTATTGAGTGGGGATAGTCGTAGGCGTCGGCACCCAAAGTCGCCCAGTGTATTGCCCGTACTAGACGGCTGACGCTGAAGATCTCCAGCGGGGACAAGGGGGCGGTATCGGCGCGATGTTTCGGCACTCTCTGCCCGATCCGGTATGCGGCATGTAGGACTGCCGCTTCAGCATTCTCGCGTGTTTGGTGCGATCCCGGGTAGACGATCAGATCGTTCCCGTACTCGGTGGGCGGCCGGTTCCTGTAGGTATCTGTGATCAAAGAAATGACCGAGGTTGCGTCAGGAACGGTGCACAAGTCGGTCGAGATCGGAAGGACGCGCAACGCTTGCCGTCCACGCCAATGGAGGACGAAGTCACCTGTTAAGGACCATGTCACCGTCAGTGGCGCGCCTCGCAACTGAAAGCGAGTGGTGCGGCCAGGGCCGGGCGTGGACTGATCGAGGTCCGGTGTCGCCTGGAGAAGTTTGCACGCGAGGAGCACGAGAAGACCGGTGAAACGTTCAAAGGCGATGCGAAATTCCTGTCGGCGACGGTCCATCTCGGCTGCTCCGGGAGGCGAACCTTCCATCACGGTGCACGCCTGCCAGAGGACGGCTACTCTCCGGTAATTTGGATCGTTGCTGAGCAGATTCGTCGTATGCAATTCGCTGAGTTGCGCGGAGCGGTGGTCGACTGCGCGTGCTAGAGGCGAGCTCAGCATGATTTCCACATCGGCTAGGGCTGATTCGAGTTCCCGCAGGCGAAGCTGCGCCGCCGCCTGGTACTTACTGGAGCCCTCGATGTTCCGCAGCAGTCCGGTGAGGTGCCGCTGGGCCCGCCACGTGCTCTCCTCAGGGGACATCAAGAGCCCCTGCACATCCCCAACCATCCTGCTCAGATCGCTTATTCTGGCGATCCGCTGTTGCAGATGTGACCGCATCACGTTCAAGACGGCGACAGCGACCCGGTTCTCGTAGATATCAGCGTCTTCCTCACTGCGCCGGGCCAGGAGGCGAGTTGGCCGGACGCCGGTGAGTGTACGTGAGGCCCAGTCCTCTGGACGGGCTGCCAGACGTGCTGCCGCGCCGGGTCCCATAGAACGCACCCGGGACGTTGGGAGGATCTCCTCCACTGTCCGCAGCCGAGTGTATGGGCGGTGACATACCGTACGGAGTGCACCGGATTCAAGCTCGAAGGCATCTTCCACCGGCGTCGCTGCGGTCTCGTCGGAAACGTCGAGGATGATCGGCGGCATGGTCAGCCAGTCGTCGAGCGTGTCAGCCTCCTCGGCGAGACGTGTGGACAAGGCGACTAAATGACGGACTAGCAGGGAGTCGAGGTCCGGCTCAACCGCTTCCCCGTTCATCGCCGACCACGCGAACGGATCTCGTCATCCAATAGTTGCCGTGTTGCCGTGGGTTCGTGGGTGGTGTCGAACGACCTCAGGCTCTCGAGGAGGTCGGCGCGCAGTGTGTCTAGCGTGTCGGCATGAAGGTCGTACCGTCCTCGAACGGAGCGAAGGATGCGAGTGGAGAGGAGGTGGTCCAGCGCCTCGCCGGGGCTCCCGCCGGCGGCCACTACGACGGGTGCGAACGCTTTAATCTGCAGCTCCAACCGATTGCCCCAGCCAATGCGCAGTTCCTCGGCGAGGCGGTGGCGCCAGTTGCTGTCGAGGAAGTCGATGATGCTTGTGGCTTGGGCGCCGTAGCTGGCCTGCGCTTCGGTGAAGGCTCGGGCGAGGCCTCGATAAGTGAGGGGCTCGGGCGGCGTGGCCATGCTCTCTGAGACGTCTGGGTGCTGCCAGGGAAGTTCTAGGACGAAGGCTCGGTCGTAAGTCTTGTCCGCAAAGCCGACGGTCGTCTCGTCATGGTTGGCGGTGCCAATGAACCACACATTGTCCGGGATGGCGATGTGTGTTCCGTCGATGAGTAGCTTGGGAGGATTCTTGATAGGAGCTGTGGTCAGCGCCAATCTGGGTCGATCCTTGATAGCGAGGGCTGACAGTACACCGCTGAAATACTGCTCGGGATGGGAAAGGTTCATCTCATCAAGAACGATGAAGAAAGGTCGATCTCTAAATGCGGGACATTGTGCCCGATATAGAGCCTTGGTGAATTCTGATTCATAGAAGATTCGGTCAAAACTATTGTAGTACCCCATAAGGTCCTGCGGTTCCCGCCATCCCGCCTGTACTGGTACGACGGCCACGCTGCTGGTGCTGCCGAAAGCGGTGGCCAGCGCCTGCGCCAGCCCTGTTTTGCCGATGCCGCTGATGCCCTGGTAGAGATGTAGCCGGCTCATCGCCATGCCAGCCAAAGTCAAACGCAGATCCGATTGGCGATAGGACAGGCCGTTCCTCTGCCGGATTACCGCCTGCATTTGCTCCACGAGTCCCGGCAGTTCCGGGGCATGTGGAGGAGACGGCAGCGGCGTGCCGAATTCCTGGTCCATGACCGAGCAGGTAGGAAACGCGTGGCCCTCCTTTCCCGCCTGGGCAGTAGCGTTTAGCTTGGCCGCCTCCTCATTCAGCAATTGCTGAAGTTGGCTATTGGCGGCACGCAGCCAGTTGTTTGCCTCCAGGTAGTTCTGGCGTTCATTGACAGCGATGCGATCGCGCTGCAGGGCAGATTCCAATTCTCCTCGCTCCCTTACCAACTCTTCATTGTCGGCGGCGAGTTGCATCACCTGCTGTTGCAGCTGCTCGAGCATGCGTGCATCGGCACGTGGCGCGGTGGCGTTCTCCTCCACCAGACGAGCGTTCTCGGCACGCAGTTGGGCCATGCGCTCGACGACCTGCTCCAGCGTCATGCCTCCGAGGGAAGCCAACGCGGAGTCGTACTCAGTGAGACGGGTGGTCAGAAATTCGTTGCCCGCGATAAGAGCAGTAATTCGACGCCGATCGTCTTCCATCTGTCGAGCCAATTGGCCAATGCGATCCGCAACCTCGCGCTGGAACCGTTCACCCCGGCTGGCCTGCTGCTCCTTGAGTACGGCCTTGAGCTGGGCAACGTCCTCACGATCATCCTCAAGCCTGGCTTGCTCGGATCGCAATTCTCGTTCACGTTGAGCGAGTTCGTTCTCACGCTGGTCCAAGGCTGCCTGCGCATCGGTCAGGCGACGTTGCGCCTCACTCCATCGGATCTGCCAGTCACGGCGGTCCGCATCGAGGGCTTCGGCCGCCTCCCGACGTTGGTCTGCCAGCCAGGCGTCCAACTCCCGGCCCGCTTCCAAACGCCGATCGGCCAACCAAAGGTCGGCTGCTTGCTTCTGCTTAGACAGTTCATCTTCCTTGCGGTCGAGCAAAGCTGCTCGGGCATCGAGCGTCTCTCGCTCTTCCTGAAGTGCCGCTGCTTCCTTCGTCTGTCGAACGACCGCTATATCGAGCTCCGACCGCTCGATATTCAACCGGTTCCCCTGCATCAGCAGAGCGTCCGCAGCCTCGGCCTGCCGCTTGGCAAGCGCGCGATACAGCTGCCAGGCGCGCTCGAGTTCGGTGGCATCGCCGTTCGGCTTATCATCGACAGCCAAAACTCCCTGGGCATCAGTCGCAACCTGCTGGATTTCCTCAAGCAGCGCTGCTAGGCCGTCTGTCTCTTTCGGACGGCTCATGGAGGAGGCTGCGCTGGAGAGACGGGTACGGGGAGGCGCAGGCCGCTGAGTGGCCGCCGGCTGGCTCGGCCATGCGCCTCCGCTCCCTCTATTGCGGGCTCTCGCGTTTTTTTTCCCCATGATGTCTTCACCCTCTTGCTATCGATTGGCCGCCGCCCAGGCCGAGTAAGTAATGGGCCGCTTCGTAGGCGAGAGTCCGGATAAATTCTAACTCGTCGGCGGCCGGCGCTCCGGTGGATCCGTGGGTCGCTTTATTTCTCAGGATGCGCGACCGGTTGAGCTCTTCCAGAAGCGTGGGGCGTTGCTGAATAAATGCGGCAAAGGGGTGTTGCCTATTGTCTCCGGCTGCCCAGATCGCCCTTGTGATGTGCCCGACCAAGTCATTCTTCGGGCTGGCGCAATATTTTCGCAACTCCGGCGGCACGGAGGTAGCGCCCAGGCGCTGGGCGGTCAGCACGAATGCGCGCTCACGCACGCCTGGCACCCTGGACGCCGGTAACTGGGCGGGATACCTTTCGTTGAGTTCCGGCAATATGCACTCGAAGACACGGATCGCGTTGCGTGCTGCATTCTCGCGCTCCCGCGGCGTGTCCTTAACGAGGGCCAGTTCGATGTCCGCCAGGTGGGCGAAGACGTCGGGGTGCTGCCGGATTTCTTCGCCAAGTATTCGCGCCACATCAGCGCGGGCATCCTCGGCCAGTTCCCGGTCGATCTTGCGGGCGGCGGTGGTCCGATCGCGGCGCCCACGACCGACCAGATCGTCGATCAGCTGGCTCAAATGCTTCTCTTGTTCCGCGCGGCTCGCCAGCAGGTCAGCGAAGACACGCCCGTCGCCTACTGCGAACGGGTCGTGGACGGTCCAGTTACGCCCGGAACCATCGTCGTCCTCTGTGAGGTAACACACCAGGTAGACGGGGCTGGGAGTGCCGTGGAATCCGATCCGCCGAGCCGCCACTGCCGCGTGGTCGGGATTGCGGGAGTTGCCGCGAAGGCCTCGAGCTGCCATGTCGTGGCTCCGACAGGCATCGAGTACGTCGCGTTCCGAAGGGCGCACCGAAAGGCCGTTGCCGTGCAACGTCAGTGCACTGACTTCCCGGGAGGTGCCGGCGGTGCCGAACTGGATGGTGACCCAACGGCCCCTGTGCTCCCGTACGTCGGCGCGTACCGGATCAGCGGCGAGGAAGCGGGGTAACAGCGTTCCGGTGTTGGGATCCTGAAAGACGCGCACAAGCCGAGGTGCGGTTTCCGCTACCTCTCCCTCAGCCACCGTACGTCGTCCTGCCTCTGTGAGTCGCAGGCCACGTTCCATCAGCTGGCCCTCGACAAGCCGGGCGGCTACGGTGCGGCACAGGGCGGTGTCCAAACCGATCAGCCGTGAGAGCTCGCCAACATCGCGGATTCCGGCAGCGCACAGACGCAGCACTACTGTCTGGAATACGTCGAGTGTCCGGGAGTAGCCCGTCGGTGCGGTCACCTGGTACACCCATAGCGGCAGCAGAACGGGCCGATAGTGCCCTCGAGGGGGGAAAGCCAGCTGGAATACCGGAGTCTTACGGTCGAACGACACGGCCATGCATCCCTTTCCGGCACAGTGCCAAAAACGCTGCAAGTGGCTTGACATCGTCCGGAGACTCGGGCCCGAACATCTCGTCGTCGCCGACCGTGACTAGCAGCCGCTGCTGGCGACTCATAGCCACGCAGAGACGGTTGGCGACGGTTAGGTGACCGTAAGCGCGTTTAGTATCGGTGCGGGCCGCAGGCGCACAGCTGCGCACCGTCGACAGGTAGGTGATGGAGAATTCCATTCCCTGAAAAGCGTCCACAGTGCCTACTCGTAACCGGTCAAGTGGTGCGCCGTCTTCGTCCCTGCAGAGTCGTGGCACCGGACGCCATCCGCCCGTATCTGTGAACTCAGCCAGCCCAGCCTTCTTCAATTCCTTCCATATTTCAATGACCTGTGCCGCATAGAATGTAATAACCCCAAAGGTGAACCGCGGATACTGCTCGATCAGCGCGGCGATCTCCGCCGCGATGGCAACGGCTTCGGCATTACGGGCTCGGCTGGAGCCTCGCTGTGTCTCGCCGCCCGCGGACCGGGGCACGGGGAGCCACACCGCCGGCACTTCTCCATACCGGTCGATTCCATGTATGAACTCATCGGCTTCACGACCATTGATCAACGGTTCGTCATAGAAGTTGTCGCTGACGAAGCTGCCGAGTACTGGATGCATCCGGAATTGGGTGTCGAGGCGGACGAACCGGGGATGACCGTCGGATGAGCCGTGCTTCCATTGTCTGGCCAATCGCTGGAACAGACTTTCCTGTAGTCGGTCGCGGAGCTCATCGCCAAGTGAGCCCAGCTCCCTTTCCACATCGGGTTCCAGCATGTGAGGAAGCTGGACATGGTCGCCGACCAGGACAATCCGGCGACGGGCCTGAGCGAGCGGGATGAGTAAGTCAAGTGGGTTGGCCCGGGCTGCTTCATCGACGATGACTGATTCGAATACGCCATCCTGACGGCCGATCTCCGTCATGGCTTTGGAAACGGCCTGCTGGCAGGTGGAGGCGAGGGAGACGGTGTAGGCGCGGAGGGTGTCGTCGACCCCTTCGGGGTCGCTGCGCAGATCGTCCCGATAATCAAGTAGCGCCGCCGTCACAGCGTCAGGCGACTGGACTACCGCCTCAGTAAGTCGACCGGCGAGCCGGTCAAGGATGTCCACGATGGCTGGATCGGCCACGGTGATCTCTGGCAATCGGATCCGGGCGGTGAGACGGTCGAGCAGCAAATCGCGCAACTCTACGAGCGAGGCCAGCAGTTCGGGAACCGGCGAGGTGGCATTGACTGCCGTCCGCAGCGGCTCGCGGTAAGCGATGCCGTCCAGCAGCGGGCTGTCGGCGAGGTCGAGTCGGGTAAGCAGGGCGCGGGCCGTGTAGGGGCCGTCGTCCTGAAAACCTGTCGCCGTACACCGTAGCGATCGTACGTACGGCAACAGGTCCGCACGGGTCTCCGGCTCGATGACAGCGGCAAGCCGTTGTCGATGTCTCTCTGCTTTAGTCCTCTGGCTGCGTAGTTCCTCCATCAGTGACGTTTCAGCGATGTCGCCTAGTTCCGCGAGCACTTGGTCAAGGAATTGCGGCAGAAACTCGGGGGGGACTGGTGCTACCCGGTATGTGGCGGCGAACTCGGTAGCAGCGCGCTGAGCAGCCAGATGGCGGCCTGCAGGGCGCTCCCGCAACCGCAGATCGGCGGAGCGCGCTGCTTCGATGCGCCAGGTGTCCAGCGCGACAGTGCTGCCCCGACCGCGGGAATCGATCTTCAGAGGGGGCAGGCCGAAGACCCAGCCACGAGTAACTAGATGATCAACCGCCGCATGCTGGAAACTCGTCAACAAAGTGCTTCCGGACACGTCTCCACCTTGAGCGAGATCGCCCAACTGGTTGACCAAGGCAGCGATCACTTGAGTTTTGCCTGTGCCCGGCGGTCCCTGGATGATCGCTACATCAGGTGTGTTGAGGGCCGTAAGCACCGCCTCCCGCTGCGCGGGCGTCGGTCCGTGCGGAGCGAAGCAATCAAGTGCGGAACGGGAGAGCTTGGTGATCCGCCTTTGCGGCGGTTGCGGCCATGAACCACCCTCCAACAACGTCGGCAGGGCGGGAATGTGTGTGCCGTCGGTGCGTAGCTTCTGCATCGCTCTTTCGCGTCGGTCGAGTCGACGCTGATCACCGCGGTGTGCCAGATAGAGCCAGCCTTGGGGTGGTGGGTCCTTTTGATCGTTGAGGGTTGCGGCGAGCCGCAAGGTCTCGGTGACGCTGTCGTATCCGAGTGGTTCACCGACCCACGCCTGTACCTTCTGCCCACGGGAGGTGACTAGCCATTCCCTATCGGTCATCGTGGTATCGGTTGCGGAGGCTGGAACCTCCGCCGCCGCCTCGATCTCTATCCGCTCGACTGTGGTCGCGTTCTCCAAAGCGGCTCGCGTGCGAGGCAAGGCGCGGCTCAGATCCACGGTGAAGACGCAGCGACCGTCGGATTCGATTTTGACCTCGCTGTAGCGAATCGTTCCAAAGTCGCGGATACGCCCTCGGATGTGGCGCGCCTCCAGTTCCTGGTATCTGTCCCACATGGCCAAGTAACCGTTTTGACTCGCCACCAAGTCGAGTCCCTGCTGAATCCTCTCTCGATCGCGCTGTCTGGCGGTCATGTCGCGGAACTCAATGGAACCGACGGCCAGCGCCTTCTGCTCAAGGCCGCGGTCGTGGACCGCGCTGAGCAAGCGAACGATTCGGTACCCGGTACTGTGTTTCTCGACGTCGGCCATGAGCCCAGGCCCGTGAATCCGGAAGCCAGCGTCAAAACTCCCCGCCGGTCCTGCTGAGATCACCATGCGCCTGGCATCTGCGTCAGCCCCCAGGCGCGGCGCGAGGAGTAGCTCCCGTGTCAGGAACGCCATCACAGACGCAGCATTGATGGTGTCCGCCCGGTCCGCGTATTTCGTAGCGTCTTCCAGGACGGTGTCATCGATGTCAAGCCGCAGCCCAGAGCTGAGCGGGAGGGCGAGCCCAACGGCAGGTGCGTAGATGTGCACTCGCAGGGTGAACGGTTCGTTGATACCTGAAGTAGGCGGATTCGGCCTCCCGCCACGGGGGCGTTGCGGCGCGGCCGTCACGGGTGACGCCGGCTTTACTGGATGTGCGGTCACTGTCACGCAGTTAGGGCCAGCTGTCCAGACATGGTCGAGCTTGCGTTGGTCTTCGGCGCTGGCAGGTCGAATTCCGTACGTGGCGGAGTCAGTGACCAGGTCGAGTTGACCGGTGGGGCGATGATAGAGGCGGACTTCGGCACCGTCAGGAATTATCTGCTGAGGGAGGAGCTGTGGCACCCGGTGCCACCAGAATGACACGAAGATCGGCTCACCTGGCATACGGGCTGGCATGACCGATTCCCGCAGGTGGACGTTCACTTACTCGCCTCCAGTGCCGTCAGGCGCACCCAGCGGTGGATGGCATCTCGTTCTCCGAAATGCAATGTCCATGGCCGGCCGTCGACAGGTGCGGTGGCCTGACTCCCTTGGCCTATCTCCCGCCACGGCCGCCCATCCTGGTAGTCGAGCCAGAGAGCGCTGCGCGAGAGGTTCAGCACGGTCGCATCTCGACCATCGAGCCGCACGTGCGCGACCACTGTGTCGGGCCAGTCCGGAGCAGGGGAGGTGTGTCGGGCCGTGAGTACGGTTTCGGCACCGGGGCGTAGCACAGTGAAATCGGGCAGCGGCACCTCGGATAGCTGGACGCCAGGTACCTCATTGCCGGTTTCTGGTTGGCCCTCCGGCTCGGTACCCACCGGACCGGTCAATCCGTGGTGCAGCACCCAGGCTCGGTCCCTCGGGCGTCGGCACAAGAGACAGGATGGTGCGGCAGCGCGGTAGGACCAACGGCAATTCGGGCACAGAACTGTCTGGCCCGCTGCGGAGTGCAGCGCCGCGGCCCACTGGGCGGCGGATGGCCGGAGCACGGGGTCCACCACAGCGTCCACGAAACACCGCGCAGCTAGATTCCACAGCTGGACGGATAGCAGTTCTTGCCGAGGTGTGATGCCAAGGGTGCATTCGTTGGTGTGGTCGGTGGGGTGATCGATCCATGGCAGATGAAAACGGTCGGCGTACTCCCGCTGATAGTGGGGGTCGGCGTCCAACACCTCATCGCCGCGGAACGGATGGCTCGCCGTGAGAGCCTCGAAGATCAGCACACCGAGGGCATGCGCGTCTGTCAGGGTGGTGGCACTGCTGTGCCCAGAAACGATCTCTGGAGCTCCGTACCCCGGCGTGTGCACCGGTGTGGAACCGACTGTGGAGATCAGACCGAGGTTGTCCACGTCGATGAGTCGGATCTCTTGCTGCGTGGGGTCGGCCGATATCAGAACGTTCGACGGAGACAAATCTTGGTAGACAATGGCCCGAGCATGCAGCCGGGCGATGGCGTCTGCGAGTTTGGCCAGCACGCGTAGTCGGCGATCCAGCCCGCCAGTGCGCATGTACCAGGCCGCTAAATCCTCCTCATCGGAGACGCATAGAGTGTCTAACGGAACCATCTCGTCGGCGAGTTCCATGACATAGCCGAGCTTTGGGGGCGCGAGCAGGGCGAGTACGCCAGCCAGCGGGATGCCTTCCAATGGAAGGCGCTGGATGCGACGAAGCCGGGCGTGAACGGCCTCGGCCGCTTCCTGAGTCGAGGCCGTGACTATCTTGACAGCAGTGCGTCCGCCTCGGGCCAGCCACACCTCTCCTTGGCCGCCGGCTCCGATGGAATGAGACAGCGACCACAGTTGGTGGTATTCGTCCTCGACGGGCCGCAGCAGACCGCCGAGATCCCAGGGTGATGCCACCGTTGGGTTCCTCTCGTCGCGCGCTTGTGTGGCCTAGGCCCCAAAGCTGGATAGGTCCTCGGGGTTCAATACCGGTGTCCGGTCAGGACGAGTGCTCTGGGCACGTTGGGTGACGGTGACGGTGACCCAGCGGAAGTACTGCTGGATCCGTCCCACGTCTTGTGCCTCGAACACGCCGCTGGCTTCATCGCTGACGAACCGGCGCAGCACGGCCCTTGCCTGCTCGGTCATTTCGGGCCCGATGGCGATCGCAAGCCGGTTGGCCCTGGAACCCTTCGGGGAATTGAGTAGATGGTCGAGGGCTTCCTCCCATTCGTCGGTGGGCATCCCGTCGGAGATGAGAACAAGGGTGGGAGCGAAGGCTCGGGCTGGGACGACGGACTCGTCGTGCAGCAGTTCGTCGGCGAGCGAGAGAGCCGCGCCGAGTGGGGTGCCGCCCCGGGCTTCCATATCGGTCCAGGAAGCCGCTGCAGCGGGCCCCAGCTCCTGATGCAGGACGGCGCCATCCTGACTGAACGCAATCACCCCGATGTGGATGGCTCCTCGCCCAACGTCGGCCGTCGCGAAATCATCGAGCATGCGGCGGATGCACTCATTAAGCACATCGATCTTCTCTGGAGGTTCACCCATGCTCCCGCTCACGTCTGCCAGCACAAGTACCGGTAGCGGACGTGCCTTCGCAGTCATGAACCGGGGCGCGGCACCCACGATGTCCCTCCATCGTCTTCCACGAGACGGCCGCTCCAGGCCCACATATGACCTATTACAGCCAGGCAATTTCTGACATGAGGCAGATACGGTACTACGAATCCGTCGGATGGTGTTCGGGTGCCGTGGTTCTTGCCATGAATCTCGTTGGAGGGGCAAGCGTGATGGAGAAATCCCAGCGATGAGCGGAGGGCTGAGCTGACCCCATTGTCCTACTCGGCATCCGCGCAGCGCCGACTTCGTCACTCTTCGTGGTGAGAGGCGCACACTCTATGGAGGGCACGGTGGTGCTGTCGGTGAGTGGGAGTCGTGGACCACGTGGGCGCGGCGGAAATCGAACAGATTCTTGTATGTGCCCTTGTAGCGAGCGCGGCGGCTTTGCTAGCGGCCGAGGTAGGCCACGGCGTGTTCTCTGCGATGCGCCGGCGCAGCTGGACGCGGCCTTGGGGCCTGCTGGCGTTCGCGCAGTTCGACCAGACGTTGCTTATCAGGGTGGATGCTCACTCTGCAGTCGCCCGTACTGGCAATGCAGCTGGGTCAATCGCCGATGAAGATGGATACGAAGGCAACGATGCGGCTGGTCACAAGGCATGGGCAAGATCCATAAGATCCCGTGGGTGATGAGCGGCGGAGGTGACAAACGTTCCATCGCAAGGTCCTCCTTTGTCATACACCGCCGATAAGCTGTGCTCCGACGATTCGGCCTGCGTTGGGCGGTCGGCGGGAGCATCGACAATCGGAGTCACGCATGCTCGAAGGCCGGTGGACCACTGTCACTGAGTCTGAGTTCGACCATGAGCGTCGTGGCCTGGAAGCCATCCGTGAGAAGCTGCCCGACTCCGAGCCCTGGCGGGCCTGGTCCAATTTCACCTTCACGGCCCAGGCGGGGCACGTCCGCGAGGTCGACCTGCTGGTCGTTACCCCCGGTGGCGTTCACCTGATCGAGCTGAAGGACTGGCACGGCAGCGTCACCACCGAGAACGGCGCCTGGGTGCAGACCACGCCCAACGGCCGTCGAGTGCCGCACGGCAACCCGTATCACCTGACCGACAAGAAGGCCAAGGAGCTCGCGTCTCTCCTGGGCAGGTATGGCAAACGCGTCTGGGTCGGCGCGGCGGTCTGCTTCACGGACCCGTCACTGCAGGTGCGGTTGTCCCCGAACGACCAGAACGGCGTCTACAAGATCGACGAACTCGTGCGGATGCTGAAGGAGCCCGCTCGCTACGACCAGCGAAGGATCACTCTCACCGACTCGCGCGAGATCAAGGGCGCCCTGGACAGGATCGGGATCCGGCGGAGCGACGCCGAATACAAGGTCGGTCCCTTCCTTCTCGAACGCAAGTCCTTCGACACCGGCCCCACCTGGGCGGACTACCTGGCACGCCACAGCGAGCTGCCCGAGCTGGCGAGGGTCCGCATCTATCTCCGCGAGCGTGGCTCAGACGCGTCGATCCGCCAGTCCGTGGAGAACGCCGCCCGCCGGGAGGCCGCCGTCCTGCGGCGCTTCCGGCACCCAGGGGTCGTCCAGCTGAAGCAGTACGACCCGTCCGGGCACTCGGCCGGCCCGGCCTTGATCTTCGACTATCACCCCCACACGCTGCGCCTGGACGAATACCTCGTCCAGTATGGCGACAAGCTCGACATCCTCGCCCGGATGGCCCTGGTGCGGCAGCTCGCGGAGACCATTCGCTCGGCGCACTCCAGCCGCATCCACCACCGCGCGCTCGCTCCTCACTCCATCCATGTGATTCCACGCAACCGAGGGCCCGAAGGACGAGCCATCGGCGAGGAGGCCGCCTGGCTCGCGCCTCGGCTGGAGATCTCCGACTGGCAGATCGCCCACCGGAGCGGCGGGCAGTCGCAGGGCGGGACGAGGTTCGCCCCGACCGCTCTGTCGACGATGCACGTGGCGGAGAGCTCCGACCCCTACCTCGCGCCTGAGCTGACCGCGCAGAAGCCTGACTCGATTGCCCTGGACGTCTACGGGCTCGGTGTGATCACTTATCTGCTGGCCACCGACCGGCCACCGGCGGCCACCCAGGCCGAGGTGCTGGCCCGGCTCGAAGCAGGAGAAGGACTGCGCCCCAGTGCGATGGTCGACGGCCTGTCGCCGGACATCGACGAGCTGGTGCAGGCGGCCACGGCCTACCGGCCGAGCCAGCGGCTTTCGTCGGTTGACGAGTTCCTGGAGATGCTGGAATGCGTCGAGGACTCGCTGACCGAGCCGGAAGCCGGGCCGGCCGACGCCGCCGCTGCCCAGGCCCAGGAGAAGGATCCGCTGGAAGCCGTCACAGGTGATGTCCTGGGCGGGCGCTGGGAGGTGCGCAGGAGACTGGGCACCGGTTCGACCAGTCGCGCCTATCTCGTCCACGATCTCCAAGGCAAGGCCCGTGCCGGCCTGGCCGTGCTGAAGGTGGCTCTGTCGGACAGTCGTGGTGAGGTGCTGATCCGCGAGGCCGAGGTGATGAGACGGCTGCGAGCAGACTCTCGCGTCATCCAGCTCGTGGAGAAGGAGCCGCTGATCATCGGTGGCCGTACCACGCTCGCCCTGGAATATGTCGGAGACGAACGCGACCCCGCAGTCTCGGAGCCGGGCACCGTCAGCCGCCGCAGGGAGGAGACCGTCGCGCGGCAGCTCCGTGAAGGCGGACGGCTCCAGATCGACCAGCTGGAGGCTTACGGCGACTATCTTTTCGGCGCCGTCGACTTCCTGGAAGGCGAGGGCGTCTGGCATCGGGACATCAAGCCGGACAACATCGCGATCCGAGTGCGCCCCAACCGCACCCGCGAGCTGGTGCTGATCGATTTCTCGCTGGCCGGTTACCCTGTCCAGGAGGTGGAGGCAGGGACCGACGGCTACCTCGACCCCTTCATCGGCACGCTGACCCGGTCGGTCTACGACGCTCATGCCGAGCGGTACGCCTTGGCCGTGACCCTCCATGAGATGGCTTCGGGTGAGCTTCCGCAATGGGGCGATGGCAAGGTCTCGCCTCGCCAGACCGACCCACAGGAGCATCCCTCCCCGAGGATCGCCGTCGACGCCTTCGACCCTGCTGTCCGCGACGGACTGGCGGCCTTCTTCCGCAAGGCGCTTCATCGTGATGTCTCGCAGCGCTTCGCTGAGCTCAAGCCGATGCGGGACGCCTGGAAGAAGATCTTCCTGGACGTGGCTGAGGCCGCCCCTGTCTCACGGACATCCAAGCACCCCGACACGAGTCGGCCCGCACCGGCGACGATCAACGAAGCCGAGCCCGTATCCGCAGCGGAGCAGCGCGACCTGATCGCCGCTGCCGTGACCCGCGAGACCCACCTGTCGGCGGCCGGCCTCACCCCGGCAGCCGAGCAGTTCCTCTACGGCCTGCGCATCACCACGGTCGGTGAGCTGCTCGACTTCAGCCAGCGTGGCCTCGTCAACGCTCCCGGTCTGGGCGCCAAGACCCGCAGCGAGATCCAGCGCCGCCTGCGCGAGTGGGGAGAGCGCTTGCGCGCCGTCCCCGTCTCGCCTCTGAGCCCGGAAGGCCGCCGCCAGGCCGACGAGGAGCTGGAGCAAGTCAGCCAGGCAGAAGCCGCCCTGGTCGACAGCCTGGCCATCGGCGGGAGCGCGGATCTGCTCCCGCAGCGCACCCTCCGCTCGGTCAGCCTCGACACCCTCGCCTCCCTCCTGGTGCCCGAGCTGAAGAAAGGTGGCGCCAACGGCAACGAGGTTGAGATGGTGCGGCTGCTCCTGCGCCTCCCCGACGAGCACGGCGAGCTGCCTTCGGGAGTCGGGGTCTGGCCGAAGCAGAAGGATGTCGCCGAGGCGCTCGGGCTCAGCACCGGGCGCATCCCGCAGATGCTCAAAGTCCAGCGGTTGCGCTGGAAGAAGCTCCCGGTCATCGCCACCCTCCGCGAGGAAATCCTGGAGTTGGTGGCCGACCTCGGACGGGTCGCCTCGGCCGCGGAGATCGCTGACGCTTTGGTAGTACGGCGGGGCACCCGATTGCAGGGGCGCGAGCGGCGCCGGGCACTGGCATTGGCCGCCATCCGGGCGGTGGTCGAGATCGAGCAGCTCGACCCCGCGAGCAGCCAGTTCCGGCATCTGCCCAACCGCGCCGCCAAGGACGAGGTGCTGGGCGCCGGCCTGCTGGCGCTGGAGGTCGGCGAGGAGGACGGGCCCGACACCCCCTCCGCGCCGGGCCTGCTCGACTACGCGCAACGTCTCGGCAAGGCCGCCGATAAGCTGGCCGAGCTGGACACCCTCCCTACCGCCGCCCTGGTGCTGAGCGAGCTGGGCGCGATCACGCTGCCGCCCGGCGCGATCGACTGGGACGAACGCCGCATGGTCTCCGTGGCGGCCGGCGCTTCCCGCAATGCCGCCGTCACACCACGGCTGGAGATCTATCGACGTGACTTGTCCCTGGTACGGGCGCTACGGCTCACGCAGGCGGGCCTGGTGCGCCTGATTCCGGGGGTGCCGGACGAGCGCCAGCCGGGTCTGACGGTCGTCGAGATCCACGACCGGGTCCTTGCCCGCTTCCCGGAGATCACCTATCAGGGCAAGCCGGATTTGCCAGCCGGGGGCCCGCTCACGAAGGCCCTCCGCGACGCCGGTTTCGACCTCGTGCTCTCCACGCGCGAGGACACCAGGACTCTTCGCTACCTTCCCCGCCGCACGACGCCGGAGTCGAGTTACCAGACGGTCGGCGCCTGGCGGCAAGCGACGCGGCTGAGCGCTGCCGGCCGTTACGCTGACGACCCGCTGATGGCCAACGCGGTGCGAGCTGAGGAACGGCTGACGGCATCGGCAGGGCGTGACGGGTTCCGGGCTCTCACCGTGCGGACAGCGCTGAGTCCCATCGCCACCGACGAGCTGTCGGGCAGCCGGTTCGGCGCACAGGTGGTGTCGGTAACGAGGTTGTTCCTGGAAACGATGCACGAGTTGGTTCCGCCGGGGACCAAGCCGACGTGGGAGACGATTCTGCGGGCCGACGTCGCCGAGGCGGGCAGCAGGGCGGCCCTGAAGTTCGCCGAGTACGCCCGTACCGCGTGGGGCCGGGTCGAACCGAGGATCGCCGCGATGCTCGACTCCGGCTCCGGGCCGGTGCTCCTCACGGACGCCGCCGTGCTCGCCCGGTACGACGCGATGGGCGTGCTCGACCGGCTGGCGGCAGCGGCCCGGCTCGGCCGGCGGGGGCTGTGGCTGCTGTGCCCGCAGGGCGATCCCGCACGGGAGCCCAGGCTCGGGGCGGTGGCCGTGCCCTACCAGGCGGGGCTGGGGGAGTGGATCGAGTTGCCCGACTCGTGGGTGCGCAATGCCCACCGGGGCGGGCTTTTGGGAGCGGGAGAGGCGAATTGATCGACAGCGAGCTGCTTCGGGATGACCTCAAGGGCCAGGTCAAGGCGGTAGAGACCGACCTTGCCAAGCAGGTCAAGGCGTTGCCCGAGGTCGGGGCTCGGCTGCGGGCCGAGTACGACCAGGCGCGCAAGCTGGGGCGGACCGCTGCGACGTGGAGCTCCTGGCTGGACGAGCGGATTACCCAGGTCGCCGTCGCGTGGGTGCTGGGCACCGTGTTCGTGCGCTTCTGCGAGGACAACCTGCTCATCTCCGAGCCCTATGTGACTGCTCCCGATACCGAGCGGCGGGAGTTCGCGCAGGCGCGGTATGAGGCGTATGTCGAGGAAGACCCGGATCCGACGTATCGCGGGTGGCTGGAGAAGGCCTTCGCGGAGCTGGGCGAAGGGCAGGCCGGCGCGCTGCTGTTCAACCGCAGGCACAACCCGCTCTTCCACATTCCGATCTCGCATGACGGTGCGCGGGACCTCGTCGAGTTCTGGCGGCGGCGCGACGAGACGGGCACGCTGGTCCACGACTTCGCCGATCCGCTGAACGAGGACGGCACCGAGGGCTGGAACACCCGCTTTCTTGGCGATCTCTACCAGTGGATGTCCGAGGACGCGCGGAAGACGTATGCCCTGCTGCAGACGCCCGAGTTCGTCGAGGAGTTCATCCTCGACCGGACGATGGAGCCCGCGATCCGGGAGTTCGGGTACGAGGAGCTGAAGATGATCGACCCGACCTGCGGGTCGGGGCACTTCGTGCTCGGCGCGTTCCGGCGGCTGGTCAAGCTGTATGGCGAGCACCAGGGACACCGGGATCCCTACGAGCGGGTACGGCTGGCGTTGGACTCGGTTCACGGAGTGGACCTCAACCCGTTCGCGGTCGCCATTGCGCGGTTCCGGTTGCTGGTTGCGGCGATGGCGGTCGCGGGAATGCGGACGATGAAGGAGGCGGCCAAGTACGACTGGCCGATCCACCTGGCCGTTGGCGACTCATTGATCAAGGCTAGGCAGCTTCCGCTGACACTCGGGGACGAGGTGCCAAGCGATCCGCTGGCCGAGTTCGCGTATGCCACCGAGGACGTGCACGAGCACCCTGGCATCCTGGAGCCGGGTCGCTATCACGTGGTTGTAGGGAATCCCCCGTACGTCACCGTCAAGGACAAGAAGCTCAATGAGCTCTACCGGGATTTGTACGACGCCTGCCACAGGGAGTACGCCCTGTCGGTGCCATTCGCCCAACGGTTCTTCGACTTGGCGAAGCGTGGTGATGCGGATGGTCGAGGCTACGGCATGGTAGGGCAGATCACTGCCAACTCGTTCATGAAGCGGGAGTTCGGCGCGAAGCTGATCGAGGAATTCTTCGCACACAAGGTCGAGTTGACCGAAGTCATCGACACCTCGGGTGCATATATTCCTGGGCATGGCACCCCCACGGTCATTCTGATCGGTACTCGCCGATCCGGCCGGATTCGGACCGCGACTGTTAGGACGGTCCGAGGTGTTCAGGGCGAGCCCTCTGTCCCAGAAAAGGCCGAGAATGGCGTGGTCTGGCGAGCCATTGTCGAGGGGATTGATTTGCCCGGGAGGCTAACTCCATGGGTCTCTGTCGGCGACCTTGAACGTGAGCGCTACTTTGCCAAGCAGCCCTGGATATTGTCCGACGGTGGCCTCGAGATGGTGGAGAGCATCGAATCGGCGAGCAAGACGAAGCTTCGGAATTCACTGGCGCTCGGCATCGGCTCGGCAGCGATCTCAGGGGAAGACAGCTCATATTTTCTGCCTATCCATGGGTTCGCGCCGCGCGTTCGGATTGAGAACATTAGCCCAATGGTGATAGGTGAGGATGTACGCGACCACACCCTTACCCCAAGTTTCCTTACCCTCTGGCCGTATGGCGAGAAAATGACCCTTATGCGAGAGGGTGATATCCCAGGGATTCTGGCAAAACTCTGGCCAACAAGGACGGTGCTGAAGAACAGGAGGCGCTTTAGTAAACTGGTGACCACAATACCGGGATTCTCTTGGTACGAATATCGCGAGTTGTACACAGAAAAGCTCCGAACCCCACTCTCGATTCCGTTCGCTTTCGTGGCGACGCACAACCATTTTGTGCTGGACCGGGGAGGGAAAGTGTTCAATCGTTCTGCTCCGGTAATCAAGTTGAGGAAAGGGGCAAGCGAAGAGGAGCATTTGCGGCTGCTCGGCTTCCTTAACAGCTCCACTTCCTGCTTCTGGCTCAAGCAGGTCAGCCAGGGAAAGGGCGGGAGCGGACTCGGGCGTGGGATCCAGAGTGAAGCCTGGGAGGAGCGGTACGAGTTTACCGGCGCCAACCTTGAGGATTTTCCTTTGCCAGCTCTGTATCCAGCTGAACTTGCGAAAACCCTGGACAAGTTGGCACAGCAACTCGCTGCTGTCAGTCCGGAGGCGCTCGTTGCCGCACGAGTGCCGACAGGCGCAGCATTGCGTGAAGCCAAAGCTCGGTGGGAAAGCACCCGGGCGCGGATGATCGCGTTGCAGGAGGAGTTGGACTGGCAGGTCTACTCTCTCTACAACCTGCACCCCGAAGATCTCCGCGCCCCCGAGGACGCTGTGCCTGAGCTGGCGCTCGGTGAGCGGGCCTTCGAGATCGTGCTTGCTCGCAAGGTCGCCAAGGGCGAGGCGTCCGGCGAATGGTTCAAGCGCCACAACTCCACTCCCACCACCGAGATCCCGGCGCACTGGCCGGAGTCGTACAAGGAGATCGTTCAGAAGCGGATCGACACCATCGAGTCCTCCCGTGCGATCGGCATGATCGAGCGCCCCGAGTACAAGCGCCGCTGGGCCACCGAAGGCTGGGACGCGCTCCAGGAGAAAGCACTGCGCTCCTGGCTGCTGGACCGCATGGAAGCGCGTGAGCTCTGGTTCGACGACAACGGCCAGCCAGCCATCATCACCTTGCCCCGCCTGGCCGACACCCTGTCCCGCGACGAGGACTTCGTCTCCGTCGCCGCGATCTACGCCCCGCGTCGTGACCTTCTCGCGGTCGTCACCGACCTCATCTCCACCGAGCACGTGCCCTTCCTGGCCGCGCTCCGCTACAAGCCGAGCGGCATGAGGAAGCGCCAGGACTGGGAGGAGGTTTGGGATCTGCAGCGCCAGGAGGATGCCGCGCCCGAGTTCTCCGACGACCCCAAGGTCAAGACCAAGAAGCAGATCCGCGACTCCATCCCGGTGCCGCCGAAGTACACCTCCGCCGACTTCCTGCGCTCCTCCTACTGGTCCGCGCGCGGCAAGCTCGACGTGCCGAAGGAGCGTTTCATCTCCTACGGGGACACCAACACCCAGACCCCTGGCCTATACGGCTGGGCCGGCTGGGACCACAGGGAGCAGGCGCAAGCCCTGGCCACCTACTTCACCAACCACCCCATGACCGCCGAGGAGATCAAGCCGTTCCTCGCCGGCCTGCTCGAACTCCAGCCGTGGCTCTACCAGTGGCACAACGAGTTCGACATCACCTACAGCGGTTCGCCAGCGGAATTCTTCGCCGCCTACCGTCAGCAGATCCAGCAGGAGCACGGCTTGACGGACGACGACCTGCGTCTCTGGAGTCCGGCCAAGCCGGTCCGCGGCGGCCGGACCAGGAAGTGACGGAGCTCTGGGTCAAAGCTTCACGGTCGATCCATCGGCGAGCGCCGTGCCGTCGATGACGATCAAGATTCGCGGATCTTCCGTATCTCGGTTACGACGTCGTCGTGGCTGGCCCCGCCGCCGAGCGATCGGAGCGTCTCCAGTCGCTCTCTGATCGTATCCGGGGCGGGGGTGGCCGTGCTCTCGGTAGCAGCTGATACGTGCACACCACCACTATCGGCCGTGGCGTCGTATTGTGACGTGAGTCACGGGGAGGTTGTTATTATTTTGCTTTGGAGTCGTTGATGCTGCGGTAAAGATTGGCTGGGGGAGTGGGGAATGAGCAGGGTGGTCTCCTTTCACACTCCGGTCCCGGCGTCCGTGATCATCGACAGCCGCAACCTGGCCGGTCAGGCGAAGGAAGTCCTCGGCAGGCCGCGCTACCCCAGCGTTCCCGGCGTTCGCGAAGCGCTGGCCGCGTACGGCTTCGCGGTGGAGAAGGTGATCGCCGCGGTGGCCACCCGGTCGCAGGGCAACGCGGCCCGCAGCCCACGGGTGAGCAGGGCTCTGGAGATCAACTGTGACTTCGCGGAGCGGATCAAGGCGGACGGGGGCGTCGTCGCCGAGGGCTACCTGCGTGACGACTACGGCCCGATGGAGGAGAAGCAGGTCGACGTCCTGTGCGCCCGGGCGATCGCTGAGGAGGCGTACGCGGTCCGGCACGCGGCCTCCCCCGCGAGGGCGATCGTGCTGCTCAGCAAGGACGCCGATCTCATCCCCATGTTCGGCTTCGCGCACGACCTGGGCGTCCCGGTTTACGCCGCGGCCTCCTCCACCGTGCACGATCGCCGGCTCGGCCACTGGCTGCTGCTCGGTCAGGCGGCGCTGTGCACCATGACGGGCATGCGCGGAATGTTCGGTCACGGGCTCCGGGACAAGGTGGCCGACTTCGCGTTGCGCCGCTGGGATCGGTGCTACTCCTGGACAGTGGTCGGAACGGTCCATCGCTCCGGGGTGGAGCTGGTGAGGCTTCGACATTCATGCGGTGTTCAGGGCATCGCGTCGCTCGCGGAGTTCGGCGGGCGCGCTCCGGCCCGTGGCAGCGTCCATTCCCTGTACCCGGCGGGAGTCGATGCGGGAGAGTGGCGGCGCGAGCTGCCCGAGCTCGCGCTGGCTGGCTCGAGGCCGAGTGGTCCCTCTCCCGAGCTGATGACGGCGGTCGTCAGCGGTCGCATCGGCCCGACCAGGGCGGAGATCCGCCTGGCCGACGGGGTGATCGAGCGGCTGGAGATCCCCGTGGACAACATGCCCGTCGGGCGGGAGATCCTCGTCCAGTACGCCAGACGGAGTCTGCGGCTGGTGGGTGGGCTGGACGCGCCGACGCCCGGCGAGTCGCCGGTCCTGGCTCCCATGCTCGTCGAGGTGACCGGGATCGTCCCCGGGACGGGCGCGGCCAAGGGCCTCCTGCCCGATGGCTCCACGGTGCTGGTCCGGCTGCCCAGGAACGACTGGGGCGGGATCGGGGAACGTTACGTGGCCGTGGCGGCGGGCTCCATGCCGGACGGGTTTCCGCTCGTGCAGGCCATCTCCAGCCGGCTCGTACCATGATCGGCCCGAACGCGACTGAGGACGGGCCCTCCGGGCCCGTCCTCAGTTTTCACGTAACCACCGGCCCCTACGTCCGGCAAAGAAGTGTTAGCGTCCTCTCGGACGCCCTCAGTATCAGTGACCGTACGGGTCCACGTCAAGCGCAAGTTTGCCGCTGACCGTGGCGAAATGCCAGGTAGAGGGCACTGTCGAATGTGGACGTGTCTTGTGCGGGCCTGGTGAGCGGCGATCTCGGAAGACTCGTCAACAGCAGCGAAGGAGAGGTTGGCACCCCCATGAGCCAGCAGCCGTTGCTCCGCGATGTGATCGACATCAAGGAGTCGATTTCCACCTCAGACTTCGTGCTGCGGCTGGCCGAGGCGGTGACTCCGGAGGGCGCCGAGCATGCGCTGAGGGACTATGTGGTCACCGACCGCCTGCGGAAGAACTTCGAAGAGGCGCTGGATCTGATCAAGGCGGCGCTGGACGGGCACACGTCCAAGGCGGCCTACCTGCACGGATCGTTCGGTGCCGGTAAGTCGCACTTCATGGCCGTCCTGTACGCGCTGCTCAGCGGCAACCAGACGGCCCGCTCCATGGGCGACTTCGACAAGGTCCTGACCAAGCATGAGTGGCTGGTCAATGACGGCAAGAAGTTCCTGCTGGTGCCGTACCACATGCTGGGTGCCAAGGCCATGGAGCAGCGGGTGCTCGGCGGCTACGTCAGCCACATCAAAAAGCTGCATCCCGACGCGCCCACGCCACAGGTTTACCGGACGGACTCCCTCTTCACCGACATCCGGGCAATGCGGGCGAAGATGGGCGACGAGGCCGTCATCAACGGCCTGGGCGGTGGTGGCGACAGCGAGGAGGACGAGTGGGGCGAGTCCTTTGCCTGGACCTCCGAGTTGCTGGACCAGGCGCTGGCAGCCGAGGAGTCGCACGACGGAGGCGACGCCCTGAACCTGGTGCATCCCACCACCCCGGCGGAACTACGCGCCAAGCTGGTCCACGACGCGAGCACGAGCCTGCTCCCCGGTTTCGCGCAGAACGCGGCTGAAGACGAGCACGGCTTCATCTCCCTGGACGCCGGCCTGTCCGTGATCGCCCAGCACGCCAAGTCTCTCGGCTACGACGGGTTGATCCTCTTTCTGGACGAGCTGATCCTCTGGCTGGCGACGCTCATCCACGACCAGAAGTTCGTCGCCCGCGAAGCCAGCAAGATCACCAACTTCGTCGAGGGCAGTGACGAGCGGCGGGCCATCCCCGTGGTCTCGTTCATCGCGCGCCAGCGCGACCTGCGGGAGCTGGTCGGCGAAGAGCTGGACGCGGGCGCGGCGGAGGCGTCGATCCAGGACACGCTGAGCCTGGCCTCCGGACGCTTCGACAAGATCACCCTGGAGGACCGCAACCTCCCGCAGATCGCGCATGCCCGCCTGCTCAAGGCCAAGCCGGGCAAGGAAGACCTGATCGACGCCGCGTTCGTGCAGACCAAGAAGATCGGCCCGCAGGTGTGGGACACCCTGCTGGGCTCGGATCAGGGGACCACAGGCGCGGACGAGGAGTCGTTCCGGCTCACCTACCCGTTCTCGCCGGCCTTCATGGACACTCTGGTGCACATCTCCTCGGCCCTGCAGCGCTCTCGCACAGGTCTGAAGCTCATGGGCCAGTTGCTCGCCAACCACCGAGACGATCTCCGGCTGGGCCGGCTCGTTCCCGTGGGGGAGCTCTACCCGGTGATCGCCGACGGCGGTGACAAGCCGTTCGTCGACAGCCTGAAGGTGGTCTTCGAGGCCGCCGACAAGCTGTACAGGGGCAAGATGCGCCCCTACCTGCTGTCCTCCGCGGGCGTCACCGAGGACGAAGTCGAGCAGTTCCGGCACCGGCCCGAGACGCTCACGGACCCGCAGCTCGCGCAGCGCTGCAAGGTGTTCGTCGGCGACAACCAGCTTGTCTGCACCCTGCTGTTGTCGGCGCTGGCGCCGAGCGCGTCGGCGCTGAGCGACCTGACGATCCGCCGCCTCGGCGCGCTCAACCACGGCTCGGTGACGGCGCCGATCCCTGGCAGCGAGGTGGGCATCATCGCCAACAAGGTGACGGAGTGGGCGGCCCGCTTTCCCGAGATCAAGCAGTCCGGGACGGGGCCCACTGCCCGTGTCCGGCTGGAGCTCACGGGCATCGACGTCGACACGGTCATCGCCAACGCGGCGGTCAACAACAACCCCGGCAACCGGATCGCGCTCGCCAAGAAGCTGCTCATGGACGAGCTCGGCATCGACCACAGCGACGCCCGGCTTGGAGCCGACGAACTGCGCTTCGTCTGGCGCGGCTCCAGCCGCACGGCCGAGGTCGTCTTCGGCAACATCGCCGACGAGGACGAACTGCTCGATCATGATCTGCAACCGCAAGTGGACGGCCAGTGGCGGATCGTCGTCGACCTGCCGTTCGATGAGAACGGTTGGGGGCCCAGAGACGACGTCAACCGGCTGCAACGTCTCGCCGAGCGGCAGCGCGAGCGCACCAGGACCATCGCCTGGATCCCCTGCCATCTGTCGGCCCAGCGGATGGACGACTTCAAGCGCCTGGTGATCATCGACAGGGCCCTCGCCGACGACAACCGGTTCGCCACGCAGTACGCCGCTCATCTCAGCCCCGACAACCGGGCCAGGGCCAAGGGGCTGCTGGAGAGCCAGCAGGAGGCGCTGCTCAAGAACCTCAAGCCCGCCTTCAAGCAGGCGTACGGTCTGGCCAGGCAGACGGAGACGGACGTCGAGGGAGGGTTCGACGAGCACCTCATGTCCTTGCGCGACGTCGATGGGCTCAAGCTCTCGCTCGGCCAGTCGATGCACGAGGCCCTCAGGGAGATCGCGGCCAAGGCACTGGCATCGCAGTTTCCCGCCCACCCCGACTTCGATCCGGAAGGCAGCAGGGTTCCTGTCAAGCCGGCGGATGCCAAGACGGTCTTCACCTATATCCGGGCCGCTGCGGAAGCCCGTGACGGACAGGCCGAAGTCCCCGCCAAGGATCGCAGGCTGGTAGAGCGGGTGGCCGGTCCACTGGGCCTTGGACAGCAGAAGGAGGCGTACTTCGAGCTGTCCCAGCGTTGGGCGGACCACTTCCGGCGCATGGCGCAGACCGAGGGAGTCACGGGCGACCTCAGCCTGATCCACCTCACGGACTGGATGGACAAACCGAACCCCATGGGTCTGGAGCCGTTCCTGGTCAACCTGGTCGCCGCCTCCTTCGCCGAGATGGACGACAGGGTGTGGGTGCGCGGCGGAGTGCCGCTCGACCCCTCACCCGAGCTCGCCCAGATCAAGCCGGGTGACGCCCTGCGGAGCCAGCCGCTTCCCGGAGAGCAGGACTGGGCCGCCGCGCAAGAGCGATTCGCGGCGATCTTCGGGGAGAAGGCGCCGACGCTACGCCGCGGAAGGATGGTGCACCAGTTCGCCCGGCAGATCCTGGAGGCTGCCCGCCAGCAGCAGGAGGCCGCTACGACCCTGGTCGAGCAGTTGGAGCAGCATGCCGCCTTCCTCGGCCTGGACGAGACGGACGAGGCTGGGCGTCTGGTGATCGCCCGGAAGTCGCTCGACCTGCTGAAGGCTCTGGTGGCCACGGGACGGGCGGGGGCGGGGGCCACGTCGGCCAAGAAGCCGATCGAGACGCTCGCCCGCGCCGACCTCGGGCCTGTGAGCCCGGATCGGTACGGCACCTCCATCAAGAAGGCTCATGCGGTGGCGCAGGCGCTGGCCGGGGCCTCATGGGACACGCTGGACCTCGCCTCGGGTCAGGGCGCCGAGGGCCACGCACTGCTCGAGTCTCTGCGCGGTGTCGCCCGTGCGGATCAGCGCACGGCCGATCTGATCGAGGCGCTGGACCGTACCAGACGCGAGATCACCGCGCTGATCAAGCGCAACCAGGCAGATCCGCCACCTCCGCCCAAGCCGCAGCCGCCCGCGCCCGGACCCGACAACGTCGACCTGGCCGGCGGGAGCAGCCACCCGCCCGTGCCGGGGGAGTCACCCAAGCGCAGGTCCGGCGGCCGGCGCACGACGGCAGCCAGGGCAGTGGCCGACCTCCAAGAGGAGCTGGCCGACCTGCCGCCGGGCACCACCGTCGAGATCAACTGGCGGGTCGTGGACTGATGAGCGTCCCTAGCAGCGCGACGCCGGGGACGGTGCGGCTGAGCGCCTCGACCGTCACCCAGTACCTGACATCACAGACCTCCCTGCCGGCCGCGCTGGAGCGCGGGCGCCGAGTCGTGGTGCTGCGCTCCGACCCTCAATGGGATGGCCCCGCTCAGGTGACCTGGGCGTCCGGACAGCGGGCGCGGGTGGCGACCGCCGTCTCGCCGCTTGCCGTGCACGAACTTGTCCTGGACCATCTGGGCGCGGGCGACGAGGCTCCTGCGTTGCTCGTGGTGCTGACCGATCGCGAACAGTCCGAGCTCGATCCGGCGATCCTCGCCCGTGTGCACAAGCAGCGGGTCGAGGCCATCGACCGATGGAACGTGGTGCAGCAGGCATTCGGCGCGGACGGGATCGATCCCTGGCTGCGGGAGGCGAACTGGGCGGCGGAAGCGCTCCTGGACGCCACCCCGCCCGGGGGCTGGCCGCAGGTGGCCGGGGGACTCCTCTCCCGCCGGGTCGCGCTGTCCGAACTCGTGACACGACGGCTCCGGCTCGGGCGTTACGCAGCCGATCAGGACCAGCTGTTCGGCGACAACCTGGACATCTACGCGCTGCTGGCATGGTCGCTCAGCTCCGGGGGCCCGGAAACGCTGCTCGCTCTGCGCGCGCCAGAACGGGATGGGCTGGCTGCCTTCCTCGGTGAGGATGATCAGGCAGGGGCGGCGGGGAGAGCGCTGCTGGCCCTGGTGGCTGCCGAGCATGGTGCCGAGGCCGTGCCGTTCGGGTTGGTGTGCGCGGCCCTCTGGCAGCACGCGGAACCGGACACTCAGAGCCATCGGGTACGCGGGCGGGCGGAGAGGTGGTTCGGTGAGCACCCACCGGCCGAGGGTGAGGCGCTGGACGTCCTCGTGACCGCGTTCGGACGCGCGTGCGAGGAGTTCGTCACCGCCCTGCTAGGCGTCAGCCGTACCGACCCGGACGAGGAGCGGGCGCGCCACGCGCGGCGGATCTCCACCATGGTGCTGGATCGAGCCGAGGCACTGAGCCACCGGCTCGGTGCGGACGCGCAGGCGGCGGCCAGCCCCGTCCTGGCTTCGGGGCTCAAGGCGCGCTTCGCCGAGGCAGGTCAGGCCCTGGCGAACGGGAAGCCACAAGCGATCGCGACAGCGGTGCGGGAACTGGACGATCATCGGCTGGCGGCCGAGGCGGACACGCGGGTACGGATCGATCGCGTGCGGATGGCACAGCGACTGACGCAGTGGCTCGCCACCGGTCCCGCGGCTGAGACGGAGACCGTCGCCGCGGCGATACAGCGGCACGTCGCCGAAACGGGCTGGGTGGACCAGGCGCTGGAGCACCTCGAAGCCGGAGGGGACCCTGAGCCTTCACTGAAGGCCGCCTATGACACGTTGGGCGTCCACGTGCGCGAGCGGCGGCACGCGATCGACCGGTCATTCGCGACGGCTCTGGCCGGCTGGACCTCGGCCGGCACCGCCCCCGGCTCCATGCTGACCGTCGAGACTTTCCTGCACCGAGTGGTCCGGCCGGTGGTGGCCGCCAAGACCGGACGCCGGATCCTCCTTCTGGTGCTGGACGGCATGAGTGCGGCCATCGCCTGCGAATTGGGCGAGGAACTACGCCGGCACTGGGCCGAATACGATCCCCTCACCGATGCTCAGGACAAGCCGCGACGCCGAGCCATGGCGGCCGCGCTGCCCACGCTGACCGCCGTGTCGCGGACATCGCTTTTCGCGGGCAAGCTCATGAGGGGGACGCAGGCGGACGAGAAGCGGCTGTTTCCCACTCACCGCTTCTGGGGCGGAGCACCGGCTGCCGTCTTCCACAAGGACGACCTGCGCGGCGGCACCGCCGGCGATCCCTTCGGGCCCGCGCTGGCCGACGCGCTCGCCGACCCGCAGACCCATGTCGCCGTGGTGCTGAACACCATCGATGACCGGCTCGCCAAGGAGCAGAAGCTCGGCGACGGAGCCTGGCGGCTCGATCAGATCGGCATGCTGCGTGAGCTGCTCCGCGCTGCCGCCGACCAGGGCATGGCGGTGATCATGACAAGCGACCACGGGCATGTCGTGGACCGCCACGGAGCCAAGGCCGTGGGCGAGGGCATCGACTCGGCTCGTCATCGGAAGCCGGGCGGCAACCTGCTGGATGCGGAGGTCCTGCTGTCCGGGCCGCGGGTGGTGTGGCCGGAAACCGGTGGTGAGATCGTGGCTCTGTGGGATGCCGACTCCCACTACACCTCGCAGAAGGCCGGCTACCACGGCGGTGCCTCGCCGGCCGAGGTGACCATTCCGATTCTCGCCTTCCTGCCGTTCGGCGCCGAACCTCCCAAGGGATGGAGGGAACTCGGCGACCAGCATCCGACCTGGTGGTCATTGCGGCAACCGGCGGCGACCCCATCCGAGGCGACGTCACCGAAGGTTCTCGAACCGAAGAAGCCAGCCAAGCGTGCGAAGGTTCCGCCGCCGAACCCTGACGCGCTGTTCGATGTGGTGCTGGAATCGGGCGGGCAGGACACGTTGCTCACCCCCAAGGTGAGATCGGCCGACGACGTGCTCGTCGAAGCCCTGCTCGCATCGGAAATCTTCAACGAGCAGGTGAATCTGCTGGCACGCAAGCCGCCCGTGGACAAGGTCAGATCGGCGATCCTGGTACTGCTCGATTCGGGCACGCTGCCGTCCACCGCGCTCGCCCAGCGCGTCGGCTACCCGACCGCGCGTGCCGACGGCTTTGCAGCCGTGCTGCGTCAGCTTCTCAACTATGAGGGGGTGCAGGTGCTGGAGACGCTGCCGGACGGGCGGACCCTGCGGTTGAACAGGGGATTGCTCCAAGAGCAGTTCGAGCTGGCACGATACTGACGGGATGGGTAACGGTCGGTTGTCACAGGTGAGCGGTGCACGGCGGCGCGCGGTGATCGACGCGCTCCGACGTGGTGCCGTACCCGAAAGCGGTCTGGACCTGCTCGCCACCGGGCTGGCACGGTTCGAATCGGCTCTCGATGCCGAGCTTGACGCCTGCGCCTCTGGGGCATCAGTGTTCAAAGCCGTCCGGGGTGAGTACGGCTCGGGCAAGACGTTTCTCGCACGATGGCTGGGGGAGCGGGCGAAACGGCGCAACTTCGCCGTTTCGGAGATCCAGATCTCCGAAAGCGAGACACCCCTGCACCGGCTGGAGACCGTCTACCGTCGGTTGACCGAGCGGATCTCCACCGCCAGCTTTCCGCCTAGTGCCCTGCGATCCATCGTGGACGCCTGGTTCTACGCGCTCGAAGAGGACGCACTCGCGGCGGGCGCGAGTGACGATGAGTTGTCCGGAGCGATGGAGAAGCTGCTCGAGGCCCGGCTGGCCGAGGTGTCGAGACAAGCACCGTCCTTCGCGACGGCGCTGCGCGGTTACCGGGCAGCTTCGCTTGCAGGTGACGAAGCGACCGCGGCCGCGATCCTGGCCTGGTTGGGCGGGCAGCCACATGTCGCCGCAGCGGCTCGCCGTACGGCAGGCGTTCGGGGAGACCTTGACCATTTCGGGGCGCTCGGTTTCCTGCAGGGGCTGCTCACCGTGCTGAGAGACAGCGGACACCCCGGCCTGCTCGTCGTACTCGATGAGGTGGAGACCTTGCAACGCGTGCGGTCTGACGCCCGCGACAAGGCGCTCAACGCGCTGCGGCAACTCATCGACGAGGTGCACTCCGGCCGGTTCCCGGGCCTGTACCTGCTGATCACCGGCACTCCGGCGTTCTACGACGGCCGGCAGGGCGTGCAGCGACTGGCTCCGCTCGCCCAGCGGATGGCAACCGACTTCACCACCGACCCACGCTTCGACAACCCGCGTGCGATCCAGCTCAGACTGCCCGGATTCAGCTTGGAGTCGCTGGTCGACCTCGGCATCACCATCCGTGACCTGTATGCCGCGGGCGCATCGGATCGGATCAAGACGGTAGCCGATGACGCCTACATCGCGGAGCTGGCGTCCGCAGTCGGCGGAGCGCTCGGGGGCAAGGTCGGGGTCGCGCCTCGCCTGTTCCTGAAGAAGCTGGTAGGGGATGTGCTCGACCGCATCGACCAGTTTGACGAGTTCGACCCGCGCCTGAACTACCGGCTCACGCTGGCCAAGGGCGAGCTGACCGAGACCGAACGCAATTTCGTGGCCGCGGCGGACGACATCGACCTGGACATCGAATGACGGACATTTCGGATCGGCTTCATCCGGTCGTCCTGCACCACGTCGTCAACACTCTCGGCTGGCCGGATCTGCGCCCGTTGCAGCGTGCCGCGATCACACCGTTGATGGACGGCGAGGACGCCGTCCTGCTCGCCCCGACGGCCGGGGGCAAGACAGAGGCCGCGTGCTTCCCCCTGCTGTCGGCGATGGAGCGGAACGGGTGGACCGGCCTGTCGGTGCTCTACCTGTGTCCTCTGAAAGCGCTGCTCAATAACCTGTCCACGCGGATCGGCTCGTACGCCGAGTGGCTGGGGCGTCGAGCCGGTGTCTGGCATGGAGATGTCACCCGGTCGCGTCGGCAACGGATCAGGACGGATCCGCCGGACATCCTGCTGACCACTCCGGAATCGCTCGAAGCGATGCTGATCGGGGTGAAGACCGATCATGCTCAACTCCTCGGACGGATCCGAGCGGTCGTCGTGGACGAGGTCCATGCTTTTGCCGCCGATGATCGGGGCTGGCATCTGCTGGCCGTACTGGAGCGGCTGGAGCGGGTGACGGGCCATCCGATTCAGCGGATCGGGCTGTCGGCCACGGTGGGCAACCCCGAACAGCTCCTGACCTGGCTACAGGGAGCAGGCGCCGGAAAACGGACCGGCCGTGTCGTAGCGCCCGAAGCGAGGCCCTCAGGTCGCCCTCCCGGTGAGGTCGAACTTGACTACGTCGGCTCGCTGGACAACGCGGCAAAATTGATCGCGGCATTGCACCGGGGTGAGAAACGTCTGGTGTTCTGCGACTCACGGCGCCAGGTGGAACAACTCGGAGCAGCACTCAGCGCCCGCGATGTCCGGGTGTTCCTCTCTCACGCCTCATTGTCGGCCGAAGAACGGGCACGCTCGGAGCAGGCCTTCGCCGAAGCACGCGACTGTGTGATCGTATCCACCTCGACACTCGAGCTCGGCATCGACGTCGGTGACCTGGATCGGGTCATCCAGATCGACGCACCTTCCAGTGTCGCGTCCTTCCTGCAACGTATCGGCCGCACCGGGCGGCGCGCTGGCAGCGTGCGCAATTGCCTGTTTCTCGCGACCAGAAGGGACGCCTTCCTCCAAGCCGCCGGCTTGCTGCTGCTGTGGGGACGCGGCTGGGTGGAACCGGTGAGCGCGCCACCCGAGCCGCGTCATCTTGTCGCGCAGCAACTTCTCGCCATCGCTCTCCAGCAGCACCGGATCGGGGACCGGCTGTGGGAGGAGGAATGGAACGGGCTGGCGCCCTTCGACCGGTCGGCTGCGCCCATCCTGCGTCACATGGTGAACACGGGCTTCCTCGACCAGGATGGCGGGATGCTGTTCGTCGGTCCCGAGGCCGAGCGGCGGTTCGGGAGGCGGCACTTCATCGAGTTGACCGCGTCCTTCACCGCGTCTCCTCAGTTCACCGTACTCGCCGGGCGCCGGGAGATCGGGCAGGTTGATGTCTCGGTGTTGACCGAAGAACGGCAGGGCCCGCGACTCCTGCTGCTGGGTGGCCAGAGCTGGCGGGTCACTTTCATCGACTGGATCCGCAAACGGGCCTTCGTCGAACCGGCTGACCGCGGTGGAGTGGCCAAGTGGACCGGTAGCGGCGTCGCGGGACTGCCGTTCGCCCTGACGCGCGCGATGCGGGAGGTCCTGCTCGGCGCCGACCCACCGGTGTCGCTTACCCGCCGGGCGCAAGCCTGCCTGGCGAACTGGCGCGAAGGGGCCCCTGCCATCGTGCATCCCGGCGGAACTTTGATCACAAGGGATGGCACGGATGTGCGCTGGTGGACCTGGGCCGGCTACCGTGCCAATGCGACTCTGGCCGCCACGCTGCCTTCGATCGCCGACCCGGTGCAACGGCCAACCGATTTCGGGGTACGACTCCGTCAAGACCTCACCGCGGCTGCATGGAAGGTGGCGAGAGAAGGCATCGGCGACGGAGAGTTCCTTGTTCTCCCAGACGTCGACCGTCGGGCTGTTACCGGGCTCAAGTTCGCGACGGTACTCCCCGAACGGCTGGCAGTGGCCACCGTAGCTGCACGGCTGGCGGACTTCGAGGGCGCCAAGACCGCATTGACGGAGCCTGTCCGCCTGCAGCACTTCAGTAGTCATTGACTGCTTCGCTAGTGTCATGCGCCTGAAATTCGTCGGTTAAGTCCATAAGCTGGCATGCATGGCGCATTCAGGACCGCCGGCAGTAGAGATCCATCTGACCGAA
>NZ_JBSFSX010000033.1:0-42230 GCF_053590035.1 Nonomuraea sp. NPDC003214 | reverse complement strand
GGTGTTCAGTTCTGTCGTCACAAACGGATCTTGAACGCCCTCGCTTCATGTCCGCAGCCGAACAGCTGATCTCCCCCTTGGAATCAATCATCTAGGCGGGACGAGCCCCTCGATGTAGTCCAGGTAGCCGACCGCCTGGTCCTGCTGCGGGCCGTCGAGGCGTTCGAGCATCGGCCCGACCATGTTGCGCTGGTCCTCGGCGAACTTGTCGATCTTGGGGGAGCGCGGCTCGGCGCGGCGGAGCCTGCTGATGCCGGCCCGGGTCGCGCGCTCCATGTCCTTGAGCGTCCTGCTGACGAGCGGGCCGGCCTCCGACGAGCCGAGGAGCTGGGCGACCTCCTCGGCGCGCGTCTTGGCCGACACCAGCTCGCGCTCGCCCCGTACGACGTCGTCGGTGCTGAGGCGGACCAGCGTGCTCTCGGCGGCCCGCTTGAGCGGGTAGAGGGCGTCGCCGGGCACCGAGTCGTACGTGACGACCGCGGTCAGCATCATCGCGGTCACCAGCCCGAACGAGACCAGCGCGGAGGCGGGCGAGCGCCGCCGAGGGCGCGGTCTGCGGCGGGAGTGACGCCCGCCGGCCCGGTTCGCCGAGCGCGGCCGGGATGCGGCCCCGGCGGCCCTCGCGGTGGCTGCTGTGGTGGCCGCCGGGGCGGTCGCGGCGCGGGCGGCGGCGAGCTCGTCACGCAGGCGGGAGCGGAAGGCCGGGTCCGGGCCGCCACCCAGCGGGGTCCTGCCGAGCTCGGCGAGATGCTCCAGCACCCGCTCCTGCGATCTGCGCGCCCTACTCATGGCGGCCCCCTGACGCCCCCGCGGCTCGGTCCTGTGGTGATACCTGCCTAACGACGTTCCGTGGCGAAAGGTTACGCAAGGTCGTGTTTGAGCGCCCTGGCCAGCGCACGGACGGCACGGAACTGCAGCGCTTTGATCGCTCCACTCTTCTTCCCCATGATCAGCGCGGTTTCCGCGAGCGACAGGCCGTGCAGGAATCGCAGGACGACGCACTCCTGCTGTTCGGGGTTGAGATCCCGGACGGCGCGCAGCACCCGGTCGTTGATGATGGCGGTGACCACGGCGTTCTCGGGGATGTGCGAGCCGTCCAGGGGGACGTCGAGCACCTCGCCGGTCGGGACCTCCAGGCGGTAGCGTCCGGACTTGAAGTGGTCGGTCACCAGGTTTCTGGCGATGGTCACCAGCCAGGCGCCGAAGTCCCGGCCCTGCCAGGTGAAGTCGGCGATGCGCCGCAGCGCCCGCAGGAAGGTCTCGCTGGTCAGGTCCTCGGCGAGCGGGTGGGAGCCGACCCGGAAGTAGATGTAGCGGTAAACGAGGTCCACGTAGCGGTCGTAGAGCGTGCCAAAGGCGTCCGAGTCGCCGGTCTTGGCGTGCAGGACGAGGGTGCGCAGGTCGTCGGGGAGGTCTTCGCGCACGGCAGGCTCGGTCGCCGGAGCGGGGCCAGCGACTGCTGGCGCGAGCAGCCCGGCGAACGGCCACGAGTCAGGCATCCGTTATCCCTAGGGCGAAGGGGTGCGGCGTGCTCGAACACTCTAGAAATCAACCGGAAATTCCACAATCCGCATCCTGTTGGTAAGACTCCCCGCAATCGGCAGATACGGTGTGGACGCACCCGTTCCCTTTTCGGCTACCGGTTGAGAGGCGTAGTCCGGCAGCATTGGAGTCACCATGGAGATCCTCGTTGCTGTCATCGCCTTCGCCGGAGCCATCCTGGCAGGAGTCGCCTCGGGCGCCCTGGTCAGCCGGTTGCGTGAGGAGCCCGAGGGCTGGCTGATCGCCTGGACCGTTTCAGCGGCGGCGCTCTGCCTCGCGCTGGGCGTGGCGGGATTCGGCCACCTCATGGGGTTCGGGACCGTCACGTTCAAGCTCGTCCAGATCACCGGATCGCTGCTGGCGCCGCTCTGGCTGGCGATCGGGCTGATCCAGCTCCTGGCGGAGAAGACGCCGCCGAAGTTCCTCGGCTGGCTGTTCGGCATCGCCTACACGTTCGTCGCCCTGGTCATCATGGTCGTCGACCCGCTCGTCAGCGACGAGATGGGCAAGTCGCTGCCCGACGCGTCGGCGCACTGGGCGCTCATCCCGTCGTCGCTGCTGACCGGCGTGCACGCGATCGCCGCGCTGATCATGCTGGCGGCGGTGGTGGTCGCCGCGCTGCGCTGGCGCAACGGCGACGAGTACGACACCGACAACCTGCACGCCACCGTCATCATCGCCCCCTCGGGGCTCGCGCTGATGGGCGCGATGCAGTTCCTGAGCAACGGGTTCTTCATCGTCGTGCTGCTCCTCGTCGCCGCCGCGGCGATCTGGTACTGCGTGCTGCGCCCGCTCGCCCCGTACGAGGACGACGACGAGGACGACGAGCTCGCGGCGGCGGAGAGCCGGCGCGCCGAGCGGGCGGCCGGCCACCGTGACGACCGGCCGGTGGCCGGGCACCGCCAGGAGCCGGTGGGCCGCCGGAAGGCGCCGGAGCCGATCGCCGAGCCGGTACGGCCGCGCAAGTCGGGGCTGGGCGACCTGGTGGCCGAGTACCGGGCCACCGACGACGTCGACTACGCCGCCCGCATGTCGCCGCCGTCCGACCCGGGCCCGTCGACCGGCTACATCATGAACGGCGAGCGCGCCGACTACGCCATGCCCGCGCCGAGCGAGCGGCCCGACCCCACGATGCCGTCCACCGGCTCGATGCCCGCCGCCGGCGCCGCCTTCTCGGGCGCCGAGCTGTTCTCCCCGCGCACCGGCCCCCAGTCGGTGCCCCAGCCGGTCGTGCAGCCCGCCCCGCAGACCGGCAGGCTGTCGCCCAGCATCTACGGCATGCTCACCGTCTTCACGCTCATGGACGGCTCGGGCGCGGCCTTCGACCGGCTCGCCGAGCAGACCGTCGAGGCGGTGCGCCGGGGCGAGCCCGACACGCTCGTCTACGCCTGCCACTCGGTCAAGTCGGCGCCGCTGCAGCGCATCGTCTACGAGCTCTACCGCGACGAGGTGGCCTACCGCGACCACCAGCGGCAGCCGCACATCGAGCGCTTCATCGCCGACCGGCAGTCGATGGTGCTGGCCACCAACATCATCGAGCTCAACGTCAACGCCGCCAAGGTCGTGCCCCTGCCGACCGCCATGTTCTAGCCGGTGAGCGCGGCCCGCAGGCGCTCCTCGGACACCCGCCAGAAGTCGTGCTGCTCCCCGTCGATCAACGTGACCGGGATCATCTCCCAGTAGCGTTCGCGCAGCTCGTCGGAGGAGTCGATGTTCACTTCCTCCCACGGCACGCCCAGCTCGCCGGCCACGCGGGCGATGATCTCGCGCGCGTCGTCACACAGGTGGCAGCCAGGCTTTCCGAGCAGGGTGATGCGGTGCATGGCCTCCACGGTAGCGCTCGCTGGAAGGTGACTTTGTGCATCGGTTCACAAAAGGATTAACCTGAAAGACGGTTCTAATCCACTCACGCGGCCCGAGGCCGCCCGTTCCCCTGGAGCTCCGGCACGTGAAGAGCCCGTCCCACCCCCGTGATCGCGGCATCCCCGAGGCAACGGTCGCCCGGCTGCCGCTCTACCTGCGGGCGTTGCACGGGATGGCCGAGCGCGGGGTGGCGACCGTGAGTTCGGAGGACCTCGCCGTGGCCGCCGGCGTCAACTCGGCCAAACTCCGCAAGGACCTGTCACACCTGGGCTCCTACGGCACCCGTGGCGTCGGCTACGACGTCGAGTACCTCGTCTACCAGATCTCCCGTGAGCTCGGTCTCACGCAGGACTGGGCCGTCGCCATCGTCGGCGTCGGCAACCTGGGCCGCGCGCTCGCCGGGTACGGCGGGTTCGTGTCGCGGGGATTCCGCATCGCCGCGGTGTTCGACGCCGACCCCGAAATCGTGGGCGACGACATCGCGGGGTTGAATGTGGAGCACATCGACGAACTGGAAGCCGTGATCAAGCGGCGTGGAGTCTCGATCGTGGTTCTGGCGACACCGGCGGCGGCCGCACAGGAAGTATGCGATCGTGTGGTGGCCGCCGGGGTGACCAGCATCCTCAACTTCGCCCCGGTCGTGCTCACCGTTCCGGACGGCGTCGATGTCCGTAAAGTCGACCTATCCATCGAACTGCAGATCCTTGCGTTCCACGAGCAACGCAAAGCTGGGGGGCCACTCATGGCAGTGGACAGTCAATGAGTGTTCTGGCGATCGGGCTCAGCCACCGCACGGCGCCGGTGGCCCTGCTGGAGCGTGTCTCCGTAACGGGTGACGCGCTCGTCAAGCTCCTGCACGACGTGCAGCAGGACCCCTGCGTGGCCGAGGCCTTCGTGGTCTCGACCTGCAACCGGGTCGAGGTCTTCGTCGCCGTGGACCGCTTCCACGCCGCCGTCAACGCCGTCACCGGGATGCTCAGCCTCCACTCGGGCGTGCCGGTCGACGAGCTGACCCCGCACCTGTACGTGCACTACGAGGAGCGGGCCGTCGAGCACCTGTTCTCGCTGGTGTGCGGCCTCGACTCGATGGTCGTGGGCGAGGGCCAGATCCTCGGCCAGGTCCGGCGGGCGCTCAAGCTGGCGCAGAAGCAGGGCACGGTCGGCGCGACCCTCAACGAGCTGGCGCAGCAGGCGCTGCGCGTGGGCAAGCGCGCCCACACCGACACCGGCATCGACCAGGCGGGCGCCTCGCTGGTGACCGCCGGGCTGGCGCTGGCGGGCGACCTGACCGGCCTGCGCGCCCTGGTGGTCGGCGCGGGCTCGATGAGCTCGCTGGCCGCCGCCACGCTGGCGCGCGCCGGCGTCACCGACATCGTGATCGCCAACCGTACGTTCTCGCGCGGCGCGCGGCTGGCCGAGACCGTCGGCGGCCGGGCGGTGGAGTTCGCCGCGGTCGCCGGTGAGCTGGCCGAGGCCGACCTGGTGATCACCTGCACCGGCGCCGGCAAGCACGTGATCACCGCCGACATGGTCACGCGCGGCGCGTTCCTGCTGGACCTGGCGCTGCCGCACGACGTCGACCCGGCTGTGCGCGCCGTCCCCGGCGTGACGCTGGTCGACCTGGAGACGATCCAGGAGTCCGGCATCGGCTCGCGCGAGGGCGACGCGGTCAGGGCCGTGCGCGCGCTGGTCGCCGAGGAGCTGACGGCCTACCTCGACGCCGAGCGGGCGGCCCGGGTGACCCCCACCGTGGTGGCGCTGCGCAGCAAGGCGGCCGGCGTGGTCGAGTCGGAGTTGGGGCGCCTGATGATGCGGGTCCCCGAGCTTGACGGCAAAATCAAGGACGAGGTGACGCTCACCGTGCAACGGGTCGTTGACAAACTGCTCCACGAGCCGACCGTGCGTGTCAAGCGGCTCGCCACCTCGCCCGGAGGCGATCATTATGCCGAGGCGCTGCGCGAGCTGTTCGACCTGGATCCGAAGATGCCCGAGGCCGTGAGGGAGGTGGAGCTGTGACTCCGCAGACGGGGCCGCTGCGGCTCGGCACGAGGCGCAGCCTGATGGCGACGACGCAGTCCCAGATGGTCGCCGACGCCTACACCGAGCGCACCGGCAGGGCGATCGAGCTGGTCGGCGTCACCACGTTCGGCGACGTGAGCAAGGCCCACCTGGCCCAGCTCGGCGGCACCGGCGTGTTCGTCAGCGCGCTGCGCGACAAGCTGATCGAGGGCGAGGTCGACTTCGCCGTCCACTCGCTGAAGGACCTGCCCACCAAGCCCGACCCGCGCATCGCGCTGGCCGCGCTGCCCGCCCGCCACGACCACCGCGACGCGCTGGTCGGCCGCTGCTCCTTCGCCGACCTCCCGGCCGGCGCCAAGGTCGGCACCGGCTCGCCGCGCCGCGTCGCCATGCTCCGGGCCATGCGCCCCGATCTGGAGTACGTGCCGATCCGCGGCAACGCCGACACCCGGATCGGCAAGGTCACCTCCGGCGAGCTCGACGCCGTCGTGCTGGCCTCGGCCGGCCTCACCCGGATCGGGCGGACCGCCGAGATCGCCCAGATCTTCGAGGTCGAGGAGCTGCTCCCGGCCCCCGGCCAGGGCTCGCTGGCCGTGGAGTGCCTGGCCGACCGCGACGACCTGGTCGCCTTCCTCGGGCAGCTCGACGACCCGCGGACCCGCTCCGCGGTGGCCGCCGAGCGGTCGGTGCTGGCCGCCCTGGAGGCAGGCTGCTCGGCGCCCGTGGGTGCGTTCGCGCTCGATGACGGGCACACTCTGAACCTGACCGCTGCGGTCGTCGCCATCGACGGCGCCCGCGCGGTGCGCAAGTCCACCGCCGGCTCTCCTTCGGAGGCGGAAGATCTGGGTCGCCGGCTCGCGGCCGAGATGCTTCACGAAGGGGCCGACAGATTGATGGGGGAGCATTCCCATTGAGCTCCGATAGTCCGACCTCCGGTTTCGTCGCGTTCGTAGGCGCGGGGCCCGGCGACCCGAACCTTCTCACGCTCCGCGGCGCCGAGCTGCTGGGCAAGGCCGACGTGGTGATCCTCGACGAGGACCTGCACGGCCCCCTGCTCAAGCACTGCCGCCCCGGGGTCGAGGTCGCCGCCGACGACCTCGTCAAGCACGCCAAGTCAGGCCGGCTCGTGGTGCGGCTGTGCGAGGGCGACCCGATGCTGTTCTCCTCGATCACCGAGGAGGCCGCGGCGCTCGCCGCGGCGGAGGTGGACTTCGAGATCGTGCCCGGGGTGCCGCCCGCGACGGCCGTGCTCGGCTACGCGGGCATCCCGCCGGCGTCGTCGGTGCCCGAGTTCCGGGTCGTCGACGCCGCGCAGGACCAGGACTGGTCCTCGCACGCGGCCTGTCCCGGCACGCTGGTGATCTACAACGGCATCACCGAGGCCGTGGCGATCGGCAAGGCGCTGATCGCCGGCGGCAAGCCCGACAGCACCCCGGTGGCCGTCAGCAGCGGCGGCACCACCACCGAGCAGTACACGGTCGTCTCCTCGCTCGGCAGGCTGCAGGCCGACCTCAAGCACGCGGGCTTCACCGAGCCGGCGCTGATCGTCGTCGGCGAGGCCGTGGGGCTGCGCGACAAGCTGTCATGGTTCGAGACCAAGCCGCTGTTCGGCTGGCGGGTGCTGGTGCCGCGCACCAAGGAGCAGTCCAAGAGCCTGTCGGAGCAGCTCACCTCCTACGGCGCGGTGCCCGAGGAGGTGCCGACCATCTCGGTCGAGCCGCCGCGCACCCCGCAGCAGATGGACCGCGCGATCAAGGGCCTGGTCACCGGCCGCTACGAGTGGGTGGCCTTCACCAGCGCCAACGCGGTCAAGGCGGTGCGCGAGAAGTTCGAGGAGTACGGGCTCGACGCGCGGGCGTTCGCCGGGCTCAAGGTGGCCGCCGTGGGCGACGCCACCGCCCGGGCGCTGGTCGAGTTCGGCGTCAAGCCCGACCTGCTGCCGTCGGGCGAGCAGTCGTCGGAGGGCCTGGTGGCCGAGTGGCCGCCCTACGACTCGATGCTCGACCCGATCAACCGGGTGCTGCTGCCGCGCGCCGACATCTCCACCGACACGCTCGTGGCCGGGCTGACCGAGCTGGGCTGGGAGTGCGACGACGTGACGGCCTACCGCACCGTGCGGGCCGCGCCGCCGCCCGCGCCGATCCGCGAGGCCATCAAGGGCGGCGGGTTCGACGCGGTGCTGTTCACCTCGTCCTCCACGGTCCGCAACCTGGTGGGCATCGCGGGCAAGCCGCACAACGTCACCGTGATCGCCGTCATCGGGCCGCAGACGGCCAAGACGGCCGAGGAGTTCGGGCTGCGCGTCGACGTGATGGCCGACAAGGCGTCCGCGTCGGCGCTGGCGGCCGCGCTCGCCGAGTACGGCGCCAAGCAGCGCAGCGCCGCGCTGGCCGCCGGTGACACGCCGCGCAGGCCGTCGCAGAACCGCAGAGGAGCCAGGAGGAGAGCCAAGTGAGTGCCGAGTTCCCCGTCGCCCGTCCGCGACGGCTGCGCCGCTCCCCGGCGCTGCGCCGGATGGTCGCCGGCACCCGCCTGCACCCCGCCGACCTGATCCTGCCGATGTTCGTCAAGGAGGGCATCGACGAGCCGAGTCCGGTCGCGTCGATGCCCGGCGTCGTCCAGCACACCCGTGACTCGCTGCGCAAGGCCGCCCACGAGGCCGCCGAGGCCGGGGTCGGCGGGCTGATCCTGTTCGGCATCCCGGCGGTCAAGGACGCGCGCGGCTCGGCGGGCGACGACCCCGACGGCATCCTCCAGGTGGCGCTGCGCGAGGTGAGCGCCGAGGTGGGCGACGCCATCGTGGTGATGGCCGACACCTGCCTCGACGAGTTCACCGACCACGGGCACTGCGGGATCCTCACCGAGTCCGGCGACGTCGACAACGACCTCACGCTGGAGCGCTACGCCTCGATCGCGGTCGCGCAGGCCAGGGCGGGCTCCCAGGTCGTGGCGCCGAGCGGCATGATGGACGGCCAGGTGGGAGTGATCCGGGCGGCGCTCGACGCGGAGGGCTTCTCCGGGGTGCCGATCCTCGCCTACTCCGCCAAGTACGCCTCCGCCTTCTACGGGCCCTTCCGCGACGCCGCCGAGTGCGCGCCGCAGTTCGGCGACCGCAGCACCCACCAGCAGGACCCCGCCGGGCCGCTGGAGGAGGCGCTGCGCGAGGTGCGGCTCGACCTGGCCGAGGGCGCCGACGCCGTCATGGTCAAGCCCGCGCTGGCCTACCTCGACGTCATCCGCGCCTTCCGCGACGAGGTGGACGTGCCGGTGGCCGCCTACCAGGTGAGCGGCGAGTACGCGATGGTCGAGGCCGCCGCCGCCAACGGCTGGATCGACCGCGAGCGCACGATCATGGAGTCGCTGGTGGCGATCAAGCGCGCCGGCGCCGACCTGATCCTCACCTACTGGGCGACCGAGGTGGCGCGCCGCCTCTAACAGGGGGTTTCCCGTCGGGTCCTGGGACCTGTGCGTTAGAGTGCCATGACAAGTGCTGGTGTGTCCCGCGTGGCTATTGAGCCCGGAGAGCCGGGGCCTCCTCAGGCACCGAATCGACGGGAGACACCAATGGTGGGGGTACCTCTGGCTCGGCGTACCAGGAAACGGTCCCGGCCGACGCGGATCGACGCCGTGCTGGGCTACGCCGCACTGGGCTGGCCGAGCGTGCCGGGAGCCTTCCCGCTGCGGCGGGGCACCCGAGCGTGTTCCTGTGACCGGCTCGGCTGTCCCGACCCGGGCGCGCACCCCATCTCCCCCGCCTGGAGCCTTCAGGCCACCACCGACGCCACCCAGCTCACCCGCTGGTGGCAGCGCGAGCCCGAGGCCAACGTCATCCTGCCCACGGGGCGGGTGTTCGACGTCTTCGACGTGCCCCTCGCGCTCGGCCTGTCGGCCCTCACCCGGATCGACAACGCAGGCGCGGACTCCGGCCCGGTCGCCGCCAACGGCGACCGGGTCTTGTTCTACGTGGCCACGCGCGGCAACCCGGAGGACGAGGACGAGTGGTGGTCGTGCCAGCTCGACTGCGACCCGGCCACGATCGAGGACACGCCGGGGCTGCGCTGGCACTGCCGCGACAGCTACGTGCTGGCCCCGCCCTCCACGCTGCCCACCGGACAGCCGGTCTCGTGGCTGCGCCCGCCCGACGGCCGGCCGCTGCCCGACCCGCTCCGCCTGCTTGAGTGGCTGGCCGACTAGGGGACTAACCTGGTCTGGTGAGCCGTACACGCATCTCCGAGGACCTGTTCGCCCGCGCCAGCGCCGTCGTGCCGGGGGGTGTCAACTCGCCGGTCCGCGCGTTCGGAGCGGTGGGCGGCACTCCGCGTTTCATGGCCTCCGGGCAGGGCCCGTACATCACGGACGTCGACGGCAACCGCTACGTCGACCTGGTGTGCTCGTGGGGCCCGATGATCCTGGGGCACCGGCATCCGGCCGTGGTGGAGGCCGTGTCGCAGGCGGTGGCCCACGGGTTCTCGTACGGGACGGCCACGCCGGGCGAGGTGGAGCTGGCGGAGGAGATCGTCCGCCGGGTCGCGCCGGTGGCGAAGGTGCGGCTGGTGAGCTCCGGCACCGAGGCGACGATGAGCGCGGTGCGGCTGGCGCGCGGGTTCACCGGACGGTCCAAGGTGATCAAGTTCGCCGGGTGCTATCACGGGCACGTCGACGCGCTGCTGGCCTCGGCGGGGTCGGGCGTCGTGACGTTCGGGCTGCCGGACACGCCGGGGGTGACGGGGGCGTCGGCGGCCGACACGATCGTGCTGCCCTACAACGACGTCAAGGCGGTGGAGGAGGCGTTCGCCTCGGCCGAGATCGCCTGCGTCATCACCGAGGCGTGTCCGGCCAACATGGGCATCGTGCCGCCGCTCGACGGGTTCAACGCCCGGCTGCGTGAGCTGTGCACGGCCAACGGGGCGCTGCTCATCGTCGACGAGGTGCTGACCGGCTTCCGCGTCTCGCCGTCGGGCTGGTACGGGCTGGACCCGGTGGAGGCCGACCTGATGACGTTCGGCAAGGTGATGGGCGGGGGGCTGCCGGCGGCGGCGTTCGGCGGCCGGGCCGAGGTCATGGCCCATCTGGCGCCTGAGGGTCCCGTCTATCAGGCGGGCACGCTGTCGGGCAATCCGCTGGCCTGCGCGGCCGGGCTGACCACGCTGCGCACGCTCGACGCCGACGCCTACGCGAAGGTCGGCGCGGCCGCTTCGGCGGTGGCGCGGGCGGCCACCGAGGCGCTGTCGGAGGCGGGGGTGCCGCACCGGCTGCAGACGGCGGGCAGCCTGTTCTCGATCTTCTTCACCGACCGGCAGGTGACGAACTTCGCCGACGCCCAGACGCAGAGCACGGCCGCGTACAAGGCGTTCTTCCACGCGATGCTCGACCGGGGCGTCTACCTGCCGCCGTCGGCGTACGAGGCGTGGTTCCTGTCGGCGGCGCACGACGAGGAGGCACTGGAGCGGGTCGCCGACGCGCTGCCCGCCGCCGCCAAGGCGGCCGCCGCGGTCCTCTGATTGGCGAACAGCACCCCGGCCACGATGAGCACGGCCGCCACCGCCTTGAGCCAGGTCAGCGGCTCACCGGTGAAGAGGGCGGCCGACGACATGCCGAAGACCGGCACGAGCAGCGTGTACGGGGCCACGGTCGAGGCGTCGTAGCGGCGCAGCAGATAACCCCACACGCCGAAGCCGCCGAGCGTCGAGACGAACGCCACGTACGCCAGCGACAGCCAGCCCTCGGCCGGGGCGGCGAGCGACGGGACGCCCTCGACCAGCAGCGACAGCAGCAGGAGCGGGGGCGCCGACAGGGCGCTCACCCAGACCATGAAGCGCAGCGAGTCGGGCGGGGCGGCCTTGCGCTGGGCGACGTTGCCGAGGCCCCAGGCGGCGGCCGCGGCCACGCAGAGGGCGAAGGCGCCTGCCGGGCCGGACAGGCCGAAGTCGACGGCGACCAGGGCCAGGCCGCCGAAGGCGACGGCCAGGCCGGCGACGCGACGGGCGGTGAGCCGCTCGCCGAGGAGCGTCACCGCGAACACGATGGTGAACAGGACCTGCGCCTGCAGGACCAGGGAAGTCAGCCCGGCCGGCATCCCGGCGCGCATGCCGATGAGCAACAGCCCGAACTGGCCGACTCCGAGAGTGGCAGCCACCGCGCCGACCCATCGCCAGGGAACTCCGGGCCGCCCCACGAGGAGCAGCGCGGGCAACGCCGCCAGCGCGAACCGCAGGCCCGCGTACAGCAGGGGCGGGAAGTGCTCCAGCCCCACCTGCATGACGACGAAGTTCACTCCCCAGACGGCCGCGAGGCCGACGGCGAGGGCCAGGTGGCCGGGTCTCACGCGGCGGACGTCTTGCGGTAGCGGATGCGCTGCTCGCGGGCCTGCTCGGCGAGGGCCTTCAGGTAGGAGGTGGTCTGGTGGGTCTGCTTCTTCGTCTTAAGGATTCGCATGCATATATTTTCCAACGCTACACCTTTAACGACAAGCGAGACTTTCTATGCTTAACCCTTTAGACTGGCTTACATGTTGGACTTGAACCGGCTCAAGGCTCTACATGCCGTGCACGTCTACGGCTCGGTCGGCGCCGCCGCCGACGCGCTCATGGTCACGCCGTCGGCCGTCTCGCAGCAGATCGCCAAGCTGGAGCGCGAGACCGGGGCCAGGCTGGTCGAGCGCAACGGGCGCGGCGTGCGGCTGACCGATGCCGCCGGGCTGCTCGCCGAGCACGCCGAGCGCATCCTGGCCCTGGTCGAGACCGCCGAGGCCGACTTCGAGGCGCTGCGCGGCCAGGTCGTCGGCCGGCTCAACGTGGGCGCGTTCCCCACCGCCGCGCGCGGCTTGATGCCCGCCGCGCTCGCCGAGCTGCGCGAGCGCCACCCCGACCTGCTCATCCAGCTGTACGAGCGCGAGCCCGAGCGGGTGATCCGCGAGGTGGCCAGGGGCGAGCTCGACCTGGTCATCGTCCAGGACTGGCTCAACCGGCCGATCGCCATCCCCGAAGGACTGTCCAGGAAGTCGCTGCTCGAAGACGTGGCCGACGTGGCCGTCCCGGCCGACCACCCGCTGGCCGGCCACAAGGAGATCGCGCTGTCGGCACTCCAGGGCGAGCGCTGGATCAGCTCCACGCCCGGCACGATCTGCCACGACTGGCTGGTGTTCACGCTGCGCAGCGCCGAGGTCGAGCCGGAGATCGCCTGCATGGCCGACGAATACCCGACCCACCTCGCCCTCGTGGCCGCCGGGCTGGGCTGCGCGATCGTGCCCAGGATGGGCCGCGACCCGGTGCCCGACGGCATCCGGTTCATTCCGATCCGCCCTGGCCAGAGCCGCCGCATCTACGCGCTCTGGCGCACCGACGCCGCCCGCCGCCCCGCGATCCGCGCCACCGTCGAGGCGCTCGTACGCTCCAGCAGCCGCCACGAGAACGCCTGGGCGGTCACCTAGGACAGGGCGATGGCCACCAGGCCGCCCAGAATGACCCCCGCGGCCAGCAGCCGGTGGTCTCCTTCCGACCGGCCAGACTCCATCCACCCGCGAGCCGGGCCCGGCGAGCGGCTAAGCTGAAGCCCACCATGGCTGAAACCACTGTCGTTCACCTTTTGCGCCACGGTGAGGTGCACAACCCTGGCGGCATCCTCTACGGCAGGCTCCCTGGTTACCACCTGTCCGAGACCGGCCAGCTGATGGCCAAGACCGTCGCCAAGTCCGTGGCGGGGCGCGACATCGTCGCCCTCTACAGCTCGCCGCTGGAGCGCGCGCAGGAGACCGCCGCGCCGCTGGCCGCCACGCTCGGCCTCGACATCGTCAGCGACGACCGGCTGCTGGAGGCCGGCAACCTGCTGGAGGGCCGGATCTCCGGGCCCGGCCTGCAGTTGCTGCGCAGCCCGCGCAACTACCGCTACTTCTGGAACCCGATGCGGCCCTCGTGGGGCGAGCCCTACCCGGTGATCGTCGCGCGGATGAAGTCGATGGTCGAGGACGCCAGGGAGGCGGCGCGCGGGCACGAGGCGGTGCTCGTCAGCCACCAGCTCCCGATCTGGGCGATCCGGATGGCGGCCGAGGGCCGGCGCAGGCTCTGGCACGACCCTCGCCGCAGGCAGTGCGCGCTGGCCAGCCTCACCACGTTCACCTTCGACGGCAACCGGCTCGTCAGCGTCGGCTACAGCGAGCCGGCGGGGTCGCTGTACCGGGGACCCAGCGTCCCGGGCGCATGACAGCGCCGGTAGAGTTGCAAGCTCTACCGCTTGTAGTACAAGGAGATCATCCTCCCGTGCGCGCGACGTCAATCTCACTGGCCCTCATCGCCGTCCTGGCCGCGGGCTGCGCGGGCGACCAGGGCGGTCAGCCCGCGGCGGGTGACACCCGCTTCGTCGCCGGCGACGGGAAGATGCAGGTGTTCGCGGCGGCCGAGCGCGAGCCGGCGCCCGCCGTCGAAGGGCCCACGCTGGAGGACGGCACCGCCTCCCTGGCCGCCCACAAGGGCAAGGTCGTCGTGCTCAACTTCTGGGCCTCCTGGTGCGGGCCCTGCCGGGCCGAGGCGCCCGTGCTCAAGGAGGTCGCGGCCAAGACCAAGGGCACCGGCGTGGAGTTCATCGGCATCGACTTCAAGGACCGCAAGGCCGACGCGCTCGCCTTCGAACGCACCGAGAAGACCGGCTACCCGAGCATCTTCGACCAGCCCGGCAAGATCGCGCTCGCCTTCCAGGGCACGGTGCCGCCCGCGGCCATCCCGTCCACGCTGATCATCGACAAGCAGGGCCGGATCGCCGCCCGGGCGCTCGGCGCCGTCCGCTACACCGACCTGATGGACACGGTGACCAAGGTGCGCGATGAGTGACGTGGTCGCGTCCGGCTCGCTGCTGCTGGCGGTGCCGATCGCGGTGCTGGCCGGCGTGGTCTCGTTCCTGTCGCCGTGCGTGCTCCCGCTCGTCCCCGGCTACCTGTCGTACGTCACGGGCATGAGCGCCGACCCCAAGCGGGGGCGGCTGGTGCTGGGCACGCTGCTGTTCGTGGCCGGGTTCGCCGCCGTGTTCGTCGCCAGCGGGGCGCTGTTCGGCGGGCTCGGCGCGGCGCTGCTCGGCAACGCCGAGATCATCACGCGGGTGCTCGGCGTGCTCACGATCCTGCTCGGGCTGGCGTTCCTCGGGGTGGTCCCCGGGCTGATGCGCGACGTGCGCATCCACAGGATGCCCTCCGCCGGGCTGGCCGGCGCGCCGCTGCTCGGCGTGGTGTTCGGGCTCGGCTGGACGCCGTGCATCGGCCCCACCCTGGCCGTCGTCCTCACCCTCGGACTCAACGAGGGCAGCGCCTCGCGGGGCGCCCTGCTCGCCGTGGCCTACGCGCTCGGGCTCGGGCTGCCGTTCGTGGCCGCCGCCCTGGCCTACAGCAAGGCGCTGCACACGTTCCGGGCGATCCGCAAGCACTCGCGCCTGATCACCCGGATCGGCGGCGGCATGATGGTGGCCGTCGGCATCGCGCTGGTCACCGGCCTCTGGGGAGAGATGATCGCCACCATGCAGGGCCTGATCGGCAACTTCCGGCCGGTGATCTGATGAGCGTCGACGAGCTGGAGCGGGAGCGCGCGGCCAAGCCCGCGGGCATGGGCCTGACCGGCTGGCTGCGCTGGTGCTGGCGCACGCTCACCTCGATGAAGACCGCGCTCATCCTGCTCTTCCTGTTCGCGCTGGCCAGCGTGCCCGGCTCGCTGATCCCGCAGCGCAGCGTCGAGCCCGACAAGGTCGCGCTCGTCTACAAGGACAGTCCGGCGCTGGCCGAGTGGTACGACCGCTTCCAGCTCTTCGACGTCTTCACCTCGGTCTGGTTCGCGGCCATCTACCTGCTGCTGTTCACCTCGCTGATCGGCTGCATCATCCCGCGCACCGCCACCTACCTGCGCGAGCTGCGCCGCAAGCCGCCGGCCGCGCCGCGCAACCTGACCAGGCTGCCGCACTCCGCCTCCTTCGACGGCGACCTCACGGTCACCGAGGCCGCCAGGCGGCTGCGCAAGCTGCGCTTCCGCGTGGAGACCGGCGACGGCTGGGTCGCCGCCGAGAAGGGCTACCTGCGCGAGACCGGCAACCTGCTCTTCCACATCGCGCTGCTCGGCGTGCTGGTCGCCGTCGGCTTCGGCTCCCTGTACGGCTACCGGGGCAACGTGCTGGTCGCCGAGGGCGACGGGTTCGCCAACACCGTGGCCGCCTACGACCGGTTCATCCCCGGCCCTCAGGTGTCGGCCGAGTCGCTGGAGCCGTTCAGCTTCGAGATGACCGACTTCCAGGCCACCTACCAGGTCGAGGGGGAGAAGCGCGGGCAGGAGCTCGACTACTCCGCCTTCCTCAAGGTCACCGACGCTCCCGGGGCCGCGCCGCGCGACTACGAGCTCAAGGTCAACGAGCCGCTGGAGGTCAACGGCACCCAGACCTACCTCATCGGCCACGGCTACGCCCCCGTCTTCCGCGTCACCGACGCCAAGGGGCACGTCGCGTTCGAGGGGCCGGTGCCGTGCATCATCGCCGACAAGCCCACGCTCACCTCCGACTGCGTGGTCAAGGTGCCCGACGCGCAGCCGACGCCGCTCGGCTTCCTGATGCGCTTCCTGCCCACCAGCGTGCCGCTGACCGACGGCAGCTACGCCTCGGCCTTCCCCGGGGCCATCCAGCCCGGCGTGCAGGTCCTGGGGGCGTTCTCCGGCGACCTCGGCATGCGCTCGGGGGAGCCCAGGTCCGTCTACGAGCTGGCGCCGCCCGAGCTGATGAAGAAGCTCAAGCCGCTGGTCATGGGCAAGGACGTGCCCGCGCCGCTGGCCCCCGGCCAAACGCTCGACCTGCCCGACGGGGCGGGCAAGCTGGAGTTCGTCGAGGTCAAGGAGTGGATGACGCTCCAGATCGCCTACGACCCCGGCCGGCTGCCCGCACTCATCGCCGCCTCGACGGCCACCGTCGCCATCGTGCTCTCGCTGGTCATCCGGCGCCGGCGGGTGTGGGTGCGGGTCAAGGACGGCACCGTCGACGTGGGCGGGCTGACCCGCACCGAAGGGTCCGCGGCCGGGTTCGCGGAGGAGTTCGACGACATCGTCAAGGTTCTAGCAGCAGGAGACAAGGATGAGCGCTGAACCACTCGCGGAGCTGAGCGACCTGTTCGTGGTCGCGGCAGTGCTGCTCTATCTGTTCGCGATGGTGGGCTTCGCGCTCGAGCTGGCCTTCGGCCGCGCCCGTGCCGACGCGCCCGTCAAGGGCCGCGCACGCACCCCCGTGACGGTGGGCGCCGCCTCCTCCTCGGAGGCGGAGGCGGACGGGCCCTCCGACGACGCGCCGCAGCAGCCCGTCCCCGCGTTCGCCCTGCGCGGCGGCATCGCCGGGCTCGTCCTGGCCTGGCTCGGCTGGGCGGCCAACCTCGGCGCCATCGTCACCCGCGGCCTCGCGGTCGACCGGTGGCCGTGGGGCAACATGTACGAGTTCATCGTCGCCATCTGCTTCGCCGCCGTCTCCGCGTTCCTCATCACCCAGACGCGCACCAACATCCGCTTCCTCGGCGGGTTCGTCATGGTGCCTGCGGCGCTGGGGCTGGGGCTCGCGTCCAAGGTCTTCTACACCTCGGCCGGGCCGGTCGTGCCCGCGCTCAACTCCTACTGGATCGCCATCCACGTCACCGCCGCCATCATCGCCAGCGGACTGTTCGTGCTCGCGGGCGTGGCGGGGGTGCTCTTCCTGGTGCGCGGCGACGGGCTGTCGCGGCTGCCCGCCAAGGCCGAGCTGGAGAAGGCGGCGCACCGGGCGATCGTGCTGGCGTTCCCGCTGTGGACGTTCGCCGTCATCGCGGGCGCGCTGTGGGCGGACCGGGCGTGGGGCCGCTACTGGGGCTGGGACCCCAAGGAGGTGTGGTCGTTCATCACCTGGGTCGGCTACGCGGCCTACCTGCACGCCCGGGTGACGGCCGGGTGGCGTGGCCGGGCGGCGACCGTCGTGCAGCTCGTGGCGTTCCTGGCGCTGCTGTTCAACCTGGTCGGCGTCAACATCTTCATCGAGGGCCTGCACAGCTACGCCTGAGGCTGAGAGCGCCGTGGAGGCGCTCCGGGCGGTTCCCTCCGCCCGGAGCCTCGCTCCGCCTGCTGGGGGCGTCTGCGGCGCTCCCAGGAGGCGGTCGCTAAAAAAGATTTACCTGAAAGAGTAGGTGACAGGCGTTTCGGAGGGGCGGTTACTTCTCTTCGCCGCGCATGCGACGGTCGAGTTCGCGAAGGAAATCGGGGTCGTCGTCGGGGCCCTTGGGGATGCCCGCGGTCGAACGCGGCTGCACCGGCCAGGACTCCTGGATGGGCCGGGGACGTCCGCGCAGCATCCAGAACAGCCCGCCGATGAGGGGAAGCACGGCGACGACGATGAGCCACACGGCTTTCGGGGAGTGCCTGACCTCTTCCTCGGGGGTGGTGATGACGTCGAACAACGTGAACAGCCAGAAGGCCAGCAGAGCCAGGCCGACAATGACACCTGCCATGCCCCGAACTGTAAGCCATCTCCAGCGTGTTCGTGCCACCTGATGTCGCATTTCGGATGACTGGCGAAGATCAGCGTCGTACCGTGGAACCCGATTCGGCGCCACGGGGCGGTGAGGGGTGCGATGGCCATTTCCAACGACAAGGGGCGCCATCGGCGAGGTCGCTGGTGGCGGCGCGGGTCGTACCTCTTCTCGCGCCGCACCGAGGCCCCGCCCGACGCGGACCGGTCCTTCTGGGCCAACGCGCGGGGAGCCTATCGGCGAGGCCACAGTGAGGTGGGCCGGGCCGCCGGGGAGGGCACGGAGACGCCGGGCTTCCGCCGGCGCGAGCGCGAGCGCCGCGACCAGCCGGCACGCCGGGCCGACGCCGACCGCCGCGACCAGCCGGCGCGCCGGCCCGACGCCGACCGCCGTGACCAGCCGATGCGCCGGACCGACGCCGACCGCCGTCCCTGGGAGGGCGGGGGACCGGACGAGCAGGCGAGGCGGCGGCCGGAGCGGACGCCCGCCACGGCCCCGGAGCGGCCCCGCTACACGTGGCAGGACTTCGAGCTCGACGGCTCCCACGCGCGGGCCCGGCCGCATCCGCCCGACGTGCCGCCGCTGGGCGACGGGCTGCGGCACTGCGGGAAGCTGGAGGCGATCCTGCACCGCCAGTGGGACGCCCGGCTGGGGCCGCCGCCGCCTGATCTCGTCCGGGCCGTGGAGAGCCTGGCCAGGCTGCCCGACCGGCTGAAGGAGCGGCTGGCCGAGGGGCTGGAGGGCATCTACGTCGGGCCGGGCGGCGTGCCGGACCTGGACGACATGGGCTATCTGCGCGGCGCGCCGCTGCCGTCGGGCCGGGCCACGTGGGACGTGTGCGCGGGCGCGTACGGGGACCGGAAGGTCGTGGTGGGGGACCGGCCCTCGCCGACGCCGGACGTGATGATGCACGAGGTCGGGCACGCGATCGACGACATCGATTCGGTGTTCGGCGTATGGGTGTCGGACACGCCGGAGTTCGTGGCACTGTTCGAGAGGGTCACGCCGCTGCTGGCGTCGTCGTTCCACCGTCAGGGCGGGGGGCTGGGCCGCAAGGAGTTCTTCGCCGACGCGTTCGCCGCCATCGCCTCACGGCAGCGCCCCGCGCTGGTCGACATGCTCGGCGGCAACACGCGGATGGCGCTCGACGTCATGCTGTTCTTCAACCGGCGCTACGGAATCTAGGTGATCGGCCATGTACGTCATCCGGCTCGCTGACGGGACCCTGCGGGTGCCGAGGAGCCTGGCCAGCGAAGACGGGCGCCTGATCGGGAACGCGTATGTCGAGGTTGAGCCCGGCGAGCCCGGTTACGACGAGTGGTTGCAGGAGTCGTTGACCGAGGAGGAGGCGGCCGAGCGGCGGCGCCGCTGGGCGGAGGAGAACGACGAGCTGGAGCGGGAGTTCCTGGCATACAAGGCCGACCAGGACGGCGACTGAGAGGCAGGATTCCGCCAAGGCGCCAGCCACGGTCGGCGGATGGCGCCTTCCCGCGCTCGCCTTACGGATGGGCCGGCGAGCACGCCGTCTCGGTGATCCTGGCTGGCAGGATCACCGACTGGGCGGTACGTCAAACACGCGGGGACTCCCCTGTCGGCCTGTCGGCCGTCAGAACGTCCTCGCCTCGAAGAAGGGCGTGCACTTCCGATTCACGGAAGCGCCGGTGCCCTCCGGGGGTGCGGATACTGCTGATGCGGCCTGCCGCAGCCCAGCGCGTAACCGTCTTTGGGTCTACCCGGAAGAGGGCGGCAACCTCTCCAGGGGTCAGCAGACGCTCGCTGCTACTCTCCACCAATCTCTCCCCCTCGCATCCCGCTTCCTGCCAGCGGGCGGACAGGTAACCAGTGTGTCGAGCGAAGCCTGATTTATCCGTGGTTTTCTGCAAAGATCACGGGTTGTTATCAGCTGACTGCCCGATTGTTATATGATAGAGCCTCTTTGGGGCTCTCGTGGGTGTTTCTTTACGAAACACCCTTACTGGGCACAGTAGCAGCGCTCGTGCCCGATGCGAAGAGCGACCGGAGGCATGGGCCGAGTAATCTCGAACCCGTGCATCCCGTTCTCGTTTACACGTTGTCCAGGATCGGCCTGTTCATCATCGCCTTCGGAGTGCTCTGGCTCCTCGGCGTGCCGAACCTGCTGGTCCTGCTGGTGGCCGCGTTCGCGATCAGCGGCATCGCCAGCTATGTCCTGCTCTCCAAGCAGCGCGACGCCATGAGCGCGCGCATCAGCGGCAGGATCGACCGCGCCAAGCCGCAGGACGACTAGGGCAGAGGGAACATGCCAATCCGGGCATGGTACTCCCGCCCGAGTCGGGTTGTGTCGCTACCGACTAGTAGTCCTGTCCTGTTCGCCAGAAAAGCCTTGACGCCGATCCCGCGTTCGCGGCCGGGATTCCAACTGAGCGCCTTTCCCGTCCGTGGATGAATGGCCCCGATGCCCTCGCGCGGCACCGCCCCCGGGCCGGCCGAGTCATGGCCCTGCGGATTGTCCAGCCAGCGCTGATGCCCTCCGACGTAGACCGCGCTGCCCGTGACCGACACCGCGTAGAGCGAGTCGCCGCCTGTCTTGTTGACCCAGGTGGGCTTGACGTTGCCGCCGGTGGCGTACGTCTCGAACCTGGCCGCGCTGTCGCACGTCCCGCGCCTGGGCCCGCCGGTGGTGACGACCACGAAATAGCGGCCGTCGGGCGCGAAGTCGAGGCCGCGCACGTACCACGGGAAGACGTCCATGCACTTGCCCGTGTACGCGTCGGTCCGCCACGGGGCGAGCTTGGGCGCCGGGCCGCCGATGTCGATGAGGCCGAGCTGCGGCCGTGACTGCCCGTCGAGCGTGGTGAAGCTGCCGTCGACCGCCAGCCGGTCGGCCGTGGCGGCGATCGCGTGCACCCGGACCCGCCGGCTCAGCGGATCGCCCGGCGTGATGGTGAAGGCGGGGTCGGCGCGGCCGGTCGTGGCGTCGAGCCGGGCCAGCGCGGTGCGCGGGCGGGTGAAGTCGCCGCCGGCGTAGAGGTGGGCGCCGCGCCTGGCCAGGGTCGCGACCGCGCCTCCGGAGACGGCAGGGCGGAACGAGGGCACCGGCCGGCCGGTCGCCAGGCTCACCTGTGCCAGCGACCTGGCGCGGTGGCCGTCGACCTCGTGGAAGTCGCCGCCGACGTAGACGGTGCCGTCGTCGCCGGCGGCCAGGCTGTGCACGGGCCCGCCCACGCCGGGGGCGAAGCGGGGCAGCACCCGCCCGGTCGTGAGGTCGAAGGCGAACAGGTTGTCGCGCCGGTAGGTGGTGGTCCTGGTGGCGTCGGCGACCGCCGAGAACGAGCCGCCGACCACCACGGTGTCGCCGACGAGCGTGATGGCGTTGACGATGCCGTCGAGAACGTGCGGGGTGTGGTCGACCGGGTCGGCCGAGACCACGCGAGGGTGCGCGGCGGGGGCCGCTGCGATGATCGCCGCAAGGGCGACTCGGGCAAGCATTTGCCCATTCTTAGCAGACGCAATGTAGTCGTGCCGCTACTTTCCGTTGATTGTCGGGAATGGCCCTAGGCTGTTCTGCATGACGCGCGCTCAGTTGGACAAGCAGCCGGACGAGGTCGCCGCGATGTTCGATCGCACCGCCCGGCGCTACGACCTCGTCAACGACGTGATCTCGATGGGCCAGGTCAGGGTGTGGCGCAAGGCCGTCGCCGCGGCCGTCGACGCCGGGCCGGGGGAGGTCGTGCTCGACCTCGGAGCCGGCACCGGCACCTCGACCGACACGTTCACGACGCTGGGCGCGCGGGCGATCGCCTCCGACTTCTCGCTCGGCATGCTGAGCACCGGCGTGCGCCGCCGCGGGCGCAACGCGCTCACGGGCGAGGGGGTGCCGTTCGTCGCGGGCGACGCGATGCGGCTGCCGTTCGCCGACGACGTCTTCGACGCGGTGACGATCTCGGTGGCGCTGCGCAACGTTCAGGACACCGGCCAGGCGCTGCGCGAGATGCTGCGGGTGACCAAGCCGGGCGGCCGGCTGGTGATCCTGGAGTTTTCGCACGTGACGTTCGCGCCGTTCGATCTGGTCTACCGCGAATATCTGATGCGGCTGCTGCCGAAGGTGGCCAAGATTTTCGGCTCCAACGATGATTCGTACGAATATCTGGCCGAGTCGATCCGTGACTGGCCGGACCAGGCGACGCTGGCGCGCATCATCCAGGACGCCGGATGGCGGCGGGTCGCCTGGCGCAACCTCGACTTGGGGATCGTGGCCATGCACCGCGCGTTCAAAGCCGCGTGATCTACTAGGCTCTGACGGCCCCCCGGCTGCCACTTTGTCCAGGAAAAGGGTTAGACTGCGGGCCGACAAGTTTGTGAAGGGGTTCACAAAGGAACGAAGGCGAGACACCCCGAGGCCAGGCCTTCGAGCGTGTAGGACAGGACAGTCCAGTGACCGTGCCAGCAGTTGACGCTGACGTCATCGTCGTCGGCGCCGGTCCCGCCGGTTCCGCGACCGCCTTCTACCTGGCCCAGGCGGGTCTCGACGTGCTCGTCCTGGAGAAGACCCGCTTCCCCCGGGAGAAGGTCTGCGGTGACGGCCTGACCCCGCGAGCCGTCAAGCAGCTCCTCAACATGGGCGTCGACGTCGACGCCCCCGGCTGGGTGCGCAACAAGGGCCTGCGCGTCGTCGGCGGCGGCCTGCGCTTCGAGCTCGACTGGCCCAAGCTGGAGCGCTTCCCCGACTTCGGTCTCGTACGGACCCGCCAGGACTTCGACGAGATCCTGGCCGCCCACGCGGTCAAGGCCGGCGCGCGCCTGATGGAGGGCGTGACCGTCACCGGGCCGGTCCTCGACGACCGCAGCGGCCACATCACCGGCGTCACCACCAAGGACGGCACGGTCTACCGCGGCCGGCTGGTCGTGGCCGCCGACGGCAACAGCACCCGGCTGGCTCTCGGCATGGGCCTGCAAAGGCGCGAGGACCGCCCGATGGGCGTGGCCGTGCGCACCTACTTCACCAGCCCGCGCCACGACGACGACTACCTGGAGACGTGGCTGGAGCTGTGGGACGACCAGACGCTGCTGCCCGGCTACGGCTGGGTGTTCGGCGTCGGCGACGGCACCGCGAACGTGGGGCTCGGCCTGCTCAACACCAGCACCCACTTCAAGAACATCGACTACCGCGACCTGCTGCGCCGGTGGTGCCGGTCCATGCCCGCCGAGTGGGGCTTCACCGAGGAGAACATGACGGCCCCCATTCGCGGCGCCGCGCTCCCGATGGCCTTCAACCGGCAGCCGCACTACACGCGCGGCCTCCTGCTCGCCGGCGACTCCGGCGGTTCGATCAACCCGTTCAACGGCGAGGGCATCGCCTACGCCATGGAGACCGGCGAGATCGCCGCCGAGGTCGTCGCCAAGGCCCTCAAGGGCACCACCCCGGCGCAGCGAGAACGTGTCCTGCGGACGTATCCTCAGACGTTGAAGGACGCCTATGGCGGATATTTCACGCTGGGCAGGTTGTTCGTGCAGGCGATCGGGAAGCCGGGTGTGATGAGCTTCGGCACCAGGCACGGGCTTCCCCACCCGAGGCTGATGCGCTTCGCGCTCAAACTCCTTGGTAATCTCACCGACCGGCGAGGCGATGCGTCGGACAAGATCATCAACGCACTCTCGAAGGTCGCGCCACGAGCATGAATCCCACACCCATCCATAGATCAGGCTGCGCGCCCGCGCGCGCGGCGACTCCGGAGGAGGCGTAGCGATGGACCTGTACGTGCCCATCCTGGTGCTCGCCGTTCTCGCGGGGGGCTTCGCGATCTTCTCGGTCGCCATCGCCCCCTTCACCGGTCCCAAGCGCTGGAACCGCGCCAAGCTTGACGCCTACGAATGCGGCATCGAGCCGACGCCCCAGCCTGTCGGTGGCGGACGGTTCCCGCTCAAATACATGATCACGGCGATGCTCTTCATCGTCTTCGACATCGAGATCATCTTCCTCTACCCGTGGGCGGTCTCGTTCGCTCCGCTCACCAACGACGCGGGCAGCGTGATCTCCTCCGGCCTCGGGGTGTTCGCGCTCGTCGAGATGCTGCTGTTCATCGTCACCGTGCTCGTGGCCTACGCGTACGTGTGGCGCCGCAAGGGTCTGGACTGGGACTGAAAATGGGACTTGAAGAGAAACTCCCCAGCGGGTTCATCCTCAGCACGGTCGAGCAGGCCGCGGGCTGGGCGCGCAAGAACTCCGTATGGCCCGCCACCTTCGGGCTCGCCTGTTGCGCCATCGAGCTGATGGCCACCGGTGGCCCCCACTACGACCTGGCGCGCTTCGGCATGGAGCGCGCTTCGGCGTCTCCCCGGCAGGCCGACCTGATGATCGTCGCCGGCCGCGTGTCGCAGAAGATGGCTCCCGTCCTGCGGCAGATCTACGACCAGATGGCCGAGCCCAAGTGGGTCATCGCCATGGGCGTGTGCGCCTCCAGCGGCGGCATGTTCAACAACTACGCCATCGTGCAGGGCGTCGACCACATCGTGCCCGTCGACATCTACCTGCCCGGCTGCCCGCCGCGCCCGGAGATGCTCATCGACGCGATCGTCAAGCTGCACGACAAGATCCAGAACATGAAGTTCGGCGCGCACCGGGCCAAGCAGATCGAGGACCTCGAGCTCAAGGCGCTGCGCACGCTGCCGCTGATCGACCAAGGGGCCGCCAAGTGACCTCCCCTGACAACCTCCCCGAGGTCCCCGGCGCCGAGGTGCCCGAGGTCGCCAAGACCCCCGAGGCGCCCGTCGCCCGGCGCGGCATGTTCGGCGCCGCCGACTCCGGCGACACCTCCGGCTACGGCGGCCTCGTCGTCCGCCGCGCGCCGCAGATCTCCACGCCGCGCCCGTACGGGGGCTACTTCGACGAGCTCGTCGACGCCCTCGGCCTCGACGACGCCATCGAGCGCGTGGTCGTCGACCGCGGCGAGCTGACCCTGCACGTCAAGCGGGAGCGGCTGGTCGAGGTCTGCCAGAAGCTGCGCGACGACGCGGCGCTGCGCTTCGAGCTGTCGCTGGGCGTCACCGGCGTGCACTACCCGCACCTGGCGGGCGAGGAGCTGCACTCGGTGATCCACCTGTGCTCGATCACCCACAACCGGCGCGTCCGCGTCGAGACGAGCTGCCCCGACGCCGACCCGCACATCCCGTCGACCGTCGGCGTCTACCCGGGCCACGACTGGCACGAGCGCGAGGCGTACGACTTCTTCGGGATCATCTATGACGGCCACCCGGGCCTGACCCGGATCATGATGCCGGACGACTGGGACGGGCACCCCCAGCGCAAGGACTACCCGCTGGGCGGCATCCCGGTCGAGTACCGCGGGGCGACCATCCCCTCGCCCGACCACAGGAGGTCGTACGCGTGAGCGAGTTCTTCGAGCAGCGCGTTGACGACCGGAGGGAGGATCACTCGTGAGCACCGCATATGACGAGGCGACCGAGGGCAAGGTCTACTCGGTCACCGGCGCCGACTGGGACGAGGTCGTCAGCGGGGTCCGCGACTCCGACGACGAGCGCCTGGTCGTCAACATGGGCCCGCAGCACCCGTCCACGCACGGCGTGCTCCGCCTGGTCCTGACCCTCGACGGTGAGACGGTCACCGAGGCGCGCGGCGTCATCGGCTACCTGCACACCGGCATCGAGAAGAACATGGAGTACCGGACGTGGACGCAGGGCACCACGTTCGTCACTCGCATGGACTACCTGTCGCCGATCTTCAACGAGACGGCCTACTGCCTGAGCGTGGAGAAGCTGCTCGGCATCGAGGACCGCATCCCGGACCGGGCGCAGGCCATCCGCGTCATGATGATGGAGCTCAACCGGATCGCCTCGCACCTGGTCGCGATGGGCACGTTCGGCATGGAGCTCGGCGCCACCACGCCGTTCCTGTTCGGCTACCGTGACCGCGAAATGGTCATGGAGCTGTTCGAGTACATCACCGGACTGCGCATGAACCACGCCTACGTGCGGCCGGGCGGCGTCAGCGTCGACCTGCCCGCCGGAGCCGTGGACAAGGTCGGCGAGTTCCTCAAGGAGATGCCCAAGCGGATCAAGGACATCCGCAAGCTCCTCGACGAGAACCCGGTGTACGTCCGCCGCACCAAGGACGTCGCCTACCTCGACCTGACCGGCTGCATGGCGCTCGGCATCACCGGCCCCATCCTGCGGGCCGCCGGCCTGCCGTGGGACCTGCGCAAGTCGCAGCCCTACTGCGGTTACGAGACCTACGAGTTCGACGTGGCGACCCAGCGCGGCTGCGACGTCTACTCCCGCTACCTCGTGCGCATGCAGGAGATGGAGGAGTCCCTAAAGATCATCGAGCAGGCCCTGGACCGGATCGCCGGCCCGCTCAAGGGCGACCCGGTGATGATCGAGGACAAGAAGATCGGCTGGCCCGCGCAGCTCGCGCTCGGCCCCGACGGCTTCGGCAACTCCCCCGACCACATCGCGCACATCATGGGCAGCTCCATGGAAGCCCTGATCCACCACTTCAAGCTGGTGACCGAGGGCTTCCGCGTGCCGGCCGGCCAGGCCTACGCGCCGATCGAGTCGCCCAAGGGCGAGCTCGGCGCGCACGTCGTCAGCGACGGCGGCACCCGGCCCTACCGCGTCCACTTCCGCGAGCCGTCGTTCTGCAACCTGCAAAGCTTCCCCGCCATGGCGGAGGGCGGCCAGGTCGCCGACGTGATCGCCGCGGTGGCTTCTATCGACCCCGTCATGGGAGGTGTGGACCGGTGACTTATTCACCGGAAGTCCGCGAGCGTCTCGAACGCGACGCCAAGGAGATCATCGGCCGTTACCCGAAGACGCGGTCGGCGCTGCTTCCGCTGCTGCACCTGGTGCAGTCGGAGGACGGCTACGTCTCCGACGACGGGCACGAGTTCTGTGCGGAGATGCTGGGCCTGAGCAAGGCCGAGGTCGTCGGCGTCTCGACCTTCTACACCATGTACAAGCGCAAGCCCGCCGGCGAGTATCACGTCGGCGTCTGCATCAACGCGCTCTGCGCCGTCATGGGCGGCGACGAGATCTGGGACGAGCTGTCCGAGCACGTCGGCGTCGGCCACGAGGAGACGACCGGCGACGGCAAGATCTCGCTGGAGCGCCTGGAGTGCAACGCGGCCTGCGACTTCGCCCCGGTCATGATGGTCAACTGGGAGTTCTTCGACAACCAGACGCCCGAATCGGCCAAGCAGCTCGTCGACGACCTGCGTGACGGCAAGGACGTGCGGCCCACCCGCGGTCCGAAGAAGCTGTGCACGTTCAAGGAGGCGTCGCGGGTGCTCTCCGGCCTGCCCGACGAGCTGGCGGGCGACGGCCCCTCGGCCGCCGGCCCCTCGCTGGAGGGCCTCAAGCTGGCCAAGGCCAACGGATGGAAGGCCCCCGAGGCATGAGCACGACCCTGACACCGGTCCTGACCGCCAACTGGGACCGCCCCGACTCCTTCACCATCGACGGCTACGGGCCGTACGAGGCGGCCAAGAAGGCGCTGGGCATGGACCCGGACGCCGTCATCCAGGCCGTCAAGGACTCGGGCCTGCGCGGCCGCGGCGGCGCCGGCTTCCCCACCGGCATGAAGTGGGGCTTCATCCCGCAGGGTGACGGCAAGCCGCACTATCTCGTCGTCAACGCCGACGAGTCGGAGCCGGGCACCTGCAAGGACATCCCGCTCATGATGGCCAACCCGCACTCGCTGGTCGAGGGCGTCATCATCACGGCGTTCGCGATCCGCGCCAACCACGCCTTCATCTACGTGCGCGGCGAGGTGCTGCACGTCATCCGGCGGCTGCACGCGGCCGTGCGCGAGGCGTACGAGAAGGGCTATCTCGGCAAGGACATCTTCGGCACGGGCTACGACCTGGAGCTCGTCGTGCACAGCGGCGCCGGGGCGTACATCTGCGGCGAGGAGACGGCGCTGCTGGACTCGCTGGAGGGCTTCAGGGGTCAACCGCGGCTCAAGCCTCCGTTCCCGGCCGTGGCGGGCCTTTACGCCTCGCCTACTGTCGTGAACAACGTCGAGTCCGTGGCCAGTGTTCCCTCGATCATCGCCAACGGGGCCGACTGGTTCGCCGGGATGGGCACCGAGAAGTCCAAGGGCTTCGGCATCTTCTCGCTGAGCGGCCACGTCACCAGGCCCGGCCAGTACGAGGCTCCGCTCGGCATCACGCTGCGCGAGCTGCTCGACATGGCGGGCGGCATCCGCGCCGGGCACCGGATCAAGTTCTGGACCCCGGGCGGCTCGTCCACGCCGATCTTCACCGACGAGCACCTCGACGTGCCGCTCGACTTCGAGGCGGTCGGCGCGAAGGGCTCCATGCTCGGCACCCGGGCGCTGCAGATCTTCGACGAGACCACCTGCGTGGTCCGCACGGTGCTGCGCTGGACCGAGTTCTACGCCCACGAGTCGTGCGGCAAGTGCACGCCGTGCCGTGAGGGCACCTACTGGCTCAAGCAGGTGCTCAAGCGCCTGGAGAAGGGTCAGGGCACGGAGGAGGACCTGTCGACGATCACCGACATCGCCGACAACATCCTGGGCCGCTCGTTCTGCGCGCTCGGCGACGGCGCCACCAGCCCGATCCACTCCTCGGTGAAGTACTTCCGCGAGGAGTACCTCAAGCACTTCGAGGTCGGCGGCTGCCCGTTCGACGCGAAGAAGTCCACTCTGTGGGGTGACCAGTGACCGTGACAGAAACTGAGACCACCCTGGTGACCCTCACGATCGACGGGTTCCAGGTCAGCGTCCCCAAGGGCACGCTGATCATCAGGGCGGCCGAGCTGCTGGGCATCCAGATCCCCAGGTTCTGCGACCACCCGCTGCTCGACCCGGCGGCCAACTGCCGCCAGTGTCTCGTCGACATCCCCGACGCGGGCAACGGCCGCGGCTTCCCCAAGCCGCAGCCGTCGTGCGCGATCGAGGTCGCCGAGGGCATGGTCGTGCAGACCCAGCTGACCTCGCCGGTGGCGGAGAAGGCGCAGCGGGCGGCGATGGAGTTCCTGCTCCTGAACCACCCGCTCGACTGCCCGGTCTGCGACAAGGGCGGCGAGTGCCCGCTGCAGAACCAGGCCATGTCCAACGGCCAGGGCGAGTCGCGCTTCCAGGAGCAGAAGCGGACGTTCGCCAAGCCGCTGCCGCTGTCCACCCAGGTGCTGCTGGACCGCGAGCGCTGCGTGCAGTGCGCGCGCTGCATCCGCTTCTCCGACCAGATCGCCGGTGACCCGTTCATCGAGTTCTTCGAGCGCGGGGCCAAGGAGCAGGTGGGCGTCGCCGACGGCGAGCCGTTCCAGTCCTACTTCTCGGGCAACACGGTGCAGATCTGCCCGGTGGGCGCGCTGACCGGCGCCGCCTACCGGTTCCGTGCCCGCCCGTTCGACCTGGTGTCCACGCCGAGCGCGTGCGAGCACTGCGCCTCCGGGTGCAGCCTGCGCACCGACCACCGGCGCGGCCGCGTCACCCGCCGCCTGGCGGGCAACGACCCGCAGGTCAACGAGGAGTGGAACTGCGACAAGGGCCGCTGGGCGTTCACCTACGCCACGCAGCCCGACCGGCTCAGGACGCCGCTGGTCCGCAACGAGGAGGGCGTGCTGGAGCCCGCCTCCTGGCCGGAGGCGCTGAGCGTCGCCGCCCAGGGCCTCGCGGCCGCCCGCGGCAAGGCCGGCGTGCTGGTCGGCGGCCGGGTCACGGTCGAGGACGCCTACGCCTACGCCAAGTTCGCCCGGCTCGCGCTCGGCACGAACGACGTCGACTTCCGCGCCCGGCCGCACTCCGCCGAGGAGGCCCGCTTCCTCGCGCACGCGGTCGCCGGCAAGGGGATCGAGGTCTCCTACGCCGACCTGGAGAGCGCCCCCGCGGTGCTGCTCGTCGGGTTCGAGCCCGAGGAGGAGTCGCCGATCGTCTTCCTGCGCCTGCGCAAGGCGTGGCAGAAGCGCGGCCTCAAGGTCACCGCGATCGCCCCGTTCGCCACCAACGGCCTGGCCAAGATGGGCGGCACGCTCATCCGCACCGCGCCGGGCGGTGAGGCCGACGCGATCGGCGACCTGGTCGGCACGCTGGCCGAGGGCACGATCGTGCTCGCCGGCGAGCGCCTGGCGACCGTCCCCGGCGCGCTGTCGGCGCTGGTCCGGCTGGGCGCCGCCTCCGACGCCCGCATCGCCTGGGTCCCGCGCAGGGCCGGCGAGCGCGGCGCGGTCGAGGCGGGCGCGCTGCCCAACCTGCTGCCGATCGGCCGCCCGGTCGACGACGAGAGCGCCAGGGCCGAGATCGCCCGCGCCTGGAACGTGTCCTCGCTGCCCGCCACCCCGGGCCGCGACACCGACGCGATGCTCGCCGCCGCCCGTGACGGGGAGCTCGACGCGCTGGTCGTGGCCGGCGTCGACCCCTACGACCTGGCCAACCCGGTCGCCGCGCTGGAGGCGCTGGAGAACACGCCGTTCATCGTCAGCCTGGAGACGCGCGCCAGCGCCGTCACCGACCGGGCCGACGTGGTGCTGCCGGTCGCCACCGTGCAGGAGAAGGGCGGCACGTTCGTCAACTGGGAGGGCCGGGGCCGCTCGTTCGAGGCCCCGCTCAAGGTGCCCGGCCTGCGCAGCGACCTCGCGGTCGTCGGCGACCTGGCCGACCGCATGGACGTGCACCTGGGCCTGCCGGACGCCAAGGCGGCCCGGCGCGAGCTGTCGGGCATCGGCTCCTACCGGGGCACCCGCGTCGCCGCGCCGAGCGTCAGCGCCGGTTCGCCCGCCACCCCCGCCGCCGGCGGGGCCGTGCTGGCGACCTGGCACCTGCTGCTCGACGACGGCCGCCTCCAGGACGGCGAGCCGTACCTGGCCGGCACCGCGCGGGCGGCCGAGGCGCTGCTGTCGGAGAGCACGGCCGCGGAGATCGGCGTCGCCGACGGTGACAAGGTCGTCGTCGGCGGGCCCGGCCCGAACGCGGTCACGCTGCCCGTCCGCATCGCCGACCTGCCCGACCGCGTGGTCTGGGTGCCGTCGAACTCGGGCGGCTGCTCGGTCACGCGCGACCTCGGCGCGGTGGCCGGCGACATCGTCACCATCGGGAGCGCCTCATGACCTTCGTTCTCGCGGCCAGTCCGACCGTCGAAGACTTCGGCAAGGACCCGCTCTGGATCACCATCATCAAGGCGGTCATGCTCTTCGCCTTCCTGATGCTGGGCATCCTGTTCGGCGTCTGGTTCGAGCGCAAGCTCATCTCCCGGATGCAGAACCGCTACGGCCCCAACCGGGCGGGCAAGTTCGGCCTGCTCCAGTCGGTGGCCGACGGTCTGAAGATGGGCCTGAAGGAGGACATCTTCCCGCGGACCGTGGACAAGGTGCTCTACCTGCTGGCCCCGGTCATCATGGTGATCCCGGCCTTCCTGGCCTTCTCCATCGTGCCGTTCGGGCCGATGGTGAACCTGTTCGGCGTGCAGACGCCGCTCCAGCTCGTCGACCTGCCGGTGGCCGTGCTGTTCATGCTGGCCATGGGCGCCGTCTCGGTCTACGGCGTGGTGCTGGCCGGCTGGTCGTCGCGCTCGCCGTACGCCCTGCTCGGCGGCCTCCGGTCGGCGGCGCAGGTGGTCTCGTACGAGATCGCGATGGGCCTGTCGTTCGTGGCGATCTTCCTGTTCGCCGGGACGCTGTCCACCTCGGAGATCGTCGGCGCGCAGCAGCAGACCTGGTACGCCGTGCTGTTGCTGCCGTCGTTCCTGGTCTACGTGGTCTGCATGTTCGGCGAGGCCGCGCGCATCCCGTTCGACCTGCCCGAGGGTGAAGGCGAGCTGGTCGGCGGGTTCCAGACGGAATACTCCTCGTCGCTGAAGTTCGCCCTGATCATGATGGGCGAATACCTGCACACCTTCACCGCCTCGGCCATCGCCGTGACGCTGTTCATGGGCGGCTGGCGGGCACCGCTCCCGATGAGCTGGGAGTGGGCGCACACGGGCTGGGTTCCGGTGCTCTGGTTCTTCATCAAGTTCGTGCTGACGTTCTGCTTCATCGTCTGGGTGCGCGCCTCGCTGCCGCGTGTCCGGTACGACCAGCTGATGTCGCTGGGCTGGAAGGTCCTGATCCCGGTCAACCTGGCGTGGATCCTTCTCGTCGCCGCCGTTCGCAACATCATCTACGTGAACAACGGCACGTTCGAGGGGAGCATCTACGTCTCCGCCGGGCTCGGCGCGATCGTCGTCATCGGGGCGCTGGCCATCTGGATGCGGTTCGACACCGTGAACCAGCGGCGCAAGGAAGCCAGGAAGGCGGAGGTCGAAGCCGAGTTCGAGGAGCTGTCCAACGAGCCGACGGCAGGCGGCTTCCCTGTGCCGCCGCTCGATCTGCCGCACTACCACGGGGTGCAGCACAAGGAGATTCCCAGTGGGACTAACTGATTGGCTGAACCCCGTCAAGGGCTTCGGGGTCACCTTCCACACGATGTTCAAGAAGCCCGTCACGACCAACTACCCGGAGGAGAAGAAGCCGACGGCTCCGCGCTTCCACGGGCGGCACCAGCTCAACCGCTGGCCTGACGGGCTGGAGAAGTGCGTCGGCTGCGAGCTGTGCGCGTGGGCGTGTCCGGCCGACGCCATCTACGTGGAGGGCGCGGACAACACCGACGAGGAGCGCTTCTCGCCGGGCGAGCGCTACGGGCGCACCTACCAGATCAACTATCTGCGGTGCATCCTGTGCGGCCTGTGCATCGAGGCGTGCCCGACCCGGGCGCTCACCATGACCAACGAGTACGAGCTCGCCGACAGCAACCGCGAGAGCCTCATCTACACCAAGGAGATGCTCCTCGCGCCGCTCACCCAGGGCATGGAGCAGCCGCCGCACCCCATGCGGCTCGGCGAGACCGAAGAGGACTACTACCGGCTGGGACGGACCAATGGGTGAGACCATCACTTTCTGGGTGCTCGCCGTCGTGTCCGTCGGCGCCGCGCTCGGCGTGGTCTTCAACCGGAAGGCCGTCTACTCGGCGCTGATGCTCGGCACCGTGATGCTCTGCCTCGCGGTCCTCTACGCCGTGCAGGACGCGCCCTTCCTGGCCGCGGTGCAGATCATCGTCTACACCGGCGCCGTCATGATGCTGTTCCTGTTCGTGCTCATGCTGGTCGGCGTCGACTCCTCGGACTCGCTCGTGGAGACGCTCCGCGGCCAGCGGTTCTGGGCGATCATCGCGGGCGTCGGATTCGCCGCGCTGATCATCCTGGCCGTGGGCAACGCGATCTTCGCGCCGCAGACGGGCCTGGCGATGGCCACCGGTCAGGGCGGCTACATCCGCTCGATCGCGCTGCTGCTGTTCACCAAGTACGTCTTCGCGTTCGAGGTCACCTCGGCGCTGCTCATCACCGCCGCGCTCGCCGCGATGGTGCTGGCGCACCGCGAGCGGCTGGCCAAGAAGGCCACGCAGAAGGACCTGTCCAAGGCCCGCTTCCTCGGTGACCGCCCGTCGCCGCTGCCCGGCCCGGGCACGTACGCGACCGGCAACGCCATCGACATGCCGGCGCTGCTGCCCGACGGGTCCGTGGCCGAGTCCTCGGTCAACCGCTACATCGCCCGCTACGACGTGGAGCATGGGCACCTGCCCGAGGACCCCAAGCTCGCCGAGGCCATCAAGCACCGGGCCGAGGAGGAGTCCAAGTGACGACGCATTACCTCATCCTGTCGGGCCTGCTGTTCGCGATCGGCGCCATGGGCGTGCTGATCCGGCGCAACGCGATCGTCGTGTTCATGTGCGTCGAGCTCATGCTCAACGCCTGCAACCTGGCGTTCGTCACGTTCGCCAGGCAGGTCGGCAACCTCGAAGGCCAGATCATCGCGTTCTTCGTGATGGTGGTGGCCGCGGCCGAGGTCGTGGTCGGCCTGGCAATCATCGTGACGATCTTCCGAACCCGCAGGTCCGCGTCGGTCGACGACGCCAGCCTGCTGAAGTACTAAGAGGTGACTGGTGGAATCTCCTGCTGAGATCATCCAGCACACCGCTGGTGGCGCGATCGGCGTGTCCTGGCTGATGATCGCCCTCCCGCTGCTGGGGGCGTTCATCCTGCTGGTGTTCAACCGGTTCACCAACCGGTGGGGCCATCTGCTGGGCGTGGCCATGTCCCTCGCCTCGTTCGCCGTGGCGGTGCTGGCGTTCGTCGAGTTGCTCGGACTCGGCGAGGATCAGCGCCGCAGGGCCGTGCGGCTGTACGAGTTCATCCCCAGCCTGAAGCTGGACATGGGGCTGCTCGTCGACCCCCTGTCGGTCAGCTTCGCGCTGCTGATCACCGGTGTCGGATCGCTGATCCACATCTACTCGATCGGCTACATGTCGCACGACCCCGACCGGCGCAGGTTCTTCTCCTACCTGAACCTGTTCGTGGCCGCGATGCTCCTGCTGGTGCTGTCCGACAACTACGTCGGCCTGTTCATCGGCTGGGAGGGCGTCGGCCTGGCCTCGTACCTGCTCATCGGGTTCTGGCAGTTCAAGCCGTCGGCGGCGGTCGCGGCGAAGAAGGCGTTCGTCGTCAACCGCGTCGGTGACTTCGGGCTGCTGGTCGGCATGTTCATCATCTGGACGTCGTTCGGCTCGCTGGCCTTCAAGGACCTGGGCGCGCAGCAGATCGGCACCGCCTCCGACGGCACGCTGACCGCGATCGGCCTGCTGCTGCTCCTCGGCGCGTGCGGCAAGTCGGCGCAGCTCCCGCTGCAGTCGTGGCTCCTGGACGCGATGGAGGGCCCGACCCCGGTCTCGGCCCTCATCCACGCCGCGACCATGGTCACCGCCGGCGTCTACCTGGTGGTCCGCTCGGGCGCGTTCTTCGAGGCGTCCGACGTGGCCTCGCTCGTCGTCACGATCGTCGGTGTGGCCACGCTGCTCGCCGGTGCGATCATCGGTTGTGCCAAGGACGACATCAAGAAGGGCCTGGCCGGCTCGACGATGTCGCAGATCGGCTACATGATGCTCGGCGCGGGCCTCGGCCCGGCGGGCTACGCCTTCGCCATCGCGCACCTGATCGCGCACGGCTTCTTCAAGGCCGACATGTTCCTCGGCGCCGGCTCGGTCATGCACGGCATGAACGACGAGGTCGACATGCGCAAGTACGGCGGTCTCCGCAAGTACATGCCGATCACCTTCGCCACGTTCATGGTCGGCTACCTGGCCATCATCGGCTTCCCGTTCCTGTCCGGCTTCTACACCAAGGACGGGATCATCGAGACGGCCATGGAGCACGGCGCCTGGATGGGCTGGCTGGCCGTCCTCGGCGCGGGCATCACCGGCTTCTACATGTCCCGCATGATCTTCATGACGTTCTTCGGCGAGAAGCGCTGGGAGAAGGACGCGCACCCGCACGAGTCGCCCTCGGTGATGACCGTGCCGCTGATCCTGCTGTCGATCGGCTCGATCGTGCTCGGCTACTTCCTCATCATGGACAACAGGCTCATGCACTTCCTGGCGCCCGCGGTGGGCATGCCGGAGCACGCGCCCGTCCCGCACGTGTTCAGCACCACCACGGTGGGTCTGTCCACGCTGGCGCTGGTGGCCGTCGGCGCGGCGATCGCGTGGATGAAGTACGGCCGCGCCCAGGTGCCGGCCGTGCAGCCGCGCGGCTCGTTCCTCACCACCTTCGCCCGGCGTGACCTGTACGGCGACGCGCTCAACGAATCGCTGTTCATGCGCCCCGGCCAGTGGCTGACCCGCATCGCGGTGTACTTCGACAACCGCGGCATCGACGGGCTGGTCAACGGCCTGGCCGCGGGCATCGGCGGGAGCTCAGGGCGCCTGCGGCGGCTCCAGACGGGCTTCGCCAGAACGTACGCGTTGTCCATCCTGATCGGCGCCGCCCTGCTGACCGGCGCCCTGCTCCTCGTTGGGAACATCTGATGTCGTCACTCTGGCTCCCGATACTCATGGCGGTGCCCGTGCTGGGCGCCATCGTGGTAGCGCTGCTTCCCAAGGGCAGCGACAAGCTGGCCAAGCAGGTCACGCTGCTGGTCTCGCTGGTCGTGCTGGCGCTGACGCTCGTCATGGCGTTCCAGTTCACCGGCGCCCCCGGTGACCGGTTCAAGTTCGCGGCCACGTACGACTGGATCCCGAGCTTCGGGGTGCACTTCGGGGTGGGCGTCGACGGCATCGCGCTGGTGCTGATCGCCCTGTCGGCCGTGCTGGTGCCGATCGTGGTGCTCGCCTCGTGGCACGACGCCTCCGGCGTCAAGGCCGCCGACGGCACCGTGGTCGCGCCCAAGCGGTCGGTCAAGACGTACTTCTCGCTGCTGCTCGTGCTGGAAGCGATGATGATCGGCGTCTTCGCGGCGACCGACATCTTCCTGTTCTACGTCTTCTTCGAAGCCATGCTGATCCCGATGTACTTCATGATCGGGTCCTATGGCGGGGCGCAGCGGTCCTACGCGGCGGTCAAGTTCCTGCTGTACTCGCTCTTCGGCGGCCTGCTCATGCTGGTCGCGGTCATTGGCCTGTACGTCGTCGCGGGCAAGGGGACGTTCATGTTCCCCGAGCTCGTCGGCGCCATCCAGGACCCGGTGACGCAGAAGTGGCTGTTCGCGGGCTTCTTCATCGCCTTCGCCATCAAGGCGCCGCTCTGGCCGGTGCACACCTGGCTGCCCGACGCGGCCGCGCAGGCTCCGGCCGGCGCCGCGGTGCTGCTGGTCGGCGTGCTGGACAAGGTCGGCACGTACGGAATGCTCCGGTTCTGCCTGGAGCTGTTCCCCGACGCCGCCAAGGCGTTCACCATGCCGATCATCGTGCTGGCGGTCATCAGCATCATCTACGGCGCGATCGTGGCCATCGGCCAGACCGACATGAAGCGCCTGATCGCCTACACGTCGATCTCGCACTTCGGCTTCATCGTCATGGGCGTGTTCGCGATGTCGCAGGTGGCCCAGGAGGGCGCCGCCCTCTACATGGTCAACCACGGCTTCGCGACCGGCGCGCTGTTCCTGGCGGCCGGGTTCCTCATCGCCAGGCGCGGCTCTCCGCACATCGCCGACTACGGCGGCGCGCAGAAGGTCACGCCGCTGCTGGCCGGCTTCTTCCTGGTCGCCGGTCTGGCCGGGCTCTCGCTGCCGGGGCTGTCCTCGTTCGTCAGCGAGTTCATGGTGATGATCGGCACCTACTCCAGCCCGGCGTTCGGGTCGGGGGCGCTGACCGTCGCGGCGATCGTCTCCGCGCTGGCCGTCATCCTGGCCGCCGTCTACATCCTGTGGATGGTGCAGCGGACGCTCAACGGGCCGACCGCCGAGCCGGTCAAGGCGTTCAAGGACCTGAACGCGCGCGAGGTGTGGGTGCTCGCGCCGCTGGTCGCCCTGATCATCGGCTTCGGGTTCTTCCCCAAGCCGCTGCTCGACGTGATCACACCCGCGGTGACCAGCACGCTGTCCAACGTGCAGGTCGACAACCCGGCTATCGCTGAGAAGGGAGCCGGTCAGTGAACAACGTCATCGAGGCGCCGACGATCGAGTACGGCACGCTGGCGCCGCTGCTGCTCGTGTTCGCGGCCGCCGTCGTCGGCGTGCTGGTGGAGGCGTTCGCGCCCCGCTACCTGCGCAGGTCCATCCAGGTGCCGCTGACGCTGCTCAGCCTGGTCGGCGCGTTCGCGCTGGTGCTCGTGACCGTCGTCGGCGGCGGCGTGCCGACCGAGCCGGTCGCGATGGGGGCGCTCGCGGTCGACGGGCCGGCGCTGTTCATCTGGGGCGTCATCCTCGTCCTGTCCATCGTCTGCGTGCTGCTGATCAATGACGAGGGCCACTTCGTCGCCTCGGCGGCGTCGGTGCCCGGCAGCGCCGACGAGGAAGAGGCCGAGCGGGCCGGCAGCGCGCACACCGAGGTCTACCCGCTGGCGCTGTTCGCGGTGGGCGGCATGCTCATGTTCCCCGCCGCGAACGACCTGCTGACCATGTTCGTCGGCCTCGAGGTCATGTCGCTGCCGCTGTACCTGCTGTGCGGCCTGGCCCGGCGTCGCCGCCTGCTCTCGCAGGAAGCCTCGCTGAAGTACTTCCTGCTGGGCGCGTTCTCCTCGGCGTTCTTCCTGTACGGCATCGCGATGCTGTACGGCTACGCCGGGACCGTGTCGCTGGCCGGGATCGGCCAGGCCATGACGACCGGGGCCGCGCTGGACCCGCTGCTGCTGATCGGCTTCGCGCTGGCCGGCGTGGGCCTGCTGTTCAAGATCGGCGCGGCGCCGTTCCAGGCGTGGAAGCCGGACGTCTACCAGGGCGCCCCGACGCCCATCACCGCCCTCATGGCCTCCGGCACGCTGGTGGCCGCCGTGGGCGCGCTGCTGCGCGTCTTCTGGGTGGCGCTGGGCAACCTCGACTGGAACTGGCGTCCGGTCATCTGGGTCATCGCGGCCCTGACGATGATCGTCGGCGCGGTGCTGGCGATCACGCAGACCGACATCAAGCGGATGCTCGCCTACTCCTCGATCGCGCACGCCGGCTTCCTGCTGGTGGGCGTCATGGCCACCTACTCGGCCGCCGAGGGCAACGCGGTGTCGCTGCAGGCGATCCTGTTCTACCTGCTCGTGTACGGCATCACCACGGTCGGCGCGTTCGCCGTGGTCACGCTGGTGCGCGATCCCGGCGGCGAGGCCAACCACCTCTCCCGCTGGGCCGGGCTGGGCAAGCGGTCGCCGATCCTGGCCGGGGTGTTCGCCTTCTTCCTGCTGGCGTTCGCCGGAATCCCGCTCACGAGCGGCTTCTTCGGCAAGTACGCGGTCTTCACGGCGGCGCTCGGCAGCGCCTCCGAGGCCGGCGACTCGCTGGGCGGCTGGATGACCGGACTGGTCGTGGTCGGCGTCATCGCCTCGGCGATCGCCGCGTTCTTCTACGTCCGCGTCATCGTGCTGATGTTCTTCAGCGAGCCCGCGGCCGACGGCCCGGCCATCGCGATCCCCAGTGCGGGGACCGTGGCGGTCATCGCCGTCTCGCTGCTGGTTACGGTAGGAGTCGGGCTGTACCCGGAGCCCGTGCTCGACCTTGCCCAGCAGGCTGCATCTGGCCTTTTCGTTAGATAGGGGATCCCATATGTCCGCGCCTCCCGTTGTTGACCTTCCCATCGAGGACGAGCGGTTGGCGCAGGACGTGTCCAACGGGCTGGCCGCGGTGGAGAAGCTGCTGCGCTCGTCGGTGGAGAGCGAGGACGCCTTCGTCACGGAGGCGTCCAAGCACCTCATCGAGGCCGGTGGCAAGCGTTTCCGCACGCTGATGGTGCTGCTGGCGGCCCAGTTCGGCGACCCGTCGGCGCCGGGCGTGGTGCCCGGCGCCGTGGTGATCGAGCTGACCCATCTCGGGTCGCTCTACCACGACGACGTGATGGACGAGGCCCCGGTGCGCCGGGGCTCCCCGTCGGCCAACGCCCGGTGGGACAACACCGTGGCCATCCTGACCGGCGACTACCTGTTCGCCCAGGCTTCCGACCTGCTCGCCGACCTCGGCCCCGAGCTGATCCGGGTCCAGGCGCAGACGTTCTCCCGCCTCGTGCAGGGGCAGATCCGCGAGACCATCGGCCCTCAGGCCGGTGACGACCCGGTGGCCCACTACATCAGCGTGCTGGCCGACAAGACCGGCTCGCTCATCGCGGCCTCGGGCCGCTTCGGGGCGCTGCTGTCCGGCGCTCCCGCCGACGTGGAGGAGCGGCTGAGCCGGGCCTGCGAGGCGATCGGCGTGGCCTGGCAGCTCGGCGACGACCTGCTGGACGTGGCCTCCTCCTCCACCGAGTCGGGCAAGACGCCCGGCACCGACCTGCGTGAGGGCATCAAGACGCTGCCGGTGCTCTACGTGCTGGCCTCCGACCCGTCGTCGCGGCTGGCCGAGCTGCTGTCGGGGCCGGTGGCCGAGTCGGACCTGGACGAGGCGCTGACGCTGCTGCGGGCGCACCCGGCGATGGCTCAGGCGCGGGCCGAGCTGGACGCGTGGGTGGACCGGGCTCGGCACGACATCTCCGGCCTGCCTGACATCCCGGCCAAGTCCGCCTTTTTGGCGCTATGTGACTACGTGGTCGAGCGGTCGGGCTGACGCCTTCTTCTTCGGCCGCCGTGCCCGTGCCGCACGGAAGCTGTCGTACGTGAAGATCGCCAGCGCGATCCACACGATGGCGAAGCCGGCCCACCGGCTCGGCGGCATCGTCTCCTTGGCGATCAGCACCCCGACCAGGAACTGCAGCACGGGCGCGATGTACTGAAGCAGCCCGATCGTGCTGAGCGGCACCCGGATCGCCGAGGCGGTGAACGCCAGCAGCGGCAGCGCCGTGATCACCCCCGCCCCCACGAGCAGCGCGACGTGCCCCGCCCCCAGGGTGCCGAACGTCGACTGCCCCTGCTGCTGCAGGAACGTCAGATACACCAGCGCCGGCACCAGCAGCACGAGCGTCTCCACGGTCAGGCTCTCGGCCGCCCCGACGTTCGCCTGCTTCTTGACCAGCCCGTACACCGCGAAGCTCACCGCCAGCACCAGCGCCATGTACGGCGGCCGCCCGTAGTTGACAGTCAGCACCAGCACCGCCAGCGCCCCGAACCCCACGGCCGTCCACTGCAACGGCCGCAGCCGCTCCTTCAGCAGCAGCACCCCGAACAGCACGCTGACCAGCGGGTTGATGAAGTACCCCAGCGCGCTCTCGACCACATGGCCGGTGTTGACCGCGTAGATGTACGTGCCCCAGTTGACCGTGATCACCACCGCGGCCACGGTCAGCAGCCCGAGCTTGCGCGGCTGCCGTACCAGCTCCTTGACCCACGACCAGTGCCGGCGCACGAGCAGCACCGCCACGACGGCGACCAGCGACCAGACGATGCGGTGCGCGAGGATCTCCACCGCCCCGGACGGCTTCAGCAGCGGCCAGTAGAGGGGGAACAGTCCCCACATGGCATAAGCGGCCACCCCGAACAGCACACCGCGTCGCAAGTCAGGCATGTCCCCCATCTTCGGGCATTACCATGCTTAAACACAAATGTGCACATCTATACGGGACTATGTAGAAGGTGTTAAGCGTTGTGCCGTCTGTAGAGTGAACCGTGGAGGTGCGCTATGGGTTGGCTGTTCGGAACCAAGACATCGATGGTCAGTCGCGAGGACGCCCTGCCGGGCCGCCCCGACCCGATCCCCGTCCCCGCCCGCCACGCCGTCCTCGACGCCCCGCTGGCCCCGCCCTACCCGCCGGGCGTGGAAGTCGCGGACTTCGGCCTGGGCTGCTTCTGGGGCGCGGAGCGCAAGTTCTGGCAGACGCCCGGCGTCGTCACCACGGCCGCCGGCTACCAGGGCGGCTACACCCCCAACCCGACGTACGAAGAGGTCTGTAGCGGGCGCACCGGACACACCGAGGTGGTACGCGTCGTCTTCGACCCGGCCGTGACCTCGTACGAGGAGCTGCTGAAGGTCTTCTGGGAGGCGCACGACCCCACCCAGGGCATGCGCCAGGGCAACGACGTCGGCACCCAGTACCGGTCGGCCGTCTACTACCACTCGCCGGAGCAGCAGAAGGCCGCCGAGACCTCGCGCGACGCGTACCAGAAGGTGCTGACGGAGGCGGGCTACGGCGCCATCACGACAGAGGTGGCACCGGCGGGACCGTTCTACTTCGCGGAGGACTATCACCAGCAGTACCTCCACCGCAACAAAAACGGGTACTGCGGGATCGGTGGGACCGGCGTGGCCTGTCCGGTGGGTCTGACTTCCGGCGAGGCGTAGACCTGCGGAGATAGCTAGATCCTGGCCCTTGATCGCCCCAGTAGGTCTGGTGTTGATCATGGGCCAGAGCCGTCTTCGGCGACAACCTTCACTACAGGGTTAAAGGCGAGCCGTCTTCGGCGTCTCGCCGCGCGTCGGGCGGTCGCTGGCCGCGCTGCGGCCTGGGGGCCGGTCGCGGCCAGCACCGCCCACGCGCTGGTGTAGCTGGGTGGGAGCGCACTCCGCTATTCATCACCGGGTGGAGGTGCGCCGAGAGACCATGCGGTAACTGCCGAGAGCTTCACGCGCCACGGCATGGGGTTCAGGTTGTTGCCACCTGTGAGTAGTGTGGCATCCCAAAGGTGAAGGTATTGCCCCACGTGGTCGATCACTGACCCATCGGGTGTGACCAGACCAGATGCGGAGGTAATGGCCCGCAAGATGGCGGCCGCTTGTGCTGCTCCTTCGCTAGCCCGTTCCAGCCCTTGGAGCCACTGATTGTGCCACTTTGCGCGACTGATTAGGCGGCCGTGGAGTATGCCGCCAGGGAAGGCGACTAAGACGTCCATCTCGGTGCCTAGTGCTGTGACCGGAAACGATCACCGGGTTGGCGTGTAGGACGGTCCTGCCGATTGGATGAGCTGATCACGCTCGTTCCAGCAGCTGGGAG
>NZ_JBSFSX010000032.1:0-50490 GCF_053590035.1 Nonomuraea sp. NPDC003214 | reverse complement strand
CGAACCCGGAAGTTAAGCTTCCCTGCGCCGATGGTACTGCACTCGGGAGGGTGTGGGAGAGTAGGTCACCGCCGGACAATCTTTCAGAGAGGGCCCCGACAGGTTTGTCGGGGCCTTCTCTGCGTTCACGGTAAGGCTTCCAGGAGACTGGGGGCCTTTTCGTGTTTTCAGGGCCGGCTTCTGGTGGTGACGGGCCCGGCGTAACTACTGGCCCGGCCCGTCACCACGTACGGAGTCGGTTGGTCAGGACTGGTTCGTGTCGATGTAGCTCACCGCGTTCTTGCTGACCACTGAGGTCCAGGGGACGATGATGACCGCGCCGTCGCGCTCGTACACCTGGCCCCGGTCGGCCTCGGTGCCGTATTTCAGGGGGAGCGTCGCGAGTTCCTGGGCCTTGCCGGTGGCGGGGTCGAAGCGGACGAGGCGGGGGGCGAGCTCGCGCCAGTCGCCGACCTCCAGGGCCAGGAGACCCTGTTCGTCGGCGCGGATGAAGGAGAGCGTCGTCTTGCCGGTGCCCGTCGACTGCCAGTGGCGGCGGCCGGTCTTGAGGTCGAAGGCGAGAGCCTTGTTGCGGTAGCCGCCTCCGTCCTTGGGCAGGTGCTCCAGCTTGGTCGCCAGGTAGAGGCGGTCGCCGTGCACCGCGTACGAGCGGCGCTCGTGGCCGCCCCGCACAAGCGCGACGCTGTTGAGTGTGCGCATGTCGGCGCTGCCCGCGTTGAACTCGCTCACCTTGCCCGTCGACGCGTACACGGTGAACACGTCGCCGCTGCGGGCCTTGCGATGGATGACGATCGGCTTCGCCGACAGGACGCCGTTCATCAGTGGGATGTCGCCGATGGGGTATTTGCCGGCGACGCGGCCGGTCGCCGGGTGCAGGACCTGGACGCTGTTGCGCTTGCCGCCATCGCAGTCGAGCAGGACCACCACGCGGTCGGGGGCGGAGTTGGCGTCCTTCAGGTAGCAGCCCTTCCGGGGGGACCAGGTCCAGGCCTTGCCGCCGTCGGAGAGCCGGTAGCTGGTGAGCGTGTCGTCGACCTGGACGACGGCCATGTTCGCCGTCGACATGATGGTCGGCACCGTCAGCGATCCGCTCAGGGAGCTCTTCTCGGAGGAGATCCCGGTCTTCCAGGTGAGCTTGCCGGTGGTGGTGTCGAGACCGGCGAGCTGGTCGCAGCGGCTGTCGGTCATGTACGCGATGGCGGCGGCGTTCTCGGACAGCTCCGGGGTGGCGCCGCAGAGCTGTTTGCCGGGGGCGGGGAGGTTCCAGGCTTGTTTGCCGGAGTTCAGGGCGTAGGCGAGGACGGCGTCCTTCTGGGCTCTGATGACCGTGGTGTCGGTCAGCCAGCTGGCGAACGCCATGCCGGCGGTGAAGTCCATCGTGCCGTGCCCGGCGAGGGGCACCGACCATTCGGGCACCCCGGGCTCGGCCTTCTTCGGCTCCTCGGGCTTCTGGGGGTCCGGGCCGGTCGCGGCCACCGGGTCCGGGGTGCCGGACTGCGTCACGTACCAGGCGATGCCGCCGCCCGCTCCCAGCAGCGCCAGTGCGCTGACGGTTGCGATGAGGGCGGTGCCCTTGCGCCGAGGCGGCTTCTGGGGCTGGCCGCCCCACGGCCCTTGGCCTGGAGCCGTTCCCGCCTTCCCCCGGAGGTACAGCTCCGCCTGCGGGGCCGAGCCGCGCGGGGCAGTCTCCCGGGCTCCGGGCGGCCGGTACGCGGGCGGACCGCCGTTCGGAGGCACAGGCCCGTACGGGACAGGCTCGTACGGTGCTGGCTCGTATGGAGCGGGCTCGTACGGGGTCGGCTTGTCGGGTGCGGCGCCGTCCGGGGCGGGCTCGTCCGGGGCGGTGCTATCGGGCGCAGCGACGTACGGGGCTGGCTCGTAGGGGGCCGGTCCCTGCTGGGGCGGGGGTGGAGGCGGTCCGGCGTTGGGCGACGGTGGCGGCCCGTACGGGTTCCACGGCTGCGGAGACGACTGCCCCGGCGGTGGCGGCATCGGCTTACCGGACAGGGGCGGACCGATGTGCCCGGGCGGCATCGGCTGACCGGATGGCGGCGGACCGGTGTGCCCCGGCGGTGACGGCTGGCCGGGGGGCGGGGGAGGTGGTGTTCCGTGGGGTGGGGGGAAGGGCGCCGGTGCGGACGAGGGGCCGGACCACGGTGTCTGCGGGGGCTCGCCAGGCTGGTCCGGTGGTGACCAGGGGGCGGGCGTGTCCGGTGGCGTGGTGTCGGTGGGTGGCCTGGTGCCGGCGGGGGGTGTGGTCCCCGGGTCGCCCAGGACCGGCGGGGAGGCGGCGCTCAGGACCGGTGGCGAGGTGGCGTCCAGGACCGGTGGCGAGGTGGCGTCGTCCCCCGGGGGCCCTCCGAAGTCCCCAGCGGGGGTGGGCGGGTTGGTCATGCGGTGTCCCCGATCAGGTGTGCTGCTTCCTGGCGTGGCGGGTGCGCGGCGGGCGTCCGGCCACGACCCTCGCCCAGGGCGGTGAGCTCCTGGTGACGGGCACCGGGGCAGCCCCGCGCGGCTCACGGCCGACGGCGGCGAGGGCCGGGGGGATGCTATCAGCGGGCTTGGAGCAGGGGTTCGATCCGGTACGGGATCTGGGTGGAGAGGGCGATCGTGGAGTCGGTGCGCTGCACGGCGGGGGAAGTCAGGATGTGCGCGATGATCTCCTGGAGGTGGTCGGTGCTGGTGGCGACCACGCGGCAGAGCAGGTCGTGCTGGCCGCTGGTGCCGTGGGCCTCCAGGATCTGCGGCACGGCGCGCAACGACTCGACGGCCTCCGCCAGCCGGCCCTGGGCGATCTGCAGCCACACGAACGCCAGGATGGGGTGTCCCGCGTGGGCGGGTGACACGGTGGGGCCGAAGTCCTGGATCACGCCGCGGGCCGTGAGCTTGTCCACCCGCGCCTGTACGGTGCCGCGGGCGACGCCGAGCAGGCGGGCGAGCTCGGTCAGGCCGACGCGCGGGTGGGCCCGCATGGTGACGAGCAGTCGGGCGTCGAGATCGTCCACGGCGGCCTCCTCGAAGGCTGTGCGATTCGACTAGAAATATCAGCAAAAGTCGTACGAAATCCAGCGTATCGCGCAGGGAAACTGCGCGCTCTTGCCAGGGATCGGGGGACTTGCTGTCATCTGAGACATGTTCGAGGAAGCACAGTACTTCGCCCCGATCGCTACTCAGGACGACGGCTCAGTGGTGGTCGAGCTGGCCTCGTCGCACCCGGGGTTCGCCGATCCGGTGTATCGGGCGCGGCGCAACGCGATCGCCGGGCTGGCCGTCAACCATCGGCGTGGGGAGCCGATCCCCGTCGCCGAGTACACCGAGCAGGAGCACGAGGTCTGGGCGCTGGTCACCAGGGAACTGGGCGTCAAGCACCGCGCCTACGCCACGGCCGAGTATCTGGCCGGGGTCGAGCGGCTGGGGCTGCCGCGTGAGCGGATCCCGCAGCTCCAGGAGGTGAGCGAGCTGCTCGAACCGCTCACCGGGTTCCGCTACCTGCCGGCTGCCGGGCTGGTGCCGCTGCGTGACTTCTACGGGGTGCTGGCCGACGGGTACTTCCACTCGACGCAGTACATCCGCCACCATTCCGTGCCGTTCTACACGCCGGAGCCGGACGTGGTGCACGAGGTGATCGGGCACGCCAACGCGCTGGCCAGTGACCGGTACGCGGCGCTCTACCGGCTGGCGGGTCAGGCGGCGCGCCGGGTGGAGGGCGAGGAGGCGCTGGAGTTCGTCTCGAAGGTGTTCTGGTTCACGCTGGAGTTCGGCGTGATGCGGGAGGGCGGCGAGCTGCGGGCGTACGGGGCGGGGATTCTGTCCTCGTACGGGGAGATCGAGGAGTTCAGGGGGATGGACATCCGGCCGCTGGACGTGGCGGCGATGGGTACCACCCACTACGACATCACGAAATATCAGGACGTGCTGTTCCAGGCCGACTCGCTCGGGCACCTGGAGGACGTCGTGGGCGACTTCTGGGCGACCTGCGACGACGACTCGATCGCGAAACTGGTCGCCACCAGCTCCTAGCGCGCCAGCCTGACATTTCGTGATAATGCTCGAATGATCGCGGGCCGGGGGCGCGCGTTGTCACGAATCGTCCTGGCGTTCGCCCTGCTGACTCCCCACGCTGTCTCGAGCCTCCCCACCGGCGCCGCCGCCGCGGCGCCCCGGCAGGGCGTGACGCGCGCGGTGACAGGTCCCGGGCGGGCCGCCGAGGCGCTCGGGCCGCCGGTCCCCGCGCCCGGCGACAGGCGGGCGGCCCGCCGCAAGGCGCCACGCGTCGACGCCAAGCGCGTCACCGCCCTGCTGGACCGCTTCCTGGCCGGTCGGCCGGGGCCCGTCACCGCGATGGTCAAGGACCTGACCACCGGGAGGCAGTATCGCTATCACCGCGGCGAGCGGCTCATCACCGCCAGCACCGCCAAGGTCCAGATCCTCGCCGCGCTGCTGCTGCGTACCCCGTGGAAGAAGCTTCCCGCGCAGGTCAGGCGCGACGCCGACCTGATGATCCGCTACAGCGACAACCACGCCGCCGACCGGCTGTGGCTGCGCATCGGCGGCCCGCCCGGCTTCACCCGGGCGGGACGGAAGCTCGGCCTGCGCCACACGGCGGGCGTGCCCGGCTCGTGCGTCGACCTCTACTGCTGGGGCATCACGCGGACGTCGGCCGAGGACCAGGTCCGGCTCATGCGGGCGCTCGTCGCGGAGCGCAGTGCGCTGCCCGCCGCGGATCGCGATCAGGTGCTCAGGCTCATGGGCGGCGTGATCGACGGGCAGAACTGGGGCATCAGCGCCGCCAGGTGCCGGGGCGACCGCGTGGCGCTGAAGAACGGCTGGCTGAAGCGCGTCTCGACCAAGCGCTGGGCCGTCGTCAGCGCCGGCCTGCTGCGTGCCCGCGGCCACGACTACGCGATCGCGGTGCTCACCGAGGGCAGCCCGGAGGCCGGCTACGGGATCGCGACCGTCGAAGGGGTGGCCACGCGGATCATGCGGTCGTTCCGGAAGTGCCGGGCGTGACCAGCCGGTAGCCGACGCCGCGCACGGTCTGGATGAGCCGGTCGTCGTCGTCGCCCAGCCGCGCCCGCAGCCGCTTGACGTGCACCGCGATCGTGTTGGTCGACGTGCTGGCCGCCGCGTGCCACACGTGGCGCATGATCTGCTCGCGGGTGACCGTCCGGTCCGCGTTGCGCATCAGGTAGTGCAGCAGCTCGAACTCGCGCAACGGCAGATGCACGACCCGCCCGTCGACCCGTACCTGATAGGCGTGCACGTCCAGCTCCACGCCGCCGACGGCGAGCACCTTGCGCGCCTCCGGGGACGCGGCGTGGATGAACGGCAGCAGCTCCGGCACCCGGTACGGGCGCGCCACGCACGCGGCGGCGCCGGCGGCGAGCGCGCGCACCGCCTGCTCGGCGTGCCCCTCACCGACGCCGAGAAGGACGGGCACGACCCGCGAGCGCCGTACCGCCTGGACGAAGTCGACCGCGTCGATCACCGGGAGGGTCGCCGAGACCAGCACCACGTCGGGCTGCAGCGCGCCTGCCTGGAGCAGCCCCTGGGCGCCGTCGGCGGCGCCCGTGACCGCGACGCCCTCGCGTTCGAGGGCGGCGGCGACATCCTGCACGACCTCGGCATCGGGGTCGGCGATGAGGAGTACGGGTTTCGTCCGCGTATCCCCGTTCACCGTGCTTGCCGCCTGGTCGATCATCAGCCGAAGCGCCCGGTGATGTAGTCCTCGGTGGCCTTTTCGGAGGGGTTGGTGAACATGCGGGAGGTCTCGTCCATCTCGATGACCTTGCCGGGCTTGCCCTGCTCGGCCAGGTTGAAGAACGCGGTGCGGTCGCTCACCCGGGCGGCCTGCTGCATGTTGTGGGTGACGATGACGATCGTGTAGTCGTCCTTGAGCTTGGCCATCAGGTCCTCGATCGCCAGCGTGGAGATCGGGTCGAGGGCCGAGCAGGGCTCGTCCATGAGCAGCACCTGCGGCTTGACCGCGATCGCGCGGGCGATGCACAGCCGCTGCTGCTGACCGCCGGACAGGCCGGCGCCGGGCTTGCTGAGCCGATCCTTGACCTCGTTCCAGAGGTTGGCGCCCTTGAGCGACTCCTCGACCACGTCGTCCGTCTCGGACTTGGAGACGCGGCCGTTGAGGCGCAGGCCGGCGGCCACGTTCTCGTAGATGGACATGGTGGGGAACGGGTTGGGCCGCTGGAAGACCATGCCGATCATGCGGCGCACCGAGACGGGCTCGACCGTGGGGGCGTAGAGGTCCTCGCCGTCGAGCAGCACCTTGCCCTCGACTCGCGCGCCCGGGATGACCTCGTGCATGCGGTTGAGGGTGCGCAGGAACGTCGACTTGCCGCACCCGGACGGGCCGATGAAGGCCGTGATCGAGCGCGGCTCGATGGTCATCGAGACATCCTCGATGGCCTTGTGCCCGCCGTAGTAGGCGTCGAGTCCGGAGACCTGGATTTGCTTGGACATGTCGCGGAGTTCCCCCTATCGGCCCCTGGCGGGCGAGCGCCACCAGGCGATCAGGCGCGCCACCAGGTTGAACAGCATGACGATCAGAATGAGCGTGAGGGCTCCGGTCCAGGCCCGGTCGATGGCGGTGTCGTTGGGACGCGCCGCCTGGTCGAACACGAAGAGGGGGAGCCCCATCTGCGGCCCGCTGAACGGGTCGTTGTTGATGGAGTCGGTGAAGAAGACGGTCAGCAGCAGTGGCGCGGTCTCGCCGGCCACCCGGGCCACGGCCAGCATGACGCCCGTGATGATGCCGGTGAGCGCCGTCGGCAGCACGACCTTGACGATCGTGCGCCACTTGGGCACGCCCAGCGCGTACGAGGCCTCGCGCAGGTCGCCCGGCACCAGGCGGAGCATCTCCTCGGCCGACCGCACCACGGTCGGCATCATCAGGATCGACAGCGCCATCGCGCCCGCGAAACCTGAGTAGGGCATGCCCAGGAACAGGATCCAGAACGCCAGCACGAACAGACCGGCGACCACCGAGGGGATGCCGGTCATGACGTCGACGAAGAAGCTGATGGCCCGGCTGAGCCGGCCGCCGTTGCCGTACTCCACCAGGTAGATGGCGGTCAGCAGGCCGATCGGGACCGAGATCACCGAGGCCAGCAGAACCTGTTCCAGGGTGCCGATGATGGCGTGGTAGGCGCCGCCGCCCGCGTCGCGCGCGCCGATGTTGCGCATCGAGTGGGTGAGGAACTCCATGTCGAAGCGCGCCAGGCCGTTGGAGATCACCAGCCAGAGCACGGAGACGAGCGGCACCACGGCCAGCGCGAACGCCAGATAGACCAGGCCCTGGACGATGCGGTCCTTGACCCGGCGGCCGGTCGAGATGTGCTGGATGGTGGTCATGTGCCGGCCTTCATGAACTCTTTGCGTCGGTTGATGATCATGCGAGCAGCCATGTTGACGAGCAGGGTGATGACGAACAGCACGAGACCGGAGGCGATCAGCGCGCCCCGGCCGATGTCGCCCGCCTCGCCGAAGCCGTTGGCGATGTTGGCGGCGATGCTGTTGCCCTGCGGGGTGAGGATCTGGAAGCTGATGCCGAACGTCGCCGGGAAGATCAGCGCCACCGCGATCGTCTCGCCCATCGCGCGGCCCAGGCCGAGCATCGCGGCGCTGATCACGCCGGGACGGCCGAACGGCAGCACGGCCATCCGGATCATCTCCCAGCGGGTGGCGCCGAGGGCGAGCGCGGCCTCCTCGTTCATCTTGGGAGCCTGGAGGAAGACCTCGCGGGAGATGGCCGCGATGATCGGCAGGATCATGATCGCCAGGACGATGCCGCCCGCGAGCATGGTCTTGCCGCCGATCGCACCGTCACCGGCGAACAGCGGGAACCAGCCGAACGTGGCGTTCAGCCACTCCGACGGCGTCTTCAGCAGCGGCACCAGGAACGCCACGCCCCACAGGCCGTAGATCACACTCGGCACCGCGGCCAGCAGGTCGATCAGGTAGCCCAGGCCCGCCGCCAGCTTGCGCGGCGCGTAGTGGGAGATGAACAGCGCGACGCCCACCGCGACCGGCGTGGCGATGACCAGCGCGATCGCCGAGCTGAGCACGGTGCCGAACGCGAGCGCGCCGATGCCGAACACCAGGCTGCCGTTGGGGTCCCAGGTCAGCTCCGTGAAGAAGTTGGCCTTGTTGGCGGACAGCGCGGGGATCGCCTCGGCGACGAGGAAGACCGCGATGGCCGCCATGATGCCCAGCAGGACGATGCCCGAACCGGTGGACAGCCAGCGGAACAGGCCCTCACTGGAGGTGCGCCGCGGGGCGGGCCGGCTCGTGGCCGGTCCGCCCTCGCGAATTTCGACTTTGGTCGTCATCGGTGACTAGGAGATGGCCTCGACGGCGGAGCGGACCTTGACCAGCAGGTCGCCCGACAGCGGGGCGTAGCCCAGGTCGGTCAGCGCCTTCTGGCCCGCGTCGCTGGCGGTGTAGGTCAGGAAGGCCTTGACCAGCTTGGCGTCCTCGGCGGGCAGGCCCTTCTCGCAGGTGATCTCGTACGTGACCAGGACGATCGGGTAGGCGCCCGGCGTCTTGGTGGCGTAGTCGATCGAGAGCTTGAGGTCGTTGCCGGTGCCGGTGATCTCGGCGGTCTCGACCGTCTTGGCCGCGCTCTCCGGGGTCAGCTCGACGAACTCGCCGCTGCCGTTGGCCACCTTGGCCTTCTGGAGCTCGGAGTTCTCGGCGTAGGAGAGCTCGACGTAACCGATCGCGCCCTCGGTGCCCTTGACGCTGGCGGCGACCTGGTCGGAGCCCTTGGCGCCCTGGCCCTTGGCCTCGGCCGGCCACGCCTTGCCCGGCTCGTACGGCCAGTCGGAGGTGGCCTTGAGGAACTTGGTGAAGTTGTCGCTGGTGCCCGACTCGTCCGAGCGGTGGAACGCCTGGATCGGGGTCGAGGGAAGCTGCGCGTCGGGGTTCTCGGCCTTGATGGCCGGGTCGTCCCACTTGGTGATCTTGCTGTTGAAGATGCCGGCGAGCGTCTTCGGCGACAGCTGCACGCCCTCGACGCCGGGCAGGTTGTAGACCACCGCGACCGGGCCGGTCACCATCGGGATGTTGATGGCCTTGCCGGTCTTGCAGCGCGCGTCGGCCTGGGCGGGCTCGTCCTCCTTCAGTGCCGAGTCGGAACCCGCGAACGCCACCGTGCCGGCGATGAACGCCTGGATGCCGGCGCCCGAACCGCTGGGCTGGTAGTTGATGCTGACCCCGGAGTTGGCGCCCTGGAAGTCCTTCTTCCACTGGTCGATCGCGTTGGCCTGGGCCGAGGAGCCGGCGGCGTTGATCGATCCGCTCAGGCTGCTGTCACCGCTCGCGGCGGAGGTGGCGGCGGCCGAGCTGGTGCTGCCAGCCGGCGAGTTGTTATCTGTGCCGCACGCAGCGAGCGAGAGCGCGCCGACGACGGCGACGGCGGCGAGCCGGCCTGCATACTTCACGATGGGTTCCTCTCCCACTTCGATCCTTAGACGTCCACGAAGCTATGCAGTCAAGGTGACTCGATCCCCTAACGAGGGTGAACGGACGGTGAACACCTCATGATTGAAGACATGACCTCACTGACGTACCGCGTATGTGTCGTATGCATGGGAAACATTTGCCGCTCGCCGATGGCCGAGTCGGTGCTCCGCAAGGTCGTGGCCGACCGCGGCCTGGGCGACCGGGTGATCGTGGAGAGCGCCGGCACCGGCGGCTGGCACGCCGGCGGGCCGATGGACGAGCGGGCCCTGCGCGTCCTGGCCGAGCACGGCTACGACGGCGCCGACCACAGCGCCCGGCAGTTCACCCGGGACTGGTTCGACCGATATGACCTGGTCCTTGCCATGGACCGCGACAACCAGGCGTTCCTGAGCCGGATGGCGCCCGCCGGGGTGGAGGTGCGGCTGTTCCGCTCCTTCGACCCGGCGGCCCCCGACGGCGCCGAGGTCCCCGACCCCTACTACGGCGGCGACGAGGGCTTCGTGGAAGTCCTCGCGCTGGTCGAGGCGGCCGCCGAGGGCGTGGCCGACCACATCGCCGATGAGATCGGCTGAGGACCTCGGCGCGTCCCACGGGTGGCGGCTGCGGCGCGGCGTGCTCGACGACGGGCGCGTGGTCTTCGCCAAGATCGGGGCCGTTTCTCCGGTGTTCACCTCCGAGGCGGCCGGGCTGCGCTGGCTCGGCGAGGCCGTCACCGTCCCCGAGGTGATCGAGGCCGCCGACGACCGGCTCGTGCTGTCATGGGTGGAGGAGGAGCCGCCCACCGCCGGGGCCGCCGAACGCTTCGGGCGCGACCTGGCCCGCATGCACCGCGCCGGGGCGCCCGCCTTCGGCGCGCCCTGGCCGGGCTTCATCGCCGAGCTGCCCATGGACAACTCGGCCGCGCCCGACTGGCCGTCCTTCTACGCCACCCGCCGCGTCCTGCCGTTCGTACGGCGGGCGCGGCTCGCTTCACGGGGACGTTCATCTGATCGAGCGCGCGGTCGAGCGGTTCGGCGAGGTCGCCGGTGCGCCCGAGCCGCCCGCGCGCATCCACGGCGATCTGTGGAGCGGCAACCTGCTGTGGTCGGCGGGCACCGGCGTGCTCGTCGACCCCGCGGCGCACGGCGGGCACCGCGAGACCGATCTGGCCATGCTCGCCCTGTTCGGAGCCCCGTACCTGGACCGGATCCTCGGCGCCTACCGCGAGGAGGCGCCGCTGGCCGACGGCTGGCGGGAGCGGGTGCCGCTGCACCAGCTCCACCCGCTGCTCGTGCACGTCGTGCTGTACGGCGGCGCGTACCGCGACGGGCTGATGGCGGCCGTCAGGAACGTGCTGGCGCTGTGAGGCGGTGGATGACCTCGTCGTGCAGCAGGCCGTTCGTGCACACCAGGCTGCCGCCCTCCATGCCGCGCACGCCCGACACGTCGGTCCAGCGGCCGCCCGCCTCCTCGACGATCACCGTCAGCGCCGCCATGTCCCACGGCGACAGCTCCGGCTCGGCCGACACGTCCACCGAGCCCTCGGCGACCATCATGTGCGACCAGAAGTCCCCGTACGCCCGCGTCCGCCAGCAGGCGCCGCCCAGGTCCAGGAAGTTGTCCAGGCGGCCGATCTTCTCCCAGCCGCCGAAGCTGGAGTAGGAGAACGAGGCGTCCTCCAGCGTCGACACCTGCGACACGCGCATCCGGCTCGCCTTGGTCAGGCTCTTGCCGGTCCACGCGCCGCCCCCGGACGCCGCCCACCACCTGCGGCCCAGCGCCGGGGCCGACACCAGGCCGACGACGACCTTGCCGTACTCCATCAGCGCGATCAGCGTCGCCCACACCGGGACGCCGCGCACGTAGTTCTTCGTGCCGTCGATGGGGTCGATGATCCACGACCTGGCGCCCCAGCCGGTCTCGCCGTACTCCTCGCCCACGACCGCGTCACGCGGCCTGGCGCGGCGCAGCGTGCCCCGGATCGCCTCCTCCACGGCCTGGTCGGCGTCGCTGACCGGAGTCAGGTCGGGCTTCGTCTCGACCTTGAGGTCGACCGCCTTGAACCGGCGCATGGTCAGGTCGTCGGCGGCGTCCGCCATGACATGCGCGAGGCGTAGATCGTCGTTGTAACCCTGCACGGACAGCCACGCTACCGTGCCGGGTATGCCGAGCATCAGGCGACGGGCGCGCCTTTTCTGGTAAGTCCCGTTCCAGGCGTGGGTCTTGTGGTTACCGGCCAGTAGGGTAAGAGGTATGTCACTCGACGTCGGCGACCTGCTGCTCCAGACGGTGCCCTTCGCCCGCACCCTCGGCATCACGTTCTCCTCGACCGGCGACGGCCGCGCCACCTGCGTGCTGCCTGACCGGTCGGACCTGCACAACCACATCGGCGGACCGCACGCCGGAGCCATGTTCACGCTCGCCGAGTCGGCGTCCGGCGCCGCCATGCTGTCGGTGTTCGGCGACCAGCTCGACCGGGCCGTCCCGCTCGTCGCCACCTCCGCCGTCCGCTACGTCAAGCTCGCCAAGGGCGAGATCACCGCCGAGGCGCACCTGCGGGCCGAATGCGCGGACGTCGTGGCCCGGCTCGACGCGGGCGAGCGGGCCGAGTTCGGCGTCGAGGTCGACGTGCGCGACGCCGGCGGCACCACCGTCGCCACCCTCACCGTCACCTGGACCCTCCGGCCGAACCGCGCCTGACCGGCTCTCCGCCCGTCAGGCCGGGTCGTCCGGAGCGCCCTCGCGGCTGGAGAGCAGACGGCGCAACGACTCCAGCCGCGCCGAATCGGCGTGCCCCTGCGACACCCAGGCGTCCAGCGCACAGCCGTCGGCCAGATGCGTGCACCCCTTCGGGCAGTCGACCGTGCCCTCCACCAGGTCGGGGAACGACGCCAGCACCGTCTCCACGGACACGTGCGCCAGCCCGAAACTCCGCACCCCCGGCGTGTCGATGATCCAGCCGCCCTCCGGCAGCTCCAGCGCCACGGCCGACGTGGACGTGTGCCGCCCCCGGCCCGTCACGGCGTTGACATGCGACACCGCGCGGTTCGCGTCCGGGACGAGGCTGTTGACCAGCGTCGACTTGCCCACCCCCGAATGCCCCACCAGCACGCTGATCCGGCCCGTCAGCAGCTCGCGCAACTCGTCCAGCGCCCCGCCCTTGCGCACCACCACATGCGGGACCCCCAGCGGCTCGTACAGCGCCACCAGCTCGTCCGGCGGCGCCAGGTCCGACTTCGTCAGGCACAGCAGCGCGTCGATCTCCGCGTCGAACGCCGCCACCAGCATGCGGTCGATCATGCGCGGCCGGGGCGGCGGATCGGCCAGCGCCGTCACGATCACCAGCTGGTCGGCGTTCGCCACCACCGGCCGCTCGATCCCGTCCGTGTCGTCCGTGTCGTCCGCCGAACGCCGCAGCATCGACGTCCGCGGCTCCACCCGGACCACCCGGGCCAGCGTGTCAGGCTGCCCCGACACGTCGCCCACCAGCGCCACCCGGTCGCCGACCACGATCCCCTTACGGCCCAGCTCCCGCGCCTTCATGGCCACGACCAGCCGGGACGCCTGCTGCCTGCGCTTGGCCGCCGAGCCCTTGGCCCGCTCCGGCTCCACCAGCGTCGTGTAGCGGCCCCGGTCCACGGCGACCACGAACCCCTCAACGGCATCCTCGTGCGCAGGCCGAATCCGGGTCCGCGGCCTCGAACCCTTGCCCGGCCTGACCCGCACGTCGTCCTCGTCGTACTCCCGCTTTCTCAGCGGTCCACTCCCATGTGCTCGCTCGATCCTCGTCCGCCGTCGCCCCTCACGGGCGCCCGGCCCACTGCGGACCTATGCCCGCTCCACACCCGGTATCCCCCGGGAACGGCATCCCCCACCGTAACCACCCCCACTGCGGGGAAGCCCCGCCCACCGGGGACCCCGCCCGCCAGCAGCGAACCGCCCGCTCGGGGGCCGCGCGCCGCCCCTGAGGGCCCCAGCGGGCGCGACCCGCCCGTACGGTGCCCGCCCGCACGGCGCGGACCGTCCGTGCGGGCGGTCCGGTGGCACGGTCGAGGCAGCCTCGTGTCTGGGGTGTCGCTCGCCGTGGTCGTGCGGGGGCGTCCTCGGCCCCGGCAGGCGGGCATGCTGCTGGGCGTGGGCGGTCGCCCGGTCATCGGGGGGCCAGCATGGTGGTCCACATCTGGGCGAACTCCGGCAGGGTCTTGGCGGTCGTGGCGATGTTCTCGACCTCGATGCCCGGGACCGCGAGGCCGATGACGGCGCCGGCCGTGGCCATGCGGTGGTCGTCGTAGCTGTGGAAGGTGCCGCCGTGCAGGGGCCGGGGCCGGACGACGAGGCCGTCGTCGGTCTCCTCGGCGTCGCCGCCCAGGGCGTTGATCTCGGTGACGAGGGCGGCGAGCCGGTTGGTCTCGTGGCCGCGCAGGTGGGCGATGCCGCGCAGGCGGGTGGGGGAGACGGCCAGGGCGGCCAGGGCGGCGATCGTCGGGGTGAGCTCGCCGACCGCGCGCAGGTCGGCGTCGATGCCGCGGATCTCGCCGGTGCCGGTGACGACCAGGTCGTCGACGCCGCCGGACGGGGCGCCTCCCCAGGCCACCCGGGCGCCCATGTCGGTGAGCAGGGTGCGCAGGGCGTCGCCTGGCTGCGTGGTCCTGAGCGGCCAGTGCGGGACGGTGACCGTGCCGCCGGTGACGAGGGCGGCCGACAGGAACGGGGCCGCGTTGGACAGGTCGGGCTCCACCACCCAGTCGCGGGCCGCGATGGGGCCGGGCTCGACGCGCCACACGTCGGGCTCGCTGTCGTCGACGCGGACGCCCGCCTCGCGCAGCATGTGGATCGTCATCTCGATGTGCGGCTGGGACGGGACCGGCGGGCCGACGTGGCGGATCGTGACGCCCTTGCCGAACCGGGCGGCCGTCAGCAGCAGCCCGGAGACGAACTGCGAGGAGGCCGAGGCGTCGAGCGTGACCTCGCCGCCGGTCAGGGGGCCGTGGACGGTGAACGGCAGCGCGTCGTTGTCGACGCGGGCGCCGAGGGCGCGCAGGGCGTCGAGGATGGGCCCCATCGGGCGCTTGCGGGCGTGCGGGTCGCCGTCGAAGGAGACGGGGCCGTCGGCGAGCGCGGCCATCGGCGGGACGAAACGCATGACCGTGCCCGCGAGACCGGCGTCGATGGAGGCGCCCGCGCGGACGGGGCCGGGCGTCACCTGCCAGTCGACGCTGGACGGGGTCTCGGCCGTGGCCGTGAGCGTGGCGCCCAGGGCGCGCAGGGCCGCCGCCATCAGATCGGCGTCACGGCTGCGGAGCGCCTGGCGTACGGAACCGGGGCTGTCGGCGAGCGCGGCGAGCAGGAGGGCGCGGTTGGTCACCGACTTGGACCCGGGCAGCGGGACGGTCGCGACGACGGGTGCGGTGGCGAGCGGGGCGGGCCAGTGCGCGTTGGGCATGGCCAAAGACTACTGGCCCGGCGTGCGGGGGAGCGGTGCCCTGTGGACAAGCGGGGGGCGCCTGTGGACGAGCGATTCGGAGGGCCCTTCGGCGCGGGTTCGCACATGCACGCGAAAGGCGTACGTGGCAGTGTGAGGGCATGTGCGGGAGATACGCGTCGGCGCGGGACAAGCACCAGCTGCTGGAGGAGTTCCAGGTGGAGCTGGACGCCGAGCCGGACAAGGAGCTGGCGCCCGACTACAACGTGGCGCCTACGAAGAACGTCTACGCCGTGCTCAGCCGGGTCCCCAAGGACGCCGAGCGGGCGGTGCGGCAGTTGCGGGTCGTGAAGTGGGGGCTGGTGCCGGCCTGGGCGAAGGATCCGTCCGTGGGGTCACGGATGATCAACGCCAGGATCGAGACCGTGGCGGAGAAGCCGTCCTACCGGCAGGCGTTCGCCAAGCGGCGCTGCCTGCTCCCGGCCGACGGCTACTTCGAGTGGATGCCGGTCGAGGGTGACAAGAAGAAGAAACAGCCGTACTTCATCCATCCGGCCGACGGCGGGGTGCTGGCGATGGCGGGGCTGTACGAGTTCTGGAAGGACCCCTCGCGCGACGACGACGATCCGCTGAAGTGGCTGGTCACGTGCACGGTGATCACCACGGACGCGGAGGACGAGCTGGGGCGCATCCATGACCGGATGCCGATGATGATCGAGCCGGAGCGGTGGGCCGAATGGCTCGACCCGAAGCTGACCGACACCAAGGCGGCCTCGGGGCTGCTGGTGCCGGCCGATCCCGGGCGGCTGACCGCGCATCCGGTCAGCACCGAGGTCAACAATGTCCGCAACAATGGCCCGGACCTCATCAAGCCCTTGCCCGAAGGGGATTCGTAAAGGTGTAAGAAGCGCGTGTAGTGGGCATCCGGTGAGGAAAGCTTTACATCCGTTCACACGGAGTCACCCCTATACAAACAGCACCGGGCGGGATTACCGGGGATCTTTCCGCCGCGGGTTGCCCTCACTTTCCCGGAGGTGCGGATTCGTGGACGTCACGACCGCTCGTGAGCGGCTGGAAGAGATGCTGGCAGAGCTGGATCGGTCGATCGCGGTGCTCCAGGGCGATCCGGTGGCGATCCGCGAGCGTTCGGCGGCCGACGCGGGCGCGGACCTGACCGACGCCGACCGCGCGCAGGCCATGGTGGCCGTGGCCACCACGCAGCGCCGGGCGGTCGTCGAGGCGCTCAAGCGCCTGGAGGCGGGCACCTACGGCAAGTGCGTCGACTGCGCCAGCCCGGTGCCCGAGGGCCGCCTGGAGGCGCGCCCCGAGGCCGCCCGGTGCGTGCAGTGCCAGGGCAAGCGGGAGCGCCGGGGCCGCTAGCCGTCGCCCGCGGGCGCTCCGCTCTTGCGGGCGCTGGCCACCAGGTGGATGCCCACCGTGTCGTCGTCGGCGGGCTTGGCCTCCAGCTCGGTGCGCACGAGGTAGGCGAGGGTCCGCGTGTCGCCGCCGAGCACGTGGTCGACCGTCGACGGCGACAGCACCGTGCGCGGGCGCATCCACTCCACCTCCAGCCCGGCGCCGGCCAGCAGCTCGCGCAGCTGGCCGCTGCTGAAGCAGCGGGTGATGCTGCCGTCGGGCCACGGCACGAGCATGACCTCGCCCGTCTGCCGCAGGTGCTGCCACTGGCCCTGCTCGGCCAGGATCGCCATGCCGAGCACGAGCGAGTCGACGCACACCAGCGCCCGCCCGCCGGGGCGCAGCACCCGCGCCACGTCGCTCATCGCCGACTCGGCCATGAGCTCGATCGACATCGCCCGTTCCTCGGCGACGACCGCGTCGACGCTCTCGTCGGGCAGGAAGGACAGGTCGTCGGCGCGCACGTGACGGACGAGATCGGCGTCGCGCAGCCGGTGGTGCCCCTCGGCGGTGCGGCGGAAGTCGAGCACCTCGATCACCCGGTGGCCGGCCCTGGCCGCGTGCCCGGACCAGCGGCCACGCCCGCCGGACAGGTCGAGGACCACGGAGGGTTCGTCAGGGAGCCATCTGGTGAGCTGTTCGGCGACGACGGCGTGATAGAAGGTCCAGTACGGCCCCAGCGTCCCTGAGCCGTTGAGTTCCTCGGCCGGAATGGGCAGCACACGCGACTCCTGGGTTCCGGAAACTGGCTACCAGCCGGTACGTATGGTTTTCCCCGCACCGGGTTGTTCGTCACCTTCTATCTTGCGGGAACAGACGAAGGCGCGGGTGTGTTGCGACGAGCATGCTCACATTGCTCGACTCCCTCCCCGGTGACCGGCCGGTCGCTGACAAGCGGGTATTCTCCCCTGAGTACGGTGTCCCGCCTCAGCCGGCCACCGGTGATCTTAGGGGGGTGGGCCCGGTGCCCGCGACAGGCGCGGAGACTCTGGAGCAGCGGAGCGAGCGTTTCGAACGCGACGTGATGCCTTATCTCGAGCAGCTCTACTCGGCCGCCCTCCGGATGACCCGAAACCCGGCGGACGCGGAGGACCTGCTGCAGGAGACCTTCGCGAAGGCGTTCGCGTCGTTCCATCAGTTCCAGCAGGGCACCAACCTCAAGGCGTGGCTCTACCGGATCCTGACGAACACGTTCATCAACACCTATCGCAAGAAGCAGCGTGAGCCGAAGCAGTCCGGCACCGAGGAGATCGAGGACTGGCAGCTCGCCCGGGCCGAGTCCCACACTTCGAGCGGCTTGAAGTCCGCCGAGGTGGAGGCGCTGGAGCACCTGCCCGACGGTGACGTCAAGCAAGCACTCGCGGCACTGCCCGAGGAGTTCCGGATCGCGGTCTACCTCGCCGACGTCGAGGGCTTCCCGTACAAGGAGATCGCCGACATCATGGGGACTCCGATCGGCACCGTGATGTCGAGGCTGCACCGTGGGCGCAGGCAGCTCAGAAGCCTCCTTGAGGACTATGCTCGCGAGCGTGGCCTGGTCCCGACGGAGGGATCGAAATGAGCTGTGGCAACCCGCATGACACCGACTGCCGCGAGGTCCTCGACAAGGTCTACGCCTACCTCGACGGCGAGCTGACCGAGCACGACGTGGCGGGCATCCGCGTCCACCTCGACGAGTGCGGTCCCTGCCTCCAGGAGTACGACCTGGACAAGGCGATCAAGCAGATCGTGGCCAAGAAGTGCGGCTGCGATCCGGTCCCGGAAGACCTGCGCGCCAAGGTCCTCGCGCGCATCGAGCAGGTACGGGCGGATCTGGCCGACTAGGATTCCCCCATGCGCGTGCTTGTTACCGGGGGTGCCGGGTTCATCGGGTCCAATCTCGTCGACCGTCTGCTCGCGGGCGGGCACGAGGTGGCCGTGGTCGACGACCTGTCCTCGGGCAGCCGCGACAACCTGGCCTCGGCCGCGCGGAGCGACCGGTTCACGCTGCACGAGCTCGACGTGCGCGACCCCGCGCTGCGGGAGCTGGCCGCCGACCTCCGGCCGGAGGTGATCTGCCATCTGGCCGCGCAGATCAGCGTGCGCAAGAGCGTCGCCGACCCGGTGCACGACGCCAGCCTCAACGTCGAGGGCACCGCGTCGGTGCTGACCGCGGCCCACGAGGGCAGCACCCGCAAGGTGGTGTTCGCCTCGTCCGTCGCGGTCTACGGCCGCCCGGCGACGATCCCGGTGCCGGGTGACGCCCCCACCGACCCGCGCTCCCCGTACGCCGCCTCCAAGCTGAGCGGGGAGACCTACCTGGCGACGTTCCGCGCCCTTTACGGGATCGAGTACACCACGCTGGTGCTGTCCAACGTCTACGGGCCGCGCCAGTCGCCCGAGGGCGAGGCCGGGGTCGTGTCGATCTTCACCGACGGGCTGCTCAACGGCACGCCTACGGTCCTCTACGGCGACGGCACGCAGACCCGCGACTACGTCTACGTCGACGACGTGGTCGACGGCTTCGTCCGGGCGTGCGGCTCCGACGGCAACGGCCGCAGGTTCAACCTCGGCACCGGCATCCAGACCACCGACCGGCGGCTGCACTCGCTGATCGCCGATGCGGCCGGCGCGCCCGACAAGCCCGGGTTCGCGCAGCCGCGCGTGGGTGACCTGCCGGCGATGGCGGTCGACCCGGTGCCCGCGTTCGAGGGGCTGGGCTGGGAACCGCGCACCGATTTGTCCACTGGTGTGAAGCTCACGGTGGAGTGGGCGCGTAGTCGCCTCCGGTAGTGGCTTGGTTACGCTTTGCTTGCGATTCGTGACTCCGCCCGTACGGGCTGTCCTTCTTCTGTAGCGTGAGCCCCAGGAGTCGACGTGGAGGCGAGTGGATGTTGAAGGCAATGGTCGCCAGGCTGTTCACGGCCGCCGTGCTCATCGCCCCCGTGGTCGCGGTGATCGCGGGCGGAGCGCTGCCGCCAGGGGTTTCCTGGACCTGATGCGCGTGGGGGGCCGCAATGCGTGATCTGCCGTGGCCCGCGAGGGTCTACCTGCTGGGCGTCATCGGCGCCGCGGCGGCCCTCATCGGGCGCAGCGTGGTCACCTCCGGCGCGCTGGTGGCGCCGGACAATCTCGACGTGCTGCTCGTGCTCGTGCTGCTGTTCCTGGTGTGCGAGTCGATGCCGACGCTGCTCAACGTGGAGCAGTTCGCGGTGTCGGTCAGCTTCTCGGCCGCGCTGGCCGCGGTGGTGCTGATCGGCCCGGAGGGGGCGGCGCTCGTCGGGCTCACCGCCGTGCTCAGCGTCCGCCCCGGGCTGCCCCTGATCAAACGGGTGTTCAACGGGGCCCAGTTCGCCATCTGCGGCTTCGCGGCCGGCGGCGTGTACGTGTGGCTCGGCGGCGCGGTCGGCGTGCCCGAGGTCGCCGCCTTCGACGACCTGATCGGCCCCTACGCCGCGGCCACCGCCGTGTTCGTGCCGCTCAACATCCTGCTCACGCTCACCATGATCAGGCTGGCCACGCACGTCAGGGCCGAGGAGGTGCCGCTGCGCGGGCTGGCCCAGTTCCTGCTGTCCTACCTGGGCTACGGCACGTTCGGGCTGCTGGTGGCCGGGCTGTGGGCCACCGTGCAGTCGATCTCGGCCGTGCTCGTGCTGGTGCCGCTGTTCGTCGCGCGCTGGGCCTTCGGCCAGTATCACGCGCAGCAGCGCTCCTACGACGCCACGATGGCCGCCCTGTGCCAGGCCGTGGAGACCAAGGACTACTACACCAGAGGCCACTGCACCCGGGTCTCGCTCGCCTCCACCATGATCGCGCAGGAGGTCGGCATGGGCATGGAACGGCTGCGCGCCATCCGCTACGCCGGCATGCTGCACGACGTGGGCAAGCTCGGCGTGCCGACCAAGGTGCTGCAGAAGGACGGGCCGCTGACCGAGGAGGAGTTCGCCGCGATCCAGCTCCATCCGATGCGCGGGCTGGAGATCGTGCAGGGCATCGACTTCCTCGACGAGGCGTTCGCCGGGATCATGCACCACCACGAGCGCCACGACGGCAAGGGCTATCCGATGGGGCTGGCCGCCGACGAGATCCCGGAGTTCGCCCGGATCATCGCCGTGGCCGACGCGTTCGACTCGATGACCTCCGACCGCTCCTACCGGGGCGCCCGGCCGGTCGAGGTGGCGGTGGAGGAGCTGCGCAAGGGCGCCGGCACCCAGTTCGACCCGGTCATGGTGGCCGCGTTCGTCAAGGCGCTGGAGCACAACCCGTGGCAGCCGCCGCGCCGCGTCGACCCGCCGACGCCCGAGGACGCCGAGACGCACATCAAGGACCACGACGACCCGACGATGCCCATCGAAGTGGTGACGGGGCAGTGACCTACCAGCGGCTGGGCACCGGCCGGCTCCTCCTCGTCGGCGCGGCCGGGCTCGTCTCCGTGGCCGGGATCGCGCACACCTCGGCCGTCGGGCTCGACCGGCCGGAGATCGCGGTCGGGTTCGGCGCGCTGATCGCGGTCGGCGAGCTGGCCAGGCTCACCATGCCGGGCAACCGCGAGGTCGCCCCGATCGGTGCCGCCGCCGCGCTCGGCTACACGCTGCTGCTCGACCTCAGCCAGGTCCCGCTGCGCCACTCCGCGCTCCAGGTCGTGGCCGTGATCGCGGTCGGCATGATCGCGGGCGCGCTGCCCCACCTGGCCGTCGGGCGTCCGCCGCGCCTCGACGCCATGGCCCGCCGCCTGCTCACCGCCGCGCTGCTGGCCTTCGCCTTCCGCCCGCTGGCCGACCCCCTCTACCGGCTCACCCAGGGCGAGTCGGGCACGTGGTGGCCGGCTCTCGGCCTGATGGTGGCGCTCACCAGCCTCTCGCTGCTGCTCGACGTGGTGGTCGCCGCGATGCTGCGGGCCGAGGAGATGCGCACCGCGTTCCGGGTGGCCGTGCGCGACGAGATCAACGTCGCCTTCCCGCTCGGAGTCGCCGTCGCCTCCTCCGGCGTGCTGCTCGCGCTGGCGACCCACAGCATGGACCTGGTGGCGCTGCTCGTCTTCGCGGCCCCGCTGCTCGTCACCCAGGTGGCCTTCCGCAAGTACGCCGGCATCCGCGCCACCTACCTGCAGACCGTGCGCGCCCTGTCGAGGGTCACCGAGGTCGGCGGCTACGTCGAGCCCGGCCACTCGCGCCGGGTCAGCCGCCTGGCCGTGGCGATCGGCAGAGAGCTGGGCATGGCCGAGCCGGAGCTGCTGGAGCTGGAGTACGCCGCGCTCATGCACGACATCGGCCAGCTCTCGCTGCGCGACCCGATCCCCGGCGGCGCGACCGTCCTGACCGACCCCGAGCAGGCCCGCAGCATCGCCGAGCTGGGCGCCGAGGTGATCAGGCAGACGGGCGTGCTCGACCGGGTGGCCGATCTGGTCAGCCGCCAGTGCGACCCGGTGAGCGAGGACCCGCCGCTGTCGAGCCGCATCATCAAGGTGGCCAACGCCTACGACGACCTGCTCGGCGGCTCGACCGACCGCGACCGCGCGGGCGCCGCGCTGGAGCGGCTCAGGCTCGCCGCCGGCACCGCGTACGATGCGGAGGCGGTCGAGGCGCTGGCCCGCGTCACCGGCCGCGCAGCCCTGCGGCGCTGACGGCGGGGTTTTCGGTCCTGTAGATTCCCGCACTACGGCCTCTTCGCGCACGTGCCGCGGCGCTGTAGGTCCTCGCAGTACGGCGCGCCCGCCCACGGGTTTCGGCACTGCCTCATTTGTAGGAAACCTACAGATCCGATTGTCCGGATCGGTGGTTTCGGGGGAAAGGGCTGGCGGCCCCGGCGGTCGTAGGGTTGGCGACGTGCTTAATGAGACGCTCGGACCCGTCCTGATCGCCAACCGAGGGGAGATCGCGCGCCGGATCATCCGCACGGTCCAGCGGCTGGGCCTGCGCGCCATAGCGGTCCACTCCGAGGCCGACGCCGACCTGCCGTACGTGCGCGAGGCCGACGAGGCCGTGCTGATCGGGCCGGCCAACCCCGCGCAGAGCTACCTCGACCCGGTCAAGGTGCTGGAGGCGGCCCGCGCCACGGGCGCCCGGTCGATCCACCCCGGCTACGGGTTCCTGGCCGAGAACGCGGGCTTCGCCGAGGCCGTCATCGCCGCGGGCATGGTGTGGATCGGCCCCGCCCCCGAGGCCATCGACCGGATGGGCGACAAGATCAACGCCCGTAACCTCATGGAGGACGCTGGCGTCCCGGTGGCCGCCGGCACCCGTGAGCCCGTCACCGACCTGGGCCTGGCCATGACGGCGGCCAAGGAGATCGGCTATCCCGTCATGGTCAAGACCGCCGGAGGCGGCGGCGGGATCGGCATGAGCGTCGCGCATGACGACGACGAGCTGGCCAAGGCGTTCGACCAGGCGTCCCGGGCGGCGCTGCGGTTCGCGGCGGCTGCGGCGGCGGGCGGCGCGGGCGACGTGCTCGCCGGTCCGGCCATCCTGCTGGAGCGCTACATCGAGCGGGCCCGCCACGTCGAGGTGCAGATCCTCGGCCGCCCCGACGGCACCGTCGTGGCGCTGGGCGAGCGCGACTGCTCGGTGCAGCGCCGCCACCAGAAGGTCGTGGAGGAGACGCCGTCGCCCGGCATCACGCCCGAGCTGCGCGAGCGCATGCTGGCCGCGGCCGTGCGCGCCGGCGAGGCCGTTGGCTATCTCGGCGCCGGCACCGTGGAGTGCCTGGTCGACGCCGACGCCCAGGACTTCGTCTTCCTGGAGATGAACACCCGGCTCCAGGTGGAGCACCCGGTCACCGAGCTCGTCACCGGCCTCGACCTGGTCGAGCTGCAGCTGCGGGTCGCCGCCGGGGAGAGCCCCGAGATCACGCCCGAGGTCAGCGGGCATGCCATCGAGTTCCGCGTGTACGCCGAGGACCCCAAGCGGTTCTTCCCCGGACCTGGCAAGATCACCGCATGGACCGAGCCCGCGGGCGACGGCGTGCGCGTCGACTCGGGCTACGAGTCGGGCAACACGGTCACCCCGTTCTACGACCCGCTCATGGCCAAGCTCTGCGTGCACGGCGCCACCCGCGCCGAGGCGCTGGAGCGGGCCCGGGAGGCGGTGGCCGGGTTCACCGTCGAGGGGCCCAAGAACAACCTGCCGTTCTGCGCGGAGCTGCTGGACAACGACGAGTTCGTCACCGGCGACTATGACACGGGCCTGGTAGGGCGGATGCGCGCCAAGCGTGCGTAAGACTGTTGGATCATTGGAAGAGGGGAGTCGCGGTGGCTGAGGTCCGAGCTGAGATGGTGGCGAACGTGTGGAAGGTCGTCGTCCAGGAGGGCGACGAGGTCTCCGACGGTGACACGCTGGTCATCCTGGAGTCGATGAAGATGGAGATCCCGGTGCTCGCCGAGGACGACGGCGTGGTGGCCCAGCTCAAGGTGGCCGAGGGCGACGTGATCCAGGAAGGCGACCTGATCGCCGTCATCGAGTGACGCGCGCCAGGAACCTCTCGCGGTCGACGACGACGCGCTCGATCACGCCTCTGGCGACGAGCGCGTGTTTGTCGCTGGCCTGGAAGCCGAAGACCAGCCGCCTGCCGTCGACCTCGGTCAGCTCCACGCCGATGCTCACGTGGGCGCCGACGGGGCTGGCCGCCAGGTGTTCGAGCTCGACCCGGGTGCCGACCGACGTTTCGCCCGGCTTGAGGTGCGGGGCCGCGGCCTGGAGGGTGGCCTGCTCGGCCAGCGCCAGCAGGCGCGGCGTGGCGAGCACGGGCACGTCGCCGCTGCCGATCTTCTCGGCGGTGTCGCTCCGCTCGACCATGGTGAGCAGCTGGGAGCGGAGACCCGGAGCGAGCGTCATGCCGTCAGCTTAGTGTGGCGCGGTGATCTGTCCGAAAACGGGGACAAGCAGGGTTCGCAGGCCGCAGGATAGGGTGGGACAACTTGTGGCATTTGTGTGGCGTGTGAGGAATGTGAGTCGTACACTCTCCGAGTTCCGTGACCTCCGTGTGACCGCACCGCGACACAAGTTCGCTTTGTTGAGAACCCTGGGGTGGGAGAGGGTCTAGAGGCAGGGGGTAGCGGGGGAGTCATGGTGGCCCAAGGGACGACGCTTGCGGGGCGGTATCGCCTGGATACCCGCATCGGCGCCGGAGGAATGGGCGAGGTTTGGCGCGGCGAAGACACCGTCCTCGCGCGGACCGTCGCCGTCAAGGTGCTGCTCCCGGGCCGTATGCAGGACCCCGGTTTCCTCGCCCGCTTCCAGGGGGAAGCGCGCGCGATGGCGACGATCAACCACCCCGGTGTGGTCGACGTCTACGACTACGGGGTCAGCGGCGACACCGTCTACCTGGTGATGAAGTTCGTCGACGGCGAACCGCTCGACCGCCTGCTGGGCCGGCTCGGCCGGATCTCGCCGCAGCCCGCCATGGAGCTCATCGCCCAGGCCGCCTCGGCGCTCCAGGCCGTGCACGACCAGGGCATCGTCCACCGCGACGTCAAGCCGGGCAACCTGCTGGTGCAGCGCGACGGCACGCTCGTCATCACCGACTTCGGCATCGCCCGCTCCGACCTGGCCAACCGGCTCACCGACGCCGGCATGGTGCTCGGCACCGCCGCCTACTGCGCGCCCGAGCAGGCCGAGGGCGCCCCGGTCACGCCGGCCGTCGACATCTACGCGCTCGGCGTCGTCGCCTACGAGTGCCTGGCCGGTCAGCGGCCGTTCGACGGCGACAGCCCGGTCACGATCGCGCTCAAGCACATCCGCGAGGCGCCGCCGCCGCTGCCGCCCGACATCCCCGGGCCGGTGCGCGCGCTGGTCGAGCGGGCCCTGTCGAAGGACCCGGCGCGGCGCTTCCCCAGCGCCAGGGCGATGAGCGACGCGGCCCGCATGGTCGCCACCGGCGAGATCCCGATGACCCAGGCGGCCCTGCCGACCACCGGCGCCACCATGGCCCCGCCGCCCGAGGCGTATCAGACGGGCGCGGTGCAGGCTCCTCCCGAGGCCACGACCGTGGCGGGCCAGCGCCAGGGCAGCCGCCGCGCGGCCAAGGCCCCGCGCCGGGGCGGCCTGGTGGCCGGGCTCGCCGCCGTGCTGGTGCTCGGCGTGGGCGCGGGCGCGGTCGCGCTGACCAACATGAGCGCCGAGGGCGACCCGATCGCCCAGCCGACCCCGACGCCGACGGTCACCGAGTCCAAGCCTAAGAAGCCGACGGAGAAGCCGACGAAGACCCCCCGGGCGAGGCCGTCGACCAAGCCGCCGAGGGATGAGTCGATCGTCAACAGGACGACGCCCACCCCCGAGGAGACCGAGCCCACCGAGTCCCCGACCCCGACTCCCACCCCCACTCCGACGAAGACGACCACGAAGTCGCCCTCGCCGACGCCCAAGCCGAAGAAGGAGGTGCCGTACATCGTCAACATGCCTTACCCGCAGGCCGTGGCCAAGATCAAGCAGGCCGGGTTCGGGTTCAAGGCCGACGACCAGACCGACGGCACCCTGCCCGACATGTGCAAGATGGTCGGCCAGAGCTTCCCCAACGGCGGCGAGATGCTGGAGGTGGGCAAGACGGTCGAGGCGGTGCTGATCCCCACCCCGACCTGTAACACGCCCACCCCGACCGTGACCGCCACGACCACGGTCAAGCCGTAGTCACACCCCCGTGGTGTTGCGGGGGTAGGCGACCTGCGGGTCGGTCGCGATGTTGACCATGTACGGGATGCCGGAGTCGAAGGCGCGGCGCAGGGCGGGCCCGATCTCCGACGCCTTGGTGACCAGCTCGCCGCCGCCGCCCAGCGCGGTGACGACCTGGTCGTAGCGGCACTGCGGCTGCAGCTCGGCGGCCACGTCGTAGCCGTACAGGAGCTGCATCGGGTGCTTCTCCAGCCCCCAGATGCCGTTGTTGCCGCAGATCATGACGACCGGGAGCCGGTGCCGGACGAGCGTGTCGACGTCCATGAGGGAGAAGCCCGCCGCGCCGTCGCCGAGCAGCAGCACCACCTGGGAGGACGGCCTGGCCAGGCGGGCGGCGATGCTGTAGCCGAGCCCGGTGCCGAGGCAGCCATAGGGGCCGGGGTCGAGCCAGTTGCCGGGCCGCCGGGGTTCGACGTACTTGCCCGCGTAGGACACGAAGTCGCCGCCGTCGCCGATCACCACGGCGTCGTCGGCGAGGACCTTGCCGAGCTCGCCGTAGATGCGCATGGGGTGGATCGGGTCGGAGTCGGAGGCGAGCAGGGCGGCGTCGCCGGCGATGGCGGCCGCGGCGGTGTCGGCGAGCGTGCTGACCCAGCTCTCGTAACGGCTCGGCTTGACGCCGGCTTCGCCGCAGGCCGTGCCGAGGCTCCACAGGACGACCGACAGGTCGCCGGCGGCGGAGGCGACGGGCTTCATGTGGGTGGTGATGCCGGACGGCGCGTCGGCGATGTGCACCACCTTGGCCAGCGGGGCGCCGTCCTTGCCGCCGAACCAGCCGTAGCCGAGGCGGAAGTCGAGCGGGGTGCCGATGACGACGACCAGGTCGGCTCGGGCGAAGGCGAGGCCGCGGGCACGGGTGACGAGCAGGTCGTGCCCGGCGGGCAGGATGCCGCGGCCCTGGCCGTTGGGGATGACGGGCAGCCGCCAGGTCTCGGCGAAGTCGCGGGCGGCCTCCTCGGCCCGGTCCATCCACACGTCGGACCCGTACACGAGCACGGGCCGCTCGGCCTCGGCGATCAGGGCGGCGATGGCGCGCAGGTCGTCGGGGTCGGGCTCCAGCGGCGACGGCGACTGGGTGCTCGGCTCCGGCACGGGGGCGGGCGAGAACAGGTGGTCCATGTGGACGTCGAGGAAGACGGGGCCGCGGTGCGGCGCGACGGCGGTGCGGAAGGCGGTCTCGACGTCCTGGCCGACGGAGTCGGCGCCGGAGGCGGTGAACGCCAGCTTGGTGATCGGCGTGAACAGCGGCGGGTGGTCCATCTCCTGGAGGGCGCCGCTGCCCCAGCGCGACTGCGGGGCGCGCCCGCCCAGGACGACGACGGGGGAGCCGTTGAAGTGCGCGGTGGCCACGCCGCTGACGCCGTTGGTGATGCCGGGCCCGGCGGTCAGCACCGCCAGTCCGGGGTTGCGGGTCAGCCGGGCGGTGGCCTCCGCGGCGAAGACCGCGCTCTGCTCGTGGCGCACGTCGAGGATACGCATGCCCTCGTGCTGGGCGCCGTCGTAAAGGGGGAAGACATGCCCGCCCGACAGGGTGAACATGGTCTCGACACCATAGGCCTTGGACACGGCGACAGCGGCGTCACCGGCGTGCTTCGCAGACTCCATGCCGGGAACTTACCAACCAGTCACAAAAGTAAACAGAGCTTCAGCAGCATATGGACACCTCGCCGTCGGGCGTCGAGACGGTGATCTTCCTGGACGAGGCGGGGTCGCTGACCGGGGTCATGATCACCTGTGGCGCGGTGGTCGTCAGGTCGTAGGCGCCGGGCGGAAGCTCCATGTCGATGTTGCCGGAGGTCTTGACGATCGCGCGCACCTCGCTGGGCTGCGTCATGAACGACAGGTCGAGGTCGCCCGAGCTCACCTCCACGTCCACCTGCTCGCTGCGCAGGGAGTCGCCCCGGACGCTGCCCGACCCGCTCCTGGCGTGCACCTTGCCGGGCAGGTCGTCCAGGCGGACGGCGCCGGAGACGGTGGCGACGCGCACGTCACCGGCGATGTCGTCGACGGCCAGGAAGCCGGAGGCGGTCCTGGCGTCCACGCTGACGTGCTGCGGCACCAGGACCTGGTAGTCGACCTCGCAGACCGGCGCCGTCAGGTAGCCGGCGCCGGGGCAGGATGAGTCCAGGCGCAGGGTCCGGCCGTCCCAGTCCTCCGCCACGCTGGGCTTCTCCTGTGACCAGCGCATCGACCGTACGAGGAGGATCTGCCCGGCTTCGCCCCGATGGACCTGCACGCTCACGGCCCCCTCCCCGATCACGCGCAGCGTGGTCAGCGCCTCGACCGCGATGACGCGCTCGGTGGTCTCGGTGGGCTCACGGGCGGTGGCGAACCCGCGCCAGATGATCGCGGTCGAGACCGTCACCGCGATCACGGTCAGCACCGAGCCGAGGGTCAGCCAGAGCGCTCTCACGGCATGCTCCTGATCTTGAGGAACTGGAGCACGGCCAGCACCCGACGGTGGTCGCCCTCGGCCGGAGGCAGGTCGAGCTTGGCGAAGATGTTGCCGATGTGCTTGCCCACGGCCCCCTCGCTGAGCACGAGCTGCGCGCCGATGCCCGCGTTGGAGCGGCCCTCGGCCATGAGCTTGAGCACCTCGTGCTCGCGCGGCGTCAGCCGGTCCAGCGGGTCGCTGTGGCCGCGCAGCAGGAGCTGGGAGACCACCTCGGGGTCCAGCGCGGTGCCGCCGCCCGCCACCCGGCGCAGCGCGTCGACGAACTCGGCCACGTCCGCCACCCGGTCCTTCAGCAGGTAGCCGACGCCGCCGGCGGCCGAGGCGAGAAGCTGAGCGGCGTAGCGCTCCTCGACGTACTGGGAGAGCACCAGCACGGCCAGCGACGGCTGCTGGCGGCGCAGCACGAGCGCGGCCCGCAGCCCCTCGTCGGTGTGCGTGGGCGGCATCCGCACGTCGGTGAGCACCAGGTCGGGCCGGTGCTCCTCGGCGGCCCGCAGCAGCCCTTCGGCCTCGGCCACGGCGGCCACGATCTCCAGCCCGGCCGCCTCCAGCAGCCGGACGAGCCCCTCGCGCAGCAGCACGGAGTCCTCGGCGAGCACTACTCGCACGGCAGGTCCACCTCGATCGTCGTCGGGCCGCCGAGCGGGCTGCTCAGCCGCAGTCTGCCGTCCACGGCGTCGATGCGCTGCGCCAGGCCGCGCAGCCCGGTGCCGCTGTCGAGGCGGGCCCCGCCGCAGCCGTCGTCGTAGACGAGCACGTGCAGCCGGTCACGCTCGCGCCGCACGCTCACCTCGGCCTTGGTGGCCGCGGCGTGCTTGGCGATGTTGGTCAGTGCCTCGGACACGATGAAGAATGCCACCGCCTCGATCGTCGGAGTGGCGCGGCGCTCGATGTCGACGCGCAACCGCACCGGGATGGGGGCCCGCGCGGCCACGCCGGACAGCGCCGCGTCGAGGCCCTGGTCGTTGAGCACGGCCGGATGCAGGCCGCGGACGAAGTCGCGCAGCTCCTTGAGCGCCTGCTTGGCCTCCTCGTGCGCGTGCTCGATGGCCTCGCGGGCAGGTTCCGGCAGGTCGGTGAGCGTGGCGCGGGCCAGGCCCAGGTTCATCGCCAGCGACACCAGCCGCTGCTGGGCGCCGTCGTGCAGGTCCCGCTCGATGCGCCGCCGCTCGGCGTCGGCGGCGTCGATCACGCCGGCGCGGCTCTCGGTCAGCGTCTCGATGCGCCGCCCCAGCTCGTCGCGGCTGGGGCCGAGCAGCGCCCGCGCCACCGACAGGTCCAGCATCGCCATCCCGCGCGCCAGCACGGGCGCGATCAGCAGGAGTACGGCCCCCGCCACGATGTAGGTGGTGACCACGTTCGGGTCGCGCAGGTCGAACAGGAAGGTCAGCGGCGGCGGTTGGATCAGCGGCGGCAGGAAGGCCAGCAGCCCCACCAGCGCCGCGCCCCACGTCGCCGCGACCAGGAACACCGCCAGCCCGCTGACCAGCGGCGACAGCAGATGGTAGGCGATCTGCCGCCACAGGCTGGAGGTGCGCCAGCTGCGCGCGGGCGGCACCGGCGGGATGCGCTCGCCCAGAAACGCCTCGAACCGGGAGCGCTGCACCCGCGTGAACCAGGGCACGCCGCGCCGCAGCACGGGCGGGGCCACGGCCGACGCGAGCGTCAGCACGGCGAGCGCGAACGCGACGGGCAGCCCGGTCATCACGTGGGCCGTGTCGAGCCACGCCGTGGCCACCCGGGGTCGTTTCATGCCTCCACGGTATTGACTCCTGGGAGCTGCCGGACATGGGCCTGGTGTGCGCGACCAGGGTGGGGCTAGCCCCACCCCCCGACGCTAGGCGCGGCCGGCCGGCCGGGCGCGCACGTGCATCCGCTCGCCCTGGCGGCCGAACAGGCTGAGGATCTCCACCGGCTGGTCGTCGGCGCTGCCGAACCAGTGCGGCAGCCGCGTGTCGAACTCGGCGGCCTCGCCCGCCTTCATCACCAGGTCACGGTCGGCCAGCAGCAGCCGCAGCCGCCCGGACAGCACGTACATCCACTCGTAGCCCTCGTGCGTCTGCTGCTCGGGGACGCCCGGCTCCGGCATGATGACCATCTTGAACGCCTGCAGCGCCCCGGGCTGGCGGGTCAGCGGCAGGACGGTGCGGCCGTGCATCTTGCGCGGCACGGCGCGCACCCTCGGGTCGCCCACCTCCGGCGCGCCCACCAGCTCCTCCAGCGGCACCTGGTAGGCCTGGGCGACCGGCAGCAGCAGCTCGAGGCTGGGCCGCCGCTGCCCGGACTCCAGGCGCGACAGCGTGCTCGTGGAGATGCCGGTGGCCTCGGCCAGCGCCGACAGCGTCAGGCCGCGCTCGGCGCGCAGCCGTTTGAGCCGCGGGCCGACCTGGGCGAGCACCTCTTCGATCGCGGCGATGTTGTCCATGACGTCTCCAGCATCCCGGAAAGAGCAACAGAACTTGCCACATCCGGCGGCTCAGCGCAAGGTCCCCCGGAACGCGGCGGGGTCGAAGGCGCCGCCGAGCGTCACGGCGAGCCCGCGCCGCGCCGCGTCGGCGAAGGCGTCGCCGGACAGCCGCCCGGCCCCTTCGGGCAGCGCGCCGGCCAGCGGCCGGGCGGCCAGCATCTCCAGGTCGGTCACGTTGCTCCGCTCGGCGATCCCCGGCTCGGCCGGCCACGCGCCGATGACCACGCCCGCAAGGTCGAGACCGCGGTGCGCGAGCGCCTCCAGCGTCAGCGCGGTGTGGTTGAGCGTGCCGCGCCCGGCCGGGGCCACCACGAGCACCGGCGCGCCCAGCAGCCTGGCCAGGTCGGCGATCGTCGCGCCGTCCTCGTCGTAGCGCACCAGCAGCCCGCCGGAGCCCTCCACGACGACCAGCCGGTTGCTCTCGGCCAGCTCGCGGATCCGGCGGGCGGCCTGCGGCATCGACACCGGGGGCAGCCCGGCGGCCCGCGCCGCGGCGGCCGGCGACAGGGGCGCGTCGAAGCGGGCGAACTCGAACGTGGTCGTCACCCCGGACATCCGGATGACCTCGTCCACGTCGCCGGACCCGCCGGGGGCGACACCGGTCTGGGCGGGTTTCACCACGGCCACGCTCGCTCCCCGGCCCCGCGCCAGCACGGCCAGGGCGGCGCACACGACCGTCTTGCCCACCCCGGAGTCGGTCCCGCTGACCACGATCACGCTCACGCGGCCAAGCGTAGTCAGGGGCGGCGCAGCCTGGTGACGAACTTGTAGCGGTCGCCCCGGTAGAGCGACTGCGCCCACTCCACCGGATTGCCGTCGGCGTCGAAGGCGTGGCGGGTCAGCAGCAGCATGGGCAGCCCCACGTCCACGCCCAGCAGCTTCGCGTCGTACGGCGTGGCGAGGACGGTCTCGATGATCTCCTCGGCGTCGGTGAGCCGTACGTTGTAGGCGTTGTGCAGCGTCTCGTACAGGGAGGAGTGCACCTCGAGCTCGCGGCGCAGGCGCGGGAAGCGCCGCGCCGACAGGTGCGTGGTGTCGACCGAGACCGGCTCGCCGTTGGCCAGCCGCAGCCGGTGGATGCGCAGCACGCGGCCGCCAGGGTTGATCGCCAGGCGGCGGGCCAGCGCCTCGTCGGCGGTGATGTAGCCGATCTCCAGGATCTTGGTGTCGGGCTCCAGGCCGGCCGTGCGCAGGTCGCCGATGTAGGAGGTGAGCTGCAGCACCTGCGCGACCTTGGGTTGCGCGACGAACGTGCCCTTGCCCTGGATGCGCAGCAGCCGGCCCTCCACGACCAGCTCGGTCAGCGCCTGCCTGACCGTGGTGCGCGAGGTCTCGAAGCGTACGGCGAGCGTCCGCTCGGGCGGCAGCGCGGAACCCGGCGCGAGCGTCTTGGTCAGCTCGAGCAGGGCCCGTTTCACGTCGTAGTACTTCGGTACGCGAGGGCCGTCGTCTGTCACGCTCTCACCTTCACTTCTGCCGAGCGCCAATCCGGGCAGCTCAGGCTGATGGTGAAGGATAACCGCTGCGGCAGGCCAGGCCGCAACCGCTGTGATGGTCTTCACAGCCCCTGACCCGCCCGAAAAGGCGGCGGCGGTTTGGCTGTTGGCCCCGACAGCACGCATGATGCACTCGTGCCGACTCTCAGCGACCTCGTCGTCCGCCACACCGCGCTCGACGGGGCGGATCTCGACTGGCTGCATTCGCTGGTCTCCGACTGGCAGCTGCTGGCCGATCTGTCGTTCGCGGACCTCATCCTGTGGGCGCCGCTGCTGGGCGAGGGCGGCTGGATCGCGATCGCGCAGATGCGGCCCACGACCGGGCCGACGGTCTACCACGACGACGTCGTCGGCACCGTGGTGGCCAAGGGCGAGCGCCCGCTGATCGACACGGCCTGGGACGAGCGGCGCATCTGCCGCGAGGGCGACCCCGACTGGTCCACGGGCGTGCCCGTGCGCGAGGAGACGATTCCCGTACGGCGTGCCGTCCCCGACGGCGAGGCCCGGTTCCTCGGGGTGATCCAGCGCTCGACGAACCTGTCGTCCGCGCGCACCCCGTCGCGGCTGGAGCTGACCTATCTGCAGAGCGCCTCCGACCTGGCGCAGATGGTGGCCGAGGGGCGGTTCCCGTTCTCCGGCGAGGAGCCGATCCTGGTCCGCTCGCCGCGCGTCGGCGACGGGCTGCTGCGGCTCGACCGGGCCGGGCGGGTGACCTACGCCTCGCCCAACGCGCTGTCGGCCTACCGGCGGCTGGGGCTGCACGCCGACCTGGTGGGGGCCGAGCTCGGCCGGGTGACCGCGACGCTGTGCTACTCCGACGAGCCGATCAACGAAGACCTGATGATCGTGGCCAGCGGGCGGGCGGCCAAGGAGACCGAGGTGGAGTCCGGCGGCACGATCGTGCAGCTCCGGGCGATCCCGCTGATCGTCGGCGGCGGCCGGATCGGCGCGCTGGTGCTCATCCGCGACGTGACCGAGCTGCGGCGGCGCGAGCGCGAGCTGATGACCAAGGACGCGACGATCCGCGAGATCCACCACCGGGTGAAGAACAACCTGCAGACCGTGGCCGCGCTGCTGCGGCTGCAGGCCAGGCGGCTGCGGGTGCCGGAGGGCCGCGAGGCGCTGGAGGAGGCGGTGCGGCGGGTCGGCTCGATCGCGATCGTGCACGAGACGCTCTCGCACGCGCCCGAGGAGTTCGTCGACTTCGACGACATCGCCGACCGGGTGATCGCGATGGCGGGCGAGGTGTCGGCGCCGGAGGCGGCGGTGACGCCGCGCCGGGTGGGGGCGTTCGGCGTGCTGCCGTCGCTCATCGCCACGCCGCTGGCCATGGCGCTCACCGAGCTGTTGCAGAACGCGTTGCAGCACGGCCGGCCGGAGCGGCTTCAGGTGATGGTGGAGCCGGGGCCGGAGCGCCTGCACGTGGTCGTCTGGGACGACGGTCAGGGGCTGCCCGCGGACTTCGACCTCGACAGTTCGACCAGCCTCGGGCTGCAGATCGTGCGCACGCTCGTCGAGGGGGAGCTGTCGGGCAAGCTGTCGGTCCTGCCGCGCGAGGGCGGCGGCACGGAGGTCACGCTGTCGATCCCGCTGCCCGCTTCATGAGCGCCAGATGAGCTGAACGCCGCGTCCCTTCGATCAGGGACGCGGCGTGGTCCTGGCGGACAGTCGATCGCACCAGGCGGTTCGGCTCGCTGCGGGTTTCAGGCGGGTCTCCTTCTGGCGGGCTCAGGCAGTCGCGCGGGCGCGGGCACGGGCACTGCGGCGCTTGAGCGCGCGACGCTCGTCCTCGCTGAGGCCGCCCCAGACGCCCGCGTCCTGGCCGGACTCCAGCGCCCACTTCAGGCAGGCTTCCATGGCCGAACAGGAACGGCAGACCTGCTTGGCCTCTTCGATCTGCATGAGTGCCGGTCCGGTGTTCCCGATCGGGAAGAACAGCTCGGGGTCCACGTCACGGCAGGCAGCTCGGTGGCGCCAGTCCATGCGTCCACTCCTTAGTAGATGGAGCCTGAGATGGGCTCCGTGCGGCATCCTTTGTGAAAGGTTTCACTAACCCGTGCGAACAAGACCCCGGATCAGGTGAACCGGGGATGCCCGCGGACGGCGGAGGACCCTTGGGGGTTGTTAAAGGTCCTACGTTCCGACGTCAGTGTTGAGCTTTTCAGCCACGGAGAGTGCACGCAAGAGGGTACGGCCGAAGTTTTGGCGGTAATGGATGTCGGATGCGTCACACAATGACCGAATGTAACCAGCTAGACCAGAACTTGTAATGCGTTCGGGATAGACCGGAACGTTACGGACTCGCGTTCTCCCAGGTAGTCCCCGTCCAGTTGGAAGGCCACCGGGCGGGCCGCGGTGAGCGTGAACTCGGCCTCGTCGTGCAGTTGGACGAGGTGCCGGCCGCCCGGAAGGCGCTCACTCTCCGTGAGGATGTGACGGATCACCGGAGCCAGCGTCAGCGGGCCGATCCGGCGCAGCCCGAGCAGGTCGAGCCCCGTCTCGAACGAGGCCCACGGGGTCGGCCGGACCGGCCGCGTGCCCACGTACGTCCACGGCGAGGTGTTGGACACGATCGCCATGAACAGCCCCTCGGCCGCCGGGATGCCGGGACCCGTCAGCGTCATCGCGGGATGCCTCTTGTCCGTGGCCAGATAGTGCCTCAGGGCCGTGTTCACATACCGGCCAGGGGTAGCCTTCCGGCCAGCCCCGCGCAGGCCCTCCACGGCCCTTACGACCTCGGCGTCGTAGCCCATCCCCGAGCAGAACGTGAAGTAGCGGCTCTCGCCGTCCCACAGCGCCTGCCCCAGGCCCACGCCGCGCCGCCGCCCGTCGCGCAGCGCCTCCAGCACCGCGCCCGTGGCCTCGACCGGATCGTTGGGCAGCCCGAGCGCCCTGGCGAACACGTTCGCGCTGCCGCCCGGGATGACGACGAGCGCCGGGCGGCCGGTGTCGTCGCCGTCGACCGGGTTCAGCAGCCCGTTGACGGTCTCGTTGATCGTCCCGTCGCCGCCCAGCACGGCCACCATGTCGAACCCCTTGGCCCGCGCGGTGGCCGCGAGCATCGCCGCGTGCCCCCGGTAGGCGGTCTCCTCGACGCTGAGGTCCACGGCCGCGCCGAACGCCCGGATGAGCACGTCGCGGGTGCGGGCGTTGGTGGTGGTGGCCTTGGGGTTGACCAGGAGCATCGCGCGCATATGGCCAGCGTAACCGGTGGTGCCTGTCGATATTGTCGTGAAAAATCCCATTCATCGGGTGTGTACGGCGGCGAACGGGGCACCGGTGGCGGCGGATAGGGTGCGGGGTGTGTCGAAGCGTCCGTGGAGCCTGGTTGCCGCCGCCCTCGTCGTCGCCCTCGAAGGGCTGATCGCGCTCGGGCTGGGCGTCTACGTCGGGGTGGAGACGGTGTCCGGGACCCCGGCCAACCTGACCGCCGCGCTCGCCGAGGCCGCCTTCGGGCTGCTGATCGGCGCGGGGCTGCTCTGGGTCGCCTGGGGCGGCCTGCTGGCCGCCGAGCGCTGGGGGCGGGCGCCGGCCGTGCTCGCGCAGATCTTCCTGATCCCCATCTCCGTCACGCTCTTCGACTCCGGCCGCCCCGAGCTCGGCATCCCGCTCCTGGTGGTGGCCCTGGTCGGCCTCGTCGGCCTGCTCGCCCCGCCCACCACCCGCGCGCTCTACGGCGACGAGTCCTGACCTGTACGGGCGGCGGCCACGGCGCCCATCCTGCGGCCGTGGGCCGTCCGGCGCAAGGGCACGGGCGGGAGCGAGAAGAACGGAAGCGGCCGAAGCCGCTCCCGCGGGTCAGTCGTCGGCCGTCAGGCCCTCGCGGAGCTGAGCCAGGGTGCGGGCCAGCAGCCGCGAGACGTGCATCTGCGAGATGCCGAGCTCGGTGGCGATCTGCGACTGGGTCATGTTGCCGAAGAACCGCAGCAGCAGGATGCGCTTCTCGCGCGGCGGCAGCCGCTCCAGCAGTGGCTTGAGCGACTCGCGGTATTCGACCCCCTCCAGCGACTCGTCCACGATGCCCAGCGAGTCGGACACCGCGGGGGCGTCGTCGTCGCCGGAGTCGGGCGCGTCGAGGGACACGGTGGAGTAGGCGTTGGCCGACTCCAGGCCCTCCAGCACCTCCTCCTCGGTCATCTTGAGGTAGGCGGCGAGCTCGGCCACGGTGGGCGCGCGGCCCTCGCGCTGCGACAGCTCGCTGATGGCCTTCGTCAGCGAGAGCTTGAGCTCCTGCAGGCGGCGCGGCACGCGCACTGCCCAGCCCTTGTCGCGGAAGTGCCGCTTGATCTCGCCGACGATGGTGGGCGTGGCGTAGGTGGAGAACTCCACGCCGCGGTTGAGGTCGAACCGGTCGATGGACTTGATCAGGCCGATCGTGGCGACCTGGGTCAGGTCGTCGAGCCATTCGCCGCGGTTGCGGAAGCGGCGCGCGAGGTATTCGACCAGCGGAAGGTGGAGCTCGACCAGCTCGTCCCTGATGCGCTGGCGCCGGGGCTCGTCGGGGCCGAGCTCGGACAGCTCGGCGAAGAGCATGCGAGCCCGCACCCTGTCGGGCACGGCGTGTTCGCTGGTGGCCATGGCTCCAGTCCTTTCCGTCACGCCGGCCTCGCCGCGCCTCGGCGCTTACGCAGGACGATCGCCATGCGATCGGGGGAGTCGGTCACCGCGTCGACGTCGTCGGCCAGGGCGGTCAGCACCATCCAGGCGAAGTCATCGCGTTTGGGCGCGGAGCTCCCGACCGTGGCCACCTCGACGCGAACCTGCATCTCCTGCCCGGTCAGCTCGAACTCGGCCGTCAGGTCGGTGCCCGGCACGGCCTCGTTGAGCAGCATGGCGCACGCCTCGTCGACCGCGATCCGCAGATCCTCGATCTCGTCCAGCGTGAAGTCGAGCCGGGCGGCCAGCCCGGCGGTGGCCGTACGCAACACGGACAGGTAGGCGCTGTCGGCGGGGAGCCTGATGCTCACCACGTCGCGGATGGCGGCCTCGCCTGTCGCACGCGTCTCGGTTTCCTCGGTCACGTTCCTCCTCGCGTATACGACGCCTACTGCAACTTACCGCCCCCGGGAGGTGCTTGGCGGTTTCAGACTCGCCATCAGCGAAAAAGGCTCTGTGCGGGCGGTAGCCGCACAGAGCCTTATGTGCCGCTTTAGGCGGCCTTGGTCTCCCAGAAGATCTTGGAGATTTCGTCGATCTTGCCGAGCAGGTCCTCAGCCTTGGCCACCTCGACGGTGCCCTTGGCGCCCGCGGCCCCGGCCAGCTTGGTGGCCTCCCAGAAGAGCTGGTGCAGCTGCGGGTACTGCTCCAGGTGCGGCGGCTTGAAGTAGTCGGTCCACAGCACCCACAGGTGGTGCTTGACCAGCTCGGCCCGCTCCTCCTTGATCTTGATGGCGCGGGCGCGGAACACCGGGTCCTCGTTGCCCGCGTACTTCTCCATGATCGCCTTGACCGACTCCGCCTCGATCCGGGCCTGGGCGGGGTCGTAGACCCCACAGGGCAGGTCGCAGTGTGCGGAAGCGACATGCTTGGGTCGTAGCAGTCGTGCGAGCATCAGAAAATCCTTCCTTGATGCCGAATCAGCTTGGTCCTGTACCGACCTTACTCGGGTCCAAACGCCTGTGGAGGAGGGGGTCTCGGCGATGAGAGTGCGTGTCGAAGGGGATTCGATGCGGCCGGGTCTGGAGCCGGGAGACTGGCTTCTGGTGCGGCGGGGCGCGCGGGTGCGCCCCGGCGACGTCGTGGTGGCGAGGCTGCCCGGCGACCCGAGCCGGCTGATCGTGAAGCGGGCGCAGTGGCACGGCGAGGGCGGCTGGTGGCTGGAGAGCGACAACCAGCGGGCCGGCGGCAGGCGCGACAGCTGGGACTTCGGGCCGGTCGAGGACGTCGTGGGGCGCGTCGTGCTGCGTTACTGGCCGCTGCGGCGCCGGGCCCGGTAGGCGGCGACGTTGGCGCGGCTGGCGCAGCGGGCCGAGCAGTAGCGGCGCGAGCGGTTGGAGGAGGTGTCCAGGAAGGCCCGCGAGCAGCGCGGCTCCAGGCAGCGGCCGAGCCGGTCGGCGCCCAGCGTGGCCACGACCGCGGCCAGGCCCATCACCGCGGCCGCGCCGGAGTGGTCGGCCAGGTGCAGGTGCCAGCCCCGGCCGTCGTGGTCGGTGAGCTGCGGGCGTACGGGATAGCGCACGAGCAGCGCGTTGAGCAGGGCGGCCAGCTCCTCGGCGTCGGCCGCGGCGTCGAACACGGCCGCCAGCTCGTCCCGCAGCCGCACCAGCTCGGGCGGGGGAGCGGGATCGTTGACGAGGCGGACCGCCCACTCGGCGTAAGAGGTCAGGTCCATGCCGGAGTATTACACGAAACGGCGGGGCGCCCGGAATCCCCGGACGCCCCGCCCGCGCTCAGCCCTCCGGATGCAGCACCCGGTGCAGGAACGCGCGGGTCCGCTCGTGCTGCGGATCGCCGATCACCTGGGCCGGCGGCCCGTCCTCGACCACGACACCGCCGTCCATGAACACCACCCGGTCGGCCACCTGACGGGCGAAGCCCATCTCGTGGGTGACGACCAGCATGGTCATGCCCTCCTCGGCCAGCTTGCGCATGACCGCCAGCACGTCGCCGACCAGCTCCGGGTCGAGCGCCGAGGTGGGCTCGTCGAACAGCATCAGGTCCGGGTTCATCGCCAGCGCCCTGGCGATCGCCACCCGCTGCTGCTGCCCGCCGGACAACTGCGCCGGGAAGGCGTCGCACTTGGCCCCGACGCCGACCTTCTCCAGGTTCTCCCTGGCGACGACCTCGGCTTCCTTCTTGCCCCGCTTCAGCACCCGCTGCTGGGCGATCATCACGTTCTGCAGCGCGGTCATGTGCGGGAAGAGGTTGAACTGCTGGAACACCATGCCGATGGTCCGCCGGACCTCGTCGATGTCCACGTCCGGGTCGGTGACCTCGACGCCCCGCACCCGCACCGTGCCCTTGGTGGGCTGCTCCAGCAGGTTCACGCAGCGCAGCAGCGTCGACTTGCCCGAGCCGGACGGCCCGATCACGCAGACGACCTGGCCGGTGCCGACCGTCAGGTCGATGCCGCGCAGCACCTCGTTCTGGCCGAAGTGCTTGTGCAGGTCCTCGATCTCGATGGCTTCGGTCATCGGGCCGTCCCCTTGCGCTTCTCCAGCCGTCCCGCCAGGTAGCCGAGCGGGATGGTGACGATCAGGTACGTCAGGCCGGCGACCAGGATGGGCGTGGCGTTGGCGTGCGTGGACGCCATGTCGTTGCCGAACTTCGTCAGCTCCACGAACTCTCCCGAGACGCCCAGGAACAGCACCAGCGAGGAGTCCTTGAGCAGGGCCACGAACTGGTTGGTCGTCGGCGGGATGACGATCCGGATCGCCTGCGGGATCACCACGGTGATCTGCGCCCGGGCCGCTGACATGCCGAGCGACCTGGCGGCCTCGGTCTGCCCCTTGGGGACCGCCTGCAGGCCCGCCCGGAAGATCTCCGCCTGGTAGGCGGTGCCGACCAGGCCCAGGCCGAGGATGGCCTGCCCGTACGTGCCGCCGGGCACCTCGAAGCCGGGCAGCGCCAGCGGCAGGAAGACGATCATCAGGAAGACCAGCAGCGCCGGCAGGCCGCGGAAGATCTCGATGTACAGGGTCGCGAGCCACCGGTACGGGCCCACCGTGGACAGCCGCATCAGCGCCACGATCAGGCCGAACACGAACGCGAACGCGAACCCGCCGACCGAGTAGATGACCGTGTTCTTGAGCGCGATCGTGAACAGCTCGGGCAGCATCTGCCCGGCCACGTCCGGCTGAGCGAAGTTCTGCGCCAGGCTGCCCCAGTCGGCGTACACGACCAGGGCGACGAAGGCGACGGTCAGGACGGCGTACTGGACGCCGCGGCTGATCCGCTGTCTCTTGCGGGGGCTGAGCCGGGCGCGTCCCGGCTCAGCCGTCTTCGGCTCGTCCGCCATGGGGTCAGCCCAGCTCGCCGGGCTTCTTGTCGAACCACTTCACGAAGATCTTCTCGTACGTGCCGTCCGACTTGGCCTTGGCGAGCTCCTCGTTGATGGTCTTGAGCAGGACCGGGTCCGCCTGCTTCTTCAGACCGAGGCCGTACTGCTCGCCGGTGTCGAGGCTGGCGATCAGCTCGAACTTCTCGGCGATCTCCGGCTTCTTCAGCCAGGTGAGCACGACCGGGAGGTCCTGGATGATGACGTCGGCCTGGCCGGCCTGGAGGGCGAGCAGCTCCTTGGCCGAGTCGGCGTACTCGGTCGGGTTGAAGCCCTTCTCCGTGGCGTAGGTGAGGCCGGTGGTGCTGGCCTGGGCGCCCAGCTTCAGACCCTTGGCCTTGACGTCCTCCAGGGAGGCGGCCCCGGTGCCCTTCTTGGCCAGCAGCGCCTGCGTGGCGTCGAAGTACGGGTCCGAGAAGGTGATGTTGGCCTTGCGCTCCTCGGTGATGGTCATGCCGGCGGCGGCCAGGTCGCACTTGTTGGTGGCCATGGCGGCGCCGCTCTTGATCACGGCGAAGTCGATGTCGACGATCTCCTGCTCGACGCCGAGCTTCTTGGCCACCAGGTCGACGATGTCCACGTCGAAGCCGACGATGTCGGCGCCCTGCTTGAACTGGAAGGGCTCGTAGGGGATGTTCGTGCAGACGGTGAGCTTGCCGGGCTTCACCAGCTGGGCGCCACCGGCCGCCGAGGCGCTGGCGGAGGTCGTGCCGCCGCTCGACGACGACTCGCTGCCGCAGCCGGACAGCGCCAGGGCGGCGGTGAGGGCGAGCGCGCCGGCGGCGGAGGCTCGGCGGTTCAAGGGCCAGAGGGCCATGGGTGGCCTCCTCAGTGTTTATGCCAAGAATGTTGGGGTTTCGTGCAGTTTAGATGGGCTTTTGCAGCAGTCCGTCATCTGGTGAGCAACAATGCGTCAACAGAACGGCGTCGGCCCTGATACCAGGGCACGATCACCGGGTGTGTCCGTCTCAGCATGTGGCAGTATGGAGAAACGGGTGACCCCCGTAACCCCTCACCGAGACGATCTGACGAGGGGATCCTGGCGCCTACCGAAGCCAGCCCTCGTGCACGTCCGCCGAAGGTTCACTTCCGTCCGCCGACTTACAGGGGTCACAGTGACTGCCACACCCACATCTCTCGACCAGGATCCCGCCTTCGCCCTGCACCGCGGAGGCAAGATCGAGATCCGTTCCACCATCCCCGTCCGCGACGCCGGCGACCTGTCGCTCGCCTACACGCCCGGCGTGGCGCGCGTCTGCACCGCCATCGCCGAGACGCCCGCGCTCGCCGACGACTACACCTGGGTCTCCAACGTCGTCGCCGTCGTCAGCGACGGCACCGCCGTCCTCGGCCTCGGCGACATCGGCCCGTCGGCCGCCATGCCCGTCATGGAGGGCAAGGCCCTGCTGTTCAAGGAGTTCGCCGGCGTCGACGCCGTGCCCATCTGCCTGGCCTGCACCGGCGTCGACGAGCTCGTCGAGACCGTCGCCCGGCTCGCGCCCTCGTTCGGCGGCATCAACCTGGAGGACATCAGCGCGCCGCGCTGCTTCGAGGTCGAGGACCGGCTGCGCGAGCTGCTCGACATCCCGGTCTTCCACGACGACCAGCACGGCACCGCCATCGTCACCCTCGCCGCGCTGAAGAACGCCGCCCGCCTCACCGGCCGCTCGCTCGGCGACCTGCGCGCCGTCGTGGCCGGCGCGGGCGCCTCCGGCGTCGCCGTCACCCGCATCCTGCTGGAGGCCGGCATCGGCGACATCGCCGTCTCCGACTCCAAGGGCCTCATCTACGACGGCCGCGACGGCCTCAACCCCGTCAAGCAGGCCCTGGCCCGCGACACCAACAAGGCCGGCCACACCGGCTCAACCGAGGAGGCCCTGGCTGGCGCCGACGTGTTCGTCGGGCTGTCCGGCTCCACCGTCACCGAGCAGGCCATCGCCTCCATGGCCGCGGGCGCCATCGTCTTCGCCCTGTCCAACCCCACGCCCGAGGTCCTGCCGGAGGTCGCCGCCCGGCACGCCGCCGTCGTCGCCACCGGCCGCTCCGACTTCCCCAACCAGATCAACAACGTGCTCGCCTTCCCCGGCGTCTTCCGCGGCGCACTCGACGTCCGCGCCACCGCGATCACCGAGAACATGAAGGTGGCCGCCGCCGACGCGCTCGCCGCCGTCGTCGGCGACGACCTCACCGCCGAGTACGTCATCCCCAGCCCCTTCGACGCCCGGGTCGCCCCCGCCGTCACGGCAGCCGTCGCCGCCCAGGCCAGAATCGACGGCGTCGCCCGCGCCTGACCTCGCGGCGCCCGCATCCGTCAAAACGAGCTCCGGGAAACACCAAACTCTCTTTACTCGGCGTGCTATAAACATAGCTCTCTGTAAGGATGCGGGCGCCGGCTCCCGTTATGAGGAGAGCGATGGAACGCGAGCCCAACCGACTGCTACAGCAGCTCATCGCGGAGGCTGGCTTCTCCCACAAGGGACTGGCCAGGCGTCTCAACGATCTGGGTGCCGCCCGCGGCACCCCCGGGCTGAAGTACGACCACAGCTCCGTGCTGCGCTGGATCGGTGGCCAGCGCCCGCGCGACCCGGTGCCGTGCCTCCTTACCGAGATATTCGCACTACGGTTGGGCAGGCCCATCAGTTCTGAAGATCTGGGCATGCCGGCCATCACTACACCCCTCGATCTCGGGCAGGAGTTCACGCACACGTGGCAGGAGGGGGTCGCGACCGTGACGGCGCTGTGGCGGGCCGATGTGGAGAGACGAAGATTCCTGATCGACTCGACGTTCGCGATCGGCGCGGGCTCCGTGGGAGCCGTGCGGTGGCTGACCTCACCACAGGAGGGGCGCCCGAGCAGCTCGGGCCCCCGCCGCGTGGGGAGGGCGGACATCGCCGCCATCCACGAGGTCACCCGATCATTCGGTGAGCTCGACAACAGGTTCGGGAGCGGCCGGGTCCGCTCCTCCGTGGTCAAATATCTGGACACGGCGGTCACGCCGCTGCTGAAGGACGGCTCCTACGGCGACGCCACCGGCAGGCAGCTCGCCGCGGCCGCCGCCGAGCTCACCCGGCTGGCCGGCTGGATGGCCTACGACATGGAGCAGCACGGGCTCGCCCAGCGCTACCTCATCCAGGCGCTACGCCTGGCCAGGGGCGCCGACGACCACGCGCTCGGCGGCGAGATCCTCGCCGGGATGGCCCACCAGGCCATCTACATGGGCCAGCCGGCGCACGCGCTCGACCTGGCGCGCGCCGCCCAGCTCTCGGCCCGCCGCGCGGGCGTCTCCACGCTGGTCTCCTCGGGCCACGTCCTGGAGGCGCACGCGCACGCCGGGCTCGGCGACGCCCGCGCCTGCGCCGCGTCGCTGCACGAGGCCGAACGCGCCTTCGACACCCGCAACCCGGGGGACGAGCCGCGCTGGCTGGGCTACTTCGACGAGGCCTACCTGTCGGCCAAGTTCGCCCACTGCTTCCGCGACCTGGGGGAGGGCGAGCGCACCGTACGGCAGGCGCGGCGCTCCCTCGACATGGACGGGCGGTTCGTGCGCGGGCGGATGTTCAACCTGTCGCTGCTGGCCGCCGGGCTGCTGCAGTGCGGCGAGCTGGAGGAGGCGTGCACGGCGGCGAGCGGCGCCATGACGCTGGCCGGGGAGCTGCAGTCCGTCCGGTCCCGGTCCTACGTGGCCGACCTGCGCCGGCGGCTGGAGCCGTACAAGAACGAACCCGCGGTCCGGGCGCTGAACGAGCGGACGCGGGAGCTGGCGGCGGTCTGAGGTTTGCCGGCCTGAGATTGTGCCGGTGTGAGGTTCGCCGGTCTGAGGGAGCCCCCGTGCGGCGGGCTCCCTCAGGCGCCGGTCTAGCTGAGGAGCTCGCCGTTCGGGCCGACGATCTTCTTCGTCTCGGCGTAGTTCGCCTTGTTGTAGACGTCGGCGACCTCACCGTCGAAGTAGGCCGAGCTGATGTAGTCCACGCGGTTGTTCTCGTCCTGGTCGTGGAACATGCTCGTCACGCCGTTGAGGTAGCCGGTGCGCTTGCTGTTGCTGTAGCGCAGCAGCCAGGGGCCGCCGTCCGCGCCACCGGTCATCGAGCACTTGAGCACCTGGTGCGTCTCGACCCGGAACATGTTGGCCTGGTACGTCTTCTTGGCCGTGTTGCCGTAGCACCACTTGGGGGTCACGCCGGTGAACGGCTTGTCACCGTCGGGGTGCGGGTCGGCCGGGTAGCCGAAGGCCATGACCTTGCCGCCGAGCGGCTGGTTCCAGGCGATGCCCTGACCGCCGACGACGTCCCCGACCCGCCCGGTGTCCTTCGCGATCCCGACGTAGAAGACGGTCTTGAAGTAGTCCGTCTTGGCGCTCTCCTTCACCCAGTAGCCCAGGAAGTAATGGGTGATGGTGTAGTTGCCCGCCTCGTCGATCTTGCGGTAGCCCGGACCCTTGTACGCCTTGTACTCCGACTCGGTCACGTTGTCCTTGACCGTCTTCGCGGGCTCCTGGGTGCCGTTGCCGTCGCCCTTCGGCGCCTTCAGGAACTCGTCCTTGTCGACTTCCTTGTACGCGCGCTTCTTGTCCTTGTAGTCCGGGCCGACGATGTCGGTGGTCGTCGTCAGCTTGGCCCAGCAGTCGGGGCTCTCACCGCCGTGCAGGTCGTAACACTTCTTGTACGCCGCCTCGTCGATGGCGACGTCCTTGGACCACTTGTCGCCCGCCCACTTGTCGAACTCGGCCTTGGTGACCTGCTTGTCACCGTCGAACTGGAAGCCGTTGTGCACCGCGACGAAGGCGAAGTCACCGTCGTAGTCGTCGTAGGTGTCGAGGTCGTAGGAGGTGAAGGCGTACGCGCCGGCGTAGATGCCGTACGGGGCCCTGCCCTGGTAGTAGGCGGGCACGAAGACCCACTTGTCGAAGACGTCGTCCTTGCCGTTCTCGAACACGCAGTGGCCGGCGGTGGCGACCAGGTTGCGGTGGCGGGACTGGACCGACGTGGCCGAGCACCAGCGGTACTCGCCCTTGTGGTCGATGAAGAACACCTTGCCGATCGTGCGCGGCAGGTTGACGTTCTTGACCTTGAGCGTGGGGGCCTTGGTCGGCGGGGCGACCATGCCGGGCTTGCCGTCGTCCGGCGTCTTGCTGCCGGTGGCGACGAGCTTCTCCACTTTTTTGGCGTCCCAGCGGTACTGGGTGGCCTTGCGGAGGGCGGCGCCGTTGGCGTCCAGCCAGAAGAAGGCGTTGCTGTAGGCGTCGGCGGGCTTGGGGGCGAGCGGGTCTTTGGCCCAGGTGGGTGCGGTGGCGTTGGCCGGGGCGCTGAGCGTGGCCGCGCTCAGTCCGGCGAGGGCGAGGGGGATGAGGAGGCGCTTCACTGGGGTGCTCCACGAAGTTTACAAAACGGGCGTAAGAACCCTATCGTCACTCTGGTCACAGGGCTAAGGGGTCTTGTGATTTACCGTGACAAATGCCGAAAGGGCCCGGCATTGCTGCCGGACCCTTCGGGTGACGCAAGGTGAGTGCGGGGTTTGGACCCCCGCCCTCATGACTCTCTCAAGGCTTACTTGAGGGAGCCGGACCAGTTCTTCTCGGCCTGCGCGTAGACCGCACCGGTCTCGCCGTCGAAGTACGGCGAGGAGCTGTAGTCGTAGCGGTTGTTGCCGTCCTGGTCGTGGAACAGGCTGGTGACACCGTTGACGTAGCCCAGACGCTTCGCGTTGCTGTACTTGATGAGCCACGGAGCGCCGTTGGCACCCGGGGTCATGGCGCACTTCAGAGCGATGTGCTCCTCAGCCTTGTACGCAGCGGAGGCGTAGGTCTTGCCGGAGGTGGCGCCGTAGCACCACTTCGGCGTGACACCCGTGTAGGCCTTGTGGCCGTCGGGGTGGGCGTCCGCCGGGTAACCGAAGACGAACACCTTGGAACCGGTCTTCTGGTTCCAGGCGATGCCCTGGCCACCGACGTTGTCACCGAGGCGACCGACGTCCTTGATGAAGCCGTCGACAACGTAGAACACGGTCTTGAAGTAGTCGACCTGCTTCGACTGCTTCACCCAGTACACCAGCCCGTAGCGGGTGATGGTGTAGTTGCCCTTGTCGTCGATCTTCCGGTAGCCGAGACCCTTGTAGTTCTCGTACTCCGTCTTGGTGACGTAGTCGACCTGCGGGTACAGGGCGGACTGACGACCCTGGACGTTACCGGCGTCCTTCTTGGGCGCGGCGTCCCACTGCTCCTTGGTGACTTCCTTGCGGACGATCACGGCCTCGGGGTGGCCGGGGCCGGCCAGGTCCTCGAGGTCGGTCGTCTTCGCCTGGCAGTCGGCGGTCTCCTTGCCGTGCAGGTCGACGCACTTGTCGTACTCGGCCTTGGAGATCGTGTAGTTCTTGGTGAACTTCGCACCGTTGAACTTCTCGTACTCAGCCTGGGAGACAGCCTTGGGCTCGCCGCCGCCGACCTGGATGCCGTTGTAGACGGTCACGAACGCGTAGTCGCGGTCGTTGTCCTCGTACACGGCGTAGTCGTAGTGCGTGTAGGCGGTCTTACCAACGTAGATGCCGTAAGGCGTCTTGCCCTGGTAGTAGCCCGGCACGAAGACCCAGTTGTCCATGACGGAGGCGTTCTTGCCCTCGTCGTAGACGCAGTGACCGGCGGTCGCGACCAGGTTCTTGTACTTACCCTGGATCGAGGTCGCGGAGCACCACTTGAGGTCGCCCTCGGAGTCGACGAAGAACACCTTGCCGATGGTCTTCGGCAGGTTGATGTTCTTGGTCTTAGCCGCGGTCTTCTTCTCCTCGCCGATCGGCGCGACCGTCGTCGCCTTGGTGTCGGGCGAATAGCCGCCGCTCACCTTGAGCTTCGAGGTGGCCTTGGTCTCCCAGGTGTAGGGAGTCGCCTTGGCGAGGTTGTTGGTGGCACCGTTGGCGGCCAGCCAGAACTTGGCCACCTCGACAGCGGCCGGAGCGTCCTTGGCCATCGTGTCGTACGCCCAGTCGGGCGCAGCGGCAGTGGCGGAACCGGCGAGGCCGGCGGCCAGCAGACCGGTGGCCAGAACGGCGCCACCGGCGGGGAGGAGGATGCGCTTCACTTTTAACTCCTTGCGCTGTCGTGGAACGCCTCTTGCGTCCCATGCGTCAGTAAAGGGATAGCCAGGAACATACAGTGTCGATCTTGGGAACCGGTAGCTGATCTGACAGGAAAAGATGGGACATGGCGGGCGTGACCGTTCTGTGATGTTTGAACGAGCGTGCCGGATCATCTGGGCAAAGGCCGTCTACGGCGCATAACCGCAGATCACTTGCCGTGCGATACTGGCGTGACAACCGGGCCTCCGGTGCCGCCGCCGATCCCTCCCCTGAGGCGATGTGGCGCACATCACACTGCTTCGATGGCACCGTCTGAGGCTCCCGTGCGTCCAAACGCCCAACACTTTCCCGCCGGAATGCCGAAGGGCCCGGCGGATGCCGGGCCCTTCGGGTCAAACAGTGTCGAACAGTGACGAGCTGACTACTTAGACGACCTTGCCGGACCAGGAGTTGGCCGCGGCCTTGTAGATGGACGCCGTCTCACCGTCGAAGTACGGCGAGGAGATGTAGTCGACGCGGTTGTTGCCGTCCTGGTCGTTGAAGGTGCTGGTGACACCGTTCACGTAACCGAGACGCTTGCTGTTCTTGTAGTTGTAGAGCCAGGGGCCACCGTCGGCGCCCTCGGTCATCGCGCACTTGAGCGCGACGTGCTCTTCGATCTTCTTGGCCGCGGAACCCACCAGCTTCTTGGTGGTCTTGCCGTAGCACCACTTCGGCGTGATGCCGGTGTAGTTCTTGTGGCCGTCAGGGTGCGCGGAGGCCGGGTAGCCGAACACGCGCACGTACTTGCCGGTGGGCTGGTTCCAGGCGAAGCCCTGGCCGCCCACGACGTCACCGAGGCGGCCGGCGTCCTTGACCCAGCCCTCCACGATCGTGAAGACGGTCTTGAAGTAGCCCTTCACGTCCGTCTTCTTCACGAAGTGCTTGATGAAGTAGTGCGTGATCGTGTAGTTGCCCTTGCTGTCGATCTTCCGGTAGCCCGGGCCCTTGTACGCCTTGTACTCGGACTCGGTCACGAAGTCGGTCTTGACCTGGCTCGGGGCCTTGGTGCCGTTCTTCTTGCCCGAGGGAGCGGCGTCGTACTGCTCCTTGGTCACCTCGGTGAAGGCCTTGACCGCACCCGGGTAGTCGGGGCCGACGACGTCCACCTTGGTGTCCGTCTTGGCCCAGCAGTCCGGGGTCTCGCCACCGTGAAGGTCGACGCACTTCTGGTACTCGGAAGCGGTGATGGCGACGTCCTTGGCCTCCTTGAGGCCCTGGAACTTGTCGTACTCCGACTTCGAGACCTGCTTGGCCTTGCCGCCACCCAGGTACACGCCGTTGTAGACGGTCACGAACGCGTAGTCGCGGTCGTAGTCCTCGTAGACGGCGAAGTCGTAGTGGGTGAAGGCCTGCTTGCCGACGTAGATGCCGTACGGCGTCTTGCCCTGGTAGTAACCGGGGACGAAGACCCACTTGTCCATCGTGTCGGCGTTGTTGGCCGTGTCGTACACGCAGTGACCGGCCGTGGCGACCAGGTTGCGGTACTTGGACTGGATAGAAGTGGCGGAGCACCACTTCTTCTCGCCCTTCTTGTTGACGAAGAACACCTTGCCGATGGTCTTCGGCATGTTGACGTTCTGGGACTTCGAGGAGCTCTTCTTCTCCTCGCCGATCGGCGCGGCGGAGCCGGGCTTGGTGTCGGCGCTGTAGCCGCCAGCGGTCTTCAGCTTGGCGACGTCGGCGTTGTCCCAGATGTTGGACTGGGTAGCGGCCTTGAGGGCAGCGTTGTTGTTGTCCGCCCAGAAGTCCGCGATGGCCTTGGCGTTGGCAGCGCTCGTCGCCATCGGGTCCTTGGCGATGTCGCTCGTGGCCGTCGCCGAGCCGGCGAGGCCGGCAGCGAGAAGGCCGGTGGCGAGGACGGCGCCGCCGGCGGGGATGAGGATGCGCTTCAAGGGAACTGCTCCTTGGTCTGTCGTGGGCCGCAACGTGCGACCCATGCGTCAGTAAAGGGATAGCAAGGAACATAGCGCGGTGATCTCCGCAGGTGAAAGCCGAAATGACCCGATCGGTTGGGGCCCCGACTCGCGTTACCATTCCGTTACCAGTCAAGGCTGAATGCGGCGAGTGATCGATTGGATGCGTTTTTGCAGGGCATGGCGGGGTTGTGGCAGATGGTGCCGAAGTTCCGTTAACGGGCATGTGCATAGGGTGGCCGGTCAAATGTGACTCAGATCACAGGAACCGGATTGGCGTGTGCTCCGTCTAATTCGCTCTGATCTTCACAGGGAACGTTCAGGTTCGGGTTTCGGGGTCGGAGATACATGTCGGTTTGTCCCTTTCGGGGTGGCGGCTTTCCCTTCCGTTCCGGGCGTTCGGGGGTGCCGGTGGGGCGGAAACGGTGGGTGCCGGTGGTGGGTGCCGAGGGTTCCGGCCGTCCCGTAGTGACGTTCGACGTGTGCGTGCCGTCTGCCGCCCGCATCGAGCGCTGTCTCGGGTCCGGCTGCATTCGGCTGCTTAAGGGGCGTTCGGGCCGAGCATGGGGGCTGATCCCCCTTCGGGCTCGTGCATCGGGGCTGTGAGCTTCCTGCGCCGGCCAGACCCGGCGGCCGGATCGCCTCTACGTGGACGACTCCGCGTTGGAGGCACGGGCCCGTGCAACTCGGCCTGACCGGAAGGTCGTACGGTCGGCCCGTGCGTACGCCTCGAGCGTGCTCTGGCCGTCATCCAGGGCAGGGAAAGGGCGGTTTAGGACGCGCTTGCTCGTGTGCTGGAGGCCTGGGAGCTCGCCCTGGTGACGCTGCGGCCCATCGGCGGTGACCCTCGTGATCGGCTGGGGGAGTACGTCAATGCGGGCGGGTCGCTCGGTACGGGGCCGATGCAACGGGCAGAGGTGGCCGATCTCCCAGTCGCAGGTGGACCGTTACGCGCGATGGGAGTCCTGCATGGGCGGCCTGGACGGTCGGAGCCCACGGGGCGTCTGGGTAGCGCGCCGCCTCTGTCGACGACGCGTGAATACTGACCCCCAGGCGACGGATGAATGTTGACCCCTCCACTCTCTGGAGGGTGATCAAGGTGGAGGACTGGGCGGAGA
>NZ_JBSFSX010000031.1:0-54911 GCF_053590035.1 Nonomuraea sp. NPDC003214 | reverse complement strand
GCGAGAAAGGCATCCGCTGGGGCGGCCGACCACTCACACCGGCAGCCTGAACCCCGCGCCCAACCCGGTGATCGTTTCCGGTCACAGCACTAGCGATCTCCGGTCGCGGGTTTCTGTAGCTTTGCGACAAGTTTCACGCCGCCCGAGCAAGCCGAGCTTGGGCGGCGCAGTGATCGACATGCCGGGTGATGGCCCTGAGCGCCGCTCGTAGTCCAGGTGGCGCTTGGGACGGATCGGTCGCGGTGAATGCCGCCGACTCGCCAGCCGACCCGCGGTGCGGCAGTTGCGGCCGGGGCTCCGGCGGTTGAACCCCGATTCACGTGAACGGCGAATCCGTGCTGTTCAACCTGCTCGAACACCCTCGCCAAACACTCCGGTGCCCTCAGGCGCTACAAGAACGTGGAGATCACCATGACAACCAACACCGTGACCCTGCGACCAATCGGCCGGGTGGTGGGCGGTCGCAGCGAGATGGTCGAAGACGACTGGCACGACGTTCGAGCCGTGATCCGGCTGGACGGTGAGACCTTCACCGCCTCGGCGGTGCTCGGCCTGGAGGGCTTCTCCCACCTGGAGGTCGTCTTCCTCTTCGATCGGATCGACCCAGCAAAGGTACGCACCGATCCCCGTCCCCCACGAGGGAACCCGAGCGCGGCCCCTGTAGGGATCTTCGCCCACCGGGCGCCATACCGTCCCAACCGTCTTGGTGTCTCCCGCTGCCGGCTCCTCGCCGTGGACGGCCTGAACTTGCACGTCGCCGATCTGGACGCGCTGTCAGGCACCCCCATCCTGGATATCAAGCCGTACTGATCGAGTTCGCCCCCCGCCATCCGGTCACCCAATCGGCCTGGGCCACCGAGCTCCTACTACTGAGGCTCCGGCCGGCGGGCCCCCGCCGGCCGTCCAGTGATCAACCTGGTCGCACGTGGACGACACCCACCGCCCTGCGACCAGGCCGAGCACCTCTGCATCGTCCAATGAAGAGAGCTACTGATATGAACGTATTCCTGTGGATACTGCAGGCCCTCCTGGCCGCCGCGTTCGGCTTGGTCGGGGTGATGAACGACCCGCTGGCCCCGCCGCTTATGAGTCCGAAACTGCTGGCGCTTCGGCCGTGCTGCCAGGAGTCTCTGTTTCGATCTGGTCAGGCACGTGATGGGATTGCTGCTCGCGCAGGAGCGCCTGTGCAACGGCGGCGGCCGTGACGGCCTCTTCGCGTTGCTGCTGAGCGCTCTTGAGCGCGTCAACGAGGTGGGCGAGTTCGCCCCGCAGGCGTTCGGTCTCACCGAGAGAGACGGCTCGGGCCTGGTCCGCGAGGGTACGGGCCTGCTCGGCCACGGCGGCCGCAGTAACGGCTTGCTCGCGCCGCTGCTGTTCGGCGCCCAACGCCTGGCGTAGCCGGTCGGCCTCCTCGGCGTGCGCCGCGGCGGTGCCGCGGGCCTGATCGCGTTCCTGCTCGGCATTCCGCGTCCGGGCGTCCTGCTCCTGCAATTGGCGGCGGAGGCCGACGAGCTCGCGCTGCTGGTCACCGACCTGCCGTTCCAGTTCGGTGATGCGGGCAGTGCCGGCGGCGTACAGCTCGGTGAGTTCGGCAGTGCGCTGATGAGCGGTGTCCCGGTCGAGCTCGGCCTGGCGCTGCCGGTCGGCGGCGTCGGCGCTGAGCTGCTCGGCCTGGGCGCGGGCGGTCTGATGTTCGCCGACCTGGCGCCAGGCATCCTGCTCGCGTTCCTCAGCACGGTCGCGGGCGGTCTCGGCCTGGGCACGGGCCTGCTCGGCGGCGGCGATCCGGGTGGTGGCGGTGTCAGCTGCGGTGGTGGCGCGCTGCTCGGCCGCCGCGGCGGCGGCGCGGGCTTCCTCGGCGGCCTGTTCGGCGGCCTCGACCTGGGCGAGCGCGCCGCTGCTCAGCTCGGTGAGCTGGGCGCGCAGCGCCTCCTGGGCGGCCTGCCACTGCTCGCCGGCCGCCAGCAGCGGCGCGAGCAGATCCTGGGTGCGCAGCAGCGCATTCGCTACGGGGGCGGCATGCGCAGTGGTGCGCGCCCGGTAGGCGGCCGCCCGGCAGGCGTCGCTGCAGTACTTGGCCCGGCTGCTGCGCCCGGGCAGGGCCTTGGCACAGCCCGGGCCGGCGCACCGCAGCTGCTCGGTCGTGTTGTCAGTCGCGGTGTCGACCTTGTCTTCATCTTTCGTGGACACGTCCACCACCACAGTTTCCTGATCGTTCGCCATGACAAACAGGGTAGCGTTCGTAGCGTTCGATCGTATGCGTTCCGTACGTTCGCAAACGCAAATGTGTAACGGCGTTGGCCCGTGATAACCTTCCTTATCGCGGGTCAGAATCGCGGCACCATACCGGTGCCGGACGGGCCCGAAACAGGCGAGGGCGGGCGGGAGACGGGCGTGCACGACGAGCAGGGAACGCTGCCGGCCGCGGCGGCGGGGGAGCGGCCGCCGATTTACCGGCTGCCGGAAAATGCCGCGCACGAAGCCGGGCACACCGCCGCGGACTACGCGCTCAGCGCGCGTACCCAGGCGCGGATCGCCGACGGCGTGCCGGCCAACACCCGCCGCGCCTACGCCCGGCAATGGGCGACCTTCACCGCCTGGTGCGCCACGCACGGCCGCATCGCGCTGCCCGCCACCGCGCACACGCTGGCCGAATACACCGCACAGCTGTGCGAGACCGGCCAGGCCCCGGCCAGCATCGACCAGGCCATCGCCGCGGTGCGCACCATGCACCGGCTGGCCGGCCATCCCGGCCAGCCCGCCACCGAATCCGCCCGCCTGGCGCTGCGCGCCTACAAACGCGATCGCGCCGAAGCCGGCGGCCGCGGCCAGCGCGAAGCCCCGCCCATCACCATCGACGCACTGCGCGCCATGGTGTCCGCCTGCGACCTGAACACCCCCATCGGGCGCAGGGACCGGCTGCTGCTCGTGCTCGGCCTGGCCCTGATGGGCCGCCGCAGCGAACTCGTCGCCCTGCAGCGCGACGACGTGCGCGAGGTCGCCGACGGGCTCGAGGTCACCATCCGCACCTCCAAAACCGATAAGGACTCCGCCGGCGAGACCATCGCCATCCCGCGCGGCAGCCACCCGCTCACCGACCCGGTCGCCGCCTGGCGCGACTGGCTCACCGTGCTCGACCAGGCCGGACACCCCACCGGAAGGCTGCTGCGCCGCATCAACCGGCACGGCACCATCGGCCCCTCGCTCGGCGCCGACGCCGTCAACACCATCGTCCGCGACCTCGCCGTCCGCGCTCGCGTACCCGCCGCAGACAGCGTCACCGCGCACAGCCTGCGCGCCGGCGGCGCCACCGTCGCCTACGCCGCCGGCGTCCCGGTCGCCGTCATCGCCAAACACGGCCGCTGGGCCCCAGCTTCACCAGTGGTTTTGCGATACATCAGGGCCGTGGATCGCTGGCGGGACAACGCCATGCGCAATGTGGGGCTCTGACCAGCCAAAACGCGCAAAACAGCAGGTGTGCAGGGTGACGAACGCTCATGAAACTTAGGTGACTGGTCCCAACAAGTGCGCAGGTTGACGGCCACATGCGGCCCCGTTGTCATAGTTCTGCGTTTCCGCTGTGAACGAACCTGCGCGTCACACGGGGGAGCACCAGTGACCAACAGCGTGGACACTACCTGACGAACCTACTGGTGCGGCGCGCATTGGTCACGGAACTGTCCTCGTGGTGGTCATCACTTGTCCGACGATGCCGCCAGGTATCTATCCGTGATCGTCAGGCCAGGAACGTCGGCCCGAGGCTCAGCGCCCTTGGGCAACAGCCGCTGCCTGGAAAATCTGCAGGCCGGAGACTTGCCCCCAGAGCCCGTGTCGGCGGAGAGAAGTGTTTCCGCAAATTCGGGCGATCAAAATATAATACCTAATGAAGAGAGCGAGGATCCGGAAGGGCCGACTTTCCTGCTCAACCTAATAAAGAAAATGGAGATTCACATCTCCGCTAAAACGGTAATTTTGAATGCCAGGAGAAAATTCAAATGCGCTGAGGGCAGTCACATGAGAAGTTCTGTCAAAAGGTTACATATAAGGACCATTGCGCACACGGTCTAGGCCAGCCGAGTGACAAGACGTGACCAATCAAGTGACAAGCAATGACGAACGCGCAGGACAACTAGACGACCAGTCTCAGGCAGGGCCGCCGCCCAGCGGCGCGGGTCCGCGCGGCGCGCCCGGCGGCCACCGCCTCCTCGACCTGCCCCTGCACCGGCTGCGGGATTTCCTCGCTGGTTCCCACGCTCGGACCGGCCTGCTCGGTTCCCTCGATCATGCTCAGAAACCTATCAGAGCCATAGCAGATCCGTATCCGAACCGGATTATTCGCTTCGGGTACGGATATACGGGCAGCGCGAATCTCTCACACAATTGTTGTTATGTGAGATACCGTTGGTGATCACGTATTCTGCGGTTTACTCACGTGCTGTCAGTGGCGTGATTCCGCAGGTGATCCCGCCCCGCCGGCGGCATCAGGGGCTTACCCGCACCGTGCAGCCCTTTGGCTAAGGAACGGGTACGCACAGTGGCGGATTGTGACGAACTGTGACGCCTCCAGGAGGTGCTCATCCGGGGCGGGCGGCGCGGGGACGGCTCCAGGAGCCGTTCGGGAGCGCGGCGGCATCGAAGGGAGCGGGCGGACCGGCAGATGGAGCGGACGGGGGTGCCTCACCGGGCCCGGCCGGGGCGGGCGCCTGGTCAGGCCGCTGGCATCCACGGTGAAGGTCTGACCGTCGACCGGGAAGACGATGTTGGGCCGGTCGGAGCTGGTGACGTCGTCGCCGAGGTGGGTGGGGCTCACCCCCCCTCATCGGCGCCGGTCACGGCGCCTTCCCCGTCGGCGCCCAGGCCAGGCGCTACTACGCACGCCCCGACGTCGCCTACATCCCCATCAGTGACGCCCCGTCACTGCGATGGGGCCTGCTGTGGAGGACCGACGGCGCCACCGCTTGGGTCCGCGCCTTCGCCAAGGCCGCGCACGACCTGATCAGCTCCTCCTGAACGGCCGGCCAGGTTGGCGGTGATGACGATGGCCAACGGGTATGGCCGAGCACCTGCTGCAGACACAGGACTGCGACGAACTGCCAGCCGATCTTCACGCACGCCCAGACCAGCGCCGCGAGCCGGACCGGGAGTCGCCGCACGAACCACCACCGAGGCGGCATGTAGCCGCCAACGACTCCCGGCCAGAGCTTGCTCATTGCTGTTCCGGGCATATGACGGGCACGTCCTGGAGGCGCGTGACCCAAGGACGGGCCGAGCCAGACGCGACCACCGATGCGTCGCGGCTTCGCGACGCTCTCATCCCCGACGCGCCGGCCCAGCCGCCAGCTTCGCCTTGCACCATTTCGCCCACGCCATCACGGACACCCGTCGGCGAGATCCCGGCGATCTGAGCCTGAAGGGCCGACGGTCTGACGAGTCACGCGCACGCCCGGGCTTACGTTCACGGTAATGTCTGCCGGTTCTCTGGTCCTGTTCGACGACCGCCCGGGGAAGCACGTCGCCGCCGGCACGCGTTCGGCCCTCTGTGCCCAGTTGCGCACCAGTCCCGGGCAGACCAGCGGATCAGGGCCCCGGCCTGGGGGCTGCCACAGAGAGTCCCTGTGCGACAAGCAGCTGAGCAACCGTCGAGGTCAGACCCTCCCTCGCGTCATCCCCCAGGCGCTCGATCATCGTGTCCAGTCGCGCGACCACGTCATCGTGGGCGCGCGTGGCGGCGCGGCCGCCCTCCTCTGTCAACGCGACGCGGCAGGCTCGCCGGTCTTCCGGGTCGGCAATACGTGCGATGAGCCGGCGCTTCTCCACGCGGTCCACCAGGCCAGTCATGCTGGACCTTTCCAGGTGCATCAGCCGGCTCAGTTCCGTCATGCCCAGCGGTCCCGGGATGAGCATGCACACCAGCTGCAACTGCTGCGGCGTGAGCCCGTGCTCCCTGCTGACATCGGCGAATACGTGCTGCACGAGATGTGACAGTCGCACGAGAGCGTCCGCCGTGCCCAATCTGTCCAACGCGCTCGTCGTCATGACACCTCCGGTAGCCAGCGTAGCCAAAGCGCTTCGCATGACGAAGCGGCTGGGCCGACCGCCCGACGCACAGTACGGCTTTCGTTCGTTGCAGTTTTGGGCGTCGCGCTCACCTATAAGCAGTGCGAGAGGACGACCTGGAACCCTCCAATGCCGCTTCCAACGCGCCGGCTTTCGGCCTGTCGGCTTCGTCTCCTATGAGGGAGTTCGGCCTCTGGGGTCGGGGTGACCTGGGTTCGACGTCGCAGGCCCGATAGGTGCCCTCGACGGTCGCGCCTCCATGGAGCCCCAGCTGATGACGCGCTCGGGGAACAGCCGGATCCATGCCGGGGCCCGGAGACGGTCTCGGCGCTGCCCCGGATCTCGATCCCCCGCGGTCGCCAGGGTGGCAGCACATTGTCGATGACTAGGGTCGCTTGGCCCGTACGGGCAGCGTCCCGGTATTTCTTGCTGTCGGGTCAAGGATTCAGCCGAGGGGGACCACGTGTGGTGTTCCGTCCGGCCCGACGGTGGCCGGCGGTCCGGGGCGTGGAGGGAACTGCCGCGCAGATAGGCCAGTTCGGCGTCGCGGAAGGGGTGCAACGGTTCACTCATTGGTTGTTCGTACCTGCTCGTGGGCGCTGCCGGGAGCCGGTTCGGCGGAGCGGGCTCGGCGGCGGACGGCCAGGAGAGCGACCGCGAGGCCCAATGCCCCGGCGACCGTCGCCAGCCAGAACAGGGTGGTGTAGGTGGCGTCCGGGTGCATGCCGCGCGGCGCGTCGGTGGAGGCGATCACCCCGGCGGCTACCGCGGTGCCGGCAGCGCTGCCCACGGTGCGGGCGATGTTGTTCAGCCCGTTGGCCGTGCCGGTGCGCTCCAATGGCACGATGTCGGCGATCAGTTTGGGCAGCACGCCTATGATGAGGCCGGTTCCGACTCCCACGATGGCGTAGAACACCACGTGCTGCCATCTCTGGCTGTGCGCGAGGACTAACAGCACCGACCCGGCAGTGATCAGCGCGAATCCACCCGCCATTGGCCAGCGGGGTCCCAGCGCCGTGGTGAGCCGTCCGACCGCCATCCCGGCAGGGATCACCGCCAGCGCGCCTGCCAGCATCAGTAGGCCTGCCTCGGTGACCGAGGCGCCGAACCCGACTCCGCTGCCGGCGGGCGGCTGCTGTGCGTACAGTGGCAGAGCCAGGTAGAAGAAGTACGAGCCGGTGCCGAACAGGAACGCCGCTAGATGGGTCATCAGCATCGGCCGGTCGGCCAGTTCGGCGACGTCGATGAGGGCGTCGGCCTTGCGCCGCTCCACCAGGACGAGTGCGGCGAACAACAGCACGCCGAGCGCGAACAATCCCAGCACCCGGCCTGACGACCAGCCCCACGCCGGGCCCTTGGCCAGGGCGAGCAGGATCGAGACCAGGCTTCCGCCCAGCAGGACGGTGCCCGGCAGGTCGATCCCGCCGCTGGCAGTGCGCCGGTCGTCCGGTACCCACAGCGCCACCAGCACGAGGCTCACCAGCGCCAGCGCGACGCCCAGGACGAACAGCCACCGCCAGGACAGGTTGTCGGCGAGCAGCCCGCCGACGATCAGACCGGCCCCTGCGCCGGCACCGACGACCCCTGACACCAGCCCCATCGCGAAGGGCAGCCGGGTGCGCGGCAGTGTCTCCCGCAGGATGGCCATCGACAGAGGGACCAGCGCCAGCGCCGCGCCCTGCAGCACCCGCGCGGCGATGAGCTGGCCGATGTTCTGGGACGCCGCCGCGCCCGCCATCCCGAGCGCGTAGACCAGCAGCACCGCCAGGGCGACCCGCCGCTTGCCGTGCTGGTCTCCGAGCCGCCCCAGCACGGGCGTCAGTACCGCGCTGGACAGCAGGAACGCGGTGAGGATCCACGCCGATGCGGCCGGCGTCGTGTGCAGGCCGGCCTGCAGCACCTTCAATGCCGGTACGACCACGGTCTGCATCAGTGCGTATCCGAAGACCGCCACGACCAGGGCGATCAGGAGCCGGGTCCCGCTCCGCTCGTCACTCACCGCGCCTCGCCTCGACCGGGTTCCGTCCCATGACAGCTATCTCCTTCGCAGTACGAAATATATGTAATCCGAAGTAGATTAGTTCCTGGCGCGAACGATCGTCAACGGGAAGCGTCGCGACGCGACCGAGCCTGTCGCCGCTCGCCGCCTCTTCTGACGGATCCCCGGAGGGTGAATGTGCAGGTCAGGTGAGTGTTTGGCCGGCACCGGGGTGGCCGGGTGCGATGACAGATGGCGGGGACGCTAAATTGGCCGCATGACTAACTTAGCCGACCGACCAAATTCGATACGCGGCGACTGGCAGCGCGAGCAAGTGGTGGAGACCGGCCTCACCCTCTTGGGCGAGCACCAGCGGCCCGGCGTCACGGCATGCACTGTGGCCGAGCGCGCCGGCACCAGTCCCAGCCTGATCCACTACCACTTCGGTGGCCTGCCCGGCTTGCACACGGCGATCTCCCGGCGCGGCACCGACCTGCTCGTGAGCCCGCTCATCGATGAGCGAGCCGCGCCGGCCCCGATCCGCGGCCTGCTGCTGGCGGCCACCGGCGACGAGCCCCGGCTCGCCGCTGCGGCGCCGACCGTGGCGGAGTGCCTGCTTCCTGGGGAGTCGACGTGAGAGTCCTCATCAGCGGCGCCGGAATCGCCGGGCTCACGCTGGCCTACTGGCTGCGCCGCCACGGCATTGAACCGGTGGTCATCGAGCGCGCACCGCACGGCCGCCTGGGCGGTTACGGGGTCGACTTCTTCGGCACCGGCCACGACCTGGCCGCCCGCATGGGAATCCTCGACCGGCTGACCCCGCACCGCCTGCCCGTCGACTCGGTCGAGTTCGTCGACGCATCCGGCCGGGCCTCGGCCCGGTTGTCGGCCAGCCTGCTGCAGCGGGTCATCCGGGGGCCGCACCTGCCGCTCATGCACACCACGCTGGAAGGCACCCTGCTCGACGCCGTGGCCGGCGAGGTGGAGATCCGGTTCGCCGACAGCGTCGCCGAGGTGCGCGACACCGGCGACGCCGTCGAGGTCGGCTTCGCCGGTGGCACCAGGGAGCAGTTCGACCTGCTGGTGGGGGCCGACGGCATCCACTCGCGGACGCGGGAGCTGGTGTTCGGCCCCGAATCGAGCTTCGTCCGGCCCCTCGGCACCCGCCTGGCCTCTTACCCGGTACCCGACCGCTACAGTTGGGGCCGCGTGCGGGCGCACTACACCGAGCCCGGCCGCCAGGTCGTTCTCTATCCCGGTGGCGAGCCCGGCACGCTGGTCACCCTGCTGCTGTTCCGCTCGTCGCACGGGGGGAGCGTCCCGCGCGAGCGGCGGCCCGGGCTGCTGCGGGAGCGGTTCGCCGGGGCCGGCTGGCTCACGCCGTCGCTGCTGGCCGACGCGCCCGCCGGGGAACCGATCTTCATGGACGAGATGGCCCAGGTCGTCATGCCCGCCTGGCACCGCGGCCGGGTCGCCCTCGTCGGCGATGCCTGCGGCTGCATGACCATGGTGTCGGCCCAGGGCGTCTCCATGGCCATGGCCGGCGCGTACACGCTGGCCGAGGCGCTGGCGACCGAGCGTGGCCACGAGCGCGCCTTCGCCCGCTACGAGGCCCGGATGCGTCCCGAGGTGCGGCGCCGCCAGCGCAACGCGCTCCTGTTCGCCCGCATGCTGCTGCCCGCCGGCCGGGCCGGGCTGGCCGTCCAGAAGCTGGCCAACCAGGTCATCACCCGTAACGCGTTCGCCCCCATGCTACGCAGGCAATTCGGCGCCCGCAGCATCCTGCCAGCCGAGACCTGATTCGTCGAGCCGTGGTGACGTTGACTGGCTGGTTGAAGTCTGCTGGAGAGATGGCGGACAGCAGACTTCAACCGCTGGTGTTATCGGAGCAGGAGCGGCGGACGCTGGAGGGTGGACCCGGCGGCGCTCGACCGCTCAGGGGCTGGCGTTGCGGGCGCGGATCGTGCTGGCCTGCGCCGAGGGCGACGGCCGTGGCGGCAATGTGGCGGTGGCGGCCCGGCTGCGGGGCAACTCGACCTCCCGAAGTCGTCTTGGCCCGCCCCGGGAGGTTCGGCGCTCTACGGCGCTCTCAGCCCGCGCACGCGGGTCGACTGATACGACAACCGGATCAAGCGATCTTCCCTCGGCGCAGTTCCTCAGCGAGGAACCGCATCTCGGCCTCCGTCACCCGCATCTGCCCCGTCCGCGCCTGGAACCACTGGTTACGTAGCTCCCGCCGGTACCTTCCCCACCTGTTGGTCCGCGCCTGCCCGGCCCATGGATGCCGGGCGCGCGACGACATCACGGTGATGTTGTCCGAGAGCTGCATGGGTCCCCACCATCGGTAGATCTCGTACGCCGTGAAGGGCACCGTGGAAATCCCCTGATCCGCCTGGACCTCGTCGAACGCCTCGTCCCACCCCTTCTGGGACGTCTTGATGATGGTCGTGAGGGGCCCCCACCAGGTCCATCGGCGTTGGATCACCAGACTCGTGTCGCTGCCCTGGACCTCCACCTCCGCGCCGTCCGGGAACCTTCGCGCCTCCTTGAGAACCTCGGCTGCCGCCAGCCTCTCCGGCATGGGCGCGACCATGACTGCCGCCACGAGACAGGCGCAGCCGATCGCCAGGCCGGGCAGGAAGTAACCCCACGACCCTGAGGCGATGCTACGGATCAGGAGCCCCAGCGGAATTCCGGCCGCTGCGCCGATCAGGGTCAACGCGATCCATTCCCGGATCTTCGCCCATAACCTCATGCGCTGCTCCCGTAACTTGGCGTGGCTCAACCATCGCATCAGGAGTCATCCCGCCCCGGCAAGGGGCGCGGCCCTGTACGGCACTCTCAGCCCCGCACGTGCGCTCACGAAAACGGCCCGCCCTCACGGAAGCGGAGGACGGGCCAAACCCGGGGGACCACCGGGGAGCCTAGGGCTAAGTGGCCAGCTCCGGAAGTCCTTCAGGGGTTGACTTTCGGAGCCTCAGTCGAGGCAGTTTGAAGGAGGGTCTCGGCGGTGGTGGTGCGGGCGTAGAGGACGGAGCGGCCGGCGCGGTGGGCGCTGACCAGGCCCGCGTTGCGCAGTGCGGTTAGATATTGGGATACCCCGGCCGGGGACAGCCCGGTGCGGTGGGCCAGCTGCGTGGTAGAGGCCGGGGTTTCCAGTTCGATCAGCAACAGGGTCCGCGAGCGGCCCAGTACGGCGGCGAGAGCGTCGGCCCGGGGCGCGGGCCGCGTCTTCCACAGTGCGCCGACACCACGCGCGGGATAGGCGAGCTGAGGCGGGTCCAGAGGCGTCGTCCGGGTGCGCAGTCCTGGACCAGTGAAGGCCGAGGGGATCAACAGCAGTCCTACACCTGCCGTGTGACGGGTCAGCGGCTGCTTTCGGCCGGCCAGCCGTAGCCCGCTGTCGTCCCAGCTCACGGAGGTGTGCAGGTCGTTGAATAGACGGCCCGCGCCGCGCTCGGCGATCATGCGAGCCCGGTAGAGGATGTCTGTGTCCAACACCGCCTGGATCCGTGCCCAGTAGGGGGCGAGTGCCAGCTCCCAGTACGCTTCGATCTCTTCTGTGACCTTGGCCAGGCGGGTCTGTGGGTCTGCGCGCAGGGCCCGCAGCCGGGGGCCGAGATGCCCCTGGTGGCGGGCCAAGTGGTCGAGGTCCTGGCGTACCCGGTCGGCGGGTGAGGCGAGGATCGCAGCCCACTCTGCCGCCGGCGTGGGGGCCGGTCCGGCGGGGGCCGGGTTGAGGAAGTCGGGGACGTAGCCGCCGGTGGGCGTGATCAGCTCGGAGAGCCAGCCGCGGTCCAGCCCGGAGGCTACCAGACGCGGGCGTACCTGGTCGGCCCAGGCCCGGTGGACCGGATGTGCGGCGGCGGACAACAGCAGCCGGAAGCTGGGCGCGATCTCCCACATCGGCGACACGGCGAACCGCACCTGCGCCAGATCGCTCGCCGAGAACGCCAACTCTGCCAGGACGACCACTCCTCAATAGATTCAGGTATGCGTGAATGAATGGCGCGCCAGCCTACCGTGCAGGGATCATCCCGCCATGACCTCACAGACGATCACCGCGACGGCATCGGGTACCTGGAGACTCGGCGACCTGACGGTCAACCGGATCGGATTCGGCGCGATGCGCCTGCCCCAGCGCGGAAAGGCGTTCGCGCTCGACGCCGTCCCACGCGACCGTGACCAGGCGATCCGTGTGCTGCGCCGCGCGGTCGAGCTCGGCGTGAACCACATCGACACCGCCGCGTTCTACTTCTCGCCGCTGCGCTCCGCCAACGAACTGATCAACCGTGCTTTGGCCCCCTACGGAGACGGCCTCGTCATCACCACGAAGGTCGGACCGGGCCGCGATCCCTCGGGCCAGTGGCTACCGCATGCCACCCCCGAGCAATTGCGCGGCCAGGTCGAGGAGAACCTGCGTCAGCTCGGCCGCGACCACCTCGACGTGGTGAACCTGCGCATCGTCGGCACCGATTCCATCGCCGAACGCTTCGGCGCACTCGCCGACCTGCGCGAGGCCGGACTCATCCGCCACCTGGGCCTGTCCAACATCCGCCCCCACCACCTCGCCGAGGCCCAGGCCATCGCGCCCGTGGTCTGCGTCCAGAATATGTACGGCATCGGCGCATCCTCCGAGCAGAAGGAGTTCTTGGACCTCTGCGGTGCACAGGGCATCGCGTTCGTGCCGTTCTATTCGATCGCCGGCACCGGACGCGAAGGCGGCGCGACCACCGACGACAACCCGGAGGTGGTCGCCATTGCCCGCGCCCACGGCGTGAGCACGGCCCAGATTCGGCTGGCGTGGACCCTGCACCAAGGCTCCCACGTTCTGGCCATCCCCGGCACCGGCGACCTCGACCACCTCGCTCAGAACGTCGCCGTCGGCTCCCTGCACCTGTCCGAGGACGAACTCACCGCCCTGGACGCACTCCACCACGAAGCATGAGCAAGATCCACATGGCGCTGTGATCCACTTCTGCTGATCGGCCTGTCTGCCTTGCCAGTTCCTGCCGCCCGTCGCATAACCCTGACCGCCGCCGAGCGGCACCGGTTGAAGAAGGCGGCCTACGGTCACAAGACTCCGCACCAGATCAGGGTCCGGTCGCAGATCGTGCTCCTGGCGGCTCGGGGCAGGTCCAACGCGCGGATTGCTGCCAAGTTGGGGTGCACGTGGACACCGTGCGCACCTGGCGGGGCCGGTTCGCCGGCGGCGGTCTGCTGGCTCTGGCCGATCGCAGGCGCAGCGGGCGCCCGACCCGCTTCACGCCCGTGCAGGTCGCTGAGGCCAAGGCCCTGGCCTGTCAACTCCCGGCAGAGACCGGGGTGCCGCTGGCGCGCTGGTCGTGCCCAGAACTGGCCGATGCCTACACCGCGCATGGCCTGCGCGCGGGCGGCGCCACCTCCGCCGCCAAAGCCGGCGCGCCCATGTCCGCGATCACTCGCCATGGACGCTGGGCCGACGGCTCCCCCGTCGTCGCCGGCTACATCCGCCAGGCCGACAAATGGAACGACAACCCGCTCCACGGCATCGGACTATGAGAGATCGGCGGCCGCTGATCTGCCTATCGATACCGTGGGGCCTGATCGACCTTGAGCCACTTCGCTGTGCGGGCGACGCCTGCGAGTGGTGCTCGCTCTTGAACGGCTGCCGGAGCCACCCAATCTGGACTGCCCTGTGTGACTGCGCGGCCGGCTCGGGCAGCCAGCATCTCCGCGAGTAAGCCGCTGGCGGTGGTGGCTGTCACTGATCGCTCTGCAAGCAGCCCGGCTTCGCCGAGGCGAAGAGCCGCGATGCGGAGGGCGCGCCGCCGCCGGTTCGGGAGCCGGTCGAGACACTGCTCAAGCTCGTTGAAGAGCTCCTCGATGGTGTCGCCTGCTGCGATCGCCCAGAGTGCAAGGGCCCACTCGGCCTGGGAGTGGTCGTCGTCGCACGCTTTGAGCCGGTCGCGCCACCATGTGGCGTCACGGGCATGGGCCCGGGTTTGTGCGATGAGCGCCGCTGGGTGACCAGTGGCACCCAGCGCTTGCGCACCTGGCACACGCGTATATCCCTCAAGAAGCGGCATGGCCGCACCGATGATGGCGATCTCCGTGACGAGCCAGCAGCGGCCTACCTCGTGGAACAGCGCGGTGAGGCGTTGGACCAGGGGAACGTGCTGCCCTTCTCGCCTCGCTGGAATCGTCGGAAGCTCGCGACGTCGGCAAGGGCCGAGCCCGACTTGCGTAGGAGCTGGATGGCCTGTGAGCGACGATCTTGGGAGGACGCTTTCGGCGTCTGGGTCTTGGGACGGGTGCCGAAGGAGTAGAACTCGGCGGGGCTGAGGGCTACCGTGATCCGTGCAAGTTCCGAGCGCACCGAGGTCGTCTCGGTGCATTGGCCGTCGAGTACGGCCCGGCGGAGTTGCTCCTCAAGGAGGCTGCCTTGTTGGGGCAGGCCCCCGGTGTTGAGGATCATCTGGGCCCGCTCACCGTCCTCGGCGGAAAGGCCGGGGATGTCGATGACATCACCGGCGATGACTTCGCAGGCCGCGCCGAGCCTCAACCAGGCGATCTCGTCTTCGGTGCCGATCGCCTGGGTAAGCCGGTCAATCCACCAGCGGGCGAACTGGCGTCGTTGCCCGAGCAGGTCGAGGAGGACGCGTATGCGAATGTGATTATTGGGGTGTGCGGGGACTGCGGCGATGGCTTGGGTGAGGCGCTCCCAGACCCTGCCGGCGTGCGACGGTTCCGGAAGTGTTGCTATCGCTCTGTCGTCGAGCGCCTCCAGCAGGAGCTTGCTGCCATGGTCGTCGGTCAGCGCGTCCACGATCGCGGCGGCTTCCAGCGGCCGGCTGTTGAACACGCCGTCGGTGATGAGGCTCCACGATGCCACGCGAACGTGCTTGGAGGGATTGTCGGCCAGTTCGTGGGTGATCCCCGCCTGCAGCACATAGAGGTCGGAGCCCGTCGCGTGGCCGCCGTAGAAGCGGGCGGTGTTGAAGCGGGCGGTGTTGAACCAGTAGGGCCGTCGCAGCAGTTCACGGAAGACGAGCGTGCGGTCGAAGCCGGGGGCGCCCTCGCCGGCGTACCAGTACAGATATCGCGCCGCGAAGTACTCCCGCAGCGATTGCACTTCGAACTCGTAGGTCTCCTGTTCCTTGCCCGTCAGGGCCCACAGTCGGTCGGTCGCGGCCTCGAAGAGCTCGTCCACCACGTTCTCAGGCTTGCCGTAGGTCCGCTGGAAGTGCTTCATCGCGGCCTCGACCTCATCGCGCGCCATACGCCCGCTATGGCCGTCTTCCTCGGCTCGGGACTGGACGTACCAGCCGAGGAACGGGACGATCTCCATGAGTTCTGTCCGATATTTCCGGACCGTCTCAGGGTGCTTGTTCGCCTCCCGAGCCAGGAGCAGATTCATGTACGCGGCGTACAGTTCGGTGCGTTGGCTTGGTGTCGCGTCCCCGTGCTGGCGCAGCAGGTAGAGCAGGATGGTCAGCTGCATCGGATTGCCGGCGAGTTCGCCGATGTAGGGCTCGCGAGTTCTTTCGTTGAAGTTGCGGCGCAGGGTGCGGCTGTCGTTGCCTCGGACGTTGTGGACGGCGCACCATTTGCGGAGGAACTGGTCGCGCAGAGCATGATCCAGGGGGCTCAGCGAGATGACCTCGAACACGTCCGCATCCGGTTCTGGCAGACCGGCGGAATTGGGACGTGAGGTGACAATCACTCGGGGTTCGACGGTGTACGCCCTGCTCCGGGAGCAGAACAAATCGATCTCTCGCACGACGCGGCGGCGCGCCGCCATGCTACCGACCTCGTCCAGGCCATCAAGAACGATCAGGCTGGGCACCCGGTCGAACAGGTCCTGTACATCCGATGCTGCTACCGAGGTGCCCCCTGCCAGATGCGACATCAGGGCGGCGAGGAAGCACTCGACGGTCGCCTCCTGAGTGGGCCGCTTCTTTCCCTTCTTGAGGGTGAGGGCTTCGGACTGTCGAAGACATCGTGGCCTTGCATCCATGCCGCGTAGTCGGCGAGATCGAATCGGAGCGGAAATCTGGGCTTGCTGGTCGCCGGCAGATCAGACGTGGGTGTCTGTGCCGGCATGAACGCGGCACGGAACGCCTGGCAGACGATCTGCCCCAGCGTGGACTTGCCCTGGCCGGGCGCGCCCCGCACGAGAGTGAACGGGTAGGGCGACTTTCCGATGATGTAGGAGGCGGCGCCGCCCAGTCGCTGGGTGTCAGCTGCCAACCCTTGTGCTCGGCGGGGAACGTGGATCATGTCCGCCGGCACATCGACGAACAGGTCGGCCAGGCGTTCCCGGTCCAAATCGACTTGGCTGAACTTGACGCGCGCTCGTCGTCGTCCCACTGTGCAGCGGCTACCTTGCGAAGGAGGTCGCGAAGGCCTGAATCACGTTTGGCTGCTGCCTCCTCACTGAGGAGATAGCGGATGAGATCCCATCCTGCGAGCATGTCGGCATAGGCCCACTTGGGCTCGGTCGATGCCGCATCAACCATCGGGTTGATCGCCTCGCGCCACAAAGCGCTCATGTCGAGGCCGAAGGCCTTCGAGTGGGCGGCTAACCTCTCGTTAAGCTTGTCGAACGTCCCAGTTCTGGGTCTGCCGGTACTCGGGACATTCGTCACGATGATGTACTTTTCGCGCCCTCGGCCGCGAGCCGCCTGATGTTCTCGGCTTCCTGAGTGATTGTTGCGTCCAGCCACGCAACGGGGTCCTTCTCGGTGCCTGTGGCAGACCATTTAACCTGATAGATCAGCCGTTTCTCGGGTGCGCTTCGGACTCCATCACGGCCTCCGTCGGCCTGCCGCAGAGGTAGCGGGACAAAATCTGGGAAGCGCTCGGAAAGCAGCGCCCCGATGAGTTGCTGGAAATCGTGATCCCCGAGGCGCTCGTAGAGGTACTTGTGGCGGCTGTCAGGCAAAGTCCCCCCTCAGGTGTCATCTGTCACGATGATCCCACTGCGTGCCCAGTATGGAGGTGAATCGTCCTCCGCTGACCCGCGTTCGCACCGTACGGATACAGGCGGAGTGCACCAGAAACACTTCGCCTGGCGCTTCGCCGGCCGGGGGTCGTGCTCAGCGACGTGGGCCCGGCACTCACCCAGCCCCGGTGAGCAGCCGCAGGGCTGATCAGTGGATACGGCGGCGCAGTGCCACGACCTGGCGGGCCTTGGCGATGGCTTCGGCGCCGCTCTCAGCCTCGTAGGGGTCCCCGTCGTGCTCGCGGAGAATCGGGCGGATATAGCCCCGACCTGCTGCGCTGCATGCGTTACCAGCGTCGCGTCGCCGGATCCCGGCTGTTCTGCCATCAGGTGAGCGCCTCAGGAGGCACGCGGGCGCAGCGACGCCGGTGAGAACATCGATCATGACCACGCCCCTTACCCAGATGAGCGAGCGCGAGTACTTCGCCACCGTCAGGCGCCGCCCAGGGATGTTCGTCATCGGCGGTCGACTGGCAGGTCTGGAGGCTTTCCTTGAAGGCTATGACCAGCACGCCAAGCGCCACGGTGGACCCGGCCTGCAGGGGTGGACGGAATGGCTCATCGCCCGCCGTGGTGAGGCCTGTAGTCACCACTGGTCGGGACAGGTGCGCCACATCGCTCTCGCCACCTGGGACCACTGGGAGCTCTCCGCCGATCAGGAAGAACTCGTCATCAACACCCTGTTCAGCCTCCTCGACAAGTACCTGGCCGAACGCGAGGCGGCTTCCTCCACTCCCTGATCGCACTCTCAGCCGGGCGGCAGGCGACGTGTCAGATGATCGGAGATTCCACCAGCTGCAACAGCGACTAGTTGGAGGCTGAGTGCAGAAATTAGCGGTAGAGAGTTGATCTTCATGCCGGTTCGATGACGGCCCTCGTTTGGGCAGGTCGCGGGGCTTACGTTCCTGGGCCATGCCGTTCGAATTTCTCTCTGATGAGCAGATCGCCCGCTATGGCCGCTTCCCTGAGGAGCCCTCCGCCGCAGAGCTGGAGCAGTTCTTCCGGCTGGATCGCAGTGCCTTGGATGCGCTGCCTCGAAACGGCGTCCGGCCACGAAACTCGGTTGGGCCGTGCAGTGGGGCACGGTGCGCATGCTGGGGGTGTTCCTGACCGACGACCCGCTGGCCGTTCCGCCGGAGACGGTGGCGTTCGTCGCCGAGCAGCTCGGTCTGGATCCAGCGCACTTGGCCGACTACGGGCAGCGGCAGCAGACGGTGTACGAGCACGCCTGGGAGATCCGGGAGCTATTGGACTATCGCGCCTTCGGTTCGTGCGAGAGCGAGGTGCGCCAGTACGTGGCGGCGCGGGTGTGGGCCTCGGCGGAGGGGCCTCGGGCGCTGTTCGACCGGGCCCAGGTGCACATGCTCAAGGAGCGCATTCTGCTGCCGGGCATGACCGTGCTGGTGCGGATGATCGGCGAGGTGCGGCGGGCGGAGAACGAGCGGCTGCACGCGCTGCTGTCAGGCCGGTTGCCGGCCGAGATGCGCGCCGCGCTGGTGGGGCTGCTGGAGGTGCCGGACGGCAAGCGCCGCTCAGAGCTGGAGCGGTTGCGGACGGCACCGACCAAGGCCTCGGGCCGGGTGCTGGCCGACGAACTGCGGCGGGTGGCCGAGATCGCCCAGCTTGGCGCCGGAGGGGTGGCCACCGATCCGGTGCCGGCGGTCAAGCTCGGGGCGCTGGCCCGATACGGGCTGGCGGCCAAGGCGCCGAGATCGGCGCCGCGCTCACCGAGCTGTGGGGCCGATGCGCGCCGGCGACCTGGAACCGCAACCGCGCCGCCGTCACCGCCTGGCTGCTCTGGTGCCAGGCCAAGAAGCACTGGGCCGCCCCGTCCGTTCCGGCTGAGGCCGAACGCCGCAAGGAGAACGTCGACGAGACCCGCGCGGTCGCCCAGGCCACCGTCCACCGGCTGCTGTCCCGCCGCGACATCCCGCTGCGCGAGAAGACGCTGTGGCGGATGCTCTACGAAACGGCGGCCAGAGCGGCTGAGATCCTGGCGCTGAACGTCGAGGACCTCGACCTGGAGCACCGGCGGGCACCGGTCCGGTCCAAGGGCGGCTCGATCGAATGGGTGTACTGGGAGCGCGGCACCGCCCACCTGCTGCCCCGGCTCCTCCGGCTCCCCGACGGCAGCACCCGCACGCACGGCCCGCTGTTCCTGTCCGAACGCCGCCCCGTCCCCGCTCGCCGCCCGGCGGCCGCCGACATCTGCCCGCACACCGGCCGCGCCCGCCTCGGCTATGACCGCGCCCGCGTCCTGCTGGACCAGCACGCCGGACTCGACCTGCACCAGCTGCGCCACAGCGCCGCCACCCACCTCGGCGAGGCCGAGGTGCCGCTGCAGCTCATCATGGGCAAGACCCGGCACAAGAACCCCCGCACCGCCATGCGCTACGTCAAACCCGGGCCTGAGGCCATCGCCAAGGTCACCGAGGTCCTCGCGCCCGCCGCCGTACCCACTGATCAACCGGGCGCGCCTTGACGGGGCTGTAGGAGGTCCGGGCCATCACGTCACGGATCACTAACAGGCGAAGAAGCCCCAGGTCACTACCACCAGTTCCTGCACTCAGCCTCCTCGAAGGCCGTTCAGCTCCTGCCGCCTGGCCGGCATGGCCCGTCGGCAGTCCCCTACGCCGCCCTCACCACACCAAGTTGAATGCGCATGGTGTGTTAGTAATTACAGAGAGTGAGGGTAGTGAGATCACGGAGTCCACGATCGATAGGAGACCCCCATGCGTTCCCTCACTCTGCTTGCGGTCCTCGCCGCCGGTGCCACCTTCACCATCGCAACGCCCGCCGCGGCCGGCACCCTGCACGCCGCCGGCCCCCGCTGCCCTGACGATGCGGTCTGCTTCTGGACCGAGCCTGGGTTCGAGGGCGAGCGGCAGGTCGTCCGCCCCGTCCCCGGCTCGCGTCCATGCATTGCGACTCCCGACGCCCACGCGGAGTCGGCCGTCAACAACACCCGCTTCTCGCGGCTGCTGTACCTCGACGCCGACTGCTCCAGTCGGCCAGTTGCGTTCATCCCGGCCGGCGAGAACAGGCCATCCCTCCAGCCTCCCATCGCCGCCTGGCGGTGACCAATCTCGGGCCAAGTACCTGGCCCAGCCGGACATCGCACGACGTCGATCGGCGCGAAGCGCAGCGTCGGGTGGTGATGCTCGGCGCGATCGGTCTAGCGAAGATCAAGGCGGTGGCGGTGGCCGAGATCGAACGCCGCCGCGGGATCGGCGCGGCGCTGCTCAAGCGCTGCCGGCAGATTTACGTGCACTGCGGCTACCTGCTGCTGTACGGCGCGATGCCGCCCACGCCCGGGCTCGGCGCCTTCTACCGCCGCCAGGGCTTCGACGTGATGGAGGCCGGAGCGCCGATGGACATGTGGATGGTCTTCGGCGTGCATTTGAGCATCCTGCCCGGTGCCGACGAGCGCTTCTTCTTCCGCCGTTTCCCGCCGGGCAGCGTGCACCGCGGCGGGTAGCAGGGTTCGCCGTGCGCCCGTACACCGCGCCCGGGAACCCTCCCATCAGCGGGACAACACTAGACAGAATGGGCGGGAGGGGCCGCACCGCTGGTGATGTGCCCGACCAGGAGGTCCTTCGCGGATCGCACGAACTCTGTGACGAGTGGGTTGGTGTCGGCGGTCCGGGTGGCTACGACGACCTGGCAAGGCTCGATCCCGTCGAGCGGGACGGTGACCAGGTCGGGGCGCAGGGTGTGGCGCCGGTCGCCGGCCGGGACGATGGCGATGGCGGTGCCGTCGGTGATGGCCTCGAGTTTGTCCTCGTACGTCTCGGCCAAGGTAGGACCCACTGGGGCGGGTTCGCTGCCCGATCGGGGTTCGAGCCGCCAGAAGGTGGTCCATGCGACGCCCATCCCGGTGCAGCCCACGAGTGGTTCTGCGGCGATGTCGTCGATCGTGACCGCCTCTCTCCCGGCGAGACGGTGCGAGGCGGGCACGAGCAGGACCCGGGCCTCGGAGTACAGGACCGTCACCTCCAGATCCTCGGCCGGGATGGGCAGCGGCGTACGGGTGACCAGGACGTCGACCTGCCGCTCCAGCAGCGCGGAGGCGTCCTGCGAGCCGAGGTGACGAGTGCGGACGTGGGCGTCGGGACAGCGATGGCGCAGGTCGCGCACAGCGGGGGTGATGACGAGATCGTCGACGTACCCGATGGTGATCGTGCGCGCCGGCGCCGCGGCCCGGGCGGTCTGGACCGCCTGCCGGGCGCCGTGCAGCAGTTGCTGTGCCTGGGGCAGGAAGGCCGCGCCCGCGGCGGTGAGGCGGCTGCCCTGGGTGGTGCGTTCCAGCAGACGCACGCCGAGAGTGTTCTCCAGGCGCTGAATCTGGCGGCTCAGGGAAGGCTGGGCGACACGCAGTTCCTCGGCCGCCCGGGCGAAGTTCAGCTGCTCGGCGACGACCGTGAAGTACCGGACCAGTCGTAGGTCCAGATCGGGAAGCATGTCCTCAGGCTAGTCCCCCGTTATGCAGATCTTGCATCACGAGGTGCAATACAGGACTTGGACGCCTACGCCGGCACGGTGGTGTCATACCTGGCATGACCATTGTCTTTGTCCACGGCGTCCCGGTGACCTCTGCGGTCTGGACCCCTCTGATCAGCGAACTGCCCAAGTCCCGGCAGCAGGACGCCGTCCGGCTCTCACCTCCGGGCTTCGGCGCCGCACTTCCGGCAGGCTTCGGTGCCACCTTCCTGGACTACCGGGACTGGCTCATTGACGAACTGTCGCAGCTGGGCACCCCGGTGGACCTGGTCGGTCACGACTTCGGCGGCGGTTACGTGCTGGAAGTCGCGATGGCCCGTCCCGACCTGGTACGCAGCTGGACCAGCGACACCATCGGCGGGTACGAACCGGGCTTCACGTGGCATGAGATCGCAAAGACCTGGCAGACGCCGGGGGACGGGGAACGCCACATCGAGGACACGTTCTCGGGAGACGCCGCGGAACGGACGGCGCGCATGATCTCGTGGGGCATCCCTGAGCCGGCGGCCGGCCAGGTGGCGCTCGGGCAGGGCCCCGAGATGGGCAGAGCCATTCTGTCGCTGTACCGCTCGGTGCCCGAGAACATGCTGGCCGAACGCGGGCGCGAGCTGGCAGCGGCAGCGGCCCGGCCCGGTCTGGTTCCTGTGGCCACCGACGACCTCACTGCCGGCAGCGTTGCTCTCCGCCACCGCGCCGCCCAGCGCGCCGGCGCCCGTGCCGTCGACCTCGACGGGCTCGGTCACTGGTGGATGCTGCAGGACCCGGCCCGGTCCGCCCGCATGCTGTCGGACTTCTGGGACAGCCTGTGAAGCGGCACCTCCGGAAGCCATCGATCTTGACCACCGCGCAACCCGATCACGGAAAGATCGTCGTCACCTCATGACCATGCACATCCCCGATCATACCGGCCGGACCGTCATCATCACCGGCGGCAGCAGCGGCATCGGCAAGGCCACCGCCGCCGCGCTGGCGGCGAAGGGCGCACGGGTCATTCTCGCCGTGCGCGACCAGACCCGCGGGCGCGCGGCCGCCGCCGAGATTGGCGGCCTCACCGAGTCACGCCCGCTCGACCTCGGATCGCTGGCCTCTGTACGTGAGTTCGCCCGCACGACGGACGGCCCCATCGACTATCTGATCAACAACGCCGGTTCCATGACCGACACCCTGCAGCACACCGCCGACGGCTTCGAGAGCCAGCTCGGCGTCAACCACCTCGGGCACTTCGCATTGACGAATCTGCTCCTGAGCCGGATCACCAGGCGGGTGATCACCGTGTCCTCCACCAATTACCGCGGCGCGCACATCGACTTCGAGGACCTGCAGTGGCAACGACGGCCCTACCGGCCGTTCGGCGCCTACGGACAGACCAAGCTGGCCAACCTGCTGTTCACCCGAGAGCTGCAGCGCCGCCTGAACAGGGCCGGCTCGCCGATCCTGGCCACGGCGGCGCATCCCGGCTGGGCAGCCACCGGATTCACCATGACCACCGGCCGGCGCATCCTTGACCGCAGCCTCGCGCTGGGAACGCGGCTCCTGGCCCAAAGCCCCGAAGGCGGCGCCCGGCCGACCCTGCTGGCCACCGTCGGCGACGTCCCCGGCGCCAGCTTCTCCGGTCCCAGCCGGTTCGGGGTACGCGGCCCCGCCGCCCTCGAAGAACTGTCTGGCGCAGCACTCGACGACGACACCGCGCACAAGCTCTGGGAGGTCTCCGAACTCCTCACCGATATTAAGTTTCCCCTGCCCACCGGCTGAGCGGCCGGTTTGACTGCCTGGCGCAGTGGCTTCACGACTTCCGGACTGTTTCACAGGCGAACACCTATGAAACAGCGCTTTCCATCGGACGCGTCCGACTCCCCGCTCGGGTTGGCGCCACCCGGGGCAAGATAGAAGATCGCCGCAGGTCACAGAGGGTGAGGTGCGCCCACGCTAGGGTGTACTTGGTCATGAACTTGGTGTCAGTCGGCTGATCGGTGGTCGGCCGCCGAGGGCTGTGTGTGGCCGGGTGGTGTTGTAGTGCTCGAGCCAGGGATCAAGGGCTTGCGTGCGGTGCTGGTTGCTGGCGTAGGGCTGGCGGTAGGCCCATTCGGTGGCCAGGGTGCGGTTGAAGCGTTCTGCTTTGCCGTTGGTCCATGGGCAGTGCGGGCGGGTGAACTTCTGCTGTGCGCCCAGTTCGGCGCAGGCTTGCTGGAATGCGCGGCTGATGCGGTAGTTCTTGGCGTTGTCGGTCAGTACCCGGTGGATGCGGTCGATGCCGTGGGTGGCGAAGAAGGCGGCGGCGCGGGTCAGGAAGGCGGCGCAGGTGGTGCCCTTCTCGTCGGTGAGGGCTTCGGCGTAGGCCAGGCGGGTGTGGTCGTCGATGGCGGTGTGCAGGTAGTCGTAGCCGATGCCGCGGCCGCGGACCTGCTCGCTGCGGCCGTGTGCGCGCCAGCCGCCGCCGTCGGGGATGCGGCCGAGTTTCTTGACGTCGATGTGGATCATGTCGCCGGGTGCGGGGTGTTCGTAGCGGCGGGTGCTGTGGCGGGTGGTGCGTATCGGTGTGCCGGTGAGGGGGTCGCAGTTGGCCAGGACGGGCACGCCGTGGCGGCGCAGGATGCGGGTGACGGTCCTGGCCGGCACTCCGGTGGCCCGGGCGATGTGGTCGGGTCCGGTCCGCAGCTGGGCGCGGGCGGCCAGCACTTGCTGCTCGGTGGCGGCGGGGGTGCGGCGCGGGCAGGAGCGGGGGCCGCTGCGGCGTTCGCGTAGTCCGTCCCAGCCTTCGGCGCGGAAGCGGCGCACCCACCGATGCCCGCACTGGCGGGAGACACCGAGTTCGGCGGCCACATGCGCGACCGGGCGGCCGTCGAACACGACACGGCGGATCAGCAGGCATCTGCGATGAAACGTCAGCCGGGCGTTAGCGTGACCCATCAAGACCTCCGGGTGGTGGTGAAGTCGGCAAACTCCACTACGCCCGGAGGTCTTCTATGTGATCAATCACCCGCGACCGCGTGTCACCAAGATCTTGGCCAAGTACAGCTAGGCCACGTTTCGCCAACCAGGATCAGCCCACGGGTGGTGCACTGATCGTTTGAGGGCGCCCCCAGATACCTCAGCACGCCACCCTCTGTGTCAGGATTCCCTTGTGATCAACCCTAACGAGATCCTTGCCGACATTTCTTAGCAAGTGGCATGGACCACCGAGCATCCCCCCGAACCACTACCCCCAAGATGCTCGTGGCTACCATCGCCTCTCAGGGAGTGGCACGAACTGTCGTCACAATGGCCCACGGCACTTCTCACCATCAAGGAAATGATCTCTGCGATCAATATTCACTCCGATGGATACGCGGCCGTCTTCATGGAGGATCATGGGGATCACGAATGGGCTTTCACAGTAAACCCTCCACACGAGGTACTCCAAAGAGAGCCTGATCAGCCCTGGGAAGAGCTAACGGAATCTCTTAGGGAATTTCTGATTCACAACGCAGTCCATGAGGCCGCCTATGGTTCCAATTTCTGGCGCTCATGCGCCCAGGTGGCGCATTCAAAGCTTCCAGAAATTTTGGCACCTGTGCAAAAAATCTCATTCAAAGAATGGAGTTGGCCTCGCCCGAGGCAGCAAATTTTCATGGGGGACGGGCTCGTGGCTAACATCGGCCCCGCCATGGAGGACCACGCTCCGTGGGGCAACAGGGCTGGTTACGCAGAAGTCCAGGTTGGCGCAACAGGCCCCGCTCATCTTGAGTACCTGGATGCCATTCAGGGGATCCAGTGGATGAAGCCTGCCTGGTAATGAGAGGCGAAAATCCACTCTGGGGTCTCGATGATGAATCATCGAGACCCCAGAGTGGATTTAACTACCCGCCATGGTGGATGGAGCCGGCGAGCGTGGCCAGGGTTCGCCGGGACGGCCACGTGGGGGCGCGCCTTGAGCGATGGGACAATACTCGATCTCCTGGCGCGCCATCTCCCGGACCGTCGCATCGCTTGCGGTCAAGGCTCTGATGTGATCGGGAAGGTTACCCGGTTCTCCTTCCATGCATTCGAATTGACTCCATTCCACTCGTTCCAAGCCCTGGAAGGGAGACGTCGACTTACCTCCTGTGAACACGTACCTTGATCATGAGGGCGAGCAAGCCTACCGCCCCTAACAGCTCCTGAGGAAGGGCCCTGCCGGTAGAAGGCAGTGCTACTCCAGATCCGATACCCGCGGCGTAGGGAATTTCCGACGATTTAAATCTCGTGCTCCGTCGCGAACCAATTGTTACCGCGGCATAACCCGTCCAGTCGCCCCGGCACGGCCTTCGGGCAGCTAGATCACCAACTTGTCCACTCGTATGCGGGAACGGATCCCCATGGTTCCAGCGCCCAATCGCGCAAGAGGAGAAGCGGCCGGGTGAGGAGGATGTCCCCTGCTCGTTGCACGCGCAAGATTAGGCCCAGATCCGGTGATGACGGATTTCCGTCATGGATATACTGGATCTCACATCCGTGCGTTTGCCCGTACTCCCACAACCACTTCTCCATCACAGAGGGCACCTGTGCGACCAGAGCCGTGCCGTCTAGAAGCACCTGTGGACCGATGAGTGCATCGATCGCCACTCCGGCCAGGCTGATGTCGTCTTCGTAGTACACGGTTACACCCAACTCCGGGTACCGCCGAGCAGTGGGTGCGTCGTCAGACCCGACGCCGCCCGTCTGTACGAAAGGATCGAGGGCGTCGATTATCTCCTGGTAGCTCATTCCGAACCGCAGCGGTCCCACGCCGACGAGCGGGGTGTAGGTCCACTGCTGCCGCTCTTCGTCCTTCTTGACGTCCCAGATTCCCATGGCGCACAATCCTCTCATTCTGTGTCACTGAGCTGATCCAATCACTCATTCAGGCTCATGCCAACTTCGCCGCATCAAACGGTGCTGATATATGAATGCGCCACCACCCCGAAACCTTGTTTCCGCAATGGCAGCCTCCGGCGCCCAATCGGCCGCTGGGGGCTTGATCGACGCCGCAAGCCCGAGAAGGTGTTCCGCATGGGAACGGTATATTCATCGCTACTGACGCGTGGCACGCCCGGGGATGTGAACAGCCCCGGGCGCGCCTATGGCCGAAGGTTGGCTGCCTGCTTGATCAGGCTTTACCATACGTGGTCCGAGCGGGCGCCGGTAGCCGTGGGCGCTGCGCTATGGATGGCCGAGTTAGGGTACGGAACTACCCTAGCCCGACAAAAGTGACGGCCTCCGTTGCTCCTGGATACCACACTTCCATGGTTTTGCCTCGGGGAAGAATTGCTTCCACCGCCTTCATGCATCCGAAGGGTGCTCCGCACACTCCACCTTGATTGTTGATCACCACAACCGCATTCTTGGCGGTGTTATTGGGATTCCTCAGCCACCACGCGTACCAGGTTTCAACGTGAGTGGCGGACGGGTGCGGGCCTCGGGGAGGATTTGCCATCAGCGGAGAGTCCGCAAGGTACTTGTTGATGGCATCCGCAACTTCTCCTGTTCCACTACGCATGGCGGGGCCGATCTCGGTCCCGTCGGGGCTGAAGATACGCCCATTCGTCTTAGACCCCTTGCCCCTGACCGGCAGTTCGCCTATTGCCTTCGTCACGAAGGCTGGCGGGCAGTTGTGAACCAGGATCGGTGTGGCACCGGCCAGCACGTAGTAGGTGTGCAGGTCTTGGACGGACATGTTGTGGACCCGCTGCACAGCGGTCCACTTTCGGATCGCCTCGACCTGGACGTACGTTCCTGCGGACGTACGCAGCCACATGTCCGGCTTGAGGTCAGCGGCCTTGACCCACTTTTTCAGCGCGGGCACCCAGAACGGATGATGATCCGTCGCGATTATGCTGCCGCGATCGTCGCCTACGTCACCATCGGCGTCGATGCTGAGCTGGACAAGGCGCTTGTCACCTTTGCTGGTCATAACCGCCGTGACGCGTTCTGATCTGGTTTCCCCGCTTTCCGGATCGGTTGCCAGAACTTCATCGCCGACCTTGACGTCCTCAATCGGTTTGCGAGTGCCATCGGCCATGAGCACTTCGGTTCCGGGTACGAAGCTGTGTTTGCAGGCGGTGAGGTTGTCCAGGAGCGCTGCGCCGGCTTTCCGCGCAACGGTCCCGAGCTTCATGGTGAAGGCGTCGTAGGCTGCCCACGCGCAGGATCCGGTATCGCCTTGCAAGCACCTCTTGGCGTCGCCGTATGCGATTTCCTTGACGGCTTCAATCACCTTGTCTGCAGTGCCGTCTCGGTGTGCTTTAGTCCACTTGTTAACAGTGTCCGGATCTTTTTGACCGATAGCACTCAGCGTCGCTCTAGTTTTGTCGGTCTCGTTGAGGTTGCTGATGTGGGTATTCGAGGAATACTCTGACACGTCCGCTGGACTAGCAGTCCCGGAGTCGACCTTCTGCTGGAGCGTGGGTGCGCACTCCATCCGCCCGGAGCCGTCTCCACACCCATCGACCCTGTGGCCGTCGAGTTCGATGCCGGTGATGGGGTTGCCGCCGGTGAAGGCGTAGCGGTTGGAAGTCCAGGGGTCGGTGCCGAGGGAGAGGTCGTTGAGGGCGCCGTTGTAGGTGTCGCGCAGGAGGAAGCGGTTGAGGCCGGGGTTGTAGTCGCGGAACCCCATGTCGTACATGCCGGTGGAGTTGTCCCAGCGCTTGGCGTTGAAGCGGTAGGGGTTGTACTCCTCCTTGGCGGTGGGGTCGACGGGGTCAGGCTTGTCGACGCCGGTGAAGAGCTTGTCGTCGTTCTTGCCGTAGGCGGTGTAGCCGTAGGTGGCGCGGGTGTCGCCGGTCTCGCTGGTGATCTGCTCGACGTCGGTGTGCGGGTTGTAGCCGTAGTAGGAGGACTCCTCGCGGCCTTCGTCGGCGACCTTCACCTGTGACAGGCGCTCGCCCCAGGGCGAGTATTGGAAGGACTTGGTGAGCTTGCCGGCCACCTCTTCGTCCAGGACCTCGGCGGACAGGCCGAGGTAGGAGTAGGTGGTGGTCTTGGCGCCCGCGGTGCCTTCCTTCTCCGTCTTGGAGGTGGTGCGATCGAGCGGGTCGTAGGTGTATTTGGTGACGGTGCCGGTGACGCCGTCGCCGCCGAGTTTCTCGTGTTTGACGACGTGGTCGAAGCCGTCGTAGGTGTATTTCTCCCAGACCTTGCCGCCGCCCTGGATGGTGCGCAGCCGGCCGTAGGGGTCGTAGGTGTAGGTCGAGGTCTGCCCGCCGGACACCGACGTCATGAGGCGGTTGCGGTCGTAAGTGAAGGTGGTCTTCTTGCCGAGGACTTCTTCTTCCCAGACGTTGCTGTTGGCGTCGTGGGAGTAGGTCTCGGTTTCCGCGGTGCCGCCGGCGACCGGGGTTTTGACGGTCTTGGCGATGCGGTCGCGGGGGTCGTAGGTGTAGGCGTAGACGTGTTCCAGGTAGGCGCCGGGGGAGTCGGCGTTCTGGATCTTGGCGTGGTCGCGGTTGCGGTGCAGGTTGCCCTGGTAGCCGAGGGTGTGTTCGGCGACGACGGTGGCGTTGGGCTTCTTCTCGATCGAATGCCGCAGGACGCCGGACAGGAAGTAGTCGTAGGTGACGGTGTTGCCGTTGGCCTTGGTCTCGGTCAGGCGTTCGGCGCGTGGGGTGTAGGTGTAGCGGGTGGTCTTGAGGTTGGCGTCGGTGGCGGTCTTCTTGTTGACGACCTCGTCGACCAGGTCACGGACGTCGTAGCGGTAGGTGGCCAGCGTCTTGTCGTGGGTGCGCTGGGTGACGGCGCTGTTCTCGTTGTAGGCGTAGGTGGTGGTGTTCTTGACCGTGCCGTCGAGCTTTTCGACGATGCGGTCGATCTGGTTGAGGTTGGTGTAGGCGATGTCCCACAGGTCGATCTTGGCGGTGGGGGAGTTGTCGGTGATCCGGGTGAGGTTGGCGTTGGCGTCGTAGGTGTAGGCGAAGTCCTTGGCTTCGGTGTCGGTGTCGCCGCTGTTGTCGCGCACCAGTTTGACGGCGTCGGCCACGACGGTGCCGTTGGCGTCATCGGTGAGGGTGACGCTGTGGGCCAGACCTGCGGTGAAGGTGTAGGTGCCGAGGTCGACCCAGGTGCCTGGGTTCTGGGTCTGGTCGACGGTGACCTGTGCCTGGCCGCCTGCGTGTTTGACGGTGTAGGTGGCGTTGGTGGCGGTCGCGCCGGCCGGGTAGGCGGCCTGCACCTTGTAGCTGCCCTCGGTGGGGGTGGTCAGGTTCCAGGTGAAGCTGGAGGCGCCGGTGCCGGCGGGGGCGCTGGCGTAGTCGTAGCCGACGAATCCGGTGGCCGCGCTCGCCTGCGGGCCGGCGATGTTGGAGGACGAGCTGCCGCCTCTGGTGGTCCAGGAGCCGACCGTGGTGACCTGGCCGGTGTCGGAGTTGTCGCCCATCACCACGTCGAGGCCGAGGGGGACGCCGTCGTCGGAGTGGGTCTTGAGCTTGCCGTCGGGGTAGTAGGTCCAGTCCAGGGCCCGCTGCGACGAGCCGCCCGCGCTGGTGACGGTGCGGTTGGTCTGCAGACCGAGCTGGTTGTAGTCGTAGGTGGTCTTGATGTCCCACGGGTCGGTGGTGGTCTTGGACCAGCCGTTGTCCCAGTAGGACATGGTGGAGACGTTGCGGACGCTCTGGCCGTGCGAGGGCGGGTGGGAGATCTCCGTCAGCCGCGACACCGCGTCGTAGGTGTAGAGCACCTTGTCGGGGGTGTTGTAGACCGGGTCGTCGGGGTCGTACGGGTAGATCTGCTCGACGGGCCGGTTGAGCTTGTCGTAGGTGGTCTCGTTGACGAAGTCGGCGGGGTCGTCGGCGGTCTCCACACCGCGCGGGGTGATGGTCTTGGTCTGGTTGCCGACCTCGTCGTATTCGAACCTGGTGGTGACGTACTTGATGACGCCGTCGGTCTCGGCGTGCGGGACGCGCGTCTCGACGACGTCGCCGCGCTTGTTGTAGGCGGTGTGGGAGGTGTTGCCGTCCTGGTCGGTCTGGGAGATGACGAGCCCGTCGAGGTCGAAGGCGACGCTCGTCTCGTGACCGGCGGCGTCCTTGGTGCGGGTGACACGGTGGTTGCGGTCGTAGGTGTAGGACGCGGTGTAATCGGCGGCGTCCGCGGTGGCGTTCTTGCGCGGGTCGACGACCGTGGTGACATTGCCGACGTTGTCGTAGGTGTTGGTGATCTTGTGCTGGTCGGAGTTGAGGACGTCGGTCAGCTGGTAGATCGGGTCGTAGACGTAGGTGGTGACGAAGTCACCCGCCTGCGCGGTGAGGTTGCCCTTGGGTTCGGTCTGCGTCTTGAGGTTGCCGGCCAGGTCCCAGGTGAAGGTGGCCTTGCGGTCGGGGCCGTCGGTGGCGTCCTTGGGCAGGATCGACTCGATGAGCTGGTCGGCGGCGTCGTAGACGGCAGTGGAGACGGCGCCGTTCGGGGCGGTCGACTCAGTGATGTTGTCATTCGGGTCGTAGACCGGGGCCGGGGTGACGATGAACACCGGAGGCGAGGCGTCCTGGTCCTTGGGGACCTTCGACTCGAGAGGTCGTTTGAAGACGTCGTAGGTCTGCGTGGTGGTCTTGCCGAGGGCGTCGGTGACCGAGAGCACGTTGCCGCGTACGTCGTAGACGGTCTTGGTGGTCTTGAGGTAGGCGTCGGTGATCGTCTCGGGGTAGCCGGAGGCGTGGTAGTCGCCGAACGTGGTGGGGTTCTCGTTGGCGTCGACGGCCTTGATCAGCTGGCCTAGCGGGTCGTACTCATAGGTGGTGGTGTAGTCGCCAGCGGTGGCCGACTGGACGCCGAGCGGGTCAGTGACCGTCTTCAGGTTGCCGTTGGCGTCGTAGCCGAACTGCCATGTGCGGCCCTCGGGCGAGGTCTTCGCGGTCAGGTCGGCGACGTAGCCGTTCAGACCGGTCGCGTACGTGAGCGTGGTGGGCGGGGTGTCGTTGTGGTTGGCCTCGGCGTCGCGCAGTTCCAGCGGGTAGCCGGTCTTCGGGTCGAACGTCCAGGTCGCGTACGCGCCGTTGGCCTCGGTCAGCTTGGTGACGTTGTGGTCGGGGTCCCACTCCAGCGCGGTGGTCTCGTTCTTGGCGTTGGTGATGGTGGTCGGCCGGCCGTACGCGTCGAGCACGTACCTGGTGGGGTGCTGCAGCGGATCGGTGACGGTGGCGTGGATGACGCCGCCCTGCGGGCCGTCCGGGTCGACGTAGTCGAAGCGGGTGACCCCGTCCAGCCGGTCGGTGAGGGTCTCGATCTTCCACTTGTCCTTGGGATCGACCGGCGCCTCGTAGTACTGCAGGTCGGTGACGTTGCCGCGCGGGTCCGTGACGGTGACGAGCTTGACGTTCTTGTTGCCCTGGGTGGCGTCGTAGGCGAACCGGAACGTCTTGGCCTTGGCGTCGCCTGCGCCGTCGACCATCTTGGCCATCAGGCCCTTGTCGGTGTAGGCGAAGGTGACCTTGCGGCCGGCGATGTCCGTGATCGATTCGACGGTGTCGATGATGTGCGGGTTGGTCAGCTTGGTGGCTTCGACCTCGGCGCCGTCATCGCCGATGTAGGTGTAGTCCTGACCCTTCTTGTAGTACGTCAGCGACAGCGTCCGTCGGCCGGCCGCGTCGGTGATGTACTGCAGGAACTTGGTCGGCTTGTTGTTGGACTTACGCCGCTCGTAGGTGAACGACATGGTGTTGCCGTTCTTGTCGACGATCGCCGACTGGAAGCCCTCGTCGTCGAAGAAGAACTGGGTGCGGTCCGGCTTGGTGAACACCCACTGCCGCAGCGGGTCCGGCGAGCCGGTCTTCTGCAGATACAGGTGCACGCCGCGCGGGTTCTTGTATGCGCAGTTGGAAGTGCAGGTAGGCGGGTCGCGCAGCCACACGTGCGTGGTGCCGTCGCCGTCGGTCAGCCGCACCTGCGACGGCCAGGGCTGGCCGGGCGGGTGCAGGTGCAGTTGCGAGCCGAGGCGTTGCAGGGTGGAGGTCTGCAGACTCCAGCCGTAGCCCATGGAGGAGGCGGAGGTGTCCAGCGAGTTGTACGTCATCCGGACGAACGTCTGCGCGCCCCGCGACGGGTTGGAGAAGGCGTTGTAACCCCACACCACGTTGCCCGCGTACGGGTTGACCAGCGCGGTCGTCCCGGCGCCGGTGTTCTTGCCGGTGTAGGAGTAGAACTTCTCCAGCCCCAGCAGGTCGCTGGTGGGGGAATCGACCCGGATCTGCTGCGGCAACTGCGGCAGATGGTGGCTGGCCGACTTCCAGTTGTTGGTGACGGTGTCCTGAAGGTCCCACACGACCGTGGCGGCGTCGGCCAGGTTGCCCGAGGTGAGCACCGGCGCCTTGAGCGGCGCCGTCACGGTGACCGTGTCGCGCGGCTCCAGGTCGATCGGCAGCGCGGCGAACTGCTGGGTGTCGCCGGTGACGTCGGTGCCGTCCGGCAGTTTCCAGAAGTAGCCGAGCCGGGTGGTGGCCGCCGGCCAGGTCTCGGTCGTGGTGTTGGTGATGGTCACCTCGACGTTCTGCTGCTCACCGCCGGCCATCCGGGCCGGGGTGGCCGGGGCATGGTAGGTGAGCGTCGGGTCGGAGTAGACCACCGTCAGCCACGGCCGCACCTCCGGCTCGGCCGCCTCCGAGGAGGTGAACGAGGCGCCGTCGCCGCTGGTCGCACAGGCTTTGCTGCCCTCGCGCTCGGCCCGCATCAGCAGGCCGTGGTTGCTGGCCGGGTCGCTGATCCACTGCTTGACCAGGTCGCTGAACCCGTCCAGCGTCCACCAGCTGGAGTACTCGTAGTCCCACGGGGCCGGGATGAAGCCCTCGCCGACCGGCGCGGTCTCGTAGTCGCCGCCGGGCGCGGTCCACGGGACGCCGGGCGCGGCGTTCGTCCACGACGCGGCCGCTTCGTCGAAGCCGCGGGTGAGCCGGTGGAAGCGGATGGTCGGCTCGCCGCCGCGGTGCGCCACCTGGAACACCCGCACGTCCGCCGACAGATCCCTGACCCCTGCCGGGATGACGGAGGTGTCGAACTTCAGCAGCGACCGGGTGTTGCCCAAGGCGGTGCCGCCGAAGCCCGCAGACAGGTTCGCCCGCTCGCCCAGCCGGTCGTGCCCTGTGCTCGGCTGGCAGCTGCTCAGGGTGGTGTCGATGGTCGCCGGGATCGTCGCCGAGGAGATGCCCGCGCTCGGCAGGCCCACGGTGATCGGGCCGGACGCCGACGTCTGCCCGTCGGCGCGGACGGCGACCACCCGGTAGGTCGGCCGGGTCCGCGGGGTGGCGGAGGTGTCGGTGTAACTGGTCGCATCACCCGGCAGCGGCGCCACCAGCGTGGCCGGCGAGGGGGTGAAGGCCGCGTCCGTGCTGCGGTGCACCTGGTATTCGGCCACCTCGCCCGGCCCGTCGTACGGCTTCCACACCAGCTCCGCGCCGGTGGCGTGCACCACCAGCGGCCGCCCGAGCTCCACCGACGGCATCCCGTAGGTGAGCGTCAGCTTGGGCATCGGGTTCTCCGGGAAGCCCGAGCCCCAGTCCCCGGCCGCATAAACGGGGCCACCGGCTGCGACCGTCTCGTTGACGGCCTTGACCATGACGCCGTGGTTGGGCACGGTGCCGCTGATCCAGCCACGTGCCAGGTCGGTGATCGTGTAGGCGTGCCAGATGTTGGCCTGTGCCGGCTGGTAGGTGGCGGTGGCCGCCACCGCGCCCATCGCGGTGTTGATCGAGCTCCAGGTAACGGTGGAGGCGTCCCATGCCTGGGTGACCGCCCGGGCTTCCAGCGCCACCGGCGTGTTGTTGCCGGCCAGCGCCTGGTCGTAGTAGAGCCCCAGCTCGGCCTTGTCCAGCACCGCTCCCGGCGGGATCGCGGTCGCCACCTGCGGAAACTGGATCAGCCCGCGGTGCACGGCGGTGCCGGACCGGCCGGCGCCGAGCCGCAGGTCGTAGTCGAAGTTCACGCCTGCCGAGGTGGAGACGATCATCGCGTCGCTGGAGGTTTGCGCGTCCGGAGCCACGACCACGGTCGGGTCGATGGTCACCGGCCAGGCCCGCTCGGGCGCCGCCAGCCAGGCCGCGTCCGCTGTGATGGTGATGCTCACCTGGTCGCCCTGCTGGGTCACGCTCTGCGTGACGGCGGACGAGAAGCGCTTGCCGTACGGTGACGCCGGATCGTCCGCCGCATCGATCATGAACGGCTTCGGAATCGTGAACACCGGTGTCTTGCCCGAGGGCGGCACGAAGTCGATCGACCCGTCAGCCTGAGCCTCGGCCCGCAACCCGTCGGACACGGTGAGGGTGAAGCCGTACGACGGGCTGCCCGCCGGGGCACGCGCCAGGACGATGTTCTCCTTCACCCCGGTCTCGGTGACCTCGTAGACCAGGTCCGCGCCCTCACCCAGCACACCTCGGTAAGTGACCGTGGAGCCGTCCACCTCCGGCGCCACCTCGCGCGCCGGGCCGGTCACGCCGAGCGTGAGCCGGCGCTCGCCCAGCGTCAGCCGCACGAGCCGATCCGAGCCGGCGCCGAACCGGGAGGAGAACCCCGTCTTGTCGTTGCCGTGCGTGAACCCGTCCTGCGACACCTGCTCCACCCGGGTGTCGACCGGATGCCAGCCGCCGTCGCCGTCGAGGTAGTGCGCCGGAGCGGCCGACACCTCGGCCTGCAGCCGCCCGTCCTCCAGCTCGTAGACCTTGGCGAAACGCGACCGCTTACCGGTCAGCTCCTTGACCCGCTTGCCCGGCGGCTTCGGCGCCGCCTGCCGCGGTGCGGCCGTGCCTTCGCGGCCCGGCAGGACGACGTTGCCGGTGGGGCGCATCCCACCCTTCGGCTCCTCGGCGAACCAGCCCGCCACCGTGCCACCCAGCCAGGAGGCGAACCGGCTGATCGCCCCAGGCTCAGCCGACGACGCCACGTACGTCTGCGCCGCGGCGGGAGGCGGCGGCGTCAGCGAAGCCAGCAGGACGAACGCGACCACTGTGGCGACCACGCGCCGTAACCGGCCACGACGCCGCCGGCGCGGCCATAAAGGATCGGGACTTTGATCGGACGACTGCGACATGAGCGCACTCCACTCCCGCACGACCGCCGAGAGGAGGCCGCGCATAAAGAGGACCTAAAGATCCGCAGAGCAAAAGCACCCGAATCACGCCATAAACCGGCACAACCGGTCAATGATCACCGAATGTGATCCGGCTCCCTATGCGAACACTCGACCGATAAGCCGTTCGGGAGTGCTTCCATCTGCGATGATCGGTTCGATCGAGTCCGCTTTGGCGCCCTGGCCGCCCACGTAACAGTCCGTGAACGCGCCAGGTCGCGCTTGACCGACCGCCATCGCGCCGGGAAAGGACTCCCAGCGCACTCACAGCAAACCGACAAATCGGAAGGCGCGGCCGTAAGCATGCCTGACCTGCGCAAAGTCATCTGCCATCCGACAAGCCGCGTCAACCGTCTTGACGATCTCCCGCATCGCATGTCTAGATCAATGCGGCCCGTCTGAAGATCCGGAGGTGGAACGTGGCGCCGATCCAGCACACGCTCTCGTGACCGTCCACGCCCCGCCGCCGGACCAGCGATCCAGTCGCACGGCGCGATCCCTCACAACCGCCGCCGTCCTGGCCGGCCTCGTCCACCTGGCTCTCGCCGCCATCCTGCTGACCATCCCCGGCAGCAGCACCACCCTGGACCCGCTCAACCTCCCCGGCGACAACGCCACCACCCCGGCCCACACCGCCCTGGCACGCAACCGCACCCTGGCAACGCCGACCACCCGGGCGGCCCACATCGCACTCGCGCCCTCCCCGAGCTCACGACCGACCATCGACCCGGTCGCCGAGCAGACCATTGAACCGGCTCCGGTCAAGACGCAGCGACGCACGCACACCCCACCACCCACATACACCCCGCCCCCTACGCGAACTCATCCGACGAAGGCCAGTCATCGGCAAGCGGCTGGGCCGCTCAATGAGTCGTCACGTACTCACCGTCCCTCACCTACCGCAAGTGCCCGTAAGTCCCTGAAGCCTCACGCCAAGCACACACCCCCTGGCCAGTCCCGAGGACCCTCCGCGAAGACGCCTCCCGGCCAGGCGAAAGAGCCGCCTGGGCAGGCCGTGAGAGAAATCAAGAAGCCGACGGACGGGTCGGCTGTCGGTGCCGATGTCCACCAAAACAGGCAGCGCGGGAATCCCAACCCTGGCCGGCACGGCTAAGCCGGCGCAGCCACAGCGTGAAATGACGCCGCCGCCGACGGATCCCACCTGTTTCGTTCGCTGATCGGTCAGCAGCGCAGGCGCCCGCTACCTAGGATCCGGATCGAAATGTGCCGGATCCGTTCGTCGCCTACTGACAACCTGATGAGAATCAGCCACTGACAGAAGAATGAGAACTCTCATGCGGTTTACTCACGTGCTGTCAGTGGCGTGATTCCGCAGTCGATGCCGCCGCGCTCCCGAACGGCTCCTGGAGCGCGTCCCCGCGCCGCCCGCCCCGGATGAGCACCTCCTGGAGGACCGCACAACCCGGCTGGTCGAAGAGGGTCTGGCCGTCAACACCCGCCTCGCCTACACCCGCGACTTCGGCGCCTACGCCACCTGGTGCCAGTCCACCGACCGCACCATGCTGCCCGCCACCCCGGCGACCCTGGCCAACTACGTCGCCCACCTGGCCGCCCAGCAGTGCGCCCCGTCCACCATCGACCGCGCGCTGGCCTGCGTGCTGGCCGCCCACGAACCACGCGCAGCTCGCCAAACCCGCCACCACCGCGGCCCGGCTGGCCTTGCGCGCCTACCGCCGCGAACGCGCCCAGCAGGGCCACCGCCCTCGCAAATCTCCGCCGATCACCGTCGACCGGCTGCGCGCGATGGTCGACGCCCTGCCGGACCGCGCCCCTGTAGCCCGCCGCGACCGTGCCGTCCTGGTGCTCGGCTCCGCCCTGATGGGCCGCCGCTCGGAGATCAGCGACATCGACATCGCCGACCTCACCTTCACCGCCGACGGCCTGGAGCTGTACGTCCCGTTCAGCAAGACTGACCAGGACGCTCAAGGCGAGATCGTCGCCATCCCCTACGGCCAGCACCCGCAGACCTGCCCCGTCCGGGTGACCCGCGTATGGCTCGCCCACCTGGCGGACGCCAGCGTGGCGACCGGGCCGCTGTTCCGCCCGATCGACCGGCACGGCCGCATCGCCGCCCGCGCGCATCCCGTCGCCGGGCGCGGCCGGAGGGCTTCCGACTTGTCGAAGACGTCGTAGCCTTGCATCCATGCCGCACGGCGGATGCGCCGGTTCCTTGACGTTCTTGGCGACCTGCACCGTAAAGCGCGAGCCGCCCGCGCACCCGGTCCGAGATCGTCCGGGTCACCTCTCGCCCCTGTCCCGGCCGCCGGTCAGCCGGGTGCTTGCCGGTTCCGCGCTGGTCTCCTCGCTCCTGATCGCGGTCAGCCATTTCCTGCCGTGGAGCTCGATTTACGGGCGCGACGGCTCGGCCGAGGAGGTGATCCAGGTCGACGCTGCGGGTCCGAGGCCGCTGCTCGGCGCTTGCAGGAGCGCTCCAGCGGTCTTTCGCCGACCGGCCCGGATTTCCCGGCTGGTCACAGCGGCAATGGGTCGACTGGACCGTCGACGATGCCTTTCGCTCCACTGTTCACCGGTTCCTCACCCTCGCACGTGCCCGGCTGCAAACGGGTCCGGCCCTGGCGCTCCTGCTGGTCATCGGCGGAGATAGGCGAGGACGGCCAGGACACGACGGTGGTCGTCGGCGTCGGCGGGGATCTGGAGCTTGCCGAAGACGGCGGCGATGTGCTTCTCCACCGTGCGCTCGGCGATGCCGAGCCGCCGGGCGATGGCGCGGTTGGAGCGGCCTTCGGCCATGAGTGCGAGGACTTCGCGTTCGCGGCCGGTCATCGTGGCCGGGCCGTCGGCGGGCTGGCGGCGTCCCAGGAGCAGAGCGACCACCTCGGGGTCCAGGGCCGAGCCACCGCGCGCCACCCGCCGTACGGCCGCGGCGAGTTCCTCCAGGTCGGCGACCCGGTCCTTGAGGAGGTAGCCGAGGCCGTGAGGGTCGTGGCCGAACAGTTCGAGCGCGTACGTCACGCGTACGTGCTGCGACAGGACAAGCACGCCGGTCTCCGGGTGACGGGCACGGATCTCCCGGGCGGCGCGCAGTCCCTCGTCGGTGAACGTGGGCGGCATCCGGATGTCCACGACCGCGACGTTCGGCCGCTCCGCCTCGACCAGCGCGAGCAGCCCGTCGTGGTCAGCCGCGGTGCCGGCGATCTCGAAGCCTGCCTCGGCCAGCAACCGGCTCAGTCCTTCCCGCAGGAGCACCGCGTCGTCGGCGACGATCACGCGCATGGCAGCACCGCGTCCACGGTCGTGCCCGTACCCGACCTGCTGGTGATCGTCATGGTGCCGCCGAGCGCCTCCACTCTGTCGCTGAGGCCCCTGAGCCCGCCGCCGTGCGGGTTCGCGCCGCCGACGCCGTCGTCGCGGACGGCGATGGCGACCTCTCCGGCATCCGCCGTGACCTGGACGGAGACGACAGTGGCACGGGCGTGTTTGGCGGTATTCGCCAGCGCTTCGGAGATCACGTAGTAGGCCGTCGCCTCCACGGGATCGGGAAGCCGGTCGGGTAAGTGCCATCGGAGGTCAACCGGCACGGGGAAGGACCAGGTCAATTCGGAGACGGCGGCACGCAGGCCGCGTTCCGACAGAATCGCCGGATGGATGCCCTGGCTCAGCCTGCGCAGATCGTCCAGAGCGGTGGCCAGGCCGGCGCGGGCCTCCGCCAGGACCGTACGGGCGCTGTCCTGGTGGTCCAGCCGGGAATCCAGCAGGGCCAGGCCCATCGCGACCGAGATGAGCTGCTGCTGGGCGCCGTCGTGCAGGTTGCGTTCGATCCGGCGCCGCTCGGCCGCCGCGGCCTCGACCAGCCGGCCCCGGGACGCCTGCAACTCGGCCAGCTTGGCGCGCAGTTCGGCGTGCAGATGGCGGTTCTGCAGGGTCAGCCCGGCGGCAGCGGCCACCGCGTCGAGGAGTTCGGGCTCGGCCAGCAGTGCCCGGTCGTGGATGATGACTCCGATGGTGTCGCCGTCGCGCCTTACCAGGGAGGCCGCCTGGCGACCTCCCTCGGTGGGCATGGACACCGGCCGGCCGTGGACGTCGACGAAACGATCCTGGCCGGGCGCCCGATAGGCGATCTGGAGCGACGGGTCACGCAGTGCTCGGGCCAGCCCCGCGTCGAGGTGCTCGTACCGGCCGTTCCCGGTGAGGAGGTCGGCCACCTCGGCCCTGCGCAGCCGCAGGTCGAGCAGTCCGGCCAGAAACGCGATCGGGACAGCCGCCAGCGCCGCCGTGAACAGCGCGAACAGCGGCCACTGCCAGCCGGGCGCGAGCCATACGCTGAGCACGTTGGCGGCCAGGGCCACACCGGCCAGCGCCCCGGCCCACAGGTGGGACCTCATCTCGTGTCGCTCGACGGGCCCGGCCCGCCACCACCGCACGGCCAGCACCGTGACCGCCGCGATCAGCAACATGATCCCGGCGGCGTACTCGACGTCGGCCAGTGCCGCCGCCACCGGGCCCGCCGGTAGCAGAGTGGCGGCCGCGTGCACTCCCAGCACATCGGCATAGCCCAGCGCCACGAGGACGCGCAGCGGCCGGGTGCGCAGCCTGCCCGTGGGGAAGGCGAGCAGGAGATGCCCGACCAGCGCCACGTAAAGGTTGTTCAGGGTGTGACCGATCACTACCCAGGGGACGGTGTGCGTCCAGGTCAGCAAATGTGCGAACCAGGCGAAGCCGACGGCGGTCATCAGCGTTCCGGTGCGCAGGTGCGGGCGGCGTGCCCGGGCCACCATGCCCGCGATCGTGAACGACCAGCCCACCAGCGGCGTGAGCAGCACGAACACGACGGTCAGTCCGCCTGTGGAGCCCAGGACGACCACAGTCATGATCACGCCGAGGACAGCGAGCACAGCGGGAATCACCCGCCACATCGGAAACATCTCACCATTCAACGGCCTCGCCGGCCCTTCGCGGCCGTACGTGCCAGCACCCAGTGCTCGGTGGTGGCAGCACGCTTCACCTGGCCGGACGTGCTCGCCAGACTGCCGGGATGATCGACACGTCGCGGAGGGAAGAGGCTCTTCCCCGCTATCTCTGGCTGGGCGCGGGCGGAGGTCTGTCCATCCTGGCCTGGCACGGTCCCTGGCATGTGGCCGTCGCTGCCTGGTTGTTCCCCGTCCTCTTGATGCGGTTCGCCCGCCGCAGCCGGGTCCTGCCCGGCTTCGCCGCCCTGTGGCTGGTCCAGGCGATCGGGGGGCTGGCGTGGCTGTATCAGACCGGCCTGCTCGTCAGGCTGCCCGTAGCGGTCTCGGTGCTCGTGGTCACGGCCGTGGCAGCCCTGCTGGCCCTGCCGTTCCTGTTCGATCGCCTCCTCGCGCCCCGCATGGGGCAGATCGCGGGCAGCCTGGCGTTCCCGCTCGCCTGGGTGACGGCGGAATTCCTGCTCGCGCAGATCACCCCGTTCGGGGCCTTCGTCGTTCTCGGCACCACCCAGCACGACGACCTGCCGTTGATCCAGATCGCATCCGTGACCGGCGCGTACGGTGTGAGCTTCCTGGTGACCTGGTGTGCCCCGGTCGTCAACCAGCTCTGGCAGCGGGGCCTCAGCCGGCCCCTGCCCCTTCTCATCTACGCGGCGGTCCTTCTCGCGGTGGTGGCCGGGGGCGGCGCCCGCCTGGCGTTCTTCCCGCCGTCCGCGGCGGCGGTACGCGTCGCCGCCATCAGCCCGTCCACGGCCGCCACCGAGGCCAGAGCGGCCGCCACCGCCCGGCTGCGCGCGCAGTACGGATCGTTCGAACAGGTCCTGGCCCGCGCGCCGCAGGCCCAGCGGCAGGCGATCGCCGGCGCGACGGACGAACTGCTGGCCCGCAGCGAGCAGGAGGCGGCCGCCGGCGCCAAGATCATCGCGTGGTCGGAAACGGCCGCCTGGATCATGCAGCGGGACGTGGACGCACTGCTCTCCCGGATCCGGACATTGACCGCACGGCATCACGTCCACCTCGTGGCGGGCCTGTCCGTGTACGCCGACCAGGCCCCGTACCTGCGCAACAAGACCATCATGGTCACCCCCGACGGCCGGGTCGGCTGGGACTACGACAAGTCCCATCCCACACCGATGGAAGGGCTGCTTCCCGGCGCCGGCCGCGTCCCCGTCCTCGACACGCCCTACGGGGGGCTGGCCGGGGTCATCTGCTATGACGCCGACTTCCCCGGGCTGATGAGCCAGGCCGCCGGACGGGCAGGTCTGATGGTCGTGCCGTCCCGGGACTGGCAGGGCATGGCCGCCGCCCACGCGCAGCGAGCGGTCTTCCGCGCCGTGGAGAACGGATACGCCCTGCTCCGCCCGGCCGATCAGGGGCTGTCCAGCGCTGTCGACCCGCATGGGCGCGTCCTCGCCACAGCCGACCACTTCGCCGTCGGCCAGGTGTCCATGGTCGCCTACCTCCCCGTCCTGGCGGTGCGGACGGTTTACGGCGTGGTGGGAGACCTGTTCGCCTGGTCGTGCCTGGCCGGCGTGGTCATGCTGACCGTCTCCGGCGTCAGACGGCCGCGCCCGTGACCACTCCTGCGCCATGCTTTCGCCACCCAGCTCGTCCGCGACGGCCCTGACCAGCGGCACCTGCTGCACGCTCGGTACGCCGCCGCGCCCCGTGAGACCCGGGCCGCGCTCGCGCTGATCGACTGGCTCACCGCATCGACCCACCGGCCTCTCCGGTGGGCGGCTTGCCCTCTGAGGGATCAAGGGGCTGTGAACCTCCTTGGCGGTCGGGTGTCTGAGTGGTTTGGGGCCAGGCCGTGCTCGTAGGCGTAGATGACGGCGCGCACCCGCGTGGGCAGTCCGAGCTTGCGCAAGAGACTGGCGACGTGGTTCTTGACCGTGCCTTCCTCGATGGTCAGGGCGCGGGCTATCTGAGCATTGCTCAGCCCGTGGGCCAGGTGCCGGAGCACTTCGAGCTCGCGGGCGGTGAGCCGCTGCAGCGCGTCGGCGGGGGACGCGGGCGACAGGCTTGCGAAGCGGTGGATCAGCCGGGTGGTGACCTGAGGGTCCACCAGCCCGTGCCCGCGGTGCAGCGCCCGCACCGCCTCCAGGAGCAGTTCAGGGTCGCTGTCCTTGAGCAGGAATCCCGAGGCCCCCGACTGGAGCGCCCCGAACAGGTACTCATCGGTGTCGAACGTCGTCAGCGCGAGCATCCGCGGCGGAGCTTCCACTCCGGCCAGTTGCCGGATCGCGGCGATCCCGTCGACGTACGGCATGCGCAGGTCCAGGACCACCACGTCGGGGCGCCGCCATAGCGTCTGGTGGACGGCCTCGGCTCCGTCGGCCGCCTCACCGACCACCTTGATGTCGGGTTCGCCGTCCAGTGTCATGCGCAATGCGTCGCGCACGGCCGGCTGGTCATCGGCGATGACCACTCGAATCGTCACACCGCCTCCATCGCACCGGCGCGCCTGATCGGGACGACGGCCTCCACCCGCCAGCCGCGATCCTGCCACGGGCCCGCCCTGAACGTGCCGCCCTGCTGGTCCACGCGTTCGCGCATGCCCCTGATACCTCGCCCCTCGGCTCCGGCACGGCCGTGGCCGTCGTCGGTGATCGAGACTGTCACAGCGGCCGGGTCGCAGCGCACGCGCACGTCCACATGGCCGGCTCCGGAATGGCGAGCGGCGTTGGTAAGCGCTTCCTGCACGATGCGGTAGACCGTACGGCCGACAGCCGGCGGCAGCGTGGCGCCGGGGCCGGTGCGGTGGACCGAGATCGGCATCCAAGTGGTGGACAACCGCTCGGCGAGGTCCTCGATCTCCTCCATGTCCGGACCGATGGGTGCCTCACGTAGCGAGTCGAGAAGGGCGCGCACCTCGTTCAACGCGGTCGCGGAGAGCTCGGCGATGGTGCCGAGCGCCTTGTCGGCGGTCTCCTCCCGACCGCGCAGCGCTCGGCGGGTGGCGGTGGCCTGCATGCGGATGGCGGTGAGGTGGTGACCCACGCTGTCGTGGACCTCGCGAGCGAGCTCAGCGCGTTCCTCCGCCATGTCGCGCTGGGCCTCGGCGTGGTCGAGCCGTGCCGCCTGCGCGGCCCGGTCACCGGACAGGCGCAGGGCCAGGCCGATCGCGACCGGAGCCACGCCCATGATCACCAGGTCGGTGATCACGGACAGCCCGGCCTGGGCGCGCGGGATGAGCAGGCCGTAACCGGTGCTCCAGGCGATGGACAGGCTCAGCGCCAGCCAGGCACGGCCCGGCAGGCGGAAGGCCGCAGCGCCGAACATGACCATGGTCACCAGCCGGCCTTGCCAGCCCGGGATCGCCAACCCGAGCACAGTGATCGCCGCTGACAGCAGCGCTCCTGTCAGCGGGAAACGGGTACTGAGCGTCAGGGGCAGAGCTGCGGCAAGGCCGGCACCCGCCAGAAGGGGCAGCCCAGGCCACGGCGACGGCGGACCGTCGATCACGGCGAACGCGGTGAGCGCGGCCGCGGCCGCGAGCACGAGGAGTCCCTGTCTGGCGTACACAGCGGCAACGCTACGTCGCCGGACCGCAGGAGGCGCCGCGCGGCGGCATCCGGCCCGTGGTCAGGTAGCGGTGCACGTGCTCGCGTACGCACGGGTGGCCGGAGAGGTAGAGCGCGTGTCCGCCGACGGCCGGCAGGAAGCGGGCCCCGGAAAGCTGGGCGGCCAGCCGGCGGCCGTCCGCGGCCGGGGTGTTGTCGTCGTGCTCGCCGCCCGCGACGAGCACCGGCGGCAGGCCGGGCGCCTCGATGGGGTGAGGCGCGTACGTCCTGGCCGGAGGGAGGCCGGCGCAGTGGTTGGCCATCGGCCATACGGCCCGCCAGCCGATGTGGGGCGTGTCGCGGCGCAGGAAGCTCTCCAGCTTCTTGACCTTCGTGTAGCCGGGGTAGGGCAGGTCCGCGCAGAGGATGACGCGTGACAGGGCGGGATCCGGAGCACCGTGCACCTCGGCGAAGAACGAGGCGTCGCCGGCGTGCGCCCGTGCGAGCCCGGCGGCCAGTCGCTCCCAGGTCGCCTCGAAGGTGAAGCCGGCGCGGGAGGCGATCTGGGTGTCGCTGACGCGCACGCCGGGACCGGCTTCGCGGGCGGGGATGGGCTCTCGGCGGGCCTTGGCCATCACCTCGTCCCAGACGGCCACCGGATCCTTGTCGTGCAGTGCACAGGTGGCGGTGCTCCGGCACCAGGCGGCGAAGCGCTTGAAGTTGGCCTCCAGGGCCTCGGCTCGGGGCTGGAGCCAGGTGCGCAGGTCGGGGGTGGTGTGGTCGAAGACGCTGTCGAGGAACATCCGGCCGACCTTGCGCGGGAACAACTCGGCGTAGGCCTGCCCGAGCACGGTGCCGTGGGAGTTGCCCAGGTAGGTGAGCTTCGCCTGGCCCAGGGCGCTTCTGATCGCCTCCATGTCGTGCGCGATCTGCCAGGAGTTGAGGTTTCCCCACAGCGGCCCGGCCTGTTCGGCGCATGCCCGCCTGAAAGCGCGGTTCTTCGCGGCATACGCGTTGTACGCGGCCTTGTCGGGGAACACCCACTCGGTGGCGAAAGGGGCGGGGATCGGGCAGTTGATCACGCTGGACTTACCGAAGCCCCTCGGGTCGAAGATCACCACATCGAACCATTTGGTGAGATCTGCGAAGGACTGTTTCGCCTGACGGAGAATGGCGATCTGCTCGCCGGGGCCGCCGGTGTTGACCAGCAGCACGCCCTTCTTGCCGGCCTGGTCCTGGGCGGGCAGCTTGGCGAGACCGATCGTCACCTTCTGCCCCGACCGGCGCGCCCAGTCCGCCGGCACCTGGATCTGCGCGCACCGCAGACCGTCTCCGCAGTCCTGCCACGACAGCGGCGCGGCCGGGGCCGGGGCAGCGGCGGTGGCCGCGGCGATGACGAGTGAGACAACGATGTTCATGGCGGAAGGATCGCCGCGGCCGCCCCGCCCGCGCGTCCCCCTTTCTGCATATCTTCGCGGACCCGGCGATCGCCGGAAGGTCGGTGGGGATCGCTGATGCGCGTGTACCAAGGGCCCCACACGCGCTCTGCTCGCTCAGCTCGGCATCGCGCACCGCGCGCGGACCGACACCGCGCTGCGGCGTGCGTAGAAGGCGGCACGGGAGACTCCCAGCAGCTCACGCGCGCTTGACGCTGTGGCCGCCCTGCTTCTCCGCCTTGATGAACGGGTGCACGCTCACTGGGTCTCCCTCACGCAGAAAGCTGTTGCCCGCTTCAGGACGTCGACGTCCTCGCGCGGCCGCCGGTTCTCCCGCCGCAGCGCCGCCAGCTCCTCCCGCTCACTGCTGGTCAACCCGTCGCGATGGCCGGCGTCGACCTCGGCCTGCGTCAAGAACGGCCACGTGAACGCGCGTCCAGGGCCCGATAGTCCAATGACGTCGGCGCGGCCCCGCCAGCCCCGGAGACTCTGATGTGCTGATGTCCTACCCGGCGGGCAGGATGGGCGCGGGAGGTATAGATGAGCGACATCGCGGACGTTCCACCCGCCGTTGTGGGTCGGCTCCGGGTGATCTGCGGGGAGCTGCCCGAGGCGTACGAGGAGCCGGCGTGGATCGGCTTGCGGTGGCGGATTCGCCGGCGGACGTTCCTGCACGTCTACACCACTGACGTGAGGGGGTCGGCGTACATCGATCTGGACGATCCGGCCATCCTGATGACCTTCCGGGCGCCGCCCGGGGAGTTGTCCGCGCTGGCGCATGCCGGCCCTCCGTTCTTCCGGGCCGACTGGGGTGTGAATGTCGTGGGAATGGTGCTGGACGACGAGACGGACTGGGTCGAGGTTGCCGAGCTGGTGACGGACAGCTATCGCGTGCAGGCGCCCCGCCGCCTCGCGTTCCGGTTGAAGGCAGGGGGATGAACCGCCGGCTACCTCCCCACGTTGCCGCTTGTCCAGGTTCGGTGCTGAGAACATTCCTATTCACGGGTGGGATAGGTCGGGTTGCCGCACTGGCCAGAGGTATTTCAGGAGTCGATTCCGATGACGACATCACCCAGTGCCGCATGCTCGGACCGTCTGGCCGAATTTGCGGATGCAGTTCATTCTGGGCGTGATCGCCTTCGCAGGTCCACCGCGGCGTGACATCGAGGAAGACCTCGCGTCGTTCGTTGGGGAAGCCCGCATTAGCCGGTCGTGGCTACCTCGCCGGTCGGCACCGCGCCCTGGCTGGGCAGCGCGGGTGCGATGAGGGGCTCCGACAGCAAGATGGGCTGGTCAAGCGCAGGATCGCGAGATCGCCGTCCGTTGCCGGGACGCGCCTTCACTCGGTTCGGGCACCGGCCTCGAGCACGGTGAGGTCGCGGACCGCATACCGGTGATGCTCGGCCTCTTCCTTGCACACCACTGTGAGGCAGCGGCGCACGACGTACTCCCGGTCCGGATATGGGTCCGCCGGCTTGCGACCACACACCCGATCGAGCTCGGCCTCGGTGAGCTCGTCGACGACCCGGCGCATCGTGGTCATGCGGGCGAGCCGCGGCGCGAGTACCTCGTCGAGCGTCGGGGTGGCATCGAGGGTGAGCCCGAGCCTCGCCGATGCTTCGGCCGGCATCCAGCCGCTAGGAAGGCCCAACGGGTGGTACGGCGCGTCCTCCTCGAGCACGGCGTTGCCGATCCAGGCATCGCCGGCCATCAGCAGATGCCGCTGCGTCTCGACGAACGACCACTCGCCGTCGACCTGCTCGTGCAGCTTCGCCTCGGGTAGGCGCCTGGCGCGGTCGAGCGTCTCCTCCCATTGCTTCTCGATGGCATGCCAAGCGGCCCGGTATTCGGCGGCGGACGTGGCCTCACGGGCCAGCACCCGGTTGGGATGCAGCCGGTCGAGCTCGGCCTCGACGTATGCGGTCACGTCGACGTCGTTGACAACGACACGCTCGAAGCCGCCACCGAGGGAGATGTTGCCCCCATAGCAGTCCACGATCTTCAGGCCGGTGACGTCGCAATCGCGAATCTCAAGGCCGGAGAGGTCGCTCAGGTGGATGCGGGCACCACGGAACTGGTCACTTTGGGTGTACTCGGCAGGCATTGGGACAGTTTCCCGTATCCGTCCCGCCCTTGCCAGTGAATGGCACAACGTGAGGGTTGCGTGTTCGTCCGGGTGGGGGAGTGCGGGATCGAGCATCTTGGCGAGCGCTCGACGATCGATCTTGCCCGCACGGTTGAGGGGGCCGGAGTGATTTGGAACGAAATCCCGATCCTGGACAAGGTCGGACGGGGTCGCCATGATCATGAATTTGGCAGCTGGGCGCATGCCTCTTACTTCGACCTCTCATGGGCGGGTTAAGGCCTGCAATCAGCCCTCGTCTTCTTCGTGCTGGGAGGGGTCTCGTAGCGATCAGCGACCCGGCCACGCGCAGCATGTCCGGCCACCAAGTGATGATCCTCTTAAGGTTGATCTTGTTGCGAGCTGGCGCGTCCACTGGGCCGTAGCCGCCACGGGCTTGGTCGGGCAGGCCGGCGTACCAGAACCGCTGGACGACCATGACGCCGCGATCTCCACGCTTGGCGCCACTGGGCTGCATGCCCAGAGCATCTGCCGGACAGCACCCGGCAGCCGGGCTCACTGCCCGGACCGACGCGGGAGTCCGACATGCGGCTGCTTTCCCGCTGACTGAGCACGGGCCGGCGAGGCAGGGCGCCGGCGCCGATGGTAGGCGCATGCCAGAGCGAGCACGATCGGGCCCCACAGGTTCAGCGGGCTGACGCATACCGTGGCCAGGATCTCTCACCAGACATTCTCGTAAGCGGCCTCGTCAACGGTGCCGATCCATTGGAGCACGGTCTGCACTGGCAGCATCGACAAGATCACACCCCCGACCACCGCGGGAATGACCGCAACCATCGGCGGGATGCGCCGTTCCCCGAGGAACGGGACCCAGCCCGGAACGACCTCCCCCCCACCGGCGCACGAGGCCGGACTTGGCCCATCTCGAAGTTGAAGGCGAACGGCAACCTCCACAGGCACGAGGGCAGCAGCAGCCACGGAAGCGCGCAGGCGGCACGCAGGGCCCAGCGTGGAACGGGCCGTTCAGTGTCGCTGGTGGCGGGAGCCTTGTGCAGCAAGTTGATCGTCATTGTTCAACCTTCAGGACTGTTGCGGACAGCTTGATTCATCGGGTCGTCGGGCCGGGTCGGCCGTCGAAGGCGCAGGCATAGGCCGGCAGCCATCCCGCCCCCGCCGTGCACGTCGGGATCACCGCAGCCCTCGCATCCGTGCTTGCAACCAGGACCCAGACTGCGCTGCCAAGGCGAGGAAGACATCTGCCGATCGGCCGATTCGGCAGCGTGGGTCGCTGCCCTAATGTGCCGTCATGGGATTCCTCGCAAGTGGGCTGGCGGTGGCTGGCTCGCTCGCATTCGTCCTGTGGCCGCTGCCGAGCCCGCTCGTCGCCGTACCCGCGGTGCTCGCGGCTGCGGCAATGTCGCTGGGCTGGTGGCCGCGGGCACGCCCCTTCTTCCCGGCGATCACCGCAGCCGCCGGTGTGGCGGGCGCGGTGTGCACGCTCGTCTCATCACGGCCGGTAGGCGGTGTTGTCGGGTCCTGGTCAGATCCGGCCGGAAGTTGCCAGTAAGCACTGAGGCGCTGGTCAGCGGGCTCGTCCCTGATCCGGCCCCGGAGCCGGATGAGCTTGCGCTGGTCGGCTCGCGGTCCAGGCCATCAATGGTGAGGTAGCACAGAAAGGGGCCGGGAACGGTGGGCGGTCCGTCAGGTAGCCCGGTCTCGAGCGCTTCACAGATTCGCGCTCGATCGGAGCTGCGCATCGGGCGGCGGGATGCGTTCGGCGGCGAGGCTTTCCGGTCGAGCTCGGTGTCTCGAAGATCCATAGCCTGGCCTTCTGTGATGTCTCGAAGGGCCCGGCGCGGACCTATGGGCATGGAACGTCCGGTCACCTCGGCGGCGTGGTCGCGCTGCCTTACGCGGTATATAGCCCCCAGAAGCGCGAAGCCCTCCACTGATCAGTGGGCGGAACCGCCGATGTCCGGTCGCATGGCTTTGAGGAAGGCGTCGACGAGAGCGTCGGCGTACTGCGGGGTGAGCGGGCCCGAGCGGAGCAGCCAGCGCTGGTAGACAGGGCCATACAGCAGCTCCAGAGCCAGGTCGAGGTCGGCGTCGGGGGCGAGTTGGCCGGCTCGCTGGGCGCTGCGCAGCCGGGCCTTCTTGGCCTCGTCGACCGGCCCGGCCAGTTTCTCGCGGTATTGGGCGGCGAGTGCCGGATCATTGATGATCTCGGTGTTGAGCGCGCGGATCGGCCCCTCGAACGCGGGATCGGCGAACTCGGCCACCGTCGCCCGCATGACCACCCTGAGGTCGGCCTCCAGATCGCCGGTGTCGGGCAGCGCCATGTCCTGGTCCGGCCCGCTCTCGCTGAGCGCCAGAAAGGCGTCCAGGACCACCGCGCCCTTGGAGGGCCACCAGCGGTAGATCGTCTGCTTGCCCACGCCGGCCCGGGTCGCGATGGCCTCGATGGTCAGCTTGGCGTATCCCACCTCGGAGACCAGCTCGCGGGCGGCGGTCAGGATGGCCTGCCGGGAGCGCTGGCTGCGGCGGGCGGGGTTGGGCTGCTTGGCCATGTGCCGGATCATAGCACCCTTACGATACGAGACGTACCGTCTTGACATTATGGCGAGGCGATACGTACCGTCTTGTCTCGTAAGAGCTGGACCCGAGCAGGAGGAGGTGGAGCCCATGACCCGGGTGTGGTTCATCACGGGCGCGTCACGAGGACTGGGCCGGGCGTTCACGGAGGCGGCGCTGCAAGCGGGCGACCGGGTGGTCGGGGCCGCGCGCAACATCGAGCCGCTCGCCGATCTGGCCCGGCGCCATCCCGGCGACCTGGTACCGCTGCCGCTCGACGTCACCGACCGCGCGGCCGTGTTCGCGGGCGTGGACCGGGCGGTAGCGGCCTTCGGCAAGCTCGACATCGTGGTCAACAACGCCGGCGTCATGCTCCTGGGCATGCTGGAGGAGGCGACGGAAGAGCAGATCAGATCCCACTTCGACGTCAACCTGTTCGGCGCGATCTGGGTCACCCAGGCCGTGCTCCCGCACCTGCGCTCCCAGGGCTCCGGCCGCATTCTGCAGGTCACCACGATGGGCACCGGCGGCGGCTTCCCCATGGTCGGCCTGTACGCGGCCGGCAAGTCGGCGCTCGACTCGGTCTCCGAGGCCGTGGCGGGAGAGGTCGAGCAGTTCGGCATCAAGCTGACCATCGTGCAGATGGGCGGCTACGACACCGGCCTGTTCACCACGGGCACCACGATGACCGCATCCGCCCCGCACTATCAGGAGCTGCGCGACAAGCTGATCGAGATGTGGGGTGATGAAGCCGGTCCCGCCCCGGAGACCGCCGCTCCGGTGATCATGGAGCTGGTGGACCTGCCGGAGCCGCCGCGGCGTCTCATCGTCGGCGCCGCGTCCTACGACATGGTCCAGCAGGACCTGCAGAACCGGGTGGCGGAGTACCGCACCTGGGAGCACCTCAGCCGCAGAGCGCCGGGATGACCCGCGCAGGACGAACGGAGCGCCCCCGACGGAACACCCCGGCAGGGCGGCACGGTGACGCGGCCATCCTCCCGGGCCACGAGCAGGGCCGGCGGTGTCCGCACCACCGCGAACCGGGCGCGGCGCACGCTCTCACAGAACTTCCTGGCCGAGCCCCAGGCCATCGATCTCGTGATCAGGGCAGCAGACCCGGCCGGGCTGGTGCTGGGGCGCTGACCCTGGCACTGGCCGGTGCGGGCGCGCAAGTGATCGGCTACGAGATCGATCCGCGCCTGGCCCGGCGGCTGGCCACACGCACACTCCGGAAATGCCCAACGCAACCGGGGCCGGTCGCCTCGTGCTTGGCCGTCCGTTCCTCTGCCACGATGCCAGAATCGACTCCCATGAAGCTCCGTCTGTGCTTACTGACAACCTGATGAGAATCAGCTACTGAACGGAAGAATGAGAACTCTCACGGAGCGCCTCGATCCCGAAGGAGTCGTATGAGCCGCGACGACGTGCTCGTGCCCACCGCGGTGTGGCGTCCCGGGTCGGGCGCGACGCTTGCCGGCTCGGGCGGTCACGGTGGCGGGGGAGTGGTCGGCGGGGTCGGTCAGGCGGCCGAGCCGCCGTTGCCGCCGCCCGCGCCGCTGGTGGGTTCGGTCGGTGACATCGCCGGGCTGCGTCCGCGGCGGCGGCCGAGGGACGGCGGCGAGGTGCCCGGCGCCGACGTGGACCTCATCGACGCGTTGCCGCGCACTGACGACGTGCCTGCTCCTGGGCAGCGGGCCAGTTGGCCGACCGTGGCCGCGTGGCTGCGCGCGGGCAGGACCGCCGCGACGCGCCGCGCCCGGCTGGCCGACCTGGCCAAGTTCGTACGCTGGTGGGACGCTGCCGCGCCCGGCGCCGGGCTGTGGCAGGTCAGCGAGGATGTCCTGGTCGCTTATGCCGAGCAGCTGGGCACCGGCGGCGGCCATGCGGCGGTGCTCGGCCGGGGCGGTGGCCCGTTGGCCGCCGCCACCGTCAAACGGCACATCTCCACGCTGAAATCGCTGTACGGGTACGCGGTGCGCCGCCGGGTGATCAGCCACAGCCCCGCTACGTTCGTGGAGACGCCCGAGGTCGGCAAGGTCGGCACCACCCCCGCACTGGCCCTCGACGAGGCCGCCGCCCTCGTACGCGGTGCGCAGCAGATCGCCCGGCGTCATCCGGTCGACGCCGCGGCGGTGATGCTGCTGGCCACCCTCGGGCTGCGCGCCGCCGAGCTGGAGGGGCTGACGGCGGGGCGGATCGAGCGTTCGGCGGGACACTGGGTGATCAGCTTCCGGCTCAAAGGCGGCCGGCAGGTCGTCGTGCCGCTGGCCGCCGAGGTGATGGAACTGCTCCGGCCGCTGCTGGACGGCCGCCGCACCGACCAGCTGCTCCTGCTACGCGCCGACGGCCGCAGCTTCGACCGCTGGCGGCAGCAGACCGCACTACGCCGGGCCGCCCGCGCCGCAGGGCTGGACCTCGCGAAGCTGACCCCGCACATGCTCCGCGCCACCGCCGCCACCCTGCTCCGGGCCGCGGGTGTCGCCGTCGAAGACATCCAGGAACTGCTCGGGCACGCCTCCCCGGTCACCACCCAGCGCTACGACCGCGGCCAGAGCGCACTGGACGGCCACGCCGCCTACCGGCTCACCGACCTGCTCACCGGACAACCCGCCACCGGCCCCGGCGAGGCCACCGAGGTCACGGTGGCCGTCGACGAGACGAACGGGGAGGATGCCACCGCGCGCGCTCGCCGGCCCCGACCTCCGCGCCATCGAGGAGCACAGCCACTGGCAGGAAAACGCCGCAAGACCGGCGACCCCACGCGACGTAAACGCTGAGCAGGCTGTGTCGGCCGACCCCGGCACACTCCTGGCACGAGCCCTCTGCCCCCGCCAAGACCGGAACTCCCGCTATCTCGGCTCGACCCCAAACCGGCCGCTGCCCGTCTTGGTGACCGAGATGTTACGAACGGGCACCGACAGTTTTGGTGTAGGGGATCAGCGCGCGACCTCCACTTCGCCGAGTCCGTCACGATGCCCATCATCCAACCAACGAAGAGCGCTGACGACGCTGAACATCCCGCCGCATGGGCTGATCACGTCCACGGACGTGGTCCTGCGTCCATTTCACGTCTGGTTCTGTCGATGACGAGTGACAGCGATCGTTTCCGCTGCAAGGTGATGTCGCTGGGAAGTAACAGCGCCCAGAGGGCTTGTAATGGGAGCATTGATGTGCTTCGCGGGATGAGGTGGCGCTGGTGCAGCCCAAGTCCAAGGTCGAATTGTATGCGGCGGTCCGCCGCGATCCTCGAGACCGTGCTTCAACCCACCGGCCAGGCGATAGAGGGGAACATTTGTCCAAGCCACCGGCGCGTGCCGGCGGTGACAGTGGGCTCATGAATGTTTCCGACGGGCGGTCACGGCCGGTCGACCGCGCGCTCCACGACGTACGGGTGGGCTGAATGACAAGCAGGAATGCCATGCGGATTCTCATCTCCGGCGCCAGTATCGCCGGTCCGGTCCTGGCGTACTGGCTGACCAGGCACGGCTTCTCCGTCACCGTCGTCGAGCGCGCGCCGGCTATGCGCAAGACCGGCGGCCACGCGGTCGACCTGTTCCGGCCTGCGATGAACATCTCGCAGCAGATGGGTCTGATCGCGCGCGTCGAGGAGCGGGCCACCGGCACCAACCGGATGACCATTCACCAGGAGGGCGCCCGGCGCCCTGTCCGGGTGAACCTGTCCAAGATCTTCAACGCCACCTCCGACCGGCACCTGGAGATCATGCGCGACGACCTGAGCGAGATCTACTATGACGCCACCCGCGACCACGTCGAGTACCTCTTCGGCGACTCGATCACCGCGATCTCGCCCGACGGCGAGGTACAGTTCGAGCGCGCCACGCCGCGACGCTTCAACATCGTCGTCGGCGCGGACGGGCTGCACTCCAACGTGCGCCGCCTCGTCTTCGGCGAGGAGTCCCGCTTCGGCGCCTTCATCGGCGCCTACTTCGGGGTGCTGACCCTGCCTCACGCCTTCGGCCTCGACGGAGAGCTTCTCATGCACGTCGGCGTGGGCCGCACCGCCGGCATGTACGGCGCGCGACACCTCGACGAGGCACGGGCGTTGCTCCTGTTCCGTAGCGAACACGAGCTCGACTACCACCACCACGACGTGCCCCGGCAGAAGGAGCTGCTGCGCGGCGCGTTCGACGGCATGCACCCCGAGGTGGACCGCTGGCTGGACGAGCTGGACCGTACCCCGGCCTTCTTCTTCGACTCGATCACCCAGGTCCGCATGGACACCTGGTCGCGCGGCCGGGTGACGCTCGTCGGCGACGCCGGCTACTGTCCCGGCCCGGCCGTCGGCGGCAGTACCAGCCTGGCCGTCGTCGGCGCGTACGTACTGGCCGGGGAACTGGCGCGAGCGGGCGGCGACCACCAGCGCGCCTTCCCCGCCTACGAGCACGCGATGGCCGGGCACGTGCGCGGCAGCCACGCGGCCGCGCTCAGCGCGGCCAGAACCCTGGTCCCCGCCTCCCGCCTCGGCGTACGAGGACTGGCCCAGGGCGCCCGCCTGATCTCCGCCCTGCCCGCCCGGCCCCGGCGCGCACTTCTCCGCCTGGCCAGCAAGAGCGCACGCCTGCACAACGCCATGACCCTCGACGACTACTCGCCGTCGCTCGCCGCATCAGCAGGCCGGAGCGACCTCACGGGCTGCTAGGGCCTGTCTCAAAGTGTTGATCAACGGCGTGTCGTAGCCGGACACGCGAAGAGGTCTCCGGTAAAGGGTTCAACGACCAAGAAGAACCTCATACCCCGGAGACCTCGTGGCCACCTTAGCGGTGACGCGGCGGTTCGATCTCACCGATGCGCA
>NZ_JBSFSX010000030.1:0-57757 GCF_053590035.1 Nonomuraea sp. NPDC003214 | reverse complement strand
TCGGCCCGATCCGAGCACGAGCAGTAACCAACGACAACATCAGGGGGTCACGATTCAGACATCGTCAGGGGGTCAGAATTCGGCCGTCGTTGACATACCGGAGACCTCTTCGCGTGTCCGGCTACGACACGCCGTTGATCAACACTTTGAGACAGGCCCTAGTCGCCGCGCAGTCGCCCTGAAGATTGTTGCAGAGTAGCTGAGCGGGCATTCTTCGTGTACGGGCGGGGTGTTACCGGCTGATCCGTTGTGGGTGGAGACGTACACCGGGCTGCCGATGAGCCGGTTCCAGCGGCTGGTGCGAGTGGTGAAGAATCGAGGCGGCGAGGGGCCCGGTGGCGAGGGACCCGTGGGCGGCACCGGCGCCGCGGAGTTGATGGAGGTGGTGGCCCTCTTGAAGCGGGTGAACCAGAGCGGCGGCCGCAAGGTGCCCGAGGGCGCACCCACCGCTTTCGTGCCGGCCCGCTACGCCGAGTACCTGGCCAAGGCGCGCAAAGACGGTGATGAGACCGCCTACCGCCACTATTGGGAGTTGCGCGTGGTGCTGGCGCTGCGCGACGGGCTGCGCTCGGGGGATGTGTTTGTGCCGGCTCGCGCCGCTACGCTGATCCGGCCGCCTACCTGTACACGCCCGAGCAGTGGGCGCCGCGGCGTGCCGATTTCTGCAGGTTGGTCGGCAAGCCCGGTGATGCCGCCGAGGCGATCGAACAGGGTGAGGACGAACTGCTCGCCGCACTGGCCCACAGGTGCTGGCCCAGGCGTTGCCTGACGACACCGGCATGGTCCGGCTCGATGAGGACGACAAGCTGGTGATCCCGCCGCTGTCGGCCGAGGACGTGCCGGGCGAGGGCCACGGAGCTGAGGGGGAGCTGGCCGGGATGCTGCCGTTCGCGCCGATCGCCTCGCTGCTGATCGAGTTGAACGTGTGCGCGCATTTTGTGGACTGCTCCACCCATGCCGGCGGCCGTAAGCAGGCCCGCCCGGCCGATCTCAAGCGCAACATCCTCAGCGTGCTCATCGCCAACGCCACGAGTCTGGGGTTGTCCAGGATGGCGGAGGCCTGCGGCATCCCGTATGACGTGCTGTGCTGGACGCAGGAGTGGTACGTGCGGGCCGAGACGCTGCGCGAGGCCAACATGGTCAACAGGTCGTCGTCAACTACCACCGGTGGGAGGCGGCAAGAGCATGACCGCGCTGGACATGACCGTCCACGGCGGCCAGGTGCTGTCATCCTGCACGCACGTGTCCGACCAGCACTCCACCTTTGGCACCAAGACATCGCACCGAAGCCCGCAAGGCGCATTTCGTGCTGGACGACTTTCTGAGCAACGCCACCGACCTCCGCCGTTCGAGCACCTGAGCGATACGAATGGCGTGATGCTCATCAACTTCGGTCTGTTTGAGCTGGTGGGCAAGCTGCTGTCCCCCGCGCATCCGCGACCTGGGCAAGATCGCGTAGATCCGGGACGAGACGCCCACGGAGACGGTCAAGCGCTACCCGCATGCAGGGCCGCTTCGAGCGCGAGCCGGAACGAAGACCTCATCACCGAATGCTGGCCGGATCTGCTGCGCATGGCCGGGTCGCTGAAATGCGGGCAGGCCACCGCCTCGCTGGTGGTGGGCAAGTGATCGGTCGCCTCCCGGCAGAACACCCTGGCGGCCGCGCTGAAGGTGTGGGACATGCTGCGCCGCACCCTGCACGCGCTGCGCCGGGGCCTGCATTACGCCCAGCAGGGTGCCGTCATCTAGCCGGCCCTGGCCGATCAGGCCGATCAGGTGTGGTGTCTGACCGTGTTGACCAACGCCGTCATCACCTGGACGGCAGAGTAGTACTCGCTGGCCGTGAGGCAGTTGCGCGCCACCGGCCGGGACGTGCCAAAGCTGCTGGCCCATATCTCCCCGGCGCACAGCGAGAACGTCAACTTCTTCGGGGTCATCACCGTGGATGTGGAGGCGGAGCCGGCCGAGCTGGACGGTGGCCGCTGCCGTTCGCAGGCGATGCAGGAGACCAGCTGATCCCCAAGTGATCGCCGCTTGTGGTCGACTGCAGGACGTGACCGCCCTTGCCGGGGGGCCGGGTGCTCGACCTGAGCACGGGGGCGCCCGTGATCTTAGGTGAGGCGGCTTGCCACTTCAGGGCGGCGCAGCTTCGGCGCTGCAGTTCCCTGCCGTCGAGCGGCGGGGTCTCGGATGAGATACCCGACACTTGACACACGAAATTTGTGTCGTGAATAATAGAGCATAGTTCGAGGGGGAGTACCCGACTCGTTACCGCACCGCCGTCAGTACGGGCCCAGCCATCCGGGCCCCGGCGGGGCAGCCACCGCCTTAGCCGGTGGCTCCGGGGAGACCGTCGGCCACAGAGCGCCGCCGCGCAGCGCGCGGCGGCCTGGTCGAGGAGGTCTGCTCCGTTGTCTGTCACCTGGTGGGCCTGGGCCGCGGTGCTGCTGGCGGTGGCCATCATGTTGGCCATCGACCTGCTGCTGCATCGCGACAACCACGTCATCGGCTTTCGTGAGGCGGCCATTTGGTCGGGCGTGTGGGTCACGGCCGGCCTGGCCTTCGGCGCGATCTTGTGGGTCTGGCAGGGCGGGCAGGTGGCCGGCACCTACTTCGCCGGCTACCTGATCGAAAAGGCATTGTCGATCGACAACGTGTTCGTCTTCGCGCTGATCTTCACCGCCTTCGCCGTGCCCGCCGCGCTGCAGCACAAGGTGCTGTTCTGGGGCGTCATCGGCGCGCTGGTCTTCCGGCTGGTGTTCATCTTCGTCGGCGCCGAGCTGCTGGAGACGTTCTTCTGGACCGCCTACCTGTTCGGCGCGTTCCTCATCTACACCGGCTACAAGATGGCCTTCCGGCACAACCAGCAGCCCCCGCCCGACCGTAACCCGGTGGTCCGCCTGATGCGCCGCGTGGTGCCGACCGACCCCCGCTACCACGGCGCCCGCTTCTTCGCCCGCATCGACGGCAGGTGGGTGGCCACGCTGCTGTTCGTGGTGCTGATCGCGGTGGAGGCGACCGACCTAATCTTCGCCATCGACTCGGTCGCCGCGATCCTGGCGATCACGACCAGCACCTTCATCGTCTGGACCGCCAACGCGTTTGCGATCCTCGGGCTGCGCAGCCTGTACTTCTGCCTGGCCGGGCTGCTGCGCCGGTTCGTGCACCTGCACTACGGCCTGGCGCTGCTGCTGGCCTTCGCCGGCGTCAAGCTGATCGCCTCGGAGACCCCGATCGGGAAGCTGCCCATCCCCATCACGCTCGGTGTGATCGCCGTCACCATTGGCGTCTCCATCGGCTGGAGCCTGCTGGCCACCCGCGCCACCGCCGCAACCGGCAGTGGCGGAAACGGCAGCGGCGGCACCGCCGCCACACATCCGCCTGCGACCTCCGGCACGAACGGGCGGCAAGCCGGTGCGGGCAACGCAGCAGCCGCCGACCGCAGCACCGTCGTCAACGACCCGTCGTGAACCTCCGCCCACGCAACGCCCCCGGGCGCGAGCGCCGCGGGGACAGGAAGGAACAACACCACCATGCGCAACCCACCCGCCACCGCCCAGCCCACTGCGGGCCCCGTGCCCCCGCCGGCGCGTACTGCCATCAGATCACCGACCGCCTGCCGGGCACCGGACCGGTGCTGGCCGTTCTCACCGGCGGCCCCGCCGACCTGGCCGTGGCCCGCACCGCCGCCACCTGGGCGGCCGGCACGGGCAGCCTGCTGATCGCCGTCACCGTGGTTACCAGTACCGGCTTCAGCATCAACCCGCTCCTGCACCAGGTACGGGCCCGCCGCCAGGATGCCGACAGCCTGGCCGTGATCGACCGACTCACTCCGATCCTGACCGCGTCCGGGGTGGCTTGGCTACGCACCATCGTGGCTGTGCCCACTCGTGCCGGCCCGACCCTCACGCTGGCCCCGGCCCTGCCGCTCGCCACGATCCGGCGCCTGGTCGACCGCTACGCCGGCCTGCAACAGGTCCGCGAGTATCCCGCGATCTCCCTGCTGCTGAGCACCACCCCGGTCGCCGAGCTCACCGGCGCCGACGCGCTCGGGCTGGACGCGCTGACCGCCGAAGCGGTGGAGCGGCTGCGCGGCGAACTGCAGTCCGCCGCGGCCGCCCCGGCGATCGGCCGCCTGCACACCCTGCTCGGCCAAGCCCGGCACGGCCCCAGTCGCCATGGGCTGGCCGTGTATGCCAGCGCCGGCAGCCAGGCGCCGATCCGGCTGCCGATCGGTGTACGCGACCGCGCCGTCGGCGACCCGACATTTGCCACCCGTGACCTGATCCGCGCGCCGCACCGCACCCCACGCCACCTAGTGCTGGCCCTTAACCCCGGGCAGCCCGGCTGCTGGAGACGCTGCCGACACCCTACTGCCCGCCGCCACCTCGGCCTTCCCGATGTCAGCGGGCCGCACCCCCACACGCGGCCGCGGCCGCGCCGACCGGCCCAGCCGGGAGTCTTCCGCCGGCGACTTTTCCGTCAGGTCGACGCCGCCCTCGGCGCCGACCTGCGCCTGCACCCCGCTCCGCTGGTGCTCGTCGGCGACGAGCGCACCACCGCAGCATTCAAACGGCTGTCGGCCAACTGTCAGCGGCTGGCCGGCATCGTCACCGGCAACCTGGCCGCCCCCGGCCGGCCGAGCTGACCGCCCACATCCGCACGGTGCTCGATGCCTACCTGCACCGCCGCCAAGACGAAGCGCTTGCCCTGTTCCAGCAGCGCACCGCGGCCGGCCGCGTCGCGTCCGGAATGCCGGCCGCCAGTGGGCCGCTCGCAACAGGAGGCCCGAGATGCTCGCCGTCGACGACTCGCTCTATTACCCCGCCCGGCTGTCCGACGACGGCGACACCCTCACCCCGGCCGCCGACATCGACCACCGCGACGTCATCGACGACGCCATGGACGAGCTCATCGAACTCGTCTGGCCGGGGGCGGCTGGATCGCCTTCACCACCCCGCAAGCCCTGGCCGGCCATCAAGGCGTCGCCCTGGTCACCCGCCGCTGAGCACGCCGGTCGTGCATATCATGTCTTCTGTTTCGCGATATGACAGTCGTGCTTCTAGCCTGGAAGACATGCCGGACTGGACGTTTCTGACCAACCACGCCCACGTTCTGCTGTGCATCGCACGCGACCCCGGGGTGCGCATCCGCGACGTGGCCACCCGGGTCGGCATCACCGAACGGGCCGCGCAACGCATCCTGGCCGACCTGGTCGCCGCCGGATACCTGACCGCTATCCGCGAGGGGCGGCGCAACCGCTACCAGCTCAACCCGTCCCTGCCGCTACGCCATCCGCTGGAACGCGATCACCAGATCGGGGAGATCCTCGCGGTCTTCCACGCCACCGAAGCGCCCACGCCCAAGGCCAGGCCCGAAACGCTGACCGCACCGACGGCGGATGCACACCAGTGATCCGTCCACTGCGGCATATCTGGGGTGCCGGTAAGAAACGAGCTCACGCAGGGCACCGCCCGTCAAGCTCGCCGTGGGAGGGGAGACTGAGGTGCTCGGTCCGGCTGCGCCCAGGCCAGATCTAGGGTGCGGACGTGGTCGAGCGCAGCCCGGTCAACGAAGTCCTGGCCGTCGTTTGCATCGATGGACGGGCTGGAGAGGGTGAGGTCGGTCTGTGGGGAAATGGCCACCGCCCCCATGGAGGGATCGCCTGCCTGCTTGAGTACGAGCTCCGCCGACAGCAGCAATGTGCCCCCGGCGGACCCACCCGCCAGGCTGCACCCTGCTGTGCCTTGCAACGGACCCCGCCTGTGAACCCGCCACGTCTTGGGCGAACGGGCTTAGCGTACGTTCTCGTTCCATCCGGATTTCCGGCCTCGACGCTACTGCCTTGATCGCCTCGTGCTCCGACTCGTGGTTCTCCCGGCCCTCGCCCAGCAGCCGCAACGCGCGCTGCCGAAACTCCGGCGGGAACTGACCTGGCATGGCTCCATCCTCCAATAGAAGTTGGAACTGAATCCAGGACGGTTCACATGCACCGCCACGTGAGGTCGTACGCGGACACAGGGGTGCGGCGAGTGAGCACGCGGCGTCGGCGGCGGTCAGCCGCGCCGGTGCCGCGGCAGCAGCAAGCTGACCACCGCGATGGCCAGGCCGAGCCCGGCCGCCATGAGGAAGACCAGGCCATATCCGGCGGCGAGGGCTGCGGCCGGGGAGCCCGCGCCGGGCTCCGACGCAGCTCTGGCGCCGGCAGCCGTCGCGAGCACCGCCAGGCCGATCGACCCGCCCGCCTGGCTGGCGGTTTGGGCCAGGCCGCCGATGATCCCCGCATCGCCCTCGGGAGCGTCAGCGGTCGCCACGGCCATGAGAGTGGGGAAGGTCAGCCCGATGCCGACCGCGATGAGCAGCGTAGGCCCGAGCACGCTGGTGCCATAGCCGCTGCCGGCATGAGCCAGGGAGAGCCAGCCGAATCCGGCCAGGAAACCAGCGCTGCCGGACAGCAACAGAGGCCGCACGCCGGTGCGTGGCAGCAGGACGGCGGCCCACCGCGCGATCACCATGAACATCACCGCCGCGGGTGTCTGCCCGAGCCCGGCTTGAAGCGCGCTGTAGCCGAGGACGTTCTGCAGGTAGAGCGACGTGAAGTACCACATCGCGATGGTGACTCCGCCGAACAGCAGCAGCATGCCGTTACCGACCGCCACCCCCCGGATCTTGAACAGCCGCAGCGGCACTATCGGCTGGGTGGCGAGGCGCGCCTCCACCGCGGTGAAGACGACGAGCAGGAGCAGGCCCGCCACAACCGGCCCGATGACCAGCCCGGACGACCAGCCGTGATCGGCGCTCTGCATGACCCCGTAGATCAGCGCGGCCAGCCCCGCCGTCCCGGTGACCGCGCCCGTGAAGTCGAGCGACTCTCGCCGGCTGCTTCGCGTACCGGCCAGCGACATTATCGCCGCGACGATCAGCATCGCGCCGATGGGCACGTTGATGAGGAAGACCCACCGCCACGACAGGCCGGTGGTGATGGCGCCGCCCGCGATCGCGCCGGCCAGCCCGCCCACACCGCCTGCGGCGGACCATGCGCCGAATGCCTTGGCACGTGTGTTCGGCTCGGTGAAGCTGGTGTTGATCACGGCCAGCGTCGCCGGGGCCATCATGGCGGCTCCGACGCCCTGCGCGAGGCGGGCCGCCACCAGGACCTCCGGAGCAGTTGCCAGGCCGCCGACCAGGCTCGAGGCGGAGAACAACAACAGCCCCGCGGCCAGCATCCGGCGCGGGCCGTACAGGTCGGCGGCGCGGCCACCCAGCAGCATCAAGCCGGCGAAGGTGAGCAGGTAGCCGTTCACCACCCAGGCCAGGCCAGTGGGTGTAAAGCCAAGGTCCTCGCGGACCGAGGGCAGGGCCACGTTCACGATGGACGAATCCAGGATCACCATGAACTGGCAGGCACACGCCAACGCCAGGACCAACCAGGAGGGCCCGGTGTGCGGCCTGGCCCGCTGCGTCTCGATGTTGGTTGTCATGACTTACTCCTGGCCAAACCGCCGCTCACGCGGTCCGGGAGGCCGTAGCGGCCAGGGCTTCGCGGGCGTTTCCCTTGCCCGCGGCGGCATCAGTGACGCGCCCGCTTCCCAGCAGCCGGATGGTGATCCGGGCCAACCGCTGCCCCTGGTATCTGGCCGCTTCCAGCACCGCGGCGTCCGGGCCGTCTCCAGTTGGGCCGGTCACATGCGAGGTGCCATAGGGGTTGCCGCCGGCGGCGTACACGGCCGGATCGGTGAATCCGGGCGGGACGATCAGCGCCCCCCAGTGGTAGAAGACGTTGCCCAGCGACAAGATTGTGGCCTCGCTGCCGCCGTGCCGGTTGAATGCCGAGGTGAAGGCCGTGACCGGCTTGTCGGCCAATCCGCCTTCGTGCCACAACCCGCCGGCCTGGTCGATGAACTGCTTGAGCTGCGCGGCAGGAGCGCCGAACCGCGTCGGTGTCCCGAATGCGAATGCATCGGCCCACGCCAGGTCATCGATCGAGGCCTCAGGGGTCGACCCGGCGGCGTCGGCGTGCTGCCGCCACATCGGGTTCTGGTCAATCGCGCTGTCGGGAGCCAGCTCGGCGACCCGCCGCAGCCGCACCTCGGCCCCGGCCGAGGCGGCGCCCTCGGCGACGGCCTGCGCGAGCGCGTGCACGCTGCCTGTCGCGCTGTAGTAGATGACGGCGACCTTCACGGTCATGCCCGGCTCCTCATTGTCGAGTAAGATTGGTTACGTGCATAATAGTTATGTGCATAACCAATGTGTCAAGGAGGAGCCCATGGACTTCGAGCACGCCGACGCCCTCAACCAGGCCATCCGCCTGTTGAGCCTGCGCCACCGAGCCAGGGCCGCATCGCTGCTGGCCCCGCTCGGCCTGCACACCGGTCAGGAGGCGCTCCTGCTCGAGCTCGACCGGACCGGCCCGATGATCCAGGCACAGCTCAGCGAGGCGCTCGGTTGCGAGCCGCCCAGCGTCACGCTCATGACCCGCAAGCTCGAAGCCGGCGGCCACATCCGCCGCACACCCGCCCCCTCTGACAAGCGCGCCAGCATCGTCGAACTCACCGACAGCGGCAAAGCTCTGGCCGACCAGGTCAAGCAGCTTTGGTGCGCTCTGGCGGAGGAGACCGTGGGCGGCCTGCCCGCCGAAACGGTGGCAGAACTCCCCGGCATCCTCAAAACCTTGACCGACAACGTGGACACCAGGCGCCCCACCACCCAGGCGGCGCTGGCACGGTCTAGCGCCGTGCGCTCACCCAGCAAGGCTTCCTAGATAACCGTTGTCATCTGGCAAGACGGCGATCACCGGTATAGCGCGACCTGGGCGGCCGTCGCCCGCAGGCAGGTTTCGTGTCCCGGCTATCTGGCAACTTCGCGGATGGTGGAGGCCGGCACGATGGATCCGGTCATCGCCAAGCAGTTCGGCCGCGCCCACCCGCTCGCCCGGCACCTCGACGACTTCCTCACCGACCTGGCCAACACCGGGAAGTCGGCGCACACCCGGCGGGCCTACCGCGGCGACCGGATCGCCTTCGCTGCCCACCACGGCGAGGACCTCGCCGAGCTGACCGCCGCGCCGGTCCGGGCGCTGCTGGCCGAGCTCGCCGAGCTGTCGCCGGCCAGCCGCAAGCGCAAGCGGGCCGCCGTCGCCTCCTTCACCAAGTGGGCCGTCCGCCACGACCTCCTGCAGGCCAACCCGATGGACCGGATCGACACCGTCAAGGTGCCCAAGAGCCTGCCCCGCCCGGCCGGCGCGGCCGACGTGACCAAGGTGCTCGCGGTGATCTGCTCACGGCGACCGCGCCAACAGACGCCGCTGGACCGGCTGCGGGATCGGGTGCTGTTCGAGACCGCCTACGTGTGCGGCGCCCGCGCCTCGGAGGTGTGCGGCCTGTACGTCGAAGACCTCGACCTGCGCCTGGACGACGAACACGTCCGCATCCACGGCAAGGGCGGCAGCATCCGAACCGTCCTTCTCGACGACCGAGGCTACGTCACCCTGCTCAAGCTCTACCTCGCCCGCGCTGGCTACACCGCCGGGCCGCTGTGCCGCGCCTCCACCAACGGCCGCGGCGGGCCGCAGTCCTACGACGCCGCCCACCCCCGCTGGCGGACCTACTGTACGCAGGCCAGGATCGAGATCGACATCCACCAACTGTGCCACACCCACGCCACCGAACTCATCAACGCCGGCGTCTCCATCGAGGCCGTGCGCCGCCACCTGGGCCACGCCTCCACCGAAACCACCCAGCTCTACGCGTTGCTGGACGACAAGGTCGCCGACGCCGAGATCAGACGGCATCCTGATCTCAAATCTTTACCGCCTCGGCGGTCCTGGATCGGTGACTTGCAAGATCAATGCCGTTTGGGGCTCATGACACGTTTCCTACTGGCATCCCTATCTGCATGGCGGCCCCCGCCCAGCCGCAGCCTCGCGGGACCAGGTGCCGCCCCACGAATCGCGGCCCCGTCCCTCTCCAGCCTGGTGACCGCCCCACCACCCTGACAGCACATAATGTGACGATGCAATCGCCGCACGTGTGACCGGGTATCGAGCGCTTCGTCGATCAATGCCCCGGTCCGGCGACACGGCCCTGTGACACAGAAGCTGCATTATCTGTCACACCGGCTCTCGCCGGGCAGTGTCCGCCCAGCTCGCCGTCCGCAGCCGAGCGCTTCCTGGAGTCGGTGCAGGCGGCCACCACCTGCGCCGGCTAGGGCCAGTCTCAAAGTGTTGATCAACCGCCTGACCGCCGTGGCTGGATCGGCCATCGCTGAACTCCATCAGCCCCGCAGCACGCAGTGCGTCCCGGATTCGCTCAGCATCGCGATCACGCTCGTTCCACAGCGGCCGCCGTCCTTGGCCGTAACCGAACCTCGGCTCGTCATCGCCCGTGATCTCACCGCAGACGTCGTGGTGCGACGTGGTGAGCTTGCGATGCAAGGGCAGCAGGACGAGGGTCTGCTCACCGACCCAGCGTTGTTCGCCCAGGCCGAAGCCGGTGTTCGGTGCCACGGCAGGCCATCAGCGGGCGGATCCGCATTCGCGGAATTGCCATGGACGTAGGCGCGGTCGAGGAGCACCGCTTCGGTACGCCGGCTTGCCGCGCGCCTTCGCGATGGCGCAGCTGGGTCACATCATTCCGGCGGGATCCGCGGTTTTGGCTGAGCGGCGGGGGTCACTGCGACCGGGCACCATGAACCGAGCAGCGCCGCCTGGGTGACCGGTCCCAGCAGAAGGCAGGCGGGCGACTCGTTTCCCCGGTTGCCGAGCACGAGAAGCGTCGAATCTCTGGCCGCCTCGATCAGCGCGCGCTCCGGACGCTCGGTCACGAACTCGGTCGTCACCGATACCTCCGGATACCTGCCGGCCCGCTGAAGTGCGACTTCGCGGAATCGGGCTTCCGCACCCCTGCGTAGAGCGTGTGAATCCACGAACGGAAGTGGCTCGTGCCAGGACGATGATCCGCAGTCTCCCCAGCAGCACATGGCCCTCAACGTGCCGCCGCGAAGCGCGGCCTCGTCCAGAGCGAAGTCAAAAGCCGCCAGACTGGCGGACGAACCGTCGAGGCCGACCAGGATACGGGCACCCTGGCTGCTCGGCGGTAGGAGGGGCGGCCGTACGACGACGACCGGCCTGCTGCTGTGCGCGGGCACCTGTACGGCGGCGGACCCCACCTGCAGGCCGTCGAATCCTCCTTGACCGCGAGACCCGAGCACCGTGAGCTCCGCTTCGCGTCCCGCCTCCACGAGCACCGCCGAGGGCGTGCCCCTGCCCAGCAACGGCTGGACATCCATCTCCGGAGCCAAGTCGCGGACCCGGCGGAGACCCTCTTCTACGACGCCGCGAGCGACCTGCTCCATCTGGGCGAGCACTTCCTGCACAGCGGGTTTGAGGGCGTAGGGCCAGTGCACGGCATGGCAGACGAGTACGGGGAGCTTCCGCAGTCGAGCCTCTTCGACTGCCCAGCGCAGCGCGTAGTGGCTCTCGGGCGACTCGTCGTAGCCGACCAGGATGGGCCGACCGGCATGTGCATCGCTCACTACTGCCTCCTGGAAAGAGGGATTCTCTGGCCTGCCGCATGAGCCGTTCCCCTGACCGACGAGATGAGGCCCTCGGGACATGAAAGTCTTGGCCTAAACCTGCTTGCCCTGAGCACGCCCGCTGACCATGAGGATGGCGGGCTGTCACGTCCCGGGCGGAGGTGACCGTCACTGGGGCAGGAGACGGTCTGCGGCGTTCTGGTCGCCGATGTTCGCGGCTCTCTGTCCAGGCAGATCGTCCAGGCCGGGGCCCGGCCCACTGCAGTGCCCAGGCAAGTGCCGTGGCGACCCTGCGCGAGCCGGCCTATGGCGCCACTCTCACATGATCTAGCAGCCGCTATCGGGATCGGCGCTGTGTGGAACATCCGGTTCATGGCGGGTGGGCATGTAGGCGACCAACTGGGCGAGGACCTGCACGCCACCCGCGCCAGCAGCCACTGGTTACTCAGCGGCTCATTCCGGCACACGGACTGCGCCAGTGAACGACAGGAGGCATGGGAGGCAGCCTGCGCTGAAAGGAGACTGCGAGGCGTGTCCACGGGCATGGCAGCACGAAGAAGACAGGAGCGAATGATGAGAGCCGACATTCACGACGTAGGGCGTGCCTGCGGCCGCGACTGCGTCCTGACGTACAGCGCGGCCTCCAGGCAGGAGCAGGCCACCAAAGTCTCGTTCGTGAGGCCCCGCGGATGGCTCAGCGGGGCAGCCTGTGACCGTCCGGGCATGTGGCTGCCCTCCCCGGTGTCACGAACGGCGGCCTGAGCGCTGTGGGCGCAGCGAGGCCGACAGCGATCATCGTCGGCGCGGGAATCGCCGGCCTGGCGTGCGCCCTGCGCTTGCACCAGGCCGGCGTGCACGTCCGGGTCCTGGAGTCCGCCGATGGGGTCGGAGGCCGCATGCGCACCGATCTGGTGGACGGCTATCGCCTGGATCGTGGATTCCAGGTCTTCAATACCGGATATCCCGAGGCCGGGCGTGTACTGGACATCAAGGCGCTCCGGCTCCGGTCATTCAGTTCCGGCATGCTCGTCTTCGGCGCTGGCGGTCTGCACCGGGTGATGCTCCCGTGGAAGCATCCCCGCCACGCGCTCAGCGGCCCTCTGTCCGGCGTCGGCTCACTGAAGGACTGGGCCGCACTGGGTGCGATGACGTTCCGCGACATGGCGGCACCTGCCGCCTTGCTGCGCGGCGGTCGTGAGCGGTCGACCCGGTCGGAGCTGCGACACCGGGGCATCTCCGAGGCGATGATCGATCAGCTGCTGAGGCCGTTCCTGTCGGGGGTCCTTCTGGAACGGAAGCTGGAGACCTCCAGCACGTTCTTCCACCTGGTATGGCGGTCCTTCGCACGCGGCACCATCGGGTTGCCCGCTCTGGGCATGGGCCAGATACCGATACAGCTCGCCACTCGCCTGCCGAGCGGCGCCCTGCACCTGGGGAGGCCGGTCGAAGCGATAACCGACGACGGCGTCCTCCTGCGGGACGGACATGAGATGGCGGCCGCTGCGGTGATCGTCGCCACGGATCCGCGCTCAGCCGCAGACCTGCTTCCCGAGGTGCGGGCTCCTGCGATGCGGTCGGTCACCACCTTCTATCACGCGGCACCTCGATCGCCCCTCGGCGAGGCCACCCAGATCATCGACGCCGAAGGCCACCTTGCTGACACGTTGGTGCTCACGGACGCCGCTCCTGAGTATGCCGCCGACGGCCGGGCGCTCATTTCCACCTCCGTCCTCGGCGTCGTCGGTGATGACCACGAACCGCAGCTCCGAGCCCGCCTGGAAGAGATTTACGGCGACACGCGAGGGTGGCGCCACCTGGCGACCTACGCGATCAGGGACGCTCTGCCCGCGATGCTGCCGCCTCTGTCACTGCGCCGCCCTGTACGGCTCGCGAGCGGTCGCTATGTCTGTGGCGATCATCGTGACACCAGTTCCATCCAGGGAGCGCTCGTCTCCGGCAGGCGCGCCGCCCAGGCGGCACTGACCGACCTATGCCCCTGAGAGAGGAAGTGAGCCACATGCTCGCGAGCCCTGCAATCCGTCGCTTCGCCGCACTACCGTTGTTCGTCGTCGCGGTCGCACTCGTGGCGACTGTCGGGTCGCTGGCTTCGGCGAACGCGAGCAGCGACTACCTCGCGCTGGCCAAGCCTGGGTGGGCGCCACCGGCGTGGCTGTTCGGCCCGGTCTGGACCCTGCTCTACGGCATGATCGCCGTCGCCGGCTGGATGGTGTGGAGGGTGCGCGGGTGGACGCCTGCGCTTGGCGTCTATGCCGTGCAGTTGGTGCTGAACGCCGCCTGGACGCCGTTGTTCTTCGCCGCTGGGCAATACGGGCTGGCTTTCGGCGGCATCGTGCTGTTGTGGCTCGCGATCATTGTGAACATCGTGGCGTTCTGGCGCCTGCGCCGTAGCGCGGCCCTCCTGCTGATGCCGTACCTGCTGTGGGTGAGCTTCGCGGCCGCGCTCAATGCGGCCATCTGGCAGCTCAACTGATCCGGCCTGCCACCGAGCTGCAGGCCGGGCCTGCCGGTCACCCCTTCGATGCTTTGCAACACGTCTCGGGCGCCGGAGGGCGCGATGGAGGTGACCACGCCCTCCGGCACGAGCCGTTGCGCTACTCGGGCATCAGGACTTCGTCGATGATGTGAACGGTGGCGTTGCTCGTCGGCACGTCGCCACAGACCACCTTCGCGTCGTTGACTGTGATGTCCTCACCCGAGCCCTTCACAGTCAGCGCACCGCCGGACATCGTGGTGAGTGTGCCGTCCGCCAGGTCCGCGGCGGCCTTCTTGCCCTCGACCACGTGGTAGGTCAGGACGTTGGTGAGCTGCTCCTTGTCGGCCAGGAGTTGGTCCAGCGTCTCTTTCGGAACTGCCTCGAACGCCTCGTTGGTGGGCGCGAACACGGTGATGTCCTCGGCGGAGTTCAGCTTCTCCACCAGGCCGGCCCGCTTGACCGCGTCCGCAAGGGTGGAAAGCTCGGGCACCTGGGTGGCGGCGGTGGCCACCGGCTGGTCGGCGATGCCGGCGAGGCTGCCTTCGATGGCGGCGCACGCTGGGCCGAACGGACTGCCTTCTGGGGCAGGTGACGGCGTGGGAGAGGCGGCGGATGCGCCATTGGCGCCGGCCATGGTGGCGGTCAGCGTCAAGGCCGCCGCGATCAGCAGGTGTTTCACGATGGTCCCTTCTGCAGTTCCTCGGAGTCACCGGCGGAGAATTCGCTCGGCGTGAAGTGGTCCGGTTCCGGACCGTGCGTCTCTCGTCTTCAGTCTCAAGCGAGCATCGACACGTAGGAGTCACATACGGCCCAAAATGGGATAAATGGCGCGAACGGCATATTTGTGATGGCGAGTCCGATGAGGCGCTGCTCGCGGTGTCCCCGGCGCGCCACCTGTGCGTGGCCTGATCTGCGGTCGACCGGCGACTCGTGCCTTTCATGGCCTTGCCGCGATCGGTTGGTGCCTCGTTCCTGGATCGCCGCAGCCGGTTTGCCACCGGGGCCGGCGGAGGCGCCGCCCGTGACAGCACGCACCAGGAGCAGGACCAGCATCCATGCGGCCGGACGGTCTCCACCCAGCGGGCGATCATTCACCCGCACAGGTTCCTCGGCCACCTCCACCGGTAGGCGATCTCGCCCTTTCACGGCCTGATCTTCGGCCGGATGCCGGTCAACGTGGCCGCCGCGGGCCGGCGCCGGGAGCGATCCTTGTCCTGATGCTCGCACCGTCATGGTGATCACTTGGCGCGCGGCCGGGCACGGGGATCCATGTGCGCGGCCGCTCCGGAGGACACGGTCTGGAACAGACACCAGGACACGGTGTGCGACAGACATCACATGAACGGGTGACGCGTGCCGCGCTGAGGCCGGCACGCGCGCTGGGCGTGGTGTTCCTGCTGGCGATGGCGGGCGTGCAGGTGGCCTCGGGGCTGGATGCCAGGCCCGAGCGGTTCACCGGGCCGATCGTGGGGCTGCTGGCCGCGTGTGCCGTGGCCTTCGCCGCGGAAGCGTGGGGGGCGCGCAGGGCGGCCGCCGCGTTCGGCGCGGCGGCGCTGACCGGATACGCGGCCGAGGTGGTCGGGCTGCAGACAGGGTTCCCGTTCGGCGCGTACAGCTACAGCGCCGTGCTGTGGCCGCAGGTGGGCGGTGTTCCCGTGGCGGTGGCGCTGGCCTGGGGCGGCATGGGGCTGGCGGCGTACGCGGTGGCGGGCGCCGTCGCGCCGGGCGGCGGGTGGGCGCGGGTGTGCGCCGGCGCGGGCGCGCTGACGGCGTGGGACCTGTTCCTCGATCCGCAGATGGTCCGGCTGGGGCTGTGGACGTGGGCGCAGGACGGCTTCTACCGAGGTGTCCCACTGAGCAACTTCGCGGGCTGGCTGCTGGTGTCGGCGCTGGTCATGCTGGTTGTCGGGCGCGTGTGCGGCGGCAGCACACACCGACGCGGGCTTCTCGTGCTGTACACGGTCATGGCCGTCATGGAGACGGTCGCGTTCGCGGCGGTGTTCGAGCCGCCCGACCTGCTGGTGGCGGTGGCCGGGGGGCTCACGATGGGCGCGTTCGCCGCGCCGGCCTGGAGGCGGTCATGGCGGAGGTGACGGTCATCGGCGGCGGCGTGGGCGGCATGGCGTGCGCGCTGCTGCTCGCCCGGCAGGGGCACGAGGTCCGGCTGTACGAGCAGCTGCCGCGCCTGGGCGGCAAGCTGGCCGAGCATCGCCGGGACGGGTTCGCCTTCTCCCTCGGGCCCTCGCTCCTGACCATGCCGGAGCTGTTCCGTGAGCTGGGGGTGGAGCGCGAGCTGGTCGAACCGGAGCCGCTGTGCCGCTACCGCTTCGCCGACGGGACGGTGCTGGACGCCCGCCGGGATCCTGACCGGATGGCGGCCGAGGTGGAGCGGCTGGCCCCGGGGGAGGGGCAGCCCTGGCGCGCCTTCCACGCCTGGGCCCGGCGGTGCCTGGACGCGGCGCACCGGACCGTGTTCGCCGGGCCGCTCATCCGGCGGCCAGAGGCGGCCCGGCTCTCGGACCTGCTCGCGGTCAGCCCCGCGCGCACGCTGCACGGGCTGGCCCGGCGCTACTTCCGCGACCCCCGGCTGCGGCAGTACGTCGGCCGTTACGCCACCTACGCCGGGTCGAGCCCGTACCGCGCGCCCGCCGCGCTGGGGTGCGTCCCGGCGCTGGAGCATGGGCAGGGGGTCTGGTACGCGCCCGGCGGCCTGGCCCGGCTCGCCGACGACCTGGCGCTGTTGCTGAAGGCCGCAGGGGTGCAGGTCTTCCTGGCCGAGCCGGTCGCCGCCGTCGAGGCGAACGGGTCGCGCGTCACGGGGGTGCGGCTGGCGAGCGGCGGGCGTGTCCGGGCCGACGTCGTGGTGGCCAACACCGACGCCGCCGCGCTGTACGGCAGCCTGCTGCCGGACCGCCGACGGCTGCGCAGGATCGCGCGGCTCGGGCCCTCGTCGTCGGCGCTACTCATCCTGGCCGGGGTCGAGGGGCGCACCCCGGGGCTGCCGCATCACTCGGTGCTGTTCTCGGCCGACTACGAACGCGAGTTCGCCGACATCTTCGACCGCGGGAGCCCGCCCCGCGATCCGACCGTCTACCTCGGATGCTCGGCCGTGGACGACGCCTCCCAGGCCCCGGAAGGGGCGGAGAACTGGACGATGCTCGTCAACGTGCCCGCCCGTGATCCAGGCCGGTGGCCCATCGGGGCGCCGGCGTACCGCGATCTGGTGCTGGAGCGACTGGCGGAGCGGGGCCACGACCTGGCGGGCCGGTTGCGGTTCGCCGACGTGTTCACCCCGGCCGACCTGCGGGACCGCTATGGCGCCTGGGGCGGCGCCATCTACGGCAGCGCCTGCCGGGGCAGGCTCGCGCCGTTCCTGCGTCCCGGCAACCGGGGCCCGCGCCGCGGCCTGTACCTGGTCGGCGGCTCCGCGCATCCCGGCGGTGGCCTGCCGATGGTCACCCTGGGCGCGCGCATCGTGGCCGGGCTGGTGGCACGGGATTTTCCCACCTTGGGCCCGGCCGGCGGGGCGGGATGAGGCCGCTCACCGCCGCGCAACTGGTCGCGGCCGCCGTCGTGGCCGGCAGGCTGGCGCGAGGCCGGCGCCGGCAGCCGCCGCTCCGGCCGTCGCCGCCCGGCCAGGATGGCGCCGGTGTGACCGTGTCCGTGGTGATCCCCGCCCGCGACGAGGCCGCCAGGATCGGCCCGTGCCTGCGCGCGGTCCTCGCGGCTCCGGCCGTCAGCGAGGTGATCGTCGTCGACGACGGGTCCCGCGACGGCACCGCCGAAGTGGCGGCCGAGCTGGGGGCCGAGGTGGTCACCGCCGGGCCCTTGCCCCCCGGCTGGGTGGGCAAGCAGTGGGCGCTGCGCCAGGGGGTGGCGGCGGCGGCCGGCGAGGTCGTGGTCACGCTGGACGCCGACGCCCGTCCCGACCCGGGTCTGTTCGGCGCGCTGGCGGGGGCCCTGGATCGGTACGACCTGGTGAGCGCGGCGCCCCGGTTCACCTGCGACGGCGTGCTGGAAGAGGCGCTGCACGCCGCCATGCTCACGACGCTGGTCTACCGGTTCGGGCCCGTCGGCCCGGCGAGCCCGCCGCCGCCGCACCGGGTGGTCGCCAACGGCCAGTGCATGGCCTTCCGGAGGGACCGGATGACCGAAGCGGATGGGTTCGCACTGGTCCGGGACCGGATGACGGACGACGTGGCGCTGGCCCGGCGCCTGGCGGCACAGGGCTGGACGGTGGGCTTTCTGGACGCCTGCGCCCTGCTGGAGGTCGACATGTACGACTCGGCAGGCGAGCTGTGGCGGGAATGGGGCCGCTCGCTGCCGCTGCGTGACGTGACCCCGCCCGGATGGCAGGCGGCCGACCTGGCCGTCGTCTGGCTGACCGGGGCCCTGCCGGTGCTCCGCCTGGCCGCCGGCCGGCCCACCGGAGTGGACGTGGCCCTGCTCGTGATGCGGCTGCTGGTGACGGGCGCGCTGCGCCGCAGCTATCGAGAGCCTGGCGTCGGCCTGCTGCTGTCGCCGCTGCTCGACCCTGCGTGCGCGTTCCGGCTGACCGAGGCCACACTGCGGCCCGTACGGACCTGGCGTGGCCGGACCTATCCGAGGGCGGGAGGCCGCGCTTGGGACGTCAGCGACGGCGCGCGGCGAGAGCTGCCTGACCGAAGCGTAGCCCGATGAGGCACATCAGCGCCCCCGTGGCCGCCACCACCTCCGCGGGCGCGAACAGCAACTGCAGCAGTGGCACGCCGAACACCGCCAGGCGCGTCCCCGCCGCGAACGAACGCAGCGCCAGGGCGGTGGCCGCCAGCACGGCCACCGCCAGCAGGAACGCCGGTGGACAGATGATCGCGATGCCGCCCGCGAAGGTCAGGACCGAGCGGCCGCCCCGGAAACCGGCGAAGACCGGCCACGCGTGCCCCACCATGGCCGCCGCCACGGCGAGGTACACCGGCGCCACGCTCGGTCCTGCTACGGTGCCCAGCGCGGTGGTGTGCGCGCCGCTCACCAGCAGCCCCGCCAGGGCGGCCAGCGTGCCCTTCAGCATGTCGCCGGCGAACACCGGTACGGCCGCGCGCCCGCCCAGGTGCTCCTTGACGTTCCAGTACCCGGGGTTGCGGTCGCCGACGTCGCGCGGATCGACACCATGCAGCCGTGCCACCAGGACCGCGACCGGCACCGAGCCGAGCAGGTAACCGATGATGACCGCCACCAGGACTTCAACCATCGCCTCGTTCCACCTCGTCCGGTACAACAGCGCCCGCGCGATGCGGCACATGGCCTTCGACCGGCCGCTGCTGCGGAGCGCCGGCGGGCTGCTGTTCTGGCGGCTGCTGGGCACCGGCCGGGGCCGGGCCATGTCGCTCGGCGCCGACCTGCGCCGGTGGGCGCTGTTCGCGTTCTGGCGCGCCGAGAGCGATCTGGAGGCATTCCTGCGCGCCTCGCCGGTCGCCGCCCGCTGGCGGACGGAGGCGGCCGAGAGCTGGCACGTGCGGCTGATCCCGGTGAGCTGGCACGGCTCCTGGTCGGGACGTGACCCCCTCGCCGGGCCGATCGCCCGGCACGACGGAGAGGGGTCGGTCGCGGTGCTCACCAGGGCGTCCATCCGGCCACGCCGCCTGGTCGCCTTCTACCGGTCGGTGCCGCCGGTCGACGAACTTCTCCGGCGGCAGGACGGCTGCCTGGCCTCGGTCGGCCTGGGCGAGTGGCCGCTCGCCCGGCAGGCGACGTTTTCGCTGTGGCGCGATCGCGAGGCGGTGCGCGCCTTCGCCTACCGCGGCGAGGCGCACCGGCGGGTCATCGAGCGCGTACGGGCGCACGACTGGTACGCCGAGGAGCTGTTCGCCCGATTCGTCCCGTACCGCAGCGAGGGCGCCTGGGACGGTGTCGACCCGCTGCGCTGAGACGGTCACGGCACCGGCTCCGTCGCCACGGCCTCGAGTCCTGCCACCGGGTTCTGTCCCGACAGCGCGTACGCCACCGCGCAGGCGCGGGCGATCGTCGCCGCCCGGGAGGAACCGTGCGCGACGACGACCGTGCTGAGCAGGCCGAGGAGGGCGGCGCCGCCGTGGGTTTCCGGGGAGTAGCGGCGTGCCACCTCGGTCAGCCGGTCCGCGGAGGCGATACCGGCCTCGGCGACCATGGTCAGCGTCGTGCGGACACAGCCCTCGATGTTCTTCAGCATGACGTTGCCGGTGAAGCCGTCCGTGACGATCACGTCCACCGTCCCTGCCAGCACGTCATGGCCCTCGATGTTGCCGTGGAAGCGCAGCGGCGACCCGGCGAGCAGTTCCTCGGCCCGGCGGGTCAGCCGGTTGCCCTTGCCCGGCTCGGAGCCGATCGACAACAAGCCCACCACCGGGTCGGCACGGCCGAGGACGGTCCGTGCGTAAGCCGTCCCCAGCAGGGCGAACTGGGCGACCATGGCCGGACTCGGATCTGCGGTCGCGCCCGCGTCCACCAGCACGCTCGCACCGCCCCGCAGCGACGGCAGAGCCACGGCCAGAGCGGGCCGCAGCACGCCGCCTGACCGGCCGATGCCGCGCACCGCGCAGGAGACCACCGCGCCGGTGGACCCGGCCGACACGAACGCGCCTCCCGCCCCGCTGCTCACCAGCCGGCAGCCGACAGCGAGGCTGGAGGTTGCCAGGGCCGCGGCGCCGGGGCCGCGCTCGGCCATCGGTACGGTGTCCTCGGCGTGCACCGTCGCGACCTCGCCGATGGCGTCGTGCCCGCGCAGTTCGCCGGTCAGCCGTGGTTCGTCGCCGACCAGGATGACCGGCACGTGGTGCGTCCGCTGCGCCAGCACCGCGCCGGCGACCGTTTCGGCCGGCCCGTGGTCGCTGCCCATGGCGTCCAGGACCACGGGCAGCCCGGCGGTCACGGGAGCTCCATGCGGACACGGCGCTCGGCCCTGCCCGCCTCGGCGGAGGCCAGCAGATGCCGGGCGAACACGGCCGCCCTGCGCCGGCGCGGAACCCGTACCCGATTGGCCAGGACCTCGAAGCCGCGGCGCTCGATCTCGTCGAGGATGCCGCCGTACAGCTCGAAGGCGGCGCGCACGCACGGCCGCGACGAGGTGACGAGCAGATCGATGCCGAGGACGGCGGCACGGTAGTGGTCACGCGCGCGCCCGGACTCGAAGGCCAGCAGGTCCCGCAGAGCGGTCCCGGTACGGCGGGCGCCCAGGTCCTCCACCCGCACCCCGAACTTGTCCAGGTCCTCCGTCGGCAGGTAGACGCGGCCCCGGGCGAAGTCTTCTCCGACGTCCCGCAGGAAGTTGGTGAGCTGGAAGGCCAGCCCGAGCTGGCGCGCCGGCTCGCGGGCCGCCTCCTCATGGCCGGGCGCCGGCTCCAGCACCGGCAGCATCATCGTGCCGATGGCGGCGGCCGAACCGGCCATGTAGCCGAGCAGGTCGTCGTAGGTCGCGTACCGGGTCACCGACAGGTCGGCGCGCATCGACGTCAGGAAGGCGCCGATGTCGTCATGGCCGATGCCGAAGGAGTGCACGGTGTGCAGGAACGCGGGCAGCACCGGGTCGTCCGGTCTGGCCCCCACCAGCCCGCCCTCGACGCGGGCTGCCAGGGCGTCCAGCGCGCGGGCTCGATCGTCGGTCATCGTGAAGGAGTCGACGATCTCGTCGGCGTAGCGGGCGAAGCCGTACAGAGCGTGTACGTGCCGCCGTTTCCACTGCGGCAGCAGCCGCGTGGCCAGATAGTAGGAGCGGCCGTAGCGGGCATGGAGCCGCCGGCAGCGTTCGTAGCTGGCGGTGAGCGTCAACGGGCCCCCTCGAGGATGCGCTGGGCGGCGAGCCGGCCGGAGATCAGCACGGGAGGAACTCCGACTCCGGGTGCGGTGTACATGCCGGCGAAGTGCAGCCCCGGTACCCGCCGGGCGACGGCGGAGGGGCGTAGCCACGCCGTCTGTGTGAGGCGGTGGTCGAGCGCGAACGGGGTGCCCGCGCTGTGCCCGCGTGCCGCCCAGGCGGGCGGATCGAGTACCAGCCGGGGTGCGCCTGTGAGGTCGCCGTAACCGAGGTCGGCCAGGCGTCCGAGCAGCCGAGCCTCCATCCGGGGGCGTAGCTGGTCCCAGTCGGCGTGTCGCAGGTTGGGCGCCGGTTCGAGGACGCTGAGCGTGGCGTGCCCGGACGGCGCGGCCTCGCCGTCCGGCTCGGGGCTGGTGACCAGCAGGCTCGGGTCCGGTTGTGGACGGCCCGCTTCCAGCGCCGTGAACGTCTCCCGCCAGGCCCGCCCGAAATGCAGCGTGTGGTGCGCTTGATCGGCCAGGGGGCGATCAAGGCCGACGTGCATCACCAGACAGGAGGGGGAGTGGCGGGGGCGGCGCAGCCGCCAGTCGTCCGCCAGGTCCGGCAGCAGCCGGCGGGCCGCCAGCCGGTCGCACGCCACGACCACGTGCCTGGCCTGCAGCCGTTCGCCGTCCTCCAGCAGGACGCCGGTGACGCCGTCCCCGTCGGTCTCCACCTTTGTCGCTCGCACGCCATAGCGGATGCGTACGCCGAGCTTCTCCAGCAGCGCCGCCATGGCCACCGGAATGGCGTTCATGCCGCCGTGCTCGGGGAAGTACACGCCGCCGACGGTGTCCATGTGCGCGATGACGGCGTAGATGCCCAGCGCCCGCTGCGGAGACAGCCCCACGTACAGGGCTTGGAAGGTGTGCGCCTTGATCAGCCGCGGGTCCGTCAAGTGACGGGCGGCCAGGCGGTCCAGCCGCCGGAAACCGCCCAGCGCGGCCAGCCGCAGCAGCGCCGCAGGCCGGACCAGAGCGCGCAACCTGGTCATGTCCGCGTCGATGAACGCCGGCCACTCCACCCGGAACATCTCGTCGAGCAGCCGCCGGTACCGCTCGTAGCGCGCCGCCTCCGCAGGCCCGCACACCTCGCGTACCTGATCGGTCATCGCCTCGCGCTCCGGCCGCATGTCCAGGCGCGACCCGTCGTCGAAGACCATCCGGTACGACGGGTCCAACCGGCGCAACGGCAGCCAGCTCCGCAGTTCCTGACCGGCCGCGCCGAACACCTCGGCCAGCAGGCCGGGCATGGTCAGCACGGATGGACCGGCGTCGAAGCGATACGCGCCGAGGCGCACGGTGCCGCAGCAGCCACCGGGCACGTCGAACGCCTCCACCACGCTGACCGGCCGGCCGGCCGCGGCCAGGTGGACGGCCGCCGACAGCCCTCCCAGGCCCGCCCCGACGACCACCACCGGGCTCATCAGACATCCCCGGCGGTGCGCAGCGCGGCCAGTTGCGTCAACACCTGTCTGGCTTCCGGCGGGATATCAGGCGGTGTATCCAGCGCGGTGAACGCCTCCTCGACCACGGCGATGATTCGCTCCGCCGCCCTGCCAGCGACCCGCGGCCGGGAGAGGATCTCACGCGCGGGCCCCACGCGCCGCCCGACGTCCAGCAGCGCCGTGCCGGCCCGGCTCCAGGAGGGCAGCGTCGACACCGGCTCGCCGAACCCGCAGGCATCCCGTCGTCGGCCGGGCCTCCGATGCAGACTGGCCGCTTGTCGGTCAACCAGCTCGCGCGCCTGGACGATGTGCGAGGTCATCGTGTCCATGCACGCATCTCCTTCTGTCGCCATAGCAAGTCTTCGCAGGAGGAGCGGACCCGGCTGCACACGATCCGAAACGCATCCTCACGGTAACCATCGGACGCCGGATCCCAAACGGGACACGCCCGCGCATTCGTCCGACGAATCCTGTAACCGCGAAAGAGAGCCCGGACACGTCGAACGGCAGCGGGGACACCATGCGCGAGCACGCATCGGTCAGGGAGAGAACTCGGGCTACGCCATCGGAGCCGGCTCCAGCGTGCTTTGGCGTGGCGTTGACCTGTTCTCATGTGATTTGCCTTTTCAGGTACCCCTGGGGGTATGCTCCAAGCATGGAGCTGAACGAGAGCATGGTGGGCGACGCGCTGACCCGACTGAAGCGGGCACATGGCCAGCTGGCCGGAGTGATCACGATGATCGAGGCTGGCGAAGACTGCACGAAGGTGCTCACTCAACTCGCCGCCGTCTCGAAAGCGCTGGACCGGGCCGGCTTCAAGATCGTCGCGACGGGATTGCGGCACTGCCAGGATGCGCAGGGCCGCGGCGATCGGCCGCCCATGAGCGTGGCGGAGCTGGAGAAGCTCTTCCTGGCGCTCGCCTGATACTGGCGGTCACGGGGCCTCCGTGGCCGCATCTTTCTGCCTTCCGCATACCCCTGGGGGTATTGAGAGGAGTGAAGGGATGATGGACGTCATCTCGTTCCGTACGCCCGGCCTTGGCGACCAGACCTACCTGTTGACGCACGAGGGCAAGGGAGTCCTCGTCGACCCCCAGCGCGACATCGACCGCTTCCTGCGCGTTGCCGCCGAACGCGACGTCGAGCTGCGGCTCGTGCTGGAGACCCACCTCCACAACGACTACGTCTCCGGCGGCGAGCAGGCTGCGCTGCGCACGGGCGCCGAACTCGTGCTGCCCGCCGCCGCCGCACCCGCCTACCGGCACACGCCCGCCTTCCATCTGGAAGACATCGACGGCGGCGACGGCTTGACTCTCCGCCCCGTCCATACGCCTGGCCACACCCCCGAGCACACCAGCTATCTGGTGTTCGTCGACGGCGAACCGGCGGCGCTCTTCTCCGGAGGCAGCCTGCTCGTCGCCTCGGCCGGGCGGCCTGACCTGCTCGGTCCTGAACGGGCCCGCTCCCTGGCCCGTCTGCAGTACGGCTCCCTGCACCGCCTGGCCTCGCTGCCGCCCGGCATCGGCCTGTATCCGACCCACGGCGAGGGCTCGTTCTGCACCGCGACCGGCGCAGGCAAGCTGACCTCCTCCATCGCGGCCGAACGCGACGGCAATCCGATGCTGGCCATCGACGACCCGGAGGAGTTCGCCGACGCGCTGCTCGCGGCTCCCATGCCCGTGCCCACCTTCTACCAGCACATGGGTCCGGCCAACACGCTCGGCGTGCCCCCCATGCCCCCGGTTCGCGTCCCCGTCCTGGACACCGTTCCCCAGGACACCCAGGTCGTCGACATCCGCCCTCGGCAGGCACAGGCCACTGGCATGCTCCCCGGGTCGATCGGCATCGAACTGGACGTCGACTTCGGCAGCTGGGCCGGCTGGCTGCTGCCCTACGCCGAGCCGATCACCCTGGTCGCCGAGGCCGACCAGGACGTCACGGAGGCCGTCACCCAGCTCGCCCAGATCGGGATCGACACCGTGCGCGGCGTCGTCCGTGACCTTGGCGGAGCCGCCACACAGGCCGACGAACTGGCCGAACTCGACGTCTTCGTCGAGCGACTCGCACAACCCGATGCCCAGTTCCTGGACGTCCGGATGCACAGCGAGCGGGAGCGGATCCGGCTGCCGGGCGCGGTCGAGCGGTTCCTGCCCGACCTGATCAAGCAGGGCATCCCCGCCGAACTCGACCCGGAGAGGCCCGTGCTCGTCGCCTGCGCCTCCGGCCGCCGCGCGAACATAGCCGCCGGCCTCCTGGCCCGAGAGGGCTACCGGCCGCTCGTGCTCACCGGCGCTGGCGTCCCCGACGTCGTGGCAGCGCTCCACCGGCGTCAGGCCGCCTGACTTCCATTCAGCACACATCGCCCTGTCAGGAGAACATTCGTGTCCCACATCGATGCGGTTTCCGCCCGTTCGCTGATCGCGACCGACCCCGACGTTCTTGTCGTGGATGTCCGCACCCCCGCAGAGTTCGAGTCCGCCCACATCGACGGCGCCATCAACCTGCCTCTCGACCAGGTCGACGCCCACCTGCGGCGCATCGTGACCGATGCCGGAGGTCGCATGCTGCTCATCTGCCAGTCCGGTGGTCGCGCCGAGCGTGCCAGGACGGCACTCAGCGAGGCGGGGATGCCCGACGTCTCGGTCCTGGACGGCGGCATGAACGCCTGGATCGCCTCCGGCGCGCCGGCGATCCGCGGACGGCCACGCTGGCCGCTGGAGCGGCAGGTCCGGCTCGTTGCCGGCGGCATCGTGCTCGGCTCGGTCATGGCGAGCCTCTGGGTACCGGCCGCCGTGCTCGTCGCCGCGTTCATCGGCGCGGGCCTGACATTTGCGGCTGTCACCGATACCTGCGCCATGGGCATGCTCCTGGCCATGCTGCCATACAACCGCGCCGGCGGTGTGGATGCCGAGATCTCCATCGCCCGCCTACGTCGGCGTCCCGCGCACGATGCCAAATGACTTTTTGTGACTCAGCCATACCCCCGGGGGTAATTATGATCACCTTGGCCCTTGCCGCTGCCGTCGTGGTCGGCATGACGCTCGGCCTGTTCGGCGGCGGAGGGTCCATCCTCACCGTCCCCGTGCTGGTCTATCTCGCCGGTGTACCGGCCAAGCAGGCCATCGCCATGTCGCTGTTCGTCGTGGCCGTCACCAGCGCGGTCAGCGCCATCGGCCACGCCAGAGCCGGACGGATCCGTTGGCGCACCGGGTTGATCTTCGGTACTGCCGGGATGGCGGGCGCTTACGGAGGCGGGCTGATCGGACCACACCTGCCCGAAGCGCTGCTGATGGGGGGCTTCGCCGTCATGATGCTCGCCACCGCAGCCGCCATGATCCGCGACCGCCCCACCCGCCGGGCCGCATCCGCCTCAAGGGAACTGCCCATCCTGCACGTGGTCGCCGAAGGCGTCGCGGTGGGTCTGGTGACCGGGGTCGTCGGCGCCGGAGGCGGCTTCCTGGTGGTCCCAGCGTTGGTTCTCCTCGGCGGCCTGCCCATGGGTGTGGCGGTGGGCACCTCGCTGGTCGTCATCGCGATGAAGTCCCTGGCGGGCCTGGCCGGATACCTGCACAGCGTCCCTGTCGACTGGTCCCTTGCGCTCCCGGTTGCCGTGGCGGCCGTGGCCGGCGGGCTTGTCGGCGGCTCCTTGGCCGGCCGCCTCAACGCGGACCGGCTGCGCAGAGCGTTCGGCTGGTTCGTCCTGACGATGGGTACCTTCGTCCTGGTTCAGCAGGCGCCGCCGGCGCTGCTGCACAGTGGCTGGACCGTCTTGACGGCCGCCGGCGCGGTGGCGGCCGCCGCCCTCGGGCTCGCGCTGCGGCGCCGACGCCAGTCGACTTAGCCGCGATCCTCGCGCTGACCGTCGCTTGCGTGCGCAGTCTGCCTGCACCAGCGCGGCCCAGTACGCCTGCCGAGTCGGCTTGAGCCGGACCGGCCAGCGCCCCCGGACCAGCCTCAGGTGCTGCGTCTCCGGTAGCGGTCGCGCGCCGGATCCCGATACTCCCGGTGCCAGACACCCTGCGGATCGACGCACGCCTCGACCATCTGAAACGCAGCTCTGCGGCCGCCATGGCGGTAGATTCGCTCTACTTCCCGAATCACCACGATCGGCTCGGGACCGGCGCGTCGGCGACCTTGGTGATGTCATGTTGCGTGACGATGGCGAGCTGATCGGCAAGGTTGGTCAGCGCCCGTGAGGCCGCGAGTTCGTCGCCGATCTCCGGCACTGACGGGTCGGCCGGGTTACGGCGGGCGTGACCCGTGCCGGTCATTCGTTCCTGGCCGTCCTGAGTGCTCAATACCGCCCGGGCGTGAGTGTCGTCGCCGTCCTCGGCCAGGTAAATCTGTACCGTCCACTGTTTGGCTTCCATAATCTTGTTCCTCCATCGTGAGGGCCATCCCCTCCGTCGCACCGTCCCGGGCCCGGCAGACGCCAGGGCTGGACGTCCTCACGTAGCCCTGCCCCGAAGTGCTCACCTGTATGAGACCGACCGGCCCTAGACAGGTCCTTGTCCTGCCAGAGCGTGATGGAGGTGCGCTTGACGACGGTGCGGGATGCATCCCGCGGACGTGAACGTCGTTGCGCCATGATCAAAGTTGGAGTGTCCGCGCGAGCGTCGCTACTCCTCCGATCCGATGCTTTCCGGCAGCGAGAGGGCGGCTGATCACGTCGCGCGCTCGCCGGCCACCGATCGATCCTGGCGAGCCTCGTACCCTCCGGGGTCACAGTTCGCACCCCGGCCGCACCGTGACCTGTGCTCGGCGATGTCGGATTCTGTCCACCGGGATTCGGCCGCCCTGGCGGTGACGTGGCGGCTCGGTCCGGGCACCCGGCTCATTTCAGCGGGTCATGGCCCCAGTTCATCAGCGAATAGCGCCATCTGGACTCTCGGACGTCGCCGGAAGGCCGTTGCGCCAGGTGCCGGTGTATGTAGCCGATCACCTTGCGCATGTGAGCGTAGTCCTGGGCGGTGAGGGACGCCTTCTTCGCGTGGAGCAGGTCGACGATCTTGCGGCCCGATTCGTGGCCGGTGGATTCGCCGCCGTCGTCCTTCTGCCCGACCGCTTTGGACTCATCCGTGGTGAGCCAGTGCTCCAGTTCCTTGGCGGTCATGTTCACCGCCTGGCCGAACTCCGCCGCGATCGCCCGCTCCTCCTCGGTCATCGCTAGCCTTCGTCCTTTCGCAGGGCTGACGGCTTGTGAACGGCTTTCTTGCCGCTTTTCTCGCTGCGCACCACGTGCTGGGGTTCGTCGGGAGTGGCGGCCACGGTGCGGCCGGCTTCCTTCCGCCTACTGGTGATCTTCTTCTCGACTTTGCCATGGACGGTGGATCCATGGCTTCGCCAGGTGACCTCGTCGCCAACCGACAGGTCTTCCTTCCGCTTCTTCGTCATGCGCTGCGACTACCCGAACCTGCGCTCGCACGCCTCAGAGTAGTCATCGACACGCCCATCCTCGGGTCAAGGCGCGGCCGTATCGCTTCTGGGTCATGATCGCTCCGCCGCGCGTCGATGTCACGCGGCCGCCCGATATCGGGTCACCAGTCGGTCAGAGCATCGGGGGGGGGTAGCCGTCCGGTGGTGCGGTCAGACGCAAGGGCTGATGGATGTGGGCGGCGGACACGTCGGCGAGCCCCGGGGACGTAGCATCGTACGTAGTCGCCCGCCGGGTCGCATCGCTGGGCTTGGCGCAGCGGATTGAGCCGCGGTTGGGTCGGGTGTCGCCGGTGCCGGCGATCCATTGCCAGTTGCCCGAGTTGTTGGCCACGTCTCCGTCGGGCAGGTGGTCGAAGAGTGTCGGGCACCGGCGTGCCAGGCGATGCCGAGAAGCTTGACCAGGTAGGAGGCCACGATGAGTTGGGCCCGGTTGTGCATCCGGCCTTCGGCGAGGAGCGGGCGCATGCCGGCGTTCCATGATGGGCAGCCCGGTCATGTCTTTGCGCCAGGACTGCAGCGCGTCCTCGTCGTGCTGCGGGGGCGGTAGTCGTCCCCGGTTGATGCGAGGGAAGGCGTACGTGACCTGGTGGTAGAAGTGGCGCCAGCACGACTGGCGGACGGACGCCTCGCTGCCGGCGGCCAGGTGGGCCAGTCTCAGCGGTGACAGGCAGCCGAACCTCAGGTAGGGGCTCAGCCGTGAGGTATGGTCACCGACCAGACCGTCGTGGGCGTCGGCGTAGCCCAGCGGAGCGCGGCGCATCCACTGATGGACGCGGTGGCGGGCGGTGGCGCCACGGACGCCGGGCGGACGGGGCGGGCACTGGCCGGGGTGGAGGTCGCGTACTACCTGCGGCGGGAGACCTACATCCATGAACGGAGAAGAGGCAGGCGGCGGCACAGGGGATTCGCTGTCCAGACGGTGGGGGCGCACGGGCAGCCGGGTGCCGTGCGCCCCGCGCCGCCGGCGCTACTTCTTCGGTCGAGCGATGAACGAGGTGAAGATCACCGTGACAGCGAAGACCACGGAGATGATGACGATCGCCAGGGGCCAGTCCATGGTGGTCTCCCTTCAGGCGGAACCTGACACTCTCAGTCCATGCCGTCGATGCGCTCGCCGCCAGGGGCGAAAGTCCCTGCGCTAGGCCCTGCGGGGTGGAAGGTGATAATGGACCCGCCGACACGGGTCTTTGTTCTCTGGGCCCGCGGCCGCGTGGGGTGTGGTCTGGAGGCGTGGGACTAGGACTCCACGGAAGGAGGCCGCAATGAACGTGGTCGAGCGGCGGGACATCAGGTTCCCGTTCCCGGAACTGCTGGAGTGGATGGAGAGCCCGATGTTCGGGTTTCGCCCCTTCGGGCAGATCGTCCGGGTTGAGGACTACGTCGCCGATGGCCGGTACGTGCTGCGCGCTGAGCTGCCCGGGATCGACCCCGACAAGGACGTCGAGGTCATGGTGGACGGCGGCACGCTTCACATCCGGGCGGAGAAGACGCGGAAGGCCGCCGAGCCGCATCGCTCCGAGTTCGCCTACGGGTCGCTCTCCCGGACGGTGACACTGCCCGCCACAGCAAGGACCGACGACGTCAAGGCCGTCTACACAGGCGGCGTCCTGGAGGTCAGTGTCGGGTTGGCCGAGGAGGAGTCAGCGGGCCGGCGGATCACCGTCGAGCACTGACGCCTCACCGGGCGCGGGCGGAGCTACCGTCCGCGCCTGCTGCCTGGGCGAAGACGGACCGGACGCGCGCATCGCCGCCGGCATCGTACGGCATCCGGCGACTGAGCACCCGGGGCCGCACAAGTGGGATGGCGGTCGATCGAGCTGACCCTTCGGGATGTCGCCTTGTCGGCCACCGCACCGAAGAAATGGGGGTTGATCGTGAAGGAAGCCTGCGGAGTGCTGCCGACCCGGTGTGCCCGTGTGACGAGCCGAACGGCTGGCGGCAGGGTTTCGGGAGCCGGCACTGGTCGGCAGACGTGACGAGACCGAGCGATAACCATGGCAGGCGGGGGAGGGCCGAAGGTCCATCCCATGAAGGACCGTGGCCTCTGAACGGCGGGCCCTGGGTTCCGGACGATGGAGGCATGAGAATCGGGATCAATGGATTCGGCAGGATCGGCAGGGCCGTTCTGCGCAGCGCGCTCCGAACACGCCTCGAGGTCGTCGCCGTCAACGACATCACCGATGCGGCCGCTCTGGCCCACCTGCTCAAGCATGACTCCACGTACGGGCCGCTCGGCCTGCCTGTCAGCGCCGCCCCCGGCAGGCTGGAGGTCGACGGCCGCGAGATCGTCGTGAGCGGCTGCTCCGACCCGGAGCAGATCGACTGGCGTGCTCACGATGTCGAGCTGGTCATCGACGCCACCGGCCGCTTCCGCACCCGGGACGCTCTGGCGAGCCACCTGAAGGCCGGTGCCCGCAAGGTGCTGCTGTCGGCCCCCGGCAAGGGACTGGACGTCACCATCGTGCCGGGCGTCAACGATGCCGCCTACGACCCCGCCCGGCACGAGATCGTCTCGCTGGCCTCCTGCACCACCAACTGCGTGGCGCCGATGGTCAAGGTGCTGCACGAGAACTTCGGCCTCGTACGCGGCTTCATGACCACCATCCATGCCTACACCGGCGACCAGATGCTGCTGGACGCCCCGCACAAGGACCCGCGCCGGGCCCGCTCGGCCGCTGTCAACATCGTGCCCACCACCACCGGCGCCGCCCGCATGGTCGGCCAGGTGCTGCCGGAGCTGAACGGCCGCCTCGACGGCATCGCCATCCGCGTGCCGGTCGAGGATGGCTCGATCACCGACCTGTCCGCGCAGCTCAGCCGCCCGGTCACCGCCCAGGAGATCAACGACGCCTTCGCCGCGGCCGCTCGGGACGAGCTGCACGGGATCCTCCGCTACAGCACCGATCCGCTCGTCTCCCGCGACATCGTCGGCGACACCGCCTCCTGTGTCTTCGACTCCCCGCTCACCCAGGCGAGCGGCGACCTGGTCAAAGTCTTCGGCTGGTACGACAACGAATGGGGCTACGCCAACCGGCTGGTCGAGATGGCCCAGCGGATGGCGTGATCACCATGCCCGCGACCACTCTGCCGGCGATCAGCCTCCGCTTCGACGGAAAGTGCCTGCAGCGCACGCGCCGCCTGCTCCTGCGGGCGGCGCGGGAGCGCGGGCTCGAAGGGGTACGGCTGGACGACTTCCTGCTGGCGGCCGACGAGTGCGTGACCAACGCCGTGGCCCACGGGCGGCGGACGAGGTCTGCTCCGCCTGTGGTGTGCGGACGGCGCCCTGCTCTGCGAAGTAACCGACCACGGGCCCGGACTCCCCGCACGGTGCCTGCCTGACGGACCCCCTTCACCGGCGGTCCCGCCCGGCGAGCGGGGGATCTGGTCGGCGCGTCCCTGGCGGGCGAGATTGTCTTTACTACCGGCGTCGACCCGACCAGCGGGGCCGCTTCCTGCCCGAGCACACCGCCGCGGTCAGCCTGCTGGACCGGCTCCTGCACCACAGCATCGTCGTGGTCACCGAGGGCGAATCCTTCCGGATTCAACAGGTACGAACCAGGACACCAGCACGGCTGATCAAGAGGTAGTCAACTGCCAAGAGGTGGAGACTTCTACGTGGCCGCCAGTGGCACACGAACTTGGCCGTTGACAAGTGGGAGGGGCCGCATACCCAGGCGACCTGCCAGTAGGAGCAGAACCCGAACCGGCTTGATGTCACACCTGTTGACGCGGTGCAGGACGAAGGTCGGAGATGGCCTCCGTCGTGATCGCTGGCGGAAGTCACTGGCCAGCCGATATCTCAACAGGGAGGCGCTTGATGGCCCTAGGAGCTGTTTCTTAGATCTGCTGACCCTTCGTGGCTGGGGCGTCACGATAGGCATATGGGTCGTGGTGACTTAACGAACGCGGAGTGGGAACGGCTCGAACCGCTGCTTCCCGAGGGCGGCGGGCGGGGCGGGCGGTGGAATGACCACCGAAGGACGATCAACGGCGTGCTGTATCGGGCCCGCACCGGCCTGCCCTGGCGTGACCTGCCCGAACGATTCGGCTCCTGGATCACGGTCTACAAGCGGCACCGCCGCTGGTCGGCTGATGGCACCTGGCAGATGCTGCTGGCCGCGATCCAGGCCGAGCAAGACGCCGAGGGGCGGGTGGGCTGGGACATCTCCGTGGACTCCACCACGGTGCGGGCCCACCAGCACGCCGCCGGCGCGCCCCGCACACCGCCCCCGCCCGTGCGGGGACGGCAAAAGGGGGACACCGCCGGGACAAACCGGGGCGATCCGGTGCTGGCGACACTGGCCGCCCGGCTGGCGGAGGTGGTCAGACTGGGGAGTGCTTAGGCCGCTCCCGTGGCGGGTTCACCACCAAGATCCATCTATCGGCGGATGGCCGCTGCCGGGCGCTGTCGCTGGTCCTGACATCGGGCCAGTACGGCGACAGCCCGCAGTTCCGGCGAGTGCTGGCCACCATCCGCATACCCCGGCTGGGGCCGGGACGCCCACGCACCCGGCCTGACAGCCTGGCCGCGGACAAGGCCTACTCTTCCCGCGCCAACCGCTCTTACCTGCGTCGCCGCAAGATCCGGCACACCATCCCCGAGCCACGCGATCAACGTGCCCATCGCAGCCGACGAGGCTCAGCCGGAGGACGGCCCACCGGTTTCGACGCCGAACGCTACAAAGCGCGCAACGTCGTCGAACGGGCGATCAACCGGCTGAAGAACTTCCGGGCCGTGGCCACCCGCTATGACAAACGCGCCTACATCTTCCTCGGCACTGTCACCCTGGCCGCCCTGGTCATCTGGCTCCGAACCTGATCGAAGAAACAGCTCCTAGCGGCCCGGCGCCGAGGTCCTGGCAGTGGCGACCTCGCCGGAGGCGGCAGGGCGGAGGACCGCTAACGCCTGCGGCAAGGCCCCGAAGGCCGGGCCCCTCCGTCCGATCCACTCGGAAGGCGGCGTTGGGAAGAGTGAGCCGTGCCCGGTCAGCGGTGGTGACGCAGCCCAAAACATTATCGACAGTAGCTGAGCAACTCCCTTGGTGATCAAATGAGGATGAACGCCTTCCACCAGCCGGCCCGTATGGCCTCCGAGGATGACATACCGCTCAAGAAGTCCAACCAGAGCGGCACAAGGGGTCGATCCCTGGCAGACGCCGACGCGAGCACAAGAAGGTCGCGGCAGTGACGGCGGCCCCGCTCACGGCCCCCGGCGGGCACTGTCACACCAGGGATCAACGGTGGGGTGCGGCGGAGCTCGAAAGGCCGTTGCCCTCATCGAGGCGGTCCGGAACGTCGACGGTGTGGTGGACGTCGCGAGCGGGTGCTATTTCCGTTGTTCGGCGCGCAACCGGGCGGCCAGGGCCGCGGCCTGAGTGCGGCGTTGCATGTCAAGCTTGGACAGCAGGTTGGAGACGTAGTTCTTGACCGTCTTCTCGGCCAGGAACATGCGCTCGCCGATCTGCCGGTTCGTCAGGCCCTCGCCGATCAGGTCCAGAATCTGGCGCTCCTGATCCGTCAGCGCCGCGAGCGGGTCCTTCCTGGCGGCCTGATCGCGCAGCCGCTGCAGCATGGCGGCGGTGGTCTGCGGATCCAGCAGCGACTGCCCGGAGGCGACCGTGCGCACCGCGCCCACCAGGTCGGAGCCGTGGATCTGCTTGAGCACGTAGCCGGCGGCTCCCGCCATGACCGCCTCAAACAGCGCGTCGTCGTCGGCGAACGACGTCAGCATCAGGCATGCCAGCCCCGGCACCCGGGAGCGCACCTCGCGGCACACGTCCACGCCGTTGCCGTCCGGCAGGCGTACGTCCAGCACTGCAACGTCAGGCTTGAGCGCCGGGATGCGGGCGATCGCGGACTCGGCAGTGCCGGCCTCGCCGATCACCTCGATGTCGCTCTCGGAGTTCAGCAAGGCCGCGACCCCTCTGCGGACCACTTCGTGGTCGTCGAGGAGGAAGACACGAATCATGTTCGTGACGCTACCGAACAAGCGGCATAGCCGGAAGGACGCCGGAGAGCCAAGGTCTCGTGAAGGAGCGGAATGCCTCCGACCGACAACGCCTTCCGAGAGAGTCTGAAAGAACCGGACGAGGGGAGGCACCGATGAAGAGCACCATCTTGGCGTCGTGGGGAACACGGCAAACGCCGTCGGCGGTGCTGACGGAGCTGTCCTCGCAAGCGGGCGGATCACCCACGCGTCGCTGGCGGGACACCCAGTGGGCGTGCTGGCCAGGGTCGGGGCATCGGCCGACCTGGTGGTCGGGGGCTCGCGCGGGCTGGGCGGTTTCGCTTCCGCGGTCCTGGGCTCGATCAGCCACGGTGTGCTTCACCACGTAACCTGCCCGGTCGCGGTGGTACGGTCACGGAGAGAGGAAGCCTGTCCACTGCCGGGGCCGGTGACGGGACCATCACCACCGTCGACAGGCCTGCCATGGGCACCGCAACGCCCGCCGCCCGCTGTCCGGTCGACTACGTCTGATCATCGCCCGAATCGCTCTGAGCTGGATGTTCTTGTAGGCGTTCCCGGACAAGACATTCGGGGGCCACGCCGACTGAGCGGGCTTGGGCCTCGGATGGCAGTCCGGCGTCCGGGTTCCTGAAGGGGGCCGGGGAGAACGTGCTGGGCGCTGCTCGGCCCGGTCAGCCGGGGCGTCCTGCATTACGCGCACTGCAGCATGGCCGTAATGCGGACGCTTCCCCATCCCTGTGGGGAACTGCGGTTCACGCCGCCGGGGCGGCGTATGAGGGTTCGCGCGCCGGGACGGCGGCCAGGCGGATACCGGTCAGCACGAGCGCGATCCCGCCTGTCAGCAGAATCACTGTGGCGATCGTCAGCATCCAGGTCAGCCGGCCAAGCCGAGGCAGGGTGGCGGCCAAGGTGAGGTCAGTCGTCACACCGGGTGTGCCGTCGGCGTTCATGATGACTGCGGCCCACTCGCCCGGCCGGATGTCCCACGTCAGGCTGCCCGAGCCGGTGGCCACCCAGAAGGGCTCGGCACCAGGAGGCGATCCCGGAGCCGAGCCGGGGTGCCGGTCGTAGCCGGTGTCGCCGGCTGGGAAGGCCAGGTGGGTGATGCGCTCGTGGGCGACGCCGTCCAGGTAGGCGGTGACGTGGTCCTGACGGGCGATGCCGATGAACAGCGGAGCGCCAGGCGTCTCGATGCGGACGCGCCCGATGCTCTCGCGCAGGAACCGTACGCCTTGACCCGCGACGGTGACCTGCTCGGTGGTGAGGGCGTAGGTGGACGTGGACACGCGCCCGGTGGTGACGCTGACGAACCCTTCGCTGTCGCGTGCCTGGCCGAGCACCGCTGTACCTGTGGCGGTGGCTGCGGTCGCGATCCCGGCGAAGGCGAGCAGCGCACCCAGGGTGATGGCCACGACGGAGCCGACGGTGTGCCGGACCGGGGAACGGGCGGGTTCGCGCATCCGCGGCAGTTCGTGGCCGCCCTGCTCCAGCCGGAACGGCGGGTAGGCGTCCGTCATGAGAGCCGCGTACGCGGCCACCCTGAGCGACCACCGGTTCAGGCCGACCACCAGGTCGTACACGCCCTGCGGGTAGCGGCCGGTGAACAGCAGGAACAGTGCCGAGATGAGGACCAGCAGCCCGATCAGGCCACCCCAGTCGAGCGTGTAGAGCATGCCGCCGCTGCCGTCGGGCAGATCGCTCCGCCAGGAGATGACGCTGCCGCTGGTGAACAGGCCCACGACGAGGTAGTGCGGGATGGCCAGCAGCCACCATTTGATCAGCGCCAGGCCGCGCGAGAGCCGTTCGGGGTAGTCGATCTCCAGCGTGGCCGGATAGTCCCGGGCCGGGCCGAGTGTGAAGGGCGGGTAGCGGTCGGTGCCCAGGGCGCCGTAGGTGTAGTACGCCACCCGCCAGGTCCAGCGCAGCACGCCGACGTTGAAGTCGAACAGCGTACGCGGATACCGGCCGGTGAACAGGATCGCGAAGAACGCGACGACGGTGAGGGCCACGAAGGCCGTCCACAGCAGGCTCAGCACGACGTAGTGCGGGATCGCCAGGAACCATTTGACGATCCAGAGGCCCCGGTTGAGGGGCTCCTCCAGCCGGGCCTCGACTCGTACGGGATAGGTGTTCATGCTTCCAGCGCACCACCCGCGATGAGGGCCGCCTGCGGGCGAAGGTCCCTACTTCACGCGCCGTTGTACCCGACTCAAGCGCCGGTCCACTCATGATGGCTACGTGCGCCGCCTGTCGACATCGTCCTGCTTCCAGGTCAGCTCGTCGAGGACGTCGACCACTCCGTTGACGCCGCCGGTCATGCGGACGGCGAAGGCGGCCTCGGTACGGCGCTCCATCCAGCCGGAGAGCGTCACGACTCCACGGCACACGCGGACCCGGACCGCGTCGGTATCGGCCCACAGCCTGCGGCCGAGGACGTCGTCGCGTACGTCGGCGGCGATCTCCTCGTCCGGGCGCAGGAACAGCTTCACCAGGTCCCGGCGGCTGACCACGCCCACCAGCCTGCCGTTGTAGTCGACGACGGCGAGCCGCCCGACGTCGTGGGCCTCCATGAGGCGGGCGGCCTTGACCGCGGTGGCCTCGGCGAAGACGGTGACGGCGGGGCTGGTCATCAGTTCGGCGGCGGTGGCACCCGCTGCCTTCCTCCGGGCCTTCGGGTGGCGTAGTCGGGCGCGCAGCGGCGACCGGTAGCCCTCCCGGTGGTACTGCTCGCGAAACTCCTCCTTGTGGAGCAGGTCGGTCTCCGACACCATGCCGATCACATGGCGGTCGTCGTCCAGCACCGGCACGGCACCGATGCCGCCGGAGACGAGCGCTGCGGCGACGTCTTTGAACGGGGTGGTGGCGGCGACGGTGACGACCTCGGTCGTCATCACGTCGGCGACGGTCATACGCATGGCGCTCAACCCTTCTCAGGCAGGTGGTCGGCTAGCTCCATCGCACCTCGCGCCATGAACCCGTTCACAGAGGCGAAGGTCCCCCGCGCCGCTGTCGTTGGTCCGCCGATCAGAGCCGGACTGCCAGGCGGTGAACGCCGAAAGTTCCTGCCAGAGGCCCGTTGCGGGGCAGCGCTGGTCGTGAGGCCACCGCCGTGCGGCGTCGGTGCCGGATCGTGCGCGGCCTGATGGGAGGAACCAGTAAGAATGAGATCGTGCTCGCCTATGGCGGGTCGGATTTCTCCATGCAGGCGCTGGACGAGGCCGAGCGCAGGAAGGTGCCGCTGATCGTCACCCACGCCTGGCAGTGGCCCTACGGTCAGGCGGCAGACGTGGCCGCGTCCCACCTGCGCAAGGCCATCCCGTTCGGATACCTCTGTTCTGGAATTCGCGATCGGCGAGGCCGCCCTGTGCCGGCTTCCCGTCGCAGACCTCGGCGACTGCGTGAACCGTTATCCGCATGTATGAAGTCAGCCGGTCAGCAATGACGAAGTCGCGGCGCTCCTGGTCGTGGGTCGCAAGCGCGCCATCCGTGCTGGCTTGGCCGGCTCTCTCCTTCAACACGCTCCCTGCCCGGTCGCGCTGGTGGGTGAATACTGAGCCCGAAAGTCCCTGTGAGGCGGCGCCCCCACGCGCCCACAGCGCGGGCATGACCACTGAGTCCTGCCTCAGGCAAGGGCTCGCCACGGCAGAGGCGGCGGCCAGGCCGGCCCAGAATGGCCCGAACAGCCTGCCGCCCATCCGCCGCAAGCCCGCGGTCGTGCTGCTGCTGCGCCAGATGGCACACTTCTTCGCCCTGCTGCTGTGGGGCACGTCCGCGCGAGCTGATCGCTGCCAAGGTGGTCGTGCGCCGCGACGGCAGGCGCGTTCTCATCGACGCCGCCGACCTGGTGATGGTGACGCGGTCGTCCTGGAGGCGGGGGACCGGATCTCGGCGGACCTGGAACTGGCGCACGTTCACGCGCTGGGGCTCAACGAGTCGAGGCTGACCAGGGAGAGCCGCCTGCTGCGCCCGGCGGCGGGGGAGCGGGCCTTCTCAGGCATGTTCGTAGTCGAAGGACAGGCGGAAGCCGTCGTGGCGGCCACCGGTCGCCGGGATCGCGCTGGCCGTGGGCGCCGCGTTCTTCGAACTGGTCCAACTGCTGGGTACGGAGCCAGGACACAGCCCGATACCGTGCACGCCGATACCCAAGGCCAGTTGCTGTTTGGAGCCGCGCGTGCTGTTCCCGGCTGCTCCGGCGTGAGGTAGCCCGGCCGGACAGGTTCCGCACCGCAGGCAGGCCCGGACTGCGCTCCGGGTGCAGGCCTGCGCCGCCGCCAGCGCCTGCTCATTACGGCCCAGACCATTGCAGGACCGCGGCCGCCCACTGCGCGGCGCGATCCCCATCTGCGCGTCATCGACCACGCACAGCAGCGGACGCCGCTCGGAGGCGTCCGACAACAGGCTCAGCACCGCCAGCCTCACCAGAAACCGTTGACCGTGTCGGAGCTGTTCCGGCTCTGCCGCGATCTGGTCGACATCCACAACGTCCGCGCCAGGTGCCATGCCCGCAGCGTCATGCTGCGCGTCCTCGCGCATGTTCCTTCCGGCGCCGCCTAAGCGGTGATGGCTTCGGCCGTCCTCGCCGAGTCGATCCTGGTGGCCGGCCTGACGATCGCCGACTTCGCTGACGCCGCGGTCGCCGACATCGACGCCTACCAGGACGCTGGCCGGGTCGTCCTGGTCGGGCACTCGATGGCCGGCCTCATGATCCCGCGGTGGCGGCCTGGTGGCCGGAATGGGTGGCCCACCTGGTATTCGTGTCCTGCTTCGTCCCCTGGGACGGCGGCGTCATCGCCGGCCTTGACCAGGGCGATGAGCTGCGGGCGCAGGTAGGCAGGGTGGGTGTGCATGGTGGTGGTCAGTCGTTCCAGTAGCGCTGTTCACGCCACGGGTCGCCGTAGTTGTGATAGCCGGCCCGCTCCCAGAAGCCGGGCTGGTCGTGTTCCAGCAGCCGGATGCCCTGCACCCATTTGGCGGACTTCCAGAAGTACAGGTGCGGGACCAGCAGCCGGGCCGGGCCGCCGTGCTCGGCCGGCAGTGGCGCGCCGTCGAAGGTGTGGGCGATCCATGCCTGCCCGCCGCGCAGGTCGGCCAGCGGCAGGTTGGTGGTGTAGCCGCCGTGGCAGTAGCCCTGCGCGAACTGAGCGTTGGTCTCCACCTCGGCCAGCAGTATGTCCAGGGACACGCCCTGCCAGTCGGTGTCGAACTTCGACCAGCCGGTGACGCAGTGGATGTCGGTGTGCGGGCTGTCTTGTGGCAGGTCCCGCAGCTCGGTCCAGGTCCAGGTGTGTTCGGTGCCGGTCTCGGTGAGCAGGGTGAAGTTCCAGTCGGCGGTGCTGACGTGTGGGGTGGGCCCGGCGGTCAGCACGGGAAAGCCGGTGGTCAGGGTCTGGCCGGGCGGCAGCCGATTGCTTGTCTGGCCACGTCCGGTGAAGCCCCGGGAGATGACGGCCATGCTCACACTCCTCCTGCCGGGCGGGTGTCGAGCCTGGTCAGGCCGGGCATGGCGCCGATGATTCCGCCGGGTGCCTCGATCATGGTCATCAGCAGGTTGCCGCAGGTGCGGCAGTGCAGCGCGGTCCCGGCGGCCGGGCCGTAGAGGAGTGCCTCGGCCAGCGGCGCGTGCTGGTCGCAGGCTGCGCACAGGCCGTGGGCGGCGGTCATGTCCCTGCCGAAGAAGGCGGCCAGCGTTCCGGCCGCGGCGTTGCCGTCGATGGGTGGCATGAAGATCCTCTCGTGATGGGCGGTGTTGGTCAGCCGTAGCGTTCGGTGCGGATGTCGGCGGGCGTGTAGCCGAGATCGGTCAGGAGACCGGCGGCGTGCTCGACGAAGGTGGTGGGCCCGCAGACGTAGGCCAGCGGCGCCTGTTCGGGCGGCCAGGCCTGCCCGGCCAGGGCCGTGTGGTCGAGCCGGGCGGGCGGGCGTGGCCAGCCGGGTGGTGTGGTGCGGGTGTAGAGCAGGCTCACCCGGTCGGCTTGGCCCGCCAGTTCCCGGCGGTAGATGACCTGCTCCGGTGAGCGGACCGAGTACAGCAGCCGCATCGGCGTGTCGTCGCCCAGCCGGGCGCGGTGGCGCAGCATCGCGCGCAGCGGGACGACGCCCGAGCCGCCGGCCAGCAGCAGCACCGGCCGCCGGCGCGGGCCGGGCTTCCAGACGAAGTAGCCGCCGATCGGGCCGCGCAGCTCCACCTGGTCGCCCGTCTGGATCACGTCCACCAGATAGGGGGAGACCTCGCCGCCCTCGGCCCTGACCACGGTCAGCGCCGGATCCTCGCCGGGCGCGCCGGCCAGGGAGTAGGCGCGGGTGGCCTGGTAGCCGTTCTCGGCGGTGAGCCGCACGTCCACGTGCTGCCCGGCCTGGTGGCCCGGCCAGCCGGGCACCTGAAGCTGCAGCGTGCGCGTGCGCGCGTTCTCCGCGTCGGTGCCGGTGATGGTGGCCGCCTGCCAGTTCACCCGGGGTTGCGGTGGTGTAGCCGTCATGGGTCTTTTCCGATGGTGTGTTGATCGTGTTGCTCTTCCGGGGCCGGGCCGGTGCGGCCCTTCCCCGGAAGATCCCGCCTCCCGACAGTGTTGGTACGCAGGCACGTCGGTACGCAGGCACCGATCGGGACCCGAGCGCCGCAGCGCGGCAGCGGCAGGTCAGCCGACCGGGCACCCCTTGGACCGCGCGCTGCGCCGGGCGGCGAGTGCCGTCAGCTGCGCAGGAAGTCCAGCAGGTCGGCGTTGAACTTCTCCTTGTCGCCGGGGACGAGCGCGATGCCGTGTGAGCCGCCCTGGTACACCTTGTAGGTGGAGTTCTGAATGATCTTGGCGGATTTGTCGCCGGAGGCCGCGATCGGCACGACCTGATCGTCGTCGCCGTGCACGATCAGGGTGGGGATGTCGAACTTTCTCAGATCCTCGGTGAAGTCGGTGGCGGAGAAGGCATCCACGCAGGCCACTCCGGCCTGGATGTTCTCGGCCATGGCCATCAGCCAGAAGGCGTCCTTGTTGCCCTGGGTCACCTTGTTGCCCGGGCGGTTGGCGCCGAAGAAGCCGTCGGCGCTGTCGTGCCAGAACTGCGACCGCTCGGTGAGGATCCCCTTCTTGATCTTGTCGAACACCTCCTGCGGGGTGCCCTCGGGGTTATCGGCGGTCTTGAGCATCAGTGGCGGCACCGCCGACAGCAGCACGGCCTTGCTGATGCGGGAGGTGCCGTGCCGGCCGATGTAGCGGGCCAGCTCCCCGCCACCCATCGAGTGCGCCACCAGCGTGACGTCGCGAAGATCCAGAGCGGTGAGCAGGTCGTTGAGGTCGTCGGCGAAGGTGTCGAAGTCATAGCCGTCGTAGGGCTGGCTGGAGCGGCCGTGACCGCGCCTGTCGTGCGCGATCGCCTTGAACCCGTTGTCGACGACCGCCTTCATCTGGTCGTGCCAGGCATCGGCGTTCAGCGGCCAGCCATGGATGAACACGACCGGCGGGCCGCTGCCCCAGTCGTAGAAGAAGATCTGCTCATCGTCGCGGGTGGTGATGTACGGCATGGTGAACCCTCCACAGGGGTCGATCGTCATGTCGGTGGACGCCGCGGGCGCGCGGCTCGGGCCCCTGACCGCGGCCCCTGCCGAGGGCCGGACGGCGCATCAGGAGATCGGGGCGCATCACCCCAGGGCATGCAATACCGCACTCCACGGTCGTTTTAAGGTCAAGGCGGGGTGCGAAGGCTTTTGCCCGCCTGCTTGTCCGATCGGCCCGGTCGGCCTTGGCCGGGCCTGGATGCGGACTCCATGGCCCTGGACAGGCGGCGATGCCGTCTTCGCCGAGAAGATCTCGACCCGGGTCAAGGTGCGCCCGCAGTTCGAGGCGGCGCTCACGCTGGCCCGGCAGATCAAGGCGCACGCCCCACACTGCCGGGTCATCCTCACCGTCTATGAGATGAAACGGCTGGGCCGCGACGCCGCCGAGCCCCTGGCCAGCATCTACCGGGCCCTCGCACGAGGAGACCCAGGCCTACCCCGAAGCCGTCCAGGCGGCGCACGCCGACTTCGCTCTCCTGCGAGACGGAGACATCCCCCGGCCCCGCCCGGCCCGCATCCGACGCCCGGGCCAGGCGCTGACAGCGGAGGAGGCCGAACTGCAGCACCGCCTGCAGAGTCATCCTCACCCGAACGCGGAACTCCGATAGCGCAGCAGAAGACGCCGGGTCAGGAGGATTAGCTTTTTCCGGCGGCCCGTTTCTCGCGTATTCCGGCCGCCCCCCACAGCGGATGGCCGCCCGCAACGCCCTGGTACGTCACCTGAAAGCGGTGGAGACGCTCGGGTCAGCCACGTTCATCTGCACGGACAAGACCGGCACGCTGACCCGCAACGAGATGACGGTGGCTGACCTCTGGTCACCCACCTGCTCACCTGTCGGCGTGCTGCGCTCGGCGGTGCTGAGTTCGACCGGACGGATGAGCGGTGGCAAGCCGGTGGGCGACCCATGGAGGTCGCCCTGCACGTCGAGGCGCTGCGCCTGGCCGCCGACGTCGACGATGAGGTCTCGGCGCGCTTCCCCTTCCATCCGGCACGCCGGCGCCCCCGTCGTGGCCGGCGACCGGCGGCATCTGAAGGGGGCGCCGGACGCGGTGCCGCCTCTCTGCCGGGCCGTGCCAGGCGTGGACGAGGCGATCGGGGCCCGCGGCGAAGACGAAGACCGGCCGGTCGTCGTCCGGCGGGTCGTGCCGGGCTGCCGCCCGGCCGGTCCCGCGCAGCCGGTACCTGCCGGAGGCCCTCCTCGTCGCCCGGCCCGTGGGCAGGTCCGCGGCTGGCTCCAGGGCGGTGAAGCGGATCACGCCGTCGCGGACGCATGGTCCCACCACGTCGTACCCACGCTCGCGTAGTGCGGTGATCAGCGGGTCCAGCGCGTCCAGGACGGCGGTGCCGGTCCGGGTGTCCGTGACGGTCCTGTGCATGCCTGCCTCCTACGGCCTTGCCTCCATCCCATCGCCGGCTCAGGTCACCCGGCAGGGACGGAAGTCCCGGGCGGGACGGCGTTGGTCAGCGCATCCGGCGCAGCAACGCCGATGGCGGCGGCGTCGCGGGCGCGACCCTGATGCGCGCGTCCACCGTGGTGGCGCCGTCCGGTGTGACGATGACGGGGTTGAGGTCCAGCTCGGCCACCTGAGGCAGGTCTGCGAGCAGTCGGCCGATCCGCGTGACCTGGTCCGCCAGGGCTTCGACGTCCGTGGCGGGCGAGCCGCGATAGCCACGCAGCAGGGGAGCGCAGCGCAGTTCGCTGATCATGTCGGGTGCGTCGGTGACGGGTGGCACCCGGAAGGCGCGGTCGGCCAGCAGGTCGGCCATCACCCCGCCCATGCCGACCATGACCAGTGGGCCGAACGCGGGATAGTTGACGCCGCCGAGGATGATCTCGACTCCGGTAGGCAGCATGCGCTGGACGATGGCGCCGGTCATCGCCTCACCGATGCGCGCCGACATCTCGCGGTAGGCGTGCTTCACCTCGTGCGCGGTGCGCAGATCCAGCCGGACACCGCCCACGTCGCTCTTGTGCACCGGGCCCACGGCCTTGAGCACGACAGGCAGCCCGACGCGTGCGGCGGCTTCGGCCGCGGCCTCGGGTCCGGCCACGTCCACGGACTCGGCCAGGCTGACGCCGTAGGCGACCAGCAGTCCGGCCGTGGCGGACGGCGACAGCCAGCCGCCGTCCGGGCGCGCCGCCAGCTCCGCCTCGATGATCTCGTGCGCCCTCATCTTGTCCACCTGGGGCTCGGGGGCGGGAGCTTCCATGGGACGCCGGCGCCACTCGGCGTACTCCACCGCCCGGGACAGCGCCTGAACGGCCTGCTCGGGAAAGGCGTACCCGGGGATGCGACCGTCGATGAGGTCGTCGTGGCCGACGAGGCAGGCCAGCACGGTCTTGTCCGTCGTCGAGGCCGCCCGCGCTATCGCCTGACGGGTAGCCTCCAGCCCGTCGCCGAACGGCGGGGTATAGACCACCAGGATCGAGTCCACCTCGGATGACGCGGCCAGCGCCGCGATGGCCGCGCCGATCTCGGCCGCGGGCGCGTCGGCCGTCAGGTCGACCGGATTGCCCAGCGCGGCCGCGGCGTGCGCCTTCAGCAGCCCTGGCGACAGCTCGGGGACGGTGAGCCCGTGCCGCTCGCAGGCGTCGGCAGCCATGGCCTCGGGCCCACCGGAGTTGCCGACGATCGCGACTCGCCGCCCTGCCGGCAGCGGCTGGGCGGCCAGCAGTTTGGTGACGTCGATGAGCTCGTGGACGCTGTCGAGCCGGATGACGCCGGCGGCGCGGGTGAGCGCGTCCACCGCCACGTCGGGCGTGGCCGCCGCGGCGGTGTGCGAGCGTACGGCCCGGTCCCCGGCGCCGCTGCGGCCGCTCTTGACCAGCAGGATCGGCTTGCGCGCGCCGACCCGGCGCGCGATGCGGGCGAACTTGCGCGGGTTGCCGAACGACTCCAGATACAGCGCGATCACATCGGTGCCGTCGTCGTCCTCCCAGTATTCGAGCAGGTCGTTGCCGCTGACGTCAGCCTTGTTGCCGACCGACACGAACGACGAGACCGCCAGCCGATCGAGCAGGGCGGCGCCGACGGCGCCGGATTGCGACATCAACGCCACTCGGCCGGGGACGGGATGATGAGGTAGGAAGCTGGCATTCAGCCGGGTGTGGGTGTTGATCACGCCCAGGCAGTTCGGCCCGATCAGGCGCATCCCCGCCGTGCGGCAGATCCGCAGCAGCTCCGCTTCCGCCCCGGGTTGTCCGGCTTCGGCGAACCCGGAGGTCACCACGACCAGTCCGGCCGTACCGGCCGCCGCGCAGTCGCGCGCCACCTGCAGCACGTGCCTGGCCGGAACCGCCACCACCGCCAGGTCCACGCCTTGGGGCACCTTGGCATGGCAGGTCAGCCCGGCGATCTGGGTGGCGTGCGGGTTGACGGGGTGGATCGCGCCGGGGAATCCGCCGTCGAGCAGGTTGCGCAGAACCTTGTGCCCGACCTTCTGCTCATCACGGCCGGCGCCGACGACCGCGACGGAACGCGGCTCCAGAACCCGGGCCAGCGACGCCCTCCCGGCCTCGTGGTCGCGGGCCGCGATGGCCTCTTTCAGCCGGGGGGTGAGCTCGGCGGCGATGTCGAGGTGCAGGGTGCCGCCTTCGGACCGCTGCGACAGTTCCAGGCCGAGGTCCTTCAGCACCCGCAGCATGGGCCGGTTCTCAGCGAGCACGTCGGCCACCAGCTCACGGACGCCGTTCGCGGCCGCGTCCAGCGCGATGTGCTCCAGAAGCAGCGTCCCCAGGCCGTGGCCGTGCACGGTGTCGTCCAGGAGGATGGCCAGGTCGGCGGTGCCGTCGCCGGAGGGGATGTATTCGGCGACCGCCACCAGCCGGTCGCGCAGGTCGGCGACCAGGGCGTGCCCGCGATAGGCGTCGCCGGTGATGCGGTCCATGTAAGAGTGCGCGGTATTCCGGCCGCCGGTGAAGAAGCGCAGGTATGCCGAGCGTTCCGACGAGCGGTCCACCAGTTCGTGCAGGGCCTGCCGGTCGGCAGGGCGCAGCGGGCGGACGTGGGCGATGCCGCCGTCGCGGAGCAGGACATCGTAACCCTCGATCATGTTCGTCACACCTTCAGGCTGTCCGGCGAGCAGTCCGGTGAGCAGTGCCGGACGGCCCTGTGCCCGGTGGCCGAAAGTCCCGCCTACCCCGTCATGGCCGGATCGCACAGCGTCTCACGGGTGCCAGGGCGTACGGCTCGGCCGGGCATGCCTTTCGCCTCTGCCCCGCTCGCCGAGCGCGGCGCAGGATTCGATCGGAAGGAGGACGAAATGGTTGATCAAGCACGCCGGCCTTCGGCGGTCCGAGTACCGCGGCCGCTCCAGGGGTTCCTCACGCCCGTCGACTACAGCGACCGCCGCCGGTACCGGCGGCAGCCGCACGCGTACACGCGGCTGCAATGATCGGGCTGGATGCCCACCAGGCTCGGGGCCAGCCCTCGGTACGTGACCCTGCTGAAGGTCCCGGGCCACCGCAGCGGCGCCGTCCAGCGCGTCAACCTCGTGGTCACCTCATACGATGGCGCGCGCTACTTGGTTGCACTCGCGGGAGAGGCCGAATGGGGGGTCAGCCCACATAAGGGCCTCGCTGTAGTCCCGGGGAAATATCCAACGGATTTGCCTGAACTGCACTGACGCGGGCCTGTTCCGTTTGTTGATCACTTCCGCTACGGTTCGTACGGTCCTGACCGGTGGACGGTGTGGGGGTGGTCGATGTCGACCCGGATGTTCTCCGAAGACCAGTTGGAGCGGTTGCGTTCCTACCCTGACATCGGCCGACGTCGCCTTCATCGACCCAGGCCGCGGGCGGGGCCCGGCTGACCGATTGCCGTCCAGCTCGCCACGTTGCCCTGGTTGGGGTTCGTGCCGGATGAGGTGAGCGCGGCGCCGCAGGTGGCGGTGGCCCGGCTGGCTGAGCGGCTGAGAATCGATCCGAACGTTCTGGCAGAGTACGGTCAACGGGAGCAGACCCGCAGCGATCATCTGCGGCTGGTGGCCAGTTATCTGGGCTGGAAGAGCGCCCCGGCCGGGAGTACGGCGATGAAGGGGCTGGAACAGTTCCTGCTGGACCGGGCCATGGAACACGACTCGCCGACGCTGCTGTTCAACCTGGCCACCGAGTACCCGATGGCGGCCAAGACGATCCGGCCGGGCGTGACGACGCTGGCCAAGATGGTGGCCAGCGCCCGAACCGGAGCCACCGCGCTGACCTGGGAGAAGGTCGCGCACCTGTTGACCGATCAGTTACGCGCGGATCTGGACCGGCTGCTGATGTATGACGCCGGGCTGAAGATGACCCGGCTGGCCTGGCTGATCAAAGCGGCCACCGATGCCAGCGCGACCTCGGTCAAGACCGCCATCGACAAGCTCATCTACCTGCGCAACATGGACGCCCACACCCTGGACATGTCAGTCCTGGCCGCCGAGCGGCGCCGCTTCCTGGCCTCGGTGGGCCGCTGCTCGACCAACCAGGCGCTGGAACGCCGCGAGGAGCAGCGCCGCTATCCGATCTTGCTGGCCGTGGTCACCCAATCCGCGATCGACCAGGTCGACGAGGTGGTGATGCTGTTCGACCAGGTCGTGTCCGCCCGGGAATCGCGGGCCAAATCCAAGACGGATGAGGCGTTGATCGAGCGGGCCAAGGCCGGTGAGGCCCGCCAGCTGCTCCTGGACGTGATCTTGCCGGTGCTCGCCGACCCGGCCATCCCGGACGAGCAGATCGGCGGGCTGCTGCGCAACACGATCGGGATGAGTAAGCTGCGTGAGGTCGTCACCGAAGGCTGGAAGAAGCTGCCCCGCGATCACGGTCGGCTCTCGGCGTTGCACGCCTCTTACACCTACCTGCGCCAGTTCACCCCTCAGGTGCTGGTGGCGATCGACTTCAAAGGCGGCACCGGCACCGCGGAGTTGATGGAGGTGGTGGCCCTCTTGAAGCGGGTGAACCAGAGCGGCGGCCGTAAGGTGCCCGAGGGCGCACCCACCGCTTTCGTGCCGGCCCGCTATGCCGAGTACCTGGCCAAGGCGCGAAAAGACGGTGATGAGACCGCCTACCGCCACTATTGGGAGCTGTGCGTGGTGCTCGCGCTGCGCGAGGGGCTGCGCTCGGGGGATGTGTTTGTGCCGGCTCGCGCCGCTACGCTGATCCGGCCGCCTACCTGTACACGCCGGAGCAGTGGGCGCCGCGGCGTGCCGATTTCTGCAGGTTGGTCGGCAAGCCCGGCGATGCCGCCGAGGCGATCGAACAGGGTGAGGAGGAACTGCACGCCGCACTGACGCAGCTCGACCAGACGCTCGCCCAGGCGTTGCCTGACGACACCGGCATGGTCCGGCTCGATGACGACGACAAGCTCGTCATCCCGCTGCTGTCGGCCGAGGACGTGCCGGGCGAGGCCAAGGAGCTGAGGGCGGAGCTGGCCGGGATGCTGCCGTTCGCGCCGATCGCCTCGCTGCTGATCGAGTTGAACCTGTGCGCGCATTTTGTGGACTGCTTCACCCATGCCGGCGGCCGTAAGCAGGCCCGCCCGGCCGATCTCAAGCGCAACATCCTCAGCGTGCTCATCGCCAACGCCACGAATCTGGGGTTGTCCAGGATGGCGGAGGCCTGCGGCATCCCGTATGACGTGCTGCGCTGGACGCAGGAGTGGTACGTGCGGGCCGAGACGCTGCGCGAGGCCAACACCTGCCTCGTCAACCACCATCACGGGCTGGCCCTGGCCAAGGTGTTCGGCGGCGGCACCATGTCGAGCTCGGACGGGCAGCGTTTCCCGGTGCGGAGCAAGAGCACGACCGCCCGGGACATGACCATCCACGGCGGCCAGGTGCTGTCGTCTTACACGCACGTGTCTGACCAGCACTCCACGTTCGGCACAAAGATCATCGTGCCGAACGCGCGCGAGGGCCACCGCCTCGCTGGTGGTGGGTAAGTGGTCGGCCGCCTCCCGGCAGAACACCCTAGCCGCGGCGCTGAAGGAGTGGGGCATGCTACGCCGCACCCTGCACGCGGCGAAGTATCTGTCCGACCCGGCCTGCCGCAGGAAGGTCGCCCGTCAGCTGAACAAGGGCGAGAGCCTGCACGCGCTGCGCCGCGACCTGCACTACGCCCAGCAGGGCGCCGTCACCGAGCCTGCCTTGGCCGATCAGACCGATCAGGCGTGGTGCCTGAACGTTTTGACCAACTCTGTCATCATCTGGACGACCGAGTACTACTCGCTCGCCGTGCGGCAACTACGGGCAGCCGGCCGGGACGTTCCCGACGAGTTGCTGGCCCACATCTCCCCGGCGCACAGCGAGAACATCAACTTCTTCGGCGTGATCAATGTCGACGTGGAGGCGGAACTGGCCAAGCTGGATAGCGGCGGCTGGCGGCCACTGCGTCCGGTGGCTGCGGAGATGGCTCTGATGTCATCGCCGCTCCCGGCACCGGGTCAAGGATCGCGACCTGCGTCCATTCAAGATATAAGCAGGCGGAGGCCTAGATCTGCAGCGTCGAGGTCTGCGAGGTCGCTGTTGCGCTCGGCCCACCGGCCGGAGTCGAGGTCGTCGCTGAGGCTTCGCACCGCCCGCCGCTCGGCCTCCGGCCCGACCCTCGTCCACACCGACATCGCACGGCGCACGTGATTCTCCAGATAGGCCCCCGGTCGGCGCCAGTACGCCTCGAACAGGCCGTCCGCGCAGTCCCACGGGATGGGTACCGGCTCAGCTCGAGCGCCGATCGCGTCGGCCATCCCGGCAAGCGAGGGAAATTCTGCGAGGACGTCGGCGAACTCGGGCAGGTAGTCGCGGGTAAGCCAGAACCGGTCCTGCCATCCGGGCTCGTCGGTGTCGAACGTGAGCACCACCACGCGGCGGGCCACGCGCCGCATCTCGCGCAGCCCCGCTATCGGATTCCCCCAGTGGTGAACGGTGGAGACGGCCATCGCGACGTCGAAGGAGTGGTCCTCGAACGGCAGGCTCTCCGCGGCGGCGGCCACGCACGGCGCCGAGCCGGCAGGCCGCTGCCCCCGCATGACCGCCGATGGCTCCACCGCGGTCACGTCGCGATCAGCAGGCTCGTAGGAGCCGGTGCCGGCTCCCACGTTCAGCACCGTCTGCGCGTCCCCGAGCGCGTCCAAGATCTGGGCGGCGATCCGAGGCTCGGTACGCCGTGTCGCGGTGTAGTCGCCGCCGATCGCCTCGTACAGCCGTGCACCGAGCATCTCCAATTGCTCCTCCGGTGTCACCTTCAGTCCCTTCGCTCGTGCCTGAAGTTCCCTGTCGATGGCCGCCAACATGGCGTCAGTGCGATCACGCCGCTCCAGTACCAGGCCGCGCAGTCGGCGCAGGTGCGCGACCGCGTCGGTGGACGAGTCGCCAACCAGTTCTGCAACCTCCCGCAGCCCGAAGCCCAGTCGCCGGTAGGCCAGCACCTCCCTAAGCCGCTCCACGTCGCCCGCCGAGTAGGCCCGGTACCCGGCCGCGGTCCGCGCCGACGGACGCACGAGCCCGATCTCGTCATAGTGATGCAGCGTGCGGACGCTCACGCCGGCCAATCCGGCCACGCGTCCCACGGTCCAGTGATCCTCCACGGCACCGACTATGCCGCCTGACGTCACGTGAGGGTCAAGAGCCGCACCGGCTCGCCTCCTCGTCCAGGCCGTCAGATCCGGCCGCATCCAGCACGCACCACAGGCTCGTGGCAAAGGCTCTTACCCGCCGGAGTGCAGAATCCCATGGGGCCCTCGCCCTGATGTGTCAGGGTGTCCTGACCTCCAGGTCCCCGGAATCGCTGGACAGCGCGATCGTGCGCTGGGCCGAGGGGACGCTCGAGGGCTTGATGTTCTTGTGGCCGGAGTCCGTCTTGGCCACGATGTTGTACGACCCCTGAGGCACCTGGATCACGGTCTTGCCCGGGTCCGTGGTGGTGGTGACTTGGTCGGGCGGCCCGGCGAAGGCCAGGTTCACATCGCCCGAGCCGGTCTCCGTGGCGATCTTCTGGCCTGTCAGCTCGGTGGCCTCGATTGTCCCGGAGTCGGTGGTGGCTTCCAACTCGCCCGACAGATTCTTCAGTGTCAGGTTCCCCGAGTCGGAGCTCACCTTGACGCGGAGTCCCGTGGGCACCTCGACCTGGTAGTGCACGTCGCAGGACGCACCCAAGGCGCCCCACCCCCAGGTGGTGGGACAGGTGAACGTCAGTTCCAGTGTGTCGCCTAGTGCTGTGACCGGAAACGATCACCGGGTTGGCGCCTGAGGCGGTCCTGCCACTTGGATGGTGCTGATCACCATCGATCAACATGCAGGGGGCCAGGTGACGCAACCGGTCAAGGTCCGCAGGCTCACGGACCAAGAAGGACAGAAACTGCAGCGGATCGTGCGGCGCGGCACGACCAACACGGTCCGCTACCGGCGAGCGATGATCCTGCTGGCCTCGGCCGGCGGCAACACCGTGCCGGTCATCGCCCACCTGGTGCAGGCCGATGAGGACACCGTGCGCGATGTGATCCACCGCTTCAACGAGATAGGGCTGGCCTGCCTGGACCCTCAGTGGGCGGGAGGCCGTCCCCGCCTACTGAGCCCTGACGACGAAGCGTTCGTCGCGGCGACGGCCACCACCCGCCCGAGCAAGCTCGGCCAGCCGTTCACCTGCTGGTCCATCCGCAAACTCCTGCACTACCTGCACCGACTTCGCGGCCGCAGCCTCACCCTCGGCCGGGAGGCGTTACGCACCCTGCTGGTCCGCCACGGCATCACCTTCCAGCGCACCAAGAACTGGAAAGACTCGCCCGACCCGGACTTCGACGCCAAGCTGGACGAGATCGAATACGCACTGACGCACCGGCCGGAGCGGACCTTCGCCTTCGATGAGTTCGGGCCGCTCGGCATCCGTCCCACCGCCGGCTCGGGCTGGGCACCTTCTGGTGAGCCGGACCGGCTGCCGGCCACCTACCGCCGCACCCAGGGCGTGACCTACTTCCACGGCTGCTACTCCGTCGGCGACGACCTGCTGTGGGGCGTCAACCGAGCCCGCAAGGGCATTGACCACACCTGGGCCGCCCTGAAGTCGATCCGCGCCGCCCGTCCGGACGGCGCGCCCATCTACGTGATCCTGGACAACCTGTCGGCGCACAAGAACTGGCGCATCCGCACCTGGGCGAACAAGCACAAGGTCAGGCTGTTGTTCACGCCGACGTATGCGTCCTGGGCCAACCCGATCGAGGCGCACTTCGGGCCGTTGCGCCAGTTCACCCTGGCCAACTCCGACCACCCGAACCACGTCGTCCAAACCCGGGCCCTGCACGCCTACCTGCGCTGGCGCAACGCTCACGCCCGTCACCCCGACGTGCTGGCCGCCCAACGTCGCGAGCGGGCCCGCATCCGCAGCGAGAAAGGCATCCGCTGGGGCGGCCGACCTCTCGCATGCGCGGCTTGAAACGCCCACCCAACCCGGCGATCGTTTCCGGTCACAGCACTAAACGGGGTGTCGGCCGACTCGGCGCGGTCGCTGTGGGAGCTGGCCACCGGCGAGGACGGGTTCCTGCAGGGTTCGACAACGGCCCGGGACATGACCCGAAGCACCACGCCCCGGGCCTGGCACCAGCTGCGGACGGCGTGGATGTCGACCAGATCGCGGCAGAGCCGGAACAGCTCCGACACCGCCAGGGTGTCACCGGGGTGGGCGGCGGCGACTCTGGCGAACGCAGGCCGCTCCAGCGCGGAAATATTGGAGGTGGTCGCCAGGTCTTCAAACAGCAGCACGCCCTCGGCCAGGTGAAACCCCTCGGCGACGCCCCCGCTGCGGATCAGGAGGCAGCGCTACATCCTCGGTGAGGATGTAGCGCTGCCGCAGCAGAGACTGGGGCGCGGTGGACACGCGGGAGTAGACGATCCGCACCGGTACTCCTCGGGGAAGGGGCGGGGCCCCTTCTATCTGTCGGGAAACCTTCTAATTCTGCCACCTTCGCGAGTACACCAGCTCGAGGTGGGGTGCGGTAAGCCCAGGACCCACAACCGCGATCTTGGTTGAGTGAGTCGAGGACCGGGCATGCGGCCGCGTCGGCTGGCTCCGAAATTTCTCCAGTATCTAGAAAGTTCCATGCGGTGTATATTTGTGCGCATGGAGGAATCGCGCCGCGACCGCAAGAAGCGGCTGACCAGGCAGCGGATCATCGCCACCGCGATGAGGCTGTTCGCCGAGCAGGGGTATGAGCAGACCACGGTGGCGCAGATCGCCGTGGCGGCGGACGTCGACCCCAAGACGTTCTTCAACTATTTCCGCGCCAAGGACGAGGTCGTGTTCGCCGACGCCGAGCACATTTTCGGCCTGCTGCTCGGCACGCTGGCGGCGCGGCGGCCGCAGGAGGGCCCGGGCGAGCTGCTGGCCAGGGCGGTGCGGGAGTACGCCGGCCGGCGCCGCCCCGAGGTGCTCCGCAAGGAGCCCGAGGAGCTGTCGGCGGGGGTCCGCCTGATGATGAGGACGCCGGCGCTTCAGGCCAAGGGCCTGTACCTGATGCTGGACCTGCAACGGAGGATGGCAGGCGAACTGCTGAAGGCGTTCCCTGACCGGCTGGATCCGATCACCGCGGCCGCGATGACCGGATCCCTCATCGGCGCCGTCCAGCAGGCGAGCCTGGCGAGCGTCGAGCTCGGCCGGTCGCAGGACGAGCTGTGGCGGGCCGCACGGCACGGTCTCGACGTCGCCGCGCGCGGCCTGCTTTCGGTCCGCGCGGACGCTGCGGAAGAAGACGAACCGGCGCACGCCGCAGAAGGGAGCGACCCGTCATGACGGAGAACGAGCGGAGCCTGGCCCGCGACGCGCGGCGGGCGCTGCGCGAGGGCTCCGAGGGGATCTCGCGGCGGCAGCGGGCCCGCCTGGCCGAGGCCGTGGCCTACGCCCGCGCCCACTCACCCTACTACCGCGATCTGTACCGGGCGCTGCCCCACGGCATCGACGACCCGGCGCGGCTCCCGGTCACCGGCAAGCAGGCGCTCATGGCGCGCTTCGACGACTGGGTCACCGACCCGGACGTGACGCTGGCCAAGGCCCGGCAGTTCGTCGCCGATCCCGCCCTCGTGGGCGAGCGCTTCCAGGGGCGATACCTCGTGGCCACTACGTCCGGCACCAGCGGGCTGCGCGGCATCTTCCTGCAGGACGAACGGAGCCTGGCCGTGGGCAACGCGGTCGGCCAGCGCGCGCGAGCCGGGCTGGGGGTCTGCGACCTTGTGCGCCTCATGCGCGGCGCCGGCCGCACCGCCATCGTCTCCGCGCCGCCCGGCCACTTCTCCACCGTCGCCGGGGCCGCGCGGTTCAGACGCGACCACCCGCGACTCGGCTGGATGCTGCGGGAGTTCTCCATCCACAAGCCGCTGCCGGAACTGGCCGCCGAGCTGAACCGGTACAAGCCCAGCTCGCTCGCCGGCTTCTCCAGCATGCTCGGGCTGCTGGCCAGCGAGCAGGAAGCCGGCCGCCTGCACATCCATCCGGGGATGGTCATCGCCGGCGGCGAGGCGCTGACCGCAGAAAACCGCGCCCGGATCGCCTCCGCGTTCCACGCCCAGGTCCGCTCCGCCTACGCCGCCACCGAGTGCGGATTCCTCGCCTACGGCTGCGCGCACAACTGGCTGCACATCAACGCCGACTGGGTGGTGCTGGAGCCGGTCGACGCCGACCACCGGCCCGTCCCGCCGGGGCGGCCCTCGCACACCGTCCTGTTGAGCAATCTCGCCAACCGGGTCCAGCCGCTCCTCCGCTACGACCTGGGCGACAACGTCCTGGTGCGGCCCGACGCCTGCCCATGCGGCAGCGCGCTGCCCGCCGTCCAGGTGCAGGGCCGCGCGGCGGAGATGCTCGAGTTCCCCGCCGAAGGCGGGCACGTCGGCATCTCCCCCATGGCGTTCGGCACGCTGCTGGACCGCGTCCCCGGCATCGCGCAGTTCCAGGTCGTGCAGAGTGCGCCGGCCACGCTGCGGGTGCGGCTGAGGCAGGCGGACGGCGCCGACCCCGATCACGTGTGGCGCACCGTGCGCGAGGAGATGTCGCGCCTGCTGGCCGGGCACAGGGCCGAGCACGTCGTGCTGGAACGTGCCGAGGAACCGCCTGAGCAGTCGGTCGGCGGCAAGTTCCGCAGGATCATCCCCCTGACCCGCTGACCGCGCGGGCCTCAGCCCCGAACCACGCTTACCGTGGCGGCGACCCGACGTACCCGCCCGTAAATCACCAAACCGCAACCCATGCCCCTTCGAGATCACGATTGTGGGTTTGTGCTTACCTTTGCTGCACCCAAGATCGATTCCTGCTTTAGGGGCCCCCGCTCGGGTCCGTGCCACCAGCCGCAAAGTAGCTCTGAGTAACAATCGCTACTCTGTGTCGTTGCGATGTTGGTCATCTCAGCGTCGAGTAACGGTCGTCTGTCGACACCCGCCGAGTCGATCACTGAACCGCAGGTGAGTGCTGTCGATAACTCGTGTCCAAAATCAATGTCGGTGAACGGTGCATGAAGTAGATTTCGACAGTGCTCTTCGGCTACGCGCGGATCAGTACCGCCGACCAGAACCCCGACCACCAGATCGACGCGCTGCTGCGCGCAGGCGTCGACCGCAACAACATCCATCTGGACAAGGCCAGTGGCGCCAAGGCCTCCCGGCCCAGCCTCGACCTGGTCCTCAAGCTGCTGCGCGAGGGCGACACGCTGAAGGTCACCCGGCTGGACCGCTGCCCGCGCCCGCGGCCGGGTCGGCGGACGCCGGCCGAAGCTCACCGCTGACCAGGCCGCCCTTGCGCAGGAGCTGTACGACACGCGGGACAAGACCGTCCAGCAGATCGCGGACTTGTTCGGGGTGCCGCGCTCGACCGTGTACGGGCATCTGAAGGGCGACACTGTGCTCCGCCAGCCAAGAAGACCCTGGATAGGGCGTAGTCGGGACGGGGTCGGAGTTTTGTTTGTCGTGGTCGGCCTACCGGCCCCCGGAGCTAGGGTGGCCGGGGTGATCTGGTCGGCGTAGGGCCCGGTATGGGTGTCGGCCAGGTTGTCCGACCCGGCCCGCAGGAGGCCGGCCAGGTGGTTAGTCACCAGCATTGCGGGCTGGAGGATGACGTCCGTCCGCTTAGCCGGGGTTGGCGCAGAGTTGGGCGGTCAAGGTGGTGCGGGCCCACTCTTCCCACGTGTCCGGTGACCAGTCGCGGTCGCGGACGAAGATTAGGTAGAGCTGCGGGCTGAGCAGGCCGAATAGCAGGTCCGCCGCCATCTCGACGGAGAGGCCGGGACGGGTGTCGGGCTTGCCGGCCAGAGCTTTTGCCGCTGCGTACTGCACGGTGTAACGCGGGTCGGGGCCGTCCGGCCACTGCGCGGCGATCTCAGGGTCGGTGGCCGCGGCAGCCGCGATCAGCGGCATGATCGGGGCGACCCGGCCCAGGATCTCGCGGGTGCCGTGGACGTGCGCGCGCAATTGCCCGACTGCGGTGGGCTCGGCGCACGCGGCGCGAAACCACTCACGATCCATGGTGGCGACCGGCTCGACGTCCCCGGCGATGGACGCGTCGACGACGTCCTTGAACAACGTGCGCTTGTTGCGGAAAACGAAGTACACCGTCTGGACAGCCACGCCCGCCCGGTCCGCGACTTCCTGCAGGCTCGTCGCCCCGTAACCCTGCGCGACGAACAGCTCGCGAGCCGCCTCGACGACCTTCTCACGGGTACGGCGTGAGCGCTCGGCTCTCTTGTCCGGCCGCTTGACTGTGTCCATATTGGGAGTATATCTCTAGAGCACATCACTAGAGTTCAACTCTTAATTCTTGGAGGAGACGATGGACCAGCCCAACGCCACCCAGCAGCCGGAACTGGACCCGGCCTCAACGCAGCGAGACCCGGAGGAGGAGTCCGTCCACCGCGCGCTGGAGCGCTACTACCGCACCGGCAAGCCACCGTGGGACACCGGCGTCACGCCGTCCGAGCTGGTCGCCCTGGTAGAGGGGCACGGCGCGCTGCCGCCCGGCCGCGCCCTCGAACTCGGCTGCGGCACGGGGACCAACGCCATCTATCTCGCACGGCACGGCTGGGAGGTGGCTGCCGTCGACCTGATCGACCGCGCCGTTGACCAGGCCAGAAAGAAGGCTGCGGAGGCGGGAGTGGCGGTACGGCTGCTGCACGGAGACGCCACCCGCCTCGACGAACGGGACGTGCCGGGCCCCTTCGACCTGTTCTTCGACCTGAGCTGCTACTGCGGGATCCCACTGCACCGCCGCGACGCCTACGCCGCCGGGCTCACCCACCGCGCCGCTCCCGGAGCACGGTTGCTGATGTTCGGGTACGGCCCCGAGCCGTCCGGCAATCCGGCCCCCGAGGTCGCCTCGTGGGCGGCGGGCGTCACAGCCGACGAGCTCCGCGCCAGGTTCCCCGGCTGGGAACTACTCGACGTCACACCGGGCACCAACTCGGTGCCGACCTTCTGGTTCACGCTGCGCCGCGACGCCTAGTGCTGTGACCGGAAACGATCACCGGGTTGGCGTGTAGGACGGTCCTGCCGATTGGATGAGCTGATCACGCTCGTTCCAGCAGCTGGGAGG
>NZ_JBSFSX010000029.1:0-62896 GCF_053590035.1 Nonomuraea sp. NPDC003214 | reverse complement strand
AGCACGTCGGTGAACCAGAGCCGGATGAACCGGATGTCGCGTTCCTCAAGGGTGCGGAGCACGAACTCCTGCTGGCGGTCCACGGCGTCCCCTCGGTCGTAGAGCTGCTACGGGTGTCGTAACAGCTTGCCGTGCCCGTGTTTCGCCCACGTTACGTGCAATTCGCGCCACGCCCACGGTTCATGCGCTCGCACGCGGCATTACAACCGGCGGGCCGATGTGTGCCACGCTCGATGCAGAGGGGGGCAATCCGCCCCAAAAGCGACAAGTAGTTAGGTATGCGAATGAGTCACGTCGTCAGGACGTACTGGTATGAGACCGCTCCCGGCACGAAGATCGCCCGGAGCGTGCCCGGCGCCGACAGCCACCGGAAGGTGGCGGGCCGGGTGTACCTCATGAAGGGGGAGGAGGTCAGGCAGATGGTTCCGGCCGGGTCGCGCTGGGGCTGCACCGAGGTGTCGGAGACCATCCGGTAGGCGCGATCTTGAGCTGGTGGCAGGGGGAGCCCATCTCCCCCTGCAGGTTCGCGGTCCCGGGTTCCCGCCCGGCGGTGAGCCTGCGCAGACTCGGTGCCGGAGGAGAGGTCCCGCCGTCGGGCGACGACCGGCGATCAACCCGGTCGCTCCTCGCTCTGAGGTACGGGAGCGAACCTAGCACGGCCGCGTTCCCGAGATCTTGGGCCTAACTTCCGTTAACATACCTTATCGAAAGTTAGACACATGATGATCGCACGCCCGCCCTAACGTCTACCGGAAGGTCAGGAGGGCCACACCATCGTGACAACCCCTACCGTCGTCGACCTCATCAGTCCCGGCGCCAGCCGCGACGAGATCATCGCCCACCTCGACGCCGACCCCGCGTGGCAACGACGCCCGGAGCCGGAAACCACTCACCACACGTGGCACCTCCAGCTTCCTCCCACCGACCCCTACAGCTCCGCCTACTCCGGGCCCACACCCGCGCAGAGCGTCACCGTCCGCCTCCCCGCGGGCGACTGGTATGAGCGTCTCGGTGCGCACTACCTGACCGCCGAATGCGCCAAGGCCGCCCGCACCATCAACGCCGTCGCCCTGCGGATGTGGCCCTTCGACGATGAGGAGATCGTCGACCGGATCGTGGCCGCCTACCAGGCTCTCGATCCCGGCCACCCCGCCGCCCTCATCCTCTCCGGGCGGGCGGAGGACGACTCCGCATGAGCAACCCCTCAGCCACGCCATGCCCGACATGGTGCACGACCGACCTGTGGCAGCTCCGCGTGGTGGACGGAAAAGCCATGAGGGTGGACCCTACGTGGCCACCGATGCCGGCACCCGCCGCGCTCGCCGAGTTGAAGCAGGAGCCATGACCCCTCTCGACACGCCCCTCGACATCCCCGACGGTGACGCGCTCGCCGAGCTGCTTCGCCCGCACGCCACGGACGTGACAGTCCACCGCCACGGCGGGCGGCCGGTGTGCGTGGTCGCCGAGCTCCGCCAGGACCAGGAGCTGACCAACCCGCCGAACGGGCTGCCCGTCGACGGGCGCTGGTGGCCGGACCTCCACGTGCCGGCAGAGCGGATGCTCGACGCGGTGCGCGCGCTGGCCAGCTCGAGCGAACCGCCCGCCGTCACGATCACGAAGGTGTACTCGGAGGTGAACGCTTTCACGGGCGGCAGCATCGCCTTCTACCTGTGGCCGTGGGACGACGACCTGGACGAGCCGGTGTCGGATGGCACCATGCCGTGCCCGATGCCCTCCCCGTCCGGGCAGCCGTGCAGTAAGCGCATCCCGAAGGGGTGGACGGCACGTGATGGCCACGGCGGCGGCCACTTCTGGGCCAGCCCACAGGTGCAGGCCATCTTCGACGGCGGCCACTACGACGCGAGCGCGGCCCTGGCTGGCCTGCCGTTCGAAGGCCACCTACCCGCCGACTGCCGCCCCGGCTGTCCGAATTGGGCGGCCGATGAGTAAGCGCGACGGAACCACCCCAGGCTGCCCCGGCAGGACCCCGCGCGAGAACACCGCCGTCGCTATCCGCCCGGGGCAGGTGGCCGCGACGTGCGATCTGTGCGGCAGAGACCTCCTGGTCCTCACGTCCAGGGGGAGACTGCCCGCGCACAAGCCGCCCGGAAGCGGCCAGCGGACGACCATCACGTTCCCCCGCGAGGAGGTCGGCGCTCTCCGGAGACTGGTCGACGCCTACATCCGCACCGAGACCACCGACCCGGACCTGCCCCTGCTGCGCCGGGCGTTGGACCGGCTCACCAGCAAGGACGTCATCCCTGAAGCCGACGCGCCCGACCGCGAGGAGCGGATACGGCGGACAGCGGACCTACCTCTGGAAGAGACGACCGTCGAATGAGCACCGCCGAGCACCTGCCCGCCGTACGTGAGTCCGATGCCCTGGTCGGGCTCACGCCCGAGGCCGCCGAGCTGGTCGCCGCGGCGCAGGCCCGACGTGACGGCACCTACACCGACGAGGCCGCCGACCTCATCTCGCGCGGCCTGGCCGACAACACCAAGACCGCGTACCGGCGGATCGCCGGCGAGTTCGAGCAGTGGTGCCAGGCGACCGGCCGGACCGCGCTGCCCGCCACAGAGGCGACGCTGGCCAGCTACGTCGCCTACCTGGCCACCACCCCGACCCGGCCGAGCTCGAAGGGCACCAAACCGGCCGGGCCGCGCTCGCCGAGCAGCATCGACCAGGCGATCGCCTGCATCCTGTCGATGCACGATCACGCCGGCGTGGCCAAGCCGGGCACCAAGGCGGCGCGGCTCGCGCTGCGCGCCTACCGCAAGCAGCGCGCCCAGGCCGGGCACCGCAAGCGCAAGGCGCCGCCCATCACGCTGCCGATTCTCCGCCAGATGATCGCCGCGCTCCCCGCCGACACCCCGAAGGGCATCCGTGACCGTGCCCTCCTGGTGCTCGCCTTCTCCTTGATGGGCCGCCGCTCGGAGCTGGCCGCGCTCGACATCATCGACGTCGTTTTCACCGACGACGGCCTGGACGTGTACGTCGCCATGTCCAAGACCGACCAGGACGCGGTGGGCGAGGTGATCCCGATCCCGTACGGCACCCACAAGGAGACGTGCCCCGTCCGTACCGTCCGGGCCTGGCTCGACCTCCTCGCCGAGCACGGCGTCACCACCGGCGCGCTGCTGCGCCCCATCGACAGGAACGGTCGCATCGGCGGCGCCACCTACGAAGACGGTCGCCGCGCCGCGCGCGGCACCGGCGAACGTATGACCGGCCACGGCATCAACTACCGGGTTAAGCAGGCCGCTGTCGCTGCCGGGCTCGACAACGCCGGTGCCTACTCCGCCCACGGGCTGCGCGCCGGCGGCGCGACCGCCTCGGCCAAGGCCGGAGCGCCGATGTCCGCGATCGCCCGGCACGGCCGGTGGGTGGAGGGCTCCCCCATCGTGGCCGGGTACATCCGCCAGGTCGACCGCTGGTCGGAGAACCCGATGCGCGGCGTCGGCCTGTAGATCTTCCGCACTATGCGGCCCCCGGCACCTGCTGGGGGCCGTTCGTGTTTCCGCAGGTCAAAAGGTTCGGCGTACCTTGTCGCGGGGCCGCCCAGGGGGCCGCTTCCCATCCTACTAAATAAGCTGTATTATAGAGACCAACGCGGAAGCATCGCGGCCCTAACTTTCACCCTTGATCGGAGCCTGCCATGACCACCGAGCGCGACTGCGAAATCTTCGACGGCATCACCGAAGCCCCCTGCACGCGGTCGGCCGAGGAAACCGTGACGGCCGTGTGCGAGGACGGACACACCGCGAGCAAGCGGGCCTGCGGCCGCCACGCTCACCACCTCCGCATCGGGCGGATGGGCTGCCGGGCCTGCGCCGAGACCGGCCGCAGCTCCCTCATGACCATCACGTCCGCCTGACAGCCGCCCCCCATCCGCCGCCCCTGCCGCCGGGGCGGCGGCCCGAACGGAGCACCATGAGCACCGGCATGATCGTCTTTTCCTACCGCATCCACGACGATTACCCCTGCTACGAGATCCGCCAGCGCCAGGAGCTGACCCCCCAGCACCTCACCGACCGGCTCACCGCCGCCCTCGACCAGCTCCGAGACGGCGAGGCCGACCCCAAGATCACCTGGCACATGATGAACGCCCTCGCCACCGCCTACGCCGACCACGGCCTGCCGACCGGCCCAAACGCCCCTGCCCTGCTCGACGAACTGCGCGCCCTCTGCGTCACCCCGACCCCGTAACTACGCCCGGGGCCCGGCCACGAGCCGGGCCCCCTTCTCCCCGGAGACCCACGTGAGCATCCCCGCAGACCGGCCGCCGGTGACCATCCACCTCACCCTGGACGGCGAGGAGCAGGCCGTCCTGCGCAACGTGTTCACCTCAGCCCTCTACGCGGCAGCCGACGACCATGACGAAACCGCCTACACCGACCGCATCCACCTCATGCGCCGCTTCAAGCAGTTCGTGCCCGACCTCGACCCCTACGTGTGACACCCCGGCCCGGCACACGCCGGGCCGCCCCACCCCTGATGCGAGGAGCCCCCATGTCGCACTGCACCTGCAACCCGCTCGACGAGCACCACGACGACTGCCCCGGCTGCCTACCCGCCGAGCCGGGCACTGTCGAGATCGCCGTCCGCTACACCGTGCCCGCGCCCGACCAGGTCGACGGCACCGAGCTGGTCACCTTCTACGAGGGCACCAACGACGACGACGCGCCCCTCACCGTTGCCGAAGCCGCCGACTACGCCGAACGGCTCCGCCAGTGGCGGGCCGATCAGCCGGGCCTCCCTGCCGACGCCACGGTGGTCCACCGCGTCATCCCCGACTGGACGCCCGGCCCGCCTCCCCCGCCCGTCGACCGGATCACGCTGCTCCCGGCCGATGCCGACCGCGCCACCATCGTCGCCCACCTCGACGCGCACCCCGACTGGGAACTAGCCGACAGGACCGGCGGCTACTACATCACCTACCGGCTCAGCACCGCCGCGTCCCTGGCCGCCACCGGCCGCGAGAGCTTCAAAGTCTCGTTCGCCGCCCACGGCGACAACGCGGCCCTGCGCGCCGACGCCGTCTTCCGGATCAACGCGATCGCGTTCAACCTCGACCCCGTTGTACTCAACCTCAGCGACCACGCGCGCGAGGACATCATGGGCCGCCTGACCGCGATCTACCGGCTGGCCGAGCCCGGCAGCCCCATCGCGCTCATCGCCTCCGGACAGCTCGAACCCGAATGACCGCCAGCAGCCGGACCTTCACCCCCACTGGAAGGAGCACCACCGTGGAACGGAGCAGCCTCGCCGCCCTCATCGAGACGGCCGCGCTCCCCGCCGACCAGGAGATCAAGACGCTGCCCGGCATCACCTGGCACGTCACCCGCCCCCTCGCCCAAGCACGCCCGCCCATCCTCACCATCGGCGACCTCACCGGCGCCCGCGACGAGGAACTGCTGGAGGTGTCCGGGTTCGGGCAGCGCCGCCTCGACGCGCTCAAGACCGCGATCGCCACCGCCAAGACCACCGCCGACCGGATCTACTGACCACCCGCCGGCGCCACGCCACCCCGCAGCGCGGCGCCACCACCCGGAAGGGAACCTCCCTGTGCCTCAGCCGACCGCGTACGAGATCTTCGCGGGGATCGTCCAGGCCGCCGAAGCGTTCGTCGAACAGCAGCACAAGGAGCGCGAGGAGTTCCTCGCCTCCCCCGAGCAGGTCGCCCAGCGCGCCGCCACCAAGGAGCGCCGCTCCGCCGGCGCGCGACGAGGGTGGGAGAAACGCCGCGCCGCCGCCCAGGCCCGCCAGGCCGAGGAGCGCCGCCTCGACGACATCGCCGAGCGGGAGATCGCCGCCCGGCAAGGCGGCCCCGCGTGCGAAGCGTGGGACTCCCCAGGCCCGCCCTACCCCGACGAGATCCCCTGCTCCCTACCGGCGGGACACGGCCCCTCCCACGAGAACGTCACCTACGGACTCACCTGGGACGAAGACCAGTAACCACCAGCCCCGACCAGGGAGAACCATGAACCTCGTAACCGAACAGGCCCTGAACATCCTTACCCAATCCATGGAGATGCGCCCCCTCCAGCGGCTCGGCGCCTGGCGGCAGGCCCTGGACCTCGTACGCGCGGAGGGATACGCCCTCGGCTACCAGGCCGCGAACCTGGACCGCGACCTCACCACGCACATGGAAGCCATGGAAGCCGAAAGACACCAGCACGACGAGCTGGAGGACCAGAAGTGAACGACTTCCACGACACAGCCGACCTGCCCACCGACGACATGGTGCAGAACTGGAACGAGGCCAACGACTACACCGACGAGGCGCCGGCAGACAACGACCCCGGCCCGCCCACCGACCTGGACGTGCTGGCGCTCGCCGACACCCTCCGCGCCACGGCGGCCAGCCTCGACGAGCACATCGAACACCGCGCCCACGAGATCGCCGCCCCGCGCATCGCCGCAGCCGAACAGCGCGCGGCCAAGGCCGAACACGACGCCCGCCGCGCCGAGCAGCAGTACGAGCAGCGCCTGGAGGCCCTGCGCCGCGAGCTCGGCCGCCGGCTCGCCAGCCTGGAGAAGCGCGCGGACAAGCTGCACTGGCTGTCCGCCCACCTGCCCGAACCGCTCCGCCAGCTCGTCGGCCCCGTCCCCGCCCACCTGGCCAAGCAGCTCGACCCCGAATGGGTCGCCACCGTCGCCCGCCGCGCCGACCCCGGCTACAACCCCGAGGCCGAAGCCCAGCTCCGCCTCCTCACCGATGCGATCACGATGGTCGTCACCACCAAGTCCGCCGCCCGCCTCCAAACCCGGATGCGCGTCGGATTCTCCACCGCCCAGAGGCTGCTGCAGCAGATGGAAGACCACGGCGTCGTCGGCCCCGAACGCAGCCGCCGCCCCCGCGAAGTCCTCCTCACCCGCGACCAGCTCCCCGCCCTACTCGCCGAACTCGCAGGAGCCCCCACCCCATGACCACCAGCACCAGCGGGAAACCCACCTACTACCGCCGCCGCAACGACGACACCCTGCAACACGAGATCATCGTCCGCTCCCCCAACCACGGCACCCAGTGGGACCTCACCATCACCAGCGACGACACCCCCTTCAACCCCGCCATCACCGTCCACGTCAGCACCGACAGCTTCCCCGCCTACACCCACATCCCCGACTTCTTCCGCCGCCTGGCCGAACGCGCCCCCACCACCCTCGACCAGCTCGCCGCCATCCTCGACGAGCTCGGCATACCCGACGAGACCGCCGCCCGCGAACAGGAACGCGCCCGCACCGCCGCCCTGACCACCCACGACCCCGACGACGGCTGGCCATACCTGTAACCCCGCCCCGCCCCTCAACCTCCCGGTGAAAGGACCCAGAAGACGCCATGACCGAACGCCCCCGCCCCGCTGTCCGCCTCCCCGCCGGCACCACCGCCGAACAAGCCCACCGCGCCACCATGCCCTCCGCCCTCGCAGCGCTCGGCGAAGGACTCTGCCCCGCCTGCGCCGCCGACCTCCAACCAGCAGAAGGCGACTCCCACAGCGAGCCCACCGGCCGGCCCTGGCTCCACTGCCCCGCCTGCGCCTGCTACTGGCAGGCCGACCACGACAAGTCCGAAGTCACCTGGGAAGCCGCATGGTTCTGGGCAGGCATAGACCCCTTCAACCCCTGACCACCACCCCCGTGACCCCGCCCCCGGGGCGTTTTGCGAGGCTCTTACGCGCGCACGCGCGAGGCCGGCCTCCTTCGGGTGTGCGGTGTCGGCCCCGGCCTGCTGTGTCAGGTCGGGGCCTGCGCGTATCGTCGGGAGGGTGCGCTATCTGGTGGGGCCGGATGGGTTGCGCGTGGAGCCGGTGAGGTTGACCCGGGGCAGCGCGCACTGGCTGTTCGCGCGGATGCGGGAGCCTGACGCCCGGGAGGGTGAGATCTGGTACAAGGTCACCCGGGATGGGCACGCGGTCGACGTGCCCGGCTACTACCAGCTGCACGAGCTGGAGCAGGTGGTGCCGTTGTCGGAACTGCGTGAGGTCGATGACGGCACGGCGGCGGATGCCGGATGAGCGGTGTGACGCCGCCGCGGGGTTGGTAGCGTCGCGGTCATGCCCCCCTCGAAACGCGCCGTGGCGGCGTGGGACGGTCTGAACGAGCGGCAGCGCGAGTACATGCGGGTCATCTACGAGCACGACCAGGCGGCCGAGAAGCTCTGGAAGGGCGCGTGGGGGCGAGGCGAGACACCGAGGCCGGCGAGTGAGTGGCGGTGGCTGGAGTACGGCAACGTGGGCGGCCTCGCGCAGTTGGGCAAGCTCCAGAGCGCGCTGCAGCGCCGTGGTGTGCGTGACCCGGGCGCCGGATCCACGATGGAGGCGTTGCAGGGGCGGGGGCTGATCGAGACCCGGGAGAAGCCCGCGCTGCTGGGCGGCTACCGGCTCGAGGTGAAGCTGACCACGCTGGGCCGGGCCGCGTGCCGGGCGGGTGGGCTGGACCCCGATCGGGCGCTGGCGCCGGCGCGTGGGCTGCTGTCGGAGGCGCTGTGGGCGATGCTCGTCGACGTGCACGCCGCCGGGTCGCAGGGGCTGCGCGTCAAGTGGGCGAACGGGGCGTGGGAGCGGCTGCTCGGGCGGGAGCCGGACCCGTTCGTGGCCAAGACGCCAGCCGACGGCCGCCCCGACGGCAGCGAGTACGGGCCGTGGCTGCTACGGCTCACCGACACCGGCCGCGCCCACTACGCGGCGAACTGGCGGGAGTACGCGCGGCTCTACCCGGGCGTGAACGCTCCCGGCCCGGACGGCGCCCCGGTGTGGCCCGTCGAGATCGACCGCGAGCTGCGGCGGCTGCGTGAGGCGCCGTGGCCGGCCACGGCGCTGTTGAAGGAGACCCGCGCCGAGCTGGCCCGCCTCGACGAGCAGCCGGGCGGGCAGACGGTGGAGGTGCCGGCGGGCCGGGGCGGGCTGGCGCGGATCGCCGCCAGGAGGAACAAGGCCGCGGCCGCGTACGACATGGCGGTGACGCGGGCCGCTGACCGCTACCGGGCCGTGTTGGAGGAGCAGGCGGCCGAGCTGGTGGAGGCGCGCTGGCAGGGGATCGCCCGGTACGCGGCCGCCGCCACGGCGGTGGTCAACGCCGCGGTGGCGGGCACCAGCCTGACGGCCGCGCTCGAGGAGGATCCGGGGCCGGTGGTGTGGCCGTGGGCGCCGGATGTCCCGGTGACCGGGCTGCCGGAGGTGGACGAGAGCCTGACCCGAGCGCACCCGATGGCCAAGCCCAAGCAGCCGTCGAGGAAGCGCCGCCCGGCGCGAGCCCGCGATGGTGGGGATGGTGCCGGCACGGAGGAGGACAAGGGGACGAGGCTGCTCCGGTACGCGATGGAGCTGGAGGGGCTCGTCGCCGGCGGGAAGCTGCTCCGGCTCCTGATGCGGCAGCCAAGTCCGAGGTAGCCGGTGCCCGGGGCACTGCGCGGGACCTTACCTGGAGGCAAGGTGGCCTTACCCAGAGGTGACGGTTTCTAGCGCGGCCGCACCCGCGTTTCGCTCACGAATTCGATGATCAGAGGGCGTGGACCAGCAGCTATGTGCTTCCACCTGCACAGCCATTAAGCGTGCGCCGGTCGACGCTCTTTCGCAGCAACCGGAAGCGCGTTTCCCTGCGGTCGCTTACCGTTTATCTCGTACCCTTCTCCGCACCCTGGACTGGCCGGTGGACTGCAGTGTCCCCGGTTATCCGGACCGGGCTACCTGATGCGAAAGGTCAGGTGATCGGCGTGGAGAAGGACAGCGCGCTCAAAAACTGGTGGAGGGGCCGCAGGTGGCCGGCCCCCCAGGAGATCGCCCTCGCGGCGATCAACCTGGGGGCCGCGATCCTGCTGCAGATCGGCGGTTGAGTACCCGAGAGTGCCAGCTATCGGGCTCGACCGGCGGTAACAACCTCACCCGGTGACGGGTGCCTCACCTCGGGGCCTCGTAATGCTCCTCATCACGAGGACAGTGCGGGGCCCCACCCTTATGGCCAAGCTCGTAGTGCAACTTGGCATGTACTAAATGACTGTACCCCGCATCTGCACGGGTCGGCACGACGTCCGGACTCGAAAACGTAAGCACTCCTGCAAAGGCTCAGAGAAGTCACCGCGAGGTCAGGTTCCGAGGTGTGACCAGCGCAAGTCACCGTGCTGGCGTCGCATCTTCCGCCTGCCCTGCGGGTCTACCAGCGGCAATGTAGCGCCAGCACGTTGCGCGGGAACCGTCCACTTTCCCTCTCCCTACCCGTGCTGCGTGACGACCGGATCCGCGCCGCCGGGGCGGGACGCGCCTCCTAGGCGGCGTGTGGGCTGCCCGTCGACGGGGCCCGTGCGGTGTGCCACGCCGTCACGGCCGCGCTCACGATCTCCCCCGCCCGCTCCCGCTCCCGGTCGCCGTGCACGCGCCGGCGGGCAAGCTTGGCCAGACTGTCGGCGGCCTCGTTCAACGGGTGCCCGGTATGGCCGATCACGTGCTTGGCCCACAGGTCCGGGAACGCGGCCACCTGCTCGGCGAGCACGACCAAGCGCGGGCGACCCGTCCGTGGCAGGGCCAGGTAGCCGGGCGGCATCATGCCGACGTTCCCTCTACGCCAGGCGCGCAGGTACTTCAGCGCTTTCCTGCTGTCGGTCAGGAGCACGATCTCGCTGGCGTCCTGCCCGAGCGTGGCCACCGCCAGAGCGACCGCGCGCAGCTCGGTCACCAGCGTGCTGACCCGGTCGCGGATGGTGTGGTAGCCGCTGATCGGCTGGTAGTCCATCCCCCACCGGCCGTCGCTGGTGAGGAACGCCATCCCGGAGTGGAAGCTCTTGCAGGAGCCGTCCGTGGCGACAACCAGCCGCTCACCGGCCGGCGCAGCGGGGGCGGCGGTGGGGCGGTCGGCCTGCTCGAGGATCGCCACGATGCAGGACGGGGGCACGTGCTCGGCGGCGGCGTGCTGTTCGGCCAGGGCGAGCATGCCGGCGGCGGCGCCGAGGTCGTCGACGAACGCGGCGTCCAGGGCGAGCCACACCGCTTCACGCGCCTGGTCGCAGGCCGGGCAGGTGCGGGGCCTGCTGGTGGCGTAGTCACGCAACGCTTCAGCGCGGGCCTGCAGGTGCTCGGGGAGGGCGTTGACGCAGGCTGAGAACGTCTCAGGGGTCCGGTTCACGGGCCGGGACTGTAGGGACAAATCGGCTTAACGTCCCCGGGCCGGGAGCCGCCAGGACGTTAGCGCGGGAATCGTCTACCTTCCCTCTCCCCTACCCGTGGAGAGGTCCCCCCTCTGATGCCTCACATCGTGGACTGGGTCGCGCTCGTGTTCAGCGTGGCCGCCCTGCTCGTCGCCCTGACCGTCATGCGTCGCGCTGGCCGCAGAGCCGCGGCCAGCGCGGAGCTGTCCGCCCGCCAGGCCGAGTCACACGCCCGCATGGCCGACCTGCTCGCCGACCACGCCGAGCACCACGCCGTCGTGTCCGGCATCGCCGCCCAGCGTCTTCTGGAGGAAGGAGCCGGCCGTGGCCGTTGACGCGATCGCCGCCTGGCGCGCCCAGCTCGACCACGCGGAGAAGGTGGCCAGGAAGAGACTGGCCATCTACGACAGCGCGGGAATGGGCGCATCCGCCATCGACGAGGATGCCCGACTGATACTTCGCCTGGTGGCCGGCCACCGGCGGCTGCTGGAAGAACTCCAGGGCGCGGCCCGCAGCGACGAGATCACGTTCGTCGAGCAGCGTCCCGCGCCGCCGGAGCTGCCCCACCCTTCGCTGCTGCCAGGGTTGAGGCGGGCCGCCGAGCTCGTCTCCGAGCTGCTCACCACCCCGGAGCGGAGCGTCCGGGCGTGGCTGGACCAGGCCGCCGACCAGTGGGAGAAGGGCGGCCCCACACCATCAGCTCACCCGCTGGTGGCGTCGCTGTTCCTGTCGCTGGATGTCCCTCGCCGGTACGAGTTCGAGCGCGGGGTGCTGGAGGAGCCGCAGGACGTCACCGTGGTGTTCACCGCGACCCTGGACGACGAAACCAGGGTGGAGGTCCGCCGGCAGGTGCGGATGCAGGTGGTGCCGTCGTGAGCGGGTTCGTGCAGCACGGTGACGGCAACGTCTGCCCCGTCGCAGCCCTTGGGCCCGGCGAGGTTCCCGGCGTGCTGCCGGTCGAGCTCGACTGGGATGCCCCGGCCCCGAAGCCTGGCCAGCCGATCGTGGGCGTGTGCCGGAACTGCGGCCGCCGCGGCATCGTCATCCAGCCGCTGCCCGTCGACCCCGGCCAGGCCGACCTCGCCGACCGGTTCGCGTCCTGGCTCGGCAAGTCGATCGGCTGGCAGCTCGACGTCCACGACCAGGGCGCGCCGCTGCACAAGGAGCTGTTCGACCTGCACGCCCGCGTCGAGGCGGTGGTGCTCGAAGGACGCCCCGGCGGCATACCGAAGACGGTGCAGCAGTGCCGGGAGTGCGGGGGCGACGGGTGGCCGTGCCGGACCCTGCGCGTCCTGGGCACCTGGCACAAGGGGTCCGAGCCGGGCTGGGACGAGCGGTGGTCGGCGTGACCGGGATCATCCTCGGGCCCGGCCGGCTGTATCTCGCCCCGGTGGGCACCAGCCCCGGCGACGTCGACGCCTGGAAGCCGATCGGCACCGTCGACGACATCACGCTCACCCTCGACCCGGGCTCGGCCGTGCCGGTGCGGCCGGGCGCGCTGCCGCCCATCACCTTCACGATGCCGAACGGGATGGTGCGGGTCGGGTGGAAGGGCCACCTGCTCGCGTACAGGCGGCGGCACCCGGGCCAGCAGCACGCCAAGGCCCTGTACCGGCGGCGTGCGCGCCGTCGCGGGAGGCGATGACCCATGGGGATCTCCCTGCCCCTCACACCGCCCACGCCGCCCACGACGCCCGTGATCCCGGCCCTGCAGCCACTTCCCCAGCCCGGCGCCGCTCCACCCGCGCCGGTCAGCCTGGCCGCGATGGTCGAGCGCGGCCTGCCCGACACGATGATCGACGTCGCCTACATGGCCAGCCTCATCGAACCGAAGGTGTGGGCGCACGCCCTGCTCATGGACGTGCTCTACGGCCCGTTCTCGTCCACCGACTGGATGGTGTGGGCCGGGGGCGTCGTCCAGGTCATCCGCACCCACCCGCCGCGCCTGTATCCGGCGCCGCCCCCTGCCGGCCCGGTACGGATCCGCGCCGGCCTACTCACATCCCCCTGGAGGAACACGAACGTGACCAGCAGCAGCGGCGGCCAGGCCGCCAGCCCCGACCACGCCGCGCAGGACATGCTGGCCCTGCTGGGCGCCGTCCAGGAAGGCATGGCTGCCCGGCGGGCTGAGGTGAGGGGCGTCCTCGACCGGCTGCACCAGGACGGGCTGGATCTCGACCCGCTCGTGGCCGCCGCCTCGTCCGTGATCATGGGCCGGTTGCACGACCACCCCGTCCTGAAGAAGGTGCGCGAGCGGCGCACCGCCGCGCGCGAGCTGTGGGTGGGCGACGTCGGCGACGCCGCCCGCCAGACCATCACCCTCGACGACGCCCGCGCCCTGCACGCCCATTTCGAGGAGCTACGCGCCCGGCACCACGACGGGTGGAAGGTGCCACCCCTCGGCCTGATCGTGCCCGGCCGGCACTGGCTGACCGTGTACGGGGTCCAGGTCGTGATCGAGGACCGGGCGCCCGTGCTCGGCAAGTACGAGCCCCGGCCGGGCCCTGGCCGGGTCAGGAGCCTGGGGGAGATCGCGCGGGAGATGCTGCCCGCCGGCACCAGACTCGACCGCAAGTGCCGCATGCACGTCCTCGCGGCCCCGCGCCAGGGCAGGCTGGTGGAGAAGGCCAAGGAGTGGGTCGCGAAGGCGCTCGACGCGCCGCACTACATCGCGGTCCTGTCGGCCGAGGACCTGCCCGAGTGCGAGTATCCGCCGTCGCCGTGGTCCGACGAGCCGGGCTGGCTGGAGGTGTACGGGTTCACCGCCGCGGCGATCCCCGCCAGCACGCCGTTCATCGTCTACCGGCCCGGCCCCGGCCTGTCGGCGGGCTGGCTGCACCCCGACCGGGAAGGCGAATGGCACGAGCGCGGCCACATCCACGACCTGGCGCACCTGGGCGGCGTCGGCCCCTTCTCCTGGAGCCCGCTGGACGCGCAGGTCGAGGTGCGGGCGCTGACCGCGCGGGCCACCGGCCGGGTCGAGATCCGCGACGGCCAGGCCGCCGAGGTGTTCGAGGTGACCTGGTGACCCCCGACCGGCAGTTCACGGTGATCTGCGCCCACGACCAGCGCGAAGCCGTCAGGATCCGGCGCCGCTACGGCTTGCCCAGCAACAGCGGCCGCGTCGTGGTCGCCTGCAACATCGACCAGCTCCACCGCGACCTGCGCGGGGCGGAGTCCGCCCGAGTGATCGAGACGAGCGGTTTCCACGACCGGGCCGACGCGCTCCGCATCCGCCGGGACCTGTTCTTGTCCGGGATCGACTTCGGGGACTGGCCGAAGCCGGGAGTGACGCTGGTCGACCAGGTGGGTGGTAACGGCCTGCGCGGGCTCGACGCGATCGCCGCGGCGGCCGCGCCCGCCGGCACCCGGCCCGCCGCCCACACCGTCCAGGTGGCGACGCGCGGGATCTGGTCCGACCCGCCCGTGTGGCAGACCCTGCGCCGAGAGCAGGCGTTGATCGCCGGGCAGCCGCACATGCTGCTCCTGCTCGACGCGGAGGACCTGCTCGACCACGAGCTTATCGGCTGGCCCGCGCACGCTATCGCGCGCCCGGGTGGGTGGCGGGTGCTGTACACGGTCACCCTGCGCGCGATCCCGGGCGCGGTGCCGTACGTGGTGTTGCGGCCGTCGCCGCTGCTCCCGGACGGGTGGCTGCCCGCCAGCCTGGACGGGGCGTGGCAGGTACGGCCGAACGACGCGAAGCCCGTCACGGTCGCCCGCGCCGGCCATGCGTTGAAGTTCCCGGCCGAGTGCGGGCGGGCGTGGCCGACCGGCCGCCTGGAGGCGCGTAAGCCCGTCCTGATCGAGGGCGGCGAGGCGGATGGGTGGGAGCTGGCCGAGGTGTGGGAGGTGGAAGCGTGACCACACCAGCGGAGGCGCGGGCTCGGCTCGCCGAGCAGGTCGACCTGCTCGAAACCGTGTATGAGGCCACCCGGCGCCGGTTGATCGACGAGGCCACCCGGGACCCGTTCGCGGCCATGTCCCCGGAGGAGATGTGCGACAGCAACGGCCGTCCAGTGCTGCTGGACGCGCTGACCGCGATCGTCAACGCCCGCACGGCCCTCGCCCAGCATCCGGGATGGACGCCCGCCTACAACGTGTACGCGCCGCCGCAGGGCGTGCGCGGCCGCCGCCTACCGGCTGGCGCGCCGGAGAAGGTCGTGTGGGAGGGGACGGCGCGGCTGGAGTCGCGTGAGGGTGACCCCCGCGTGGTGCGGCACGTCCACGCGACCATCTTCGAGCAGGAGGTGCGAGAGCCGCGGATCGGGGACAGCCACCGCGTGTGGGCGGAATCCGCTCTACCGCGCGTCCTGCTCACCCCTGCCCGGGACGAGGCCGGCGACGTGGACCGGAGCATCCCGGCATTCCGACCGTACATGCCGGGCCCGCTGGGAGAGGTGGGCCCGGGGCAGGAATGGATCCTGCACGCGGGAGAGTTGCGGCTGACCTTGCACCTCGACCGGATAGAGCCCACGCTCAACTCCGGCCGCAGCCTGACCTGGCAGGCGTACATGAACGTCGTCACCTACCAGGATGTGGCGGGCACGTGGTGACCGGCGTGGACTGCGTGACCGTGATCTGCGCCCACGACCACGCCGAAGCGCTGGCCTGCTGGAAAGACCTCGGCCTCGCCGCGGAGAAGGTCGTCATCGCCGACGGTCCCGAGCCGATCCGGGGCATCCGCGCGGTGGAGCTCGTGATCGTGGAGACGTCCCGGTTCTGGCGGCGGCCGGGCGCTGCGGAGATCCGGGATGCGCTGCTGCCGGCCGAGCTGGTGGCGCGCAGCGTGCGCCGGGTCTCGTGGCCGTTCGGGGCCGGCGGGGCGGGCCGTCCGTGGAAACGCGCCCAGCTCGACACGTGGATGGTGCTGGCGGCGGTGCGGGATCACGAGTTCGGGGCGTTCGGGGAGCTGGTGACGGTGTTCCCGATGAAGGTGGTGCTGGCCGCGTTCCGCCGCGAGATAGGGCGGGGGCGGCTGGAGTACGGGGTGGCCGAGCAACGGCCCTGGCTGACGAGTAGGGGGAGAGCATGGCTGGAGATGCATCGGTGAGCGACGAGGCGGCCCGGGTCGTGGCAGAGGACGCGGCCCGCAACCAGAGGACGCTGCTCCGGCTGCGCGGGGTGGAGATCGACGGGCACCGCTACCGGGCCTGCGGGAAGCCGGACTGCGAGCGGGTGGTGCGCGGGAGCAGTGCTCACTGCTGCGGGCCGTGCGCGGACGCGGCCCAGCGTGGCCACGAGGTCGACGAGCACAGTCCGGGGTGTGAGGAGCGGTGGCGGGAACGGGCGCCGCTGGTCGCGGAGGCGCTCAAGGCGAACCGCTGGTAGCGGCCCGGCACCCGTGGTCTGGTCACGGTTGGTGATCGAGGGTGCCGGGATTCCCGGGGCCTACGCCTACGGTGCGTGACCAGGGGACGTAAGCGGCGGTTTACGCCACCATGCCCGGCATGGCCGCTGCCGCATATGACCTGCTGATCGAGCAGGGCACAGACTACGAATGCCGTTTCATCCTCACCCAGGGCGTCGACAAGGAGCCGATCGACCTGACCGGCGCCCAGGTGCGGGCGCAGATCCGCACCAACCACAGCGCGGCCGCGCCGCTGCTGCACGACCTGGCCGCTGCCGGTCACCTGACCATCACCGACGCGGCCGCCGGCATCGCCACCATGCTCATCCCTGGCGCGGTGTCGGCCGCCTGGGAGTGGCGGGTCGGCGTGTGGGATCTGGAGCTCGTCGACGCCGGCGGCAGGCCGCTCAGGCTGCTGCGCGGCGCTGTCCGGGTGTCGCCGGAGGTGACCCGGTGACCGGCCCGAACGTCGAGATCACCGAGCAGGTCACGCACGTGGTGGTGGAGATCGCCGAGCAGGGCGGCGTCGACCTGACCGTAGAGCACGTCGTCACGGCGGTCGACGTCGAGATCGCCGTCCCCGGCATCCAGGGGCCGCCCGGGGAACGCGGCCCGGCCGGGCCCGGCGGTGGCAGCTACCACGTCCACGACCAGCCCACCCCCGCGCTGGTGTGGACCATCGGGCACGAGCTCGGCCGCCGTCCTGCCGCCGTGGCCGTCGAGGACGTCGACGGCCATGAGATTGACGCGGGCGTGCACTGCCCGGACGACCAGACCGTGATCATCACGCTCGGCGCGGCGACCGCCGGCCGAGCACACCTCTCCTAGAAACACGGGGGCCTGCTGTGGCTATCAAGAAGATGTTGGCCGGCGACTACGACTTCGGCCAGGGCCAGCTTCTCAACGTCGGCGACGCGGAGACCGACAGCGGCGTGCCGTCGTGGGGGCAGGTCAAGACCCTGGTGGGCGGCGCCGTCTCGAACTTGGACTTCAAGGGCAGCGTACGGCTGGCGTCGACGGGCAACGTCACGGTGGCCACCGCGCCGGCCACGATGGACGGTGTCACCCTCGCCGCCGGCGACCGGGTCCTGCTGAAGAACCAGACCGCCGCCGCCGAGAACGGCCTCTACACCTTCGCGGGGGCGGGGCAGCCGCTGGTCCGCGCCTCCGACGCCGACACCAACGCCGAGGTGACGCCCGGCCTGTGGGTCACCGTCGAGGAAGGCACCACCAACGCCGACAGCGCGTGGTGGGTGACCACGAACGCGCCCATCGTCGTCGGCACCACCGAGATCACCTTCGCCGCGTTTCCCCTCACCTCCGGCGGCGCCACCTCCCAGGACTTCGAGCAGGTCGGCCCGCCGGCGGCCGGGCAGACGTGGACCGTCACCCACCAGCTCGGCACCCGGGCGCTCGTCGCGCAGGTGTGGGAGGTCGCCACCAGCGAGCAGGTCGACGTCAAGATCACCGCCCCCACCGACGACACGATCGTCATCACCGCCGGCGTCACCCTCGCCCAGGACGCCTACCGGGTCGTCATCTTCGCCAGGGCGGCCGCCTGATGGCCGCCCGCCACCTCACCCCGCTGCACCTCGCCCACCACCCCGCCACCCCCGCCCCACCCCGGGCGGGTGAGAGCGCCCTCTACCCGGGCGCGGACGGTGTGCTGCGGCAGCTCGACGCGGCCGGGGCCGTCACCCTGCTGCCCGGCCGCCGCCGCGCCGTACTTGGCGCGGACTGGACCCACGATGCGCTCGGCACATGGGTGCCGGTCCCGCTGTCCATCGACGTGGAGCCGGGCCTGCACCGGCTCACCTTCCGCGTGGAGGCCAGCACCCGGGACGGCGCCTGGTCGGACCTGAGCCTGGAACGAACCGCCGGCGCGGCCTCGCTCGGGTTCGGCTCCACCACGTTCCTCCTGGACAACTCCGCCAACGGCTACGGCTACCCCATGAGATGGGGCCTGCCGATCTTCGAGTGGTGGAGGGCCGGCCAGGCAAGCCTCGTGGCCACCACCCACGTGCTCACCCGCGACCCCATCACCGTCAGCCTGGACGCCGGACTCGCGTACACGTCCCAGAGCGCCGACTTCGAGGGCGGCCTGGACTGGCAGATCGACGGCGCCGCCTACGTCGACGACGACGCCGTGGCGCACGGAGGCGGCTGGTCCGGCAAGCTCACCGCGGACGGTGCCGGGCGGGGGGTGTTCTTCGACTGGTTCAACACGGCGCCGGGGACGGGGTGGCGGCTCGGCGGCTGGCTGTACGCGGCCGAAGGGCACCCGCTGTCCGGGGTGGCGATCACCTGGTATGACGGGGACGGCGTCCAGATCAGCCGGCTCGCTGACGAGCGGCCGCTCCAGGCCGGCGCGTGGACGTACGTCGAGGCGGCCGGGGTGGCGCCCGCCGGGACGGTCGAGCTGCACGCGCAGATCGGCATGGAGGAGACGGCCGGCCATCAGGCGGGCAGCACGATCAACGTGGACGACGTGCTGCTGCGCACCACGACCGGGTCGGTGACGGTCCAGGCGGGCTCCTACCTGGAGGTGGCTCCCGCCTGAGGGGGGCGGGAGTCCTGCCCCCGGCCCCGGGCCCTGCTACGGGGCGTCGGGCACGTTCAGCGGCTCGTTCGGGCAGGACGTGGCGAGCCGGTCGAGCATGTCCTTTTCGGCCGGGTCCGCGGCCAGTTGCCAGCGGAGCTTGACCGTCAGCCAGTCGGCGACGTACCGGCAGTGGGCGGGCTCGTGTGGCGGCAGCCAGGTGGCGGGGTCCTGGTCGGCTTTGCTGCGGTTGGTGCGGGCGGTGACCGCGACCAGGGCGCGCGGCTCGTCGAGGTCGTTGGCGTAGGCCTGCCGCCGGTCGGCGGTCCAGGCGGACGCGCCGGAGTCCCACGCCTCGGCGAGGGGCACCATGTGATCAACATCCAATTCGGACGCTTGTTCGACTGTGATGTCATCATAGTAGGAATACCACCGACCGCCCGCCAGGGCGCATCGAGAGCCGACCTCGGGTGGCGTGACGGCCTCCTCGATCAGCACCTCGTTGCGGGTGTGGCAGCCGTCGCGGTCGGCGTCGATCCAGTGCCTGAAGGCGGTGCGGGTGTAGCCGTCGCGGGACTCGGTCGCGGTGTCGAGTGCGGCGACGGCGTCCCACAGCATGACGGTGCGCGCCTGCGCGGCCGGCGCCGACGCCGACGCGGATGTCGCGGTGGCGGGCAGCAGGGTGATGGTGAGGGCTGCGGCGGCAAGGCTGGCGAGGGTGCGGGGCGGGGGGAACGGCATGAAGCCTCCACTAGCTACATTCTGTCGCGGTCAGCTACGGAACGTAGTTAGTGGAGGTGGGGCGGATCTGTAGCCGCACGGTGATAGCCGCGTACGCCCCCGGGCTACATGTCGAACGAGAGCTGCTCGACCCCGGCCTCGGGCCGCTCGCCGCCGAGCGGGACACCCGCGATGTTGCGCAGCACCGCGGCGGTGGTGGCGTCCCCGCCCGGCAGGCAGGCCACGAGCGCGGGCAGCAGCACAGCGGCCGCCACGGCGTCCCACAGCGCCCGGTGCGGCCTCCCTCCGGGCACGAGCGCCCGCACGCGCTCCTCCAGCCCGTACTGGTCCAGCACGGCGGCCAGGTTCCAGCGGCGGATGCCAGGCCGCAGGTGCCGCACCATGCGGGCGGTGTCGAGCAGCCCGGCCGGCGCGAGCTCGGGCAGCCGCCGGTGCAGCAGCCGCCAGTCCACGCCGATGTTGTGGCCGACCAGGACCCGCCCGTCCAGCCGGGCCGTGATCTGCCCGCGCACGTCGTCCAGGGCGGGGGCGGCGGCCAGCGCGTCCCCGGCCAGGCCGGGCGAGATCCACGGGCGCGGGCTGATCCACCGGCCCGGGTTGAGCACGGTGTCCCACGCCTCCCCCATGCCGGGGCGGCCGCCCTCCAGCGGGACGGCCGCGATCTCCAGGATCTGCTCGTTGTCACGGTCCTGCCCGCCGGTCCCTTCCAGGTCGACGGCGACGAGCGGCACGGCCGTCCACGGCTGGTCGATCAACGCGAATCCCCCGGGGTTAGTCGTCTTCGTGGCGGGCGGCCTCGGCCAGCCGGGCGCGTGCGCCGTCGAGCTGCGCCTGCTCGGCAGGGTCCAGCTTGTAGCCTGCCAGCGCCCGCCCGTGGGCGCCACGCGCATGCGGATGCTCGACCTCCCACATCTGGTAGCCGAACCAGTGCTGGAGCGCGTAGCGGCGCTGTTCGCCCAGCGTGGCGGTGAGCACGTGCCCGTCCTCGACCAGGAACGGCGTCGTGGGGTCGAACCCGAACGACTCCAGCGCCGCGATGAACTCCGACTCGCTGGGCGGGCGCAGCGCGGCCTTGCACCGGGCGACCTGCTCGGCCGGGCAGATGTCGCACAGCTCCGGCACGCCGAGGTGCCCGTTGTAGTCGGCGATCTCCCACGAGGCGGTGACACCGCACGACGTCTTGCGGAACAGCGGGATGCTGATGCCGGAGTCCCGCCACGCCTGGACGACCCGCCGGTCCAGGTCCTCGGGCAGCATCTTGCGGCGCTGCCAGTTCTCCGCGTACGGCACCGGCACACCGAGCCCGCGCAGATAGGAGGCGTTCTCCTCCTTGTGGTAGTAGCCGGTGAACACGATCGCGTCCACGCCGGCGGCGTCGGCGACCTCCAGCACGTGCGCCATCGTGGCAGGGTCGTCGTTCCAGTGCGGGACGATCGGCCGCCAGTACAGGATCACCTTCGTCCGCTTCCGGTGACCGGCGGCGATGGCGATGGAGTCCACGGTCGTGGTCGTCTTGGCGATCGGCTCGACCCGGGCGTCGGCGATGCCGGAGTAGGTGAACAGCAGCGTCGGCCGCACGTACGACAACGCCTCCAGCCGGCGCATGTCGTCCTCGGTGACGTGGAACCGCGTGATGATCAGCACCAGGTTTCTCATCGCGAGCCGGTCCAGCTCCTCCAGCACCTCGAAGGTGTGCGGCTTCACCCCGGGCAAGAACGGGTCGGTGGCCTTGTTGAAGATTTGGATCGGGGTGGTGTCCGGCCGGAACTCCGGGTGGGAGACGAGCAGCGTGACGGCCTCGTGGGTGGGGATGAGCAGTTGCGGGATCTTCTGCTCGAAGTTGCCCCAGAAGTGCCGCACGCAGTAGCCGCAGTCGAGCGGGCAGCCGATCACGTGGTTCAGCGACAGGCCGGACTTACGGTTGGTGATGATCTGCGCCATGTACGGGTCGAGGCCGTCCTGCTCGACGGCGGGCATCAGCCGCAGCTTGCGCGGCCCTGAACTGAGGCTGATCGGTACGGGCTGGCTGGTCATCGTGCTGTCGCCTCCTGACTCAGGACGTGCAGGTAGGGTTCGCCGAACCAGATCCGGAAGTCGGCTTCGGCGTCGGCAGGATGGTCGCTGGAGTGGACCAGGTTGCGCACGAACCGGCCCTCGGAGCGCGCGGCCTCCTCGCTGTCGCGCCCGTAGTAGCCGCGGATCGTCGTCCGGGCCGCGCGGGACGGGTCGTAGTGGCCGAGCAGGTCACGCACCTGCTGGGCGGTGTCGTCGCTTGTCCCGTAGGCGAGCGCCACGGTGACGGTCGCGCCGACGTAGTGGCCGACCAGCTCCGCCTCGACGTCGAAGGGGAAGCGGTGCTGCAACTCCAGCATGTCGGCGTAGTGGGCGAGGATCTGCTCGCGGGTGACGACCACCTGCCGGCTGGTGGCGATGGTGACGGTGCCGGCCACCCATTCGAGGATCTGCTGGACCAGGCCGCGCTGGGTGGCGTCCGGCTTGCACAGCACGACCGTCCACCGCGTCCAGTCCACCCGGGCGGTCACGCTCCGGCCCCTTCGGGCATCCGCTTGGGCCAGCGGTGGCGGATGAGCCACTGGTAGCCGGGGTCCAGCGCGCCGAGCACGTCCCGGGTGACGGGCTGGTCGGTGTGGGTGATCTGCCGGTACACCTCGAACACGAGCAGGACCTGCTGCCAGTACGGGTCCAGCCCCGTCTCGCGGACGCTGGCGCCGGTGTGCTGGTGGAGGTTCGCCCGCAGCCCGGCCTCTTCCTGCATGAGCAGCCGCAGCGAGGTCCAGCAGTCGTCGACGGGCATGGCCGGGAAGCGGAAGGCGGGCGGCCGGTAGCCGGCGGCGTCGACCTCGGCGAGGATCTTGCGCACCTTGGCCCGGTTGGGCAGGTTGACGTGCATCGACCCGACGTGGTGGCTGTAGTGGCCGACCCGGACGCCGAGCTGGTGGGCGGCCAGCTCCTGCAAGACGGTGAAGGAGAAGACGTCGCTGGGCATGCCCATGAAGGCGTCGTTGCCGCGCATGTAGGCCGTCATGTGCAGGGCGCCGCCGCGCAGCAGGAACTGGGCGGCGATGGTGCAGGACACGTCCGGGTTGTTGTCGCGGATGAGCTCCTCGGGCCGGAAGATCGATAAGACGGCGCGTTTGCTGTCAGGATCTTTGCCGAGCAGGTCGAGCACCCGCTGCCACTGGGTGCGCCCGTCCGGGCCGGTGATGAACAGCGGCTGCCCGTAGGCGGTGCCCGTCAGGGTGCGGCCGTCCCCGCTGTTCTGCCGCATCTGGGGCGCGTAGTAGCCGATCATGTCGAGGTCGTCGCGGCCGAACAGGTACCACAGCACCTCCGCCCAGTTGTAGGCCAGGTTGATCGGCCGGCTGTTCAGGTACGGCACCCGCTGGACAGGGTCGGCGATGCGGAAGGACACATCCAGCACCTCCAGGGAGGTGTTGCCCCGCGTGCATATCTCGTGCTCGGGGATCGTGGTCACTTCCCGTAACACGCGCGGGTACATCTCGTGGAAGGTGAGCGCGTTCTCCGGTGTCATCCGGGAGCTCCTCGGGTCGGGGGATAGCGCACCCGGTCCAGGGGTGCGCGGGCATGCGGAAGTCATTTCCTGCCGATGGGACACGGATGCGGGACATGCCGGTTGGGGCAGCAGATCATGCCGATCGTGACGAACCGGCCGCCGGTCAGCCACTCGCCCCACTGCACGTCCACCCCGGCCGGCAGCAGCCCGGCGGCGGTCTCCAGGCGGGCGGGGAGCGGCACGCCCTCCCCATGCAGGAACGTGCCCTGGACGGCCCTGTACTGGCCGGCCAGCCACTCGATCGCCGTCTCGACGCTGTCGCATGTCTGGCCGATCCGGGAGGGCGGCTTGGCCAGCCAGTCACCGGTCCGCATGGGCGGCAGCGCCGAGGTGCGGAAGTCGGGCGAGGAGGGGCGGCGTTCGGCCTCGTTGCCGCGTTCGGCGCCGTTGCCGATCCAGTGGTAGCCGTGCCAGTGCATGATCTGCTGCTCCCGTAGGCTGCTGGTGCGGCCCCTGCTTGCTTGGATCAGGCAGGGGCCGCGATCATCGGTGTCTAGATGGTGGTGTCGATGCCGGCCGCGCGCAGCTCGGCGCCGGTGAACCGGAGTGTCCCGGCGGCCGGGTTCTTCGAGTCACTCAGGGCGAAAGCGTCCTCGACCCCCTCCAGCGGGGCGATCTGGACGCAGGACTCGCCGTCCTCCTCCTGCTGGTTCCCGCCGCACAGACGGCGCCATCCCTGCGCGGCCACCCGGCGGCTGTAGAGATCGTTCATGGTCATGCTCGTGCTCCTTCCTCCTTCAGCCCCGCGGGTTTCGGGGCTGTCTTCCTGGCCGCCGGGCGGCGGCCAGGAGGCTTCAAGGGGCAGGCTCCGGCCGACGCTGCTCGGCCGGGTCGGGCCCGCCCGGGTCAGGCTTGCCCGGCTTCTGTTCTGGCTCGGCGCGGCGGACGGGTTGCGGGCGCTTGCGCAAGCTCCGGGCCAGGAACCACTGGGCGACTCCGGCGTCCACCACGCTCACCTCCACATCAGGGGCGGCCCGAACGGGTATTGCAGGGCCATCTCCAGCTCCGCCGCAGCGATGCTGTCCCAGACGTTGTCGAGACCGCTCTGGAAGCAGTAGCCGCCCCTCGGGGCGGGGCCGCGCCAGAACACGGTCAACTTCTGGCTGTAGGGGCCCCACAGCGCCAGCCACCGGCCGCGGGTGCGCTCCTGCACCTCGGCGGCGATCGCGCGGCCAGTGCGGTCGTCGACGCCGTGGGTCGGCCACAGCTGCTCCCTGACTGGCTCGTCCAGATCCTTGTGCATCACATCTCCAGCGGAAGTGCTCAAGCGGTCGGGGCCGGGTCCGGACTGCCGCGAGGGAAGGGCGGCCCGGACCCGGCGGTGCCGGCGGATGTAGTCACCGAGCCGGCGAAGTGGCGCGGCGGTGCCGGCGTCGCGGGGGGACGCTGGGGTGGGCTGCCGCCACACCACGCTCATCACCTCGTCCCGGCGACGCCGGCGAGGAAGTACGGGGCGGGCTGCGCCAGCGCGGTGGCGTAGTAGGGATGCCACGTCTCCGTGGTGGTCAGGCCGGGAGGATGCAGCGGCCCCCACGGGTCCAGCAGCTCCGCGATGCGCTTCCGAGTCCGCAGATACAGCCGCTGCCCGGTCCGCTGCTCGTAGCGGACGCGGGCGGCCTGGACCTCGTCGGCCGGGTAGGGCACGTCGCTGGTGGCGTGGGTGGCCAGCAGCAGACAGGGGGCGAGCCGGTCGTGCACGACGGCCAGCGCCTCCTCGGCCTGGCCGTCGTCCAGGAAGTGCAGCACCGCCCCCATGACGACGATCACCGGGCGGCTGAAGTCGAGCAGCTTCGTCTTCTCGACCTCGGTCAGGAGGCGGGCGGGCTCGCGCAGGTCGGCCTGCACCATCGCCACGCCCTCCCCGCGCAGCAGGGCCCGGCCGTACACGCACACCTGCTCGTCGTTGTCGACGTACACCACGCGGGTGTCCGGCCGCTCCCGCTGCGCGACCTCGTGCACGTTGGGCGGCTGATCCGGCAGGCCGGCGCCGATGTCGAGGACCTGCGGCGGCTCCGCCGGGTCGGCGAGTTCCACGGCGTAGGAGACCATGCGGCGCAGGCACTGCCGGTTCGACTGGGCGATCAGCCGCATCCCGGGGAGCGCCTCGTCCAGGGCGGCCGCCGTATCTAGGTCGTCGGCGAAGTGATCCCTACCGGCGGGGCTGAGCGCGCTGTAGATGCGCGCCGGCGTCGAACGGGCTTCGCCCTCGCCTTCGGGAGGGGTCGCAGTCGTCATCATCGCGGGGCCTCAGAGTTGGGGTCGAGGGTCAGTGCTGGGCCCGCCGTCTCCCCGGGCGGCGGGCAGATTCCGATCGTGACGCGGAGTTGATGGCATGTGAACGCCGCGCAAGCGCCGTTCTCGGCGCGGGCCCGTCACCTTCCCGTCGTGGGGCCGCCGTCTGTCCGCCATTTGGACCGGCACGCGCGCAAACCCCTTCCAGCGCGGGCATCGCCGTCTTACGCTCGGAGCCCCGATGCAGTGCGTGTGAAGGAGCGCAGCGGCATGAGCGGAACGTTGTTGAAGCATCTGTGCCGCCGCCGTCACCTCACCACGCTGGCGAAGTTCAACGCCGTCTACAGCAGGACCGCGCGCGAGCTTCAACTGGGAGACCGGACGGTCTCTCCGCGGACGCTCGAACGCTGGATGGCCGGGGACCTGAAGAGGGCGCCCCAACCTGGGGCGCGCGAGGTGCTGGAGGTGATGTTCGGCCACACGGTCGAGCAGCTGTTCACCAAAGGCGACTACGACAACCCGGCCGCCTCCACGGAGACGGTGATCGACCTCACCGCGCTGCCGACCACCCCGGCATGGAACCGGCCCCGGGCCGGCACCGCCGATAGCTCCTCACGCGAGAGTCTGTACGAATTGATGATGTCCGCCGCCGATGAATCCCGCGAAGCCGCCGTCGACGCCGAAGCCGCAATCGGCCGGCCCACCATGGAACACCTCGAAGCCACCGTGATCGAGCTGTCGCGCTCCTACCTCACCCAGCCGCCCGCCGCGCTGATGCCCAAGGTCGTCAAGGTGCGCAGCCAGATCCTGGACCGGATCAAGGAGACCAGCCGCCCCGACCAGCTCCACCAGCTCCGCTTCCTCGCCGGGGTGGCCACCGCGCTGATCGCCGAAATCTGCATCGACCTCGGCGAGCACCGCATGGCGGGCGAGCACGCCCGCAGCGCGTGGGCGCACGCCGACGCGATCGGGCACGTGCCGCTGGCGGTGTGGGCGCGCGGCATGCAGGCGTCCAGCTCCTACTGGGCCGACCTGCCGCAGGACGCCGTGGTGGCGATCGCCCGCGCGCAAGAACACCACCCGACCGGGGTGGCCGCCGCCCGCATGCACAGCATCCAGGCGCGCACCTGGTCGCACGTCGGCAACATCCAGGGCACCCTGGCGGCGGTGCGGGCCGCGATCGAATCGCGGGCGAGCGCCCACCAGAGCGACGACCTGCACGACATCATCGGCGGCGTCTTCCACTGGGACGAGGCGCGCGAGCAGCGCTGTCACTCCTCGGCCTACCTCCAGCTCATCAGCGTGCGCCGGGACGAGCTGGAGCCGCGGCTGGTGGAGCAGCTCACCTCCGAGATCCTCCAGCACACCCGGCGGGCGCTCGCCGTGTCCCAGGCGGCGCCGCCGAGCCTGCGGTCGCTGTCGGTGGAGGCCACCATCGGCCTGGACATGGCCACCGCCTACCTGATGCTGGGCGACCTGTCCGCCGCGCAGGAGACGCTGTGGCCGGTCCTGGAGCTGTCCCGGGATCTGCGCACCCACCCGGTCCTGTACCGGCTGCGCGGGGTACGCGCCCAGCTCGGCGCTCTGCCGTCGTCCCGGACGACGGCAGAGCTGTCAGCGGCGGTGACCGAGTTCGCGGCGTCCTCCACCGTGCGGGCGCTGCCGCCGAGCGTCTAATGCGATCTGGCGGCCCAGGCGGCGAGGATCTGCCGTTCGCGGTCCCGGTCGATGCCGAGCTCGGCCGACCGCTCCGTCACCGAGAGGACGGTGGACGACATCCACGACCACGTGTCGGCCACCGTCTGCGGGAGCGGCCGGCACTCCAGCCCGGCGGCGCGGGCCCGGCCGGCGTCCACGTGCCAGGTGCCCGGGTAGTCGCGCCACAGCGGCAGCCCCACCCATTCGGGCACGCGGTGCTCGCGCAGGAACGCGTCGTCCACCCACACCAGCTCGACGTCGGTGCCGGCCGCGCTCTGGCAGGCGGCGAGCATCTCGCCGAACGTCGAGTGGCCGATCGGCGCGGTCACGTTGTAGGAGCCGGGCAGCCGCTGCTCGGCGGCGGCCAGGGCGAACGCGGCGACGTCGCGCACGTCGACGGGCTGGATCGGCCAGTCGGGGCGGCCCGGCGCCAGCACCGGCCCGCCTGCCCGGAGGCGGTTCAGCCACCACGGCAGCCGGCCGACGTTCTCGTATGGGCCCAGGATGACGCCGGGCCGCAGCAGCGTGGCCCGATCCCCGTACACGGTCGTGACGGCCTGCTCGCATCCCGCCTTGAGCCTGCCGTACTCGTCGGCGCCGCTCTCCCCGGGCGGCCCGTACGGGGCGTACGCGCGCACCGGCGAGCTGTCGGTGAGCGGGTAGCGCGGCCACCCCTGGTAGACGTTGACGGTCGAGATGAACACGTAGTGGTCGACCACGCTGGCGAGCGCGCCGGTCGACGCCTCGACGAGGTCGGTGGTCATGCCGCTGGTGTCCACGACCGCGTCCCAGCCGCCGTGCGCCACCAGATCGGCCAGGTCGGCCGGGACGCTGCGGTCGCCGCGCACGGTGGTGACGTCGGGGAGCTGCACGCTGGACTTGCCGCGGTTGAAGACGGTCACCTGGTGGCCGCGCGCCACGGCCTGTTCGGCGATGGTGCGGCCGAGGAAGTGGCCGCCGCCGAGGATGAGCAGTCGCATGCCCCAGATCCTGACCGACCTTGGAGCGGATCGGTAGGTGGGATCGGGGGTTCCGTTGACGCGCGAAGGCCGGGAACGCCACCCCACCAGAGTCAGCGTTCCCGGCCCTCATGTAGTCGCCCGGACGTCCAGAAACCGAAGCCTCTGGGTGTGAATACGCCTGGCGGCTGAATTCGCCCAGGCTAGAGCCTAGGACCCTAGGGTCACAAGTGAAAGGGGGTTAGGTGCCTAGGATCATAGGTTCTCATGATCGACTTCGGCGCCGACCGGCCGGTGCACAAGCAACTGGCCGACATCATCCGCGCCGACATCGCCGCCGGCAGGCTGAAGCCCGGCAACGCGCTCCCCTCCGAATCCCGGCTGCAGCAGATTTACGGCGTCGGCCAGATCGCCGTACGGCAGGCGCTGCGGGTGCTGCGCGGTGAGGGGCTCATCGTGACCGTGAAAGGGTCAGGCTCCACCGTGGCCGGCGGGCCACGCGAGCCCTACAACGTCGAACCCGGCTCCAACGTGGTGCTGCGCATGCCCTCCCCCGACGAGCGGGCCCAGCTCGGCGACGTCCCCGAAGGCGTGCCCATCGCGGAGATCCGGCCGCCCGGCAAGGGCCGGCACCGCAAGCTCATCCGCGGGGACCGCTACCAGCTCGTGTTCGAGGAGCCGGACGGCGGCTGATCAGCTCTCGCCGTCCCTCGGCGGGTACAGCCTGTCGTACGCCTGCCCGATCAGCCACCCAACGAACGACGCGACGATCACCGGGTTGAGGCCCGAAGCGGTGATGAGGACGTCAGCCTCCGTGTAGCTCTCCAGGGCAGCCTGGGTCAGCACCATCCAGACGGTGACGGCCCCGGCGAGCTGAAGGACAGCCCGCTGTGCCGCTCTGCTGAGTCGGCGCGGCTGTTGCTGAGCTGGCACCTCGATAGCGGCCTGCCCAGCAGGCTCACGGCGGTGCTTCGAGACGACGAAGACGTCCCGCCCAACCTCCTGAGGCAAGACCTGGAGTTCGACGAGGCTCTTGCTGAAGATCTCCAGAGCGGGGGCCAGACTCGTCATGACCTGAGAGTTCAGGGTCCTGGACGGCGCGGCCAGCAGTTCGGCATGGCTGGCGAAGACCTTGGCGAAGGCAGCCTGGACCTGCGAGGTGTAGGCGCTCACCATCATCGGGTTGCCCGCGTTCGCAATGCGGATCGCGTCGGCCAGTTGCAGGAGCGCCGGACGGAGTATGGGCGTCGGGTCGATCGAGGCGAGGTATGAGCTGCCAGAGAGGCCGGCAAGCAGCCCGGCAAGCAGCGGGTGCGGGCCTGAAGGAGCCTCGGCTGACGGTTCGGTGTTCTCCTCGTCGGGAGGATCGTCGTCAGGCTCATGGCGGTGGGTGTCATCCATGATCCGCCAGGCTATCGTCAGGCTCCGACATTAACCGGGGTGTCATTCCGCCTTCCGATGAGACCCGGGGCGGACCTCGGACGATCAACGCTGGGCAACGATTCGCGACACGCCGCGCGCAACGCTGACGATTGAATCTGAATCAGATAGTGTCTGCGACCATGAGTGACAGCAGACACAGCCGTGGCGGCGGACGCAAGCCGAAGGGCGGGTCCCGCCACAGCATCCGCTTCACCGACACCGAGCTGTACAAGCAGTGGGCGGAAGACGAGCAGTTCAAACAACTGGGCTTCGACAGCTTCAGCGAGTACGTGGACTTCGTGTTCAGGGCCTACCACGGGCGGCCTGTGACGCCGCCGCAGCCGTGCGCTCAGGAGGCGCTGCCGCTCATCCAGACCACCGCCGCGTAGCAGTACGCGGATCCTGCTTATGTCCTGAACGAAGGAGATGTGGACGCCGGGGACGGCGTCTAGAAAGCCAACGAGGGCCCCTGCGCGCGTTCCACCGCCAAGTTGAATCGCGCAAGGACCCTCGGTAACTCCCGGCTCCGGCGGGGCGCTTTCGCGTGCCACCGATGCCGGGCCAGTAGCTAGGAGCCAGAGTAATCGATGGGCCCCTGGCTCTGCCAGTCGTGCCCGAGTTCGGCGTGTCGCATTCGGGCGAAACCGGCACAGCCAATGCGTACAACGTCATACCCGCCCCGCGAGGGGGTGAACCGGGACACGCCGTTCTGACGGCGGCCGCGACCTGGGCGTTGTGTGCCCCTCGCCTGGGCGCCCGCGGCAAGGTGCGCGTCGCCCGGCGCGGGAAGAAGGCCGGGTTCGGCGGCCGCCGCGAGCTGCCGCTGACCCGGCGTGTCCCGCCGATGGTCGCGGCGCTGTACGTCTACCGCGAGGGCATGACCCACCTGCTCGCGTGCGACTTCGACCCCGGCCGCGCGGCGCGGGCCGGCGCCGTCGACCCGGTCGCCGTGGTGGAGCGTGAGGTCGCGGACCTGGCGGCGCTGGTCGCGGCGTGCGGCGGCGAGTGCTTCACCGACCGCTCCCCCGCCACCGGGGGCCGGCACCTGTACGTGGTGTGGGCCGAACGCCAGTATTTCGGGCCGATGAAGCTGCTGGCGCAGGCGCTGGCGCGCCGGTACGTGTCGCTCGACCCGACGCCGATGCTCGGCATCCAGGAGGGGCTCATCGTGCCGCCCGGTGCGTGGGTGAGCGGCGGCGCGTTCCGGGAACTGACCGACGACCCGGCCTACGTCGACTGGGTGCTCGACCACCCGAACGGGCCCGAGGTGTGGTCAGCGCTGATGGACGCGCTCACCCCCGAGCTGGAGGCGCTGGAGCGCTCCGCCCCGCCCGCCAGCGGCGTCCAGGCGGCCGGCGGGGTTCCGGCGCCGCGCACCACGGCGGCGAGCTGGGCGGTTGTCGACGACGAGGACGGCGTGCCGGTGTGGCGGCGGCCGGGCGGCAGGCTGCCCGCGCTCTCCCCGGTCATGGAGGAGATCGCCCGTACGGGCCGGTTCGAGCAGGGGACGGGGCCGGGCCGCTACCGGTCCAGCAGCGAGGCGCGGCTGGCGGTGCTCGCCGGCGCGGTGTCGTGCGGGTGGCGGCTGGCCGACGTCGCCGCCCGGCTCCGGTCCGGTGCGTGGCCGGGCCTGGCGGGCTTCTACGCCAAGTACGCGGCCTCGGCCCGGCTGCGGGTGCTGCGGGGCGACTGGGAGCGGGCGGTGCCCTGGATCGCGGGGCGGGAATCTGACCGTGACATCCACACAAGGGGGAGAACACAAGCGGGGGTTGAAGGGGTGGTGGTTGAGGGGCTGACGATCGCGTTCAAAGCTCCGACCTGTTCCCGGGACAGGGTGGCGGCGTTGCAGCAGACCCGCCGCTGGAACTCTGCGCTGCGTGCTGCTGAACGTTACCGGTGGCCGGGGGCGGGAGGGATCACCAAGCGGCGGGTCCTGGAGGCGATGCTGAAGGCCGCGCAGCTGTGCCACAGCATGGTGATCGGGTTCGGGGTGCGCGAGCTTGGACTCCTGGCGGGTCTGGATCATTCGACGGTGGCCAAGGTGCTGAAGGAGCTGCGGGACGAGCCGGACCCGTTCGTGCGGCTGGTGGGCGAGCACCACGGCGACTGGCCGGACTACTACGAGCTGGTGATCCCGGCCGGGTACGCCGAGGCGGCCGCGTGGCGCCGCTGGCAGCCCGGCCGTCTCGGCGGCATCCACCCCGTCTTCCGGGAGCTGGGCGGCCCGGCCGCGCTCATCTACCGGATGCTCACCGACACGCCCGTCCGCTCGTTCGACGTGCCGGGCCTGGCCGGGGTGTCGAGGACGGCCGCGACCACGGGCCTGAACGCGCTGGCCGAGCAGGGGCTGGCCGAACGCGTCGACGGCGGGTGGGTGCGCGGCCCGGCCGACCCGAAGAAGGTGGCCGAGCGGCTCGGTGTCTACAAGAAGGTGGACCAGATCCGGGCCCGCTACAAGGAGGAGCGGAAGCTGTGGCGGACATTCCTGGACATCCTCGAGGCGTGGGATCCGTCGTTCGACGCCGAGGACCTGTCCATCCCTGAGGAGGAGCTGGCGGTCCTCGGCACGCCGGCGTGGATCGAGGCGCAGCCTCAGGCGCCGTAGGCGACCAGCGGGACGCGGGGCGGCTGGTAGGTGACGGGGACGCGTACCTCCCAGTGGCCCGGCCTGTCCTGGCTCTCCCCCGTGATCCGGTCGCAGGGGCACGTCCACACCAGCTCGTCGCCGTCGACGGGCAGCGGCGGCCACAGCTTGAACCGGATCTCCTCCGTGCGCGGCTTCCCGCGGTCGGCCGGCCAGTGCTCGACGTGCAGCCGGTACGGCATGCCCGGGTGCAGCACGAGCGGCAGCCCGGCGAGAGGGGTGTAGCTGTTGCCGATCCATCCTTCGGCCTGGACCCGGTAGGCGCGCGGGACGGTCACCTCGGCGAACAGGCTGCCGTCCTCAAGGGTGAAGGTGAGCGGGCCCAGGACGCCGGGGCCGAGCCGCTCGTGGGTGGCCTGCCGCTCCTCGCGGAGACGTTCCTCGGCGGCGTCGGCCATACGCCGGTTCGAGCGCGCCGTGTTCAGGCTGATGACGAGGGCGGGTAGAGCGAGCGCCGCGCTGACGCCGCTGATGATCAAGCTGGGTTCCACTGCGGAAGAACCTCTTTCGATGGGAGGAGTGGTCACTCCCAATCTGGCGGCGCTGCCCGAGCGAAATCAATCACCCTGCGTGTTTACGTGAACCGTTAGGCTGCGGTGATCTTGGCCGGGGTACGGCGTAGCAGCCCGGCCCGGTACAGCTCCTCCACCACGGCGCGGGCGATCTCTTCGCGGGAGGAGATCTCAGGCAGCGCGTTCGCGGCGTGCTCGCCGACGTCGACGGCGCGGCCGAACGCGGCCGCGTCCGCCTTCGCCGGCGTGAGGGCGCGGCGGAGCTCGCCGCGGTGTCGGACGGGCTCGGAGAGCTGGCCGTTGCGGTCGGTGGCGAGCGGGCCGCCGCAGTTCCGGCACTCCCACGTGTCGCCCTCCAGCCACTCGACCGCGCGGGCGCATCGGCTGATCGGCATGGGCACTCCCCCGGGCTTGGCGGTAAATCGCCTGTCGTATGGGGCTTTGTAGTCGATTGTGGCCGCCGCTGGTTGGGGGCGTCAACCGGGTTGGCCTGCTGATTCGCTGCCGGAAGACGTAAGCGCGGCGATGTGCTTTGCTCCGCGCCGATGAACAGCCGTCTCGGATGCAGCGTGCGCGGGTGCGACACCTGGCACATTCATAAATCTCCTGTATTATGTGAATTACCTGACGGGTATTGCGGCCCTGTCCGGTGCTGTCATCCAGGAAGAGGAGAACCACTCCCGTGACCACGGACCCTGTCACGCCGACGACCTACCGGGACGTATGCGGCACCTTCGACGGGCTGCGCGCCCATCAGGCCCACGGCGAACCGGCATGCTCGGCCTGCATCGCCGAAGAGTCCCGCCAGCTTCTGGACGCCAAACTCCTCCGCGAGATCGTCCACTTCCGGCCGACACCGCCCCCGCCTGCTCCCATCAGCGAGGCTCAGGCCGCGCTCAACCTGGAGATGCTCAACCAGGCGATGGAGCGCAAGGACGTCCAGCCGTGCGGCACCCACGCCGCCTACAACAGGCACCTCAGCAACGGCGAGAAGCCGTGCGAGGACTGCCGGGTGGCGCAACGCCAGTACGAGAAGGACCTGCGCCTCGTCCACCGGCGGCTCACCGCCGCGCGGAAGAACGCCGCATGACCGCGCCCGCGTGGCTCGCCACCGACCCGTACCCGGGCGGCCCGCACTGGCCCGACTGCGAACGCAAGCACCCCGCCTGCGCCTGGAAGGCCGGCGTCGCCTACGGCCGCACCCACACCATCCCCACCCCTCCCCCTGCTCTGGAAAGGACTCCCGTGGACGACTTCGCCGCCACGGCCGACTACGACCTGGCCGCCGGGCACGTCGACCTCACCGCCGACCCCGACCAGCCCAGCCCGAAGGAGCGGTTCCTGCGCCTGCTCGGCGAGGCCGTCGCCATGGACATCGCCCACGACGTGAAGGGCGTCCCGGTCGAGGTGAGCGGCCGCGACGGCCGGTTCCTCGGCGGGAACCAGGGGTGGGCCGAGCACTACCCCAGCAACGGCCAGTCCTGGACCGTCCAGCTCCGCGCCAGTGCGCACTGCATCCGCGTGTACGCGCTCGGCGGGCCGACGGGCGGCTCCCGTCTCCTGAACGGCAGCGCCACCGAGCTGCCCTACCCCGGCGGCGACCCGAACGAGGTCATATCCACCGCCTACCGCGAGACGGTCGAGCAGGCCATCACCAGCGCGGCTGCCGCGATCAGCCGCGCCCGCTACGACGAGCAGCGGTAGCCGCTGTGCGCGCCCTGATCCTCATCCTGGCCGTCGCGCTCATCTGCGCGTCCATCCCGGCCGCCTACCTGACGGCCCGCTGGATACTCCAGCGCCTACGCGATCAGCGCGACCTGATCCGCCAGCGAGCGTTCGTCGAGCACCTGCACCAGCGCGCGCTGGAGCACCAGCAGCTCGGCGACCATTTCGCGGTCATCGTCACCGACGACATCCGCCACTTCACCAGCACCAACTCCCTTCCGGAAGGAACCACCCGATGACCCCCCGCAAGATCGCCGTCCTGGCCGTCGCCGGCCTGCTCGCCACTGCCTGCTCCATCACGAACGTCGAGCCCGACGAGGCCGGCATCGTCTACGACGCCGGGCCGATGTCCAGCACCACGTTCCAGGAGTGCCTCAAGCCGTCCACCCGCGACGTGTCCGGGCCCGCCGACGAGGGCTACCGGTACCCGAACGGGCAGCGCACCTTCCGGTTCAGCGGCGGCGACACCGACGAGAGCAAGCCGATCACGTCCGCCTCCAAGGACGGCGCCACCATGACCATCTACGGCGGGCTGACCTTCACCTTCTCCGCCGCAGACTGCGCCAAGCTGCGCAAGTTCCACGAGGAGATCGGCCGCAAGTACCAGGCGTACGAGGCCGGCGGCTGGGTGGAGATGCTCAAGTTCTACGTCGGCGGCCCGGTCGAGCGCGCCATGGACGAGGCCACCCTCAAGTACAACTGGCGCGACCTCTACTTCGACTCCACGAAGAAGGCCGCGTGGGAGAAGGAGATGGCGACGCTGACCAGCCAGTACATCGCCCAGATCGCGAAGGGCGACTACTTCGCCGGAATGGCGTTCATCCTGCGCCAGCCCGAGCCGCCGCAGAAGCTGAAGGACGCGATGGTCGCCGAGCAGGCCGCCATGGCGCAGAACAACGCCCAGAAGCAGATCAACGAGAAGCTCAAGACGGAGCTGGAGTCCACCAAGGCGCTCGTGGAGGTGCTGGGCAAGGAAGGCGCGGTGTCCAAGCTGAACATGGACAAGCTCGCCGAGATCGCCGCGTCGGGGAAGGTGAGCATCGTCTACGTGCCGCAGGGCGGCCAGGTCGCCGTCGCCCCTCCCAAGTAGGCCATCCGGCGCCCGAGCCCTCCGTCCGGGGCTCGGGCACCCCTCCCACGCGCCACCACCCCTTCCCCCTGTGATCAAGGAGACCGCCGTGCCTGAGCTCAAGCAGCGGCCCGGAGACCAGCCCCTCCCCGTGCGCAACGACCACCCCGACATCCAGAGCCTCGTCCTGGCCGACATCGCCCAGCGCCGCCAGGTCGGCATCGACCGGTACGGCACCGCGCTGCAGCCGCACAACGGCCGCGACGCGCTCCGCGACCTGTACGAGGAGCTGCTGGACGGCGTCATGTACGCCCGGCAGCTCATCGAGGAGCGCACCGCGCTGGCCGACAGCCCGGAGTGGCTGCGCGTCGAGGAGGGCCTGCTGCGTGGTGAGCTGGCCGCGCAGGACGCCACGTTCGGCGAGCAGAACCACCCGGACGGCACCGGCGGCGCCTACCGCGACTCGGCCGGCAGCATCGTCGGCCCCAACCTGGCCTGGAGGTTCCGCAAGGAGTGCCACGACGCCGCCCAGGCCGGGACGCTCACCTGGCGGCACATTCTCACGGAGGAGGTGTACGAGGCGCTCGCCGAGGACGCCCCGGACCGGCTGGCCGCCGAGCTGCTCCAGGTCGCCGCCGTTGCGATCCAGTGGCGGCGCAGCATCGCCCGCCGCCGCACCCTCGCCGAGACGCCGCAGGGGGCGAGCGCCGGTGCCTGACCAGATGCTGCGGCCGAACCCGTACAGCCCGTACGCCACCGCCACCCTCAGCGGCCGCCACGTGTTCCCATCGTTCCTCGGCGCCTCTCCGCTCCCCGGCGTGCTCGGCCTGGCCCACTGCGAGCGCATGGCCGTCGTCCCGGCCGAGCCGTTGAGCGGACTCGACCTCGACCAGCCGCAGCCCGGCCTGTGCCAAGCGTGCGTCAACGCCGCCATCGGCCTCGCCGCCCCCGCCCGGCAGGAGCCGCAGGACTGCCAAGAGTGCGGCAGCGTCGGCTCGCAGGGCCGCTGGTGCGCGCTGTGCCGCCAGGACCTCCACGACCACTGGTGGGCCGCACGCGGCCAGCGGATGAAGGCCGTCACCATCTACCAGCCGTGGACGTGGGCGATCGGCCGCGCCGCCACCTCCCCGACCGGGAAGACGATCGAGAACCGGCACTGGAACACCCGCCACCGCGGCCTGGTCGCCATCCACGCCGGCCAGCAGTGGGACGGCAGCGCCGCCGACAGCCCGCACATGCAGGCGGAGTGGAGCGAGTACATCCGCACCGCCCGCGACCGGAAGGCGGCGGGCGCCGGCATCGAGGCGAAGGCGCCGGAGTTCGTGACCGGCGCGATCACCGCGGTGGCGAACCTCGTCGACGTGCACCACTCCTCCACGTGCGCCCGCCCCGGCGGCGAGCTGTACCCGGGCGGCGCCTACACGTGCTCGCCGTGGGCGGCCGGTGGGGAGGGCGGCATGTACCACTGGCAGCTCGTCAACGTGCGCGTCCTGGACGAGCCGGTCCCCTGCACCGGCCGGCAGCGCTTCTGGGACGTCCCCCCGGCCGCCATGACGCTCGTGCTCGAGCAGCTCGGCGCGGCTCTCTGACCCGCCCCGCCCCGGGCCCCTCGGGGCGGGCACCCGATCGACTGGAGGAAGACACGTGGCCGAGACGCCGGACGAGCCTGTGGTGTACGTGCTGGAGATGCCGGCGGGGATCCCGCTGGCCAACGCCAACGACCGGGGGCACTGGCGCAGGAGGCACCGCCTCACGAAGAACCTGCGCAAGCAGGCCGCCAGGCTGTTCCGCGCCTCCGGCATCCCGGGCATGAAGCGGGCGGCGGTGATCGGCTACCTGGAGCCGCCCAACCGGCAGCCACGCGATCCCGCGAACTGGTATCCGTCGTTCAAAGCGATAATCGACGGGATGGTCGACGCCGGGTTTCTGCCTGACGACAACAGCAAGCACTTGGACGGCCCGGACATGCGGCTCGGCCCGGTCTACCCGAAGGGCCGCCTGGTGCTGCACATCACCGACCTGAGCCACACCCTGAACGCCCCGCAGCCGTAGCCCCGTACCGGGCCGATATTCCAGGCGGCGGAGGGGCCTGCCGTCCTAGGCTTGGCGGGTGACATCTACCGCCAAGCCCCCCTGGCGGCCGCTGCGCGAGCGGCAGGCCGGGATCGTCGACGAACCAGCCCTTGTGGAGGGTGCACCCCCATATTTGGCCGCGCTGCTCTACCAGTGGTACGGCGAGCTTTCCGTTGAACTCACCAACCTGGACGACCTGCTGCAACTACGCCTTCGTCGCGAGATCCCATGGAGCTCTGGGGGCAATCTCCTCTTCCAAGGGGAAGATCTGCTGGAGGCGATCGACGCGACCTTGTTCTTGGTGCCCTCGCTGCTCGAAGACGACGAGGTACAGGCATCATGGTGGCGCGAGATGACGTCCGTATTGGGCTGGACCCTCGAAGAGGGGGGCTCCGCTTGGTGTGTCAACGATGACTTCACCGGCCTTACCCGACGTGTAGACGCGACCGTCGCGGGAGTTACCGCAGCGACGATCCAGGCTGCTCCACCTGATGCGGCCGGACACCTGCGGCGGGCGTGGGACGCGGCATACGGGTTCGGCCCGGACGCGACGAAGGCGTACAGCGAGGCGGTCAAGGCCGTCGAGGCGGTCGTCGTCCCCGTGGCCATCCCGAACGATCGGGTGGGCACGCTCGGCAAGGCGATCACGCACATCGAGCAGACCGCCGCCCGGTGGACTCTCGCCGTCGACCAGAACGGTCAGGCCGCGCCGGTGGATGCGCTGCTCGCCATGCTGAAGCTAGTGTGGCACGGGCAGAGCGACCGGCACGCGGGCCCGAACACCAGCCCAGTCACGCTGGAGTCGGCGCAGACCGCGCTCCACGCCGCGGTGACGATCGTCCAGTGGTTCACCTCCGGTGCGGTGAAGAAGGCGCCGAAGCCGGGAAAGTAGCCGTGGGGCGATAGGCAGGCGTGTAAATGGCCTGTAATATCGTGGGTGAAGGGTTCCGTTTGGGGCCCTTGCTCCCGTCGTTGGGAGGTTCGCCCACCTAAGGAAGGCCGTCCCCACCATGGCAACCGTAGAAGCGACCGCGGCCCAGGTCCGCGATGCGCACGCCCGTGCCGTCCGTCTGCTGTCCGATCTTCGGACGGAGGCGCACCCGCGTAACCTTGCCGGCGTCACGCTGGTCCGCCGCTACCACGTTGACCCGGTCGAGCTGTGGAAGCGTATGGACGTGAGCCGGACCATGGGCGATCAGGAGATCCTGCCCGCCGGCTTGCTTGACGAGGACCTGCTGGACGAGAGCCAGGAGGAGTGCGAGCGGATCATCGCGGTCCAGGTGAAGAAGCTGAAGGAGATCAAGGCCGAGCGTGAGGCGGCGCTGGAGGAGCGGCGTGAGGGCCTGGCCCGGCTGTCGCTCGGCCAGGCGGGTGACCAGCCGCTGCCCAACGCTGAGATCGCCAAGCTGACCGGGCTCACCCTGCAGCAGATCAACGCCGACCTGAAGAAGACCCCGCGCGGCACCGCTGATCTCGCACACATGCTGGGCATCACCGAGGCCCGGCTGATCGGCACCATGGAACGGGCCCGCGACGCCGGGGTCGCCTGGCCGAAGCCCGCCCAGGAGGAGCCGCTGCTGTTCGACCCGGTCGACTTTCGCACATGGTGGGACAAGAACCGGCTCGGCTGGCGACCGGCGGACCAGCACGCCCTCGACATGGGGCTGGACCGCGACCGGGTGCATGCGCTCCTGCAGGTGGCCGACGAGATCGGCGACCTGCCCGAGCATGACGAACTCGACGGCGAGCGGCGCTTCGCCCCGGAGCCGTTCGCGGCCTGGTGGGCCAACCGGGAGCGCGACCGCGCCGAGATCGCGTACGGGTGGGCGGGAGCGACCGCGCTCGCCTACGAGGTGCGCATGCCGGTGCTGACCCTGCTCGGCCTGTTCACCGCAGCGAAGAAGGCGCGCACCCTGCCCGAGCACCGGCAGGGGACGCGCGGCCGCCAGTACAACGTCGACGCCGTCCGCCAGTTCCTCCAGGCGCGCAGCGGTGCCGCCGGCGGAGAGTCGGATGGGCGGTTCGCGCCGCTGGGCAAGCTCGCCGAGGAGATCGGCGAGCCCGAGCACGTGGTGACCGGCTGGGTGCGCGAGGCCGAGCAGCGCGGCATCAAGCTGCCGCCGTTCGAGGAAGGGCCGCGCTGGCGCCGCTACGACCGGGAGGCGTTCCCGGCCTGGTGGCGGGAGACACGCGAGCGCACCCGCGACGGCGCCCTGGCCTCGAAGGAGGAGCTGGCCCACCTGGCGGGCGTGCCTACGCGGGAGCTCACCCGCAGCTTGGCGAAGGCGGAGCAGCTCGGCGTGGTGATGCCGGCCGCCGCCGAGGACGGCCAGTACGAGGTGGCGTGGTTCCTGGTGTGGTGGCCGGCCTGGGCCGCCGGCGTGGCCGCAGGCCCCCGCTTCTTGCCGATCGCCGGGCTGGCCGACGAGCTGGGCCTGCCTCGGGAGAAGGTCAAGCGTCAGGTCAAGGCGGCGCTCGAGCGCGGCCGCGTGCTGCCGCCTCACACGGTGAACGAGCGTGGGCACAGGTTGTTCGAGGTGGCGGGGTATCGGGCGTGGCGTCAGCAGATCGAGGCGTGATCTTGCGGAGATACGCGGGGATACGCTGAACCCGTTAGGTGTGATGTAACTCACCTTTTGCGCTCTGTGCCTGGTAACCCCGGGTTACCGGTGAAAGGATGCGACCCTTTCCCGTGACGGGGGCGTCCTGCTTGTTGCGCCAAGCAGCAGGTAGGGGATAGCTTCCGGCGTGCTAACTGAGACTGGGTCCATGACCTGGCTCGGTGCGGCGCGAAAACATAGCAAAGGCTCTGCCCCGGCCACGAAACCAAGAGCAGAGCCTCTGTTGCTGCTAACGATGCGAGCTCAGGTAGGCGGCCACCTACTTGGGCTCGTTTTCGTTGTACCGCTTCCAGAGCCACAGGGCCGTCCGCGAGGCGATCGGCCCCCAGAGCGGATACGTCGACCGGACCAGCCGGAGGTACTTCTGGCTGGCCCGCATAGACGTCTGCATGCGCTGCCGTACTGCGGCGGCCCAGGCGGAGATCCGCTTGTGGTTCTGGGGCTTACGGGTGGTGGTCATTCCACTTCCCTCTGGGCCCTCTTCTCGAGGTATCGGTCGGGGGACCGACCCGAGAGGACCCGTGCGGCCGGTCCCCCCCGGGAATCGGCTGCGGAAGGTCGTGGCGAACCACCGCTCGGTAGCAGAGCGCAAACTACCGGTTCGAGGGTCTATCGCATAGCGGACTCTGAGCGAGTTGCGGGTTGACGGATCCTCAGTCAGATCTTGGGGTGCAGGTCACAGCGGTGGGCAGTTGTTGCGAGTTGTTGCAATGTGACATTCGTCACTTCCTGGATGCGCTGTAGTCCTGTCAAGGACGGCCAGGAAGCACCAGATGCACGCTCCTTCGGCTGACTGGACGTTAACCCCCCAGCGCCGAACCATACGGCCGTGATCTCGGGGGAGGTTCCAGCGGTCGGCGTGCGGGGGCGCCGGTGCTGACCCCTGCCCAGACCGAGGCCGGCGACCGGCGGTCGAAGATCGCCCGCCGCATGTTCACCGACCTGATGGACCTGCCCGCCCCGGCCCGCCGCCAGCTCCTGTGGGAGCTGTCCGGTGACGAGGCGCGGCACGTCTACACCGCGGCGTACGAAGTCGCCGGCACCTCCTACGCGTTGTGGGTGGACGACCCGGTCGGGTTCTGCGAGCAGGTGCTCGGGTCGGTGGCGTGGAAGGTGCCGCGCCAGTTCATGCAGGCGCTGGTCGACCACAAGCTCGTCGCCGTGCCGTCCTGCTTCGGCTCGTCCAAGACGTTCTCGTGCGGGCAGCTCGTTCTCTGGCACAGCCTGGTGCATCCGGTCGGGACCGGCGTGACCGTGACGCTGGCGCCGTTGTGGCGGCAGGTGACCCACCAGCTCTGGCGTGAGGTCCGCGCCGCGCACTCCCGGGCCGGCCTGCCGGGTGAGATCGACACCGCGCAGTACAAGCTGCCGGACGAGGCCGGGCTGATGACCCGGGTCGCGTACGGGATCGCCGCCGCCCCATACAACGAGGCGGCGGTTCAAGGGATTCATGGGCAGCATCTTCTACTCGTTGTAGAAGAAGCGGGCGGCATCGCCCACACCATCGGCCGCAACCTGTCCGGCCTGATGGTCGGCGAGGACTCCCGCATGATCGCGATCGGGAACCCGCCCACCGACGAGGTCGGCACCTGGTTCGAGCAGTTGTGCAAGGACCCGGACGTCAAGACCATCCCGATCAGCGCGTACTCGACGCCGAACCTGACCGGCGAGCAGTTCGGCATCTGCCAGTCGTGCCCGGGAGCCAAGCACTCCCCCGCCGTGCACATGGTCGACAAGGCGTGGATCGACCGCACCGTGCGCGTGCATGGGCCCAAGAGCAACTACGTGCGGGCGAAGGTCGAGGCGAAGTTCCCCAAGGGCGTCGCCAACGCCACCATCCCCGCGGACTGGGTCGAGCTCGCCGTCGAGCAGGAGGAGCCGGAGACCGGGATCCGGCTGTGCGACCTCGGCCTGCCCGAGGAGAGCGACACGTGGAAGGTCCACGAGGGCGCGTGGGTGCGGCTCGGCGTCGACGTGGCCGCCGACGGCGGTGACGAGCTGGCGATCTCCCGCGTCGTCGGGGACCTGGTCACGATGGAGCACGCCTCGTCCGGGCCGGAGAACGGCGACCCGGTCGCGGTGGCCGGGATCATCCTGCGGCAGATCCTGCGCGCCGAGGCGCTCGCCCGCCGGCTGGGCAGCCCTGCGCGGGTGCGGGTGAAGATCGACGGCATCGGCTGGGGCTGGGGGCCGGCCGGGCTGCTGAAGGCGTGGGGCGAGGAGGGGCGGCACGGCGCGGAGATCGTGGTCGTGATCGTGTCGGAGAACACCGGCCGCGAGCCGGACGAGGAGTCGATGCGGCCGTGGCGCAAGCGCGACGAGATGTGGCTGGCGGGCCGGTCGCTGCTGCGGCCCGACGACCACGGCCGTACCCGGGTGCGGCTGCGGGTCGACGAGCTGACGGTGGCGCAGTTGTCGGCGCCGAAGCTCGCCACCAACAGCACGGGTTACTCGGTGGTGGAGTCGAAGGAGTCGATGCGCAAGCGCGGCCTGTCCTCCCCCGACCGTGGCGAGGCGCTCCTGTTGGGCCCGTACGAGCCCGCCGTTGAGGCCTATGAAGCGCGACTGCTCGTCTAGGTTTACAGGTTGACCGAAATTGTTACGTTCGGGAGTTTACGAGGTTGAAAAACACGGATGCCCGAATGGTCTTTACCTCCCCTCCGAAGATCGTTACCTTGCTGACTGGTTACTGACAGTGGAGCATGATCGGCCCCGCTGCTCATGAACACACAGCACGCAAACCCCCTACCAGCCAGAGCAGCCACCCCGCCCACAGGGTTGACAACTCACGGTGACCAAGAAGGGTTGGGCGGCTGTGTCGTCACCTCAGGGGGAGGAGATAAATGCCCGATTTCCCGCCGGGGCACGCGTTCTACCTCGCGGTTTACATCCCGGTGTCTTCGCCAGCCCATCTGCGCCTCATCGAGCAGAACCCGTTCGTCACCATCCCCGATGATCTGACCGAATCGCCGGAGTGGGTAGGCGGTGGGATGGTGCTGGAAGTCCAGCAGGTGGTGTGCCTGAAGTGCCGGAAGCCGTACAGCCAGGTCGCCTTCGACCCCGAGTGCCCGGCGGACAGCAACCCGTACTACCTCAGGGGCGGCAAGCACGATCGGGCAGGACGCACCACGGCGCCGCCGGGGCAGAGCGGCGCGGAGGTGGCCGCGCGGCAGCGGCGAGAGAACCCCGCCCTGATGCAGGCATCGCGGATCTCGGGCCTGTCCTAGCCGCGAACAGGACGTAAGCCTCCAAGCCCCCTACCGTGCCCCCCGCCAGCGGACCCACGCGCTGGCAGGGGGCAAGGCAGGGGGCTTTCTGGTGGACGACGTTGGGCGCAGGCCGGACCTGACCGGCCGGCAAGTGCGTGACCTGGCCGGGCTGGCGCTGATGGCGGTGGGGGCCGTCCTGACGTGCGTTGCCGCGTTCATGCTGCACCCGGCGGCCGGGCTCGGCATGGTCGGGGTGTGGCTGCTCGGCGGCGGCTGGCTGCTGGCCACCGGCCTACCGGACTCTCCCGAGGGGGGCCGGTAACGGTGGGACGGCGTAGATTCCTGCCGGGCCTGCGCGGTCTGGCGACCAAGCAGTGGGGCACCTGGGCAGGCCCGACCGGGGTGTTCTCCCCAGTGACCGACGCGATGCGGCGGGCGTGGCCGTTCGAGCGGGCCGTGGCCGAAGGGTTCGAGCGGACCGTCTGGGTCTACAAGAGCGTGGACGCGATCGCCGGCAACCAGTCCCGGCTGGACTTCGTGCTGCGCGACGGCGACGAGGTGATCACCGACCACCCGCTGTGCCTGCTGCTCAACGACGGCAAGGCCAACCCGCTGGAGTCCGGACGGCAGTTCCGCAAGCGGCTGTCGCAGCAGATCCTGCTGTCGCCCGGCGGCGCGTTCGTCGAGGTGACCATGTCCAACGGCGGCACCCCGAAGCGGCTGGACCTGCTGCCGCCCTCGCGGACGCGGCCGGTCCCGGGCCGGGGCGGCGACCTGCTCAGCCACTTCGAGACGATCGCACCCGACGGGCGCAGGCACATGATCGACCCGGAGAAGGTGCGCTGGTTCCGCGACCCCCACCCCTCCGATCCGTTCCGCGGCATCACCCCGCTGGAGGCCGCCGGTCTGTCGGTCGACCTGGACTACCTCAGCCGCCTGTACAACGTGGTGTTCATCCGCAACGACGGCCGCCCCGCGACCTTGATCAGCATCGAGGGGCCCGGCCAGGGGATGTCGCCCGGGGAGGCCCAGCGGGTCGAGTCCCGGTTCGGGCGCGGCCCGATGGAAGCCGGCAAGGCGACGGTGATCAACGGGAAGGTCCGCGTCGACGACCTCGGCGCCCGCCCCAGGGACATGGCCTACGGGGAGACCGCCACCCGCGCCAAGGAGGAGGTGCTGGCCGCGTTCGGCGTCGGCGAGTCCCTGCTCGGCAACGCGGCGCAGCGGACGTTCGACAACAGCGAGCAGGAGTTCTACAACTTCTGGACGATCACGATGCCGCCGCACAACGGCATCGTCACGTCCGGGTTCGACCCCGACAGCGATGAGGGGCTCGTCGGCGAGCTCGACACCTCGAAGGTGGAGGTGCTGCGCCGGGTCGCGGCCGCGCGCCGCGCGGAGGCGCGGGAGGAGGCCGGGGCGGGGCTGATCAGCCTGGACGAGTACCGGACGGTGGCCGAGTACGAGCCGATCGACCTGCCGCACACCCGCGCCCTCTACATCCCCACCGGGAAGACGCCGATCCCGGGCCGGGAGGAGGACGCGGTCGCGCTGGGCCTGGCCACGGACGAGGCGGCGCCGGGCGCACCGGCGAGCGGCCAGGGCGGGTTGCCTCCCGGCCAGACCACCCCCGCCGAAGGCGAAGGGGAGCAGCCTGGCAGGGGGCCGGCTGGGCCTGGGGTGGCGGGGGCGCTCACCCGGCTGCAGAGCCTCCTCGACGCCGACACCGCCGGCACCACCGGAAGTGACCCCGGCGGTGACGCAGGCGGCGGAGGTGGCGAGGCTGGGGTGAAGGCGCTCCCGGCCCGGCTACCCGACCCGGCGGCCGAGGGTGGGCCCGATCCGCGCGACCAGCTCGAGACGAAGCTCGGCGAGGTGCTGGACAAGCTCGCCGACCGGCTGGTGTCGCGCACCGCCGCCCGCGCGGTGGGGCCGAAGGCGCGCAAGGGCACCCGCCACTTCCAGCCCCAGCCCGGCTTCGAGGTGGACACCCGCGTCGGCGACGCCCCGCTGGACGTGTCCCGGATCATCGACCCGGAGCAGTGGGGGCAGGAAGCCGCGCAGGTCGTGGCCCCGCTCATCGAGGAGGGCGCCGCCGCGGCCGCCACCCTCCTGCTCCCCCGCAACCCTTCGGAAGCGGCGGCGGGTGCGGGCGAGGCAGCCGCTGGGGCGGCCGGTTGGGTCGCCGCCGGCGTGCGGGCGGCCGCCGTGGAGATCGGCGAGCAGATCGCGGCCCTGGACGCGGCGGGCGCGGACATGGACGCCATCGTCGGCGCCGTACGTGACGCGCTGCCCGGCCGGAAGGCGTGGGCGCGCAGGGCGGCGCTCGCCGTGGCCACCCACGTGGTGCACGCCGTCGAGGCGGAGGCCGCGGCGCGGGTCGCCGGGCCGTCGGGGCTGGCCATGGCGGAGTGGAAGACCCGGCATGACCCGGCGGCCGGGCGTGCGCACCAGCATGTGGACGGGCAGGTGCAGCCCGCTGGGCGGCTGTTCCAGGTCGGGCAGGCGCGGCTGCGCTGGCCGGGCGACCTGGCGGCGGGCGAGGCGGTGTCCGGGTGCCGGTGCCGGCTGCGGTGGACGGTCGTCCCCGGCGCCGACGCCCCCTCCGGCGCCTCGCCTGCGGCCGGCGGGACGTAAACGGGCGAAACCTGCACCATCCCCTGTCGGCGGCACGAGCTGATGCGTGCCGATGTACCGGGGGAAGCGGGGGCGCAGCGTGACGACCGTCGGGGTGCAGAGCAAGGCGAGGCGGGCGCGGTGGAACGCCGATGACCACCCGAGAGACCGGCAGGGCCGCTGGATCGAGACTGGCGCCCAGGTGCGGGTGTGGGGCGGCGGCCGGGGCAAGGTGCTGCGCAACGTCGGCGGTGGCCGCCTGGAGGTGGAGCTGACCGATGGCCGCCGCCAGCGGGTGCACCGCAACTACCTGACGGTGGAGCAGGGGCCCGGCGGGAAGGCGCCGACCGGCCGGGTGGAGGAGCGGCCGGCGGCGGTGCCGGTGCAGGAGCCGACGGCGGGGGTGCCGGACTTCGAGCCCGGCGCTGATTCGCGTAAGCCGGTCGGTGACGTCGGCGAGGGCGACGCGGTGCTTGTGTACGGCGAGGACGCCGACGGCAACGACGTGGCCCGGGTCGGTGTGGTGCGGTCGATCCAGGCGGTGGAGGGGCGCGGTCACGCGGTCGAGCTGGCGATCGGCGACGGCAGCGAGACGGTGTTCACGGGGGATCTGCAGGCGCGGGTGCGTCAGATCCCGGCCGAGGACCTGGCGGCGCTGGAGGAGGCCATCAGCTCGGGCGACGAGCGTGCCGACGGGATGGCGCGCGAGCTGCTGGCGGCGGTGCGTGACCTGGACGAGCGCGAGGAACGCGGCAGCGACACGCCTGAGGGTGAGCCGCAGGGCGGGCCGGGGGTGGGGTCGCGGGTGCGGCTGGCCAACGGCGCCGAGGGCCGCGTGGCGCGCACCGGTGAGGGCGGCGCGCTGGTGGTGGAGCTGGAGTCCGGCAGCCGCGTCAACGTCAACGCCTCCGCGGTGACCGTCCTCGACACCCCCACCAACGGCGACGGCGACGGCGACGGCGACGGCGACGGCGACGGCGACGGCGGTGGCGGTGGCGGTGGCGGTGGCGGGGAGCTGGGTGGGCGTGAGGCGGCGATCGCCCTGTCGCAGCAGGCCGCCGCCAAGTACCGGCAGGGCGACGTCGACGGGGCGCTCGCCGACCTCGACGAGGCCGCCCGCCTCGACCCGGCCGCCCGGGACTGGGCGAAGATCCGCGAACTGATCCAGGCGGGCCGGGAGCGCCGCGACACCGCCAGCACCAGTAGCGGCCCCTCAGACGTCACCACAGACCCCTCACAGCCCCCCACAGACCCGACAGACCGCGGGGACACGCCGACAGCGGCGGAGGCGGCGGCGGCGCCTGGGGTGGAGCCGGACAAGCCCGCCCTCGACCCCGACAGCAACGGCGGCTACGTCCGCGCCTGGCAGCTCCAGCCCGGCGACACCGTCTTCCCCTCCGGCCGCGACACCACCGCCCCGCCCGAACTCGTCGAGACCATCACCGACCAGCCGGACGGCACCCGCTCCCTCACCCTGCACACCGGCCACACCATGACCGTCGCCCGCAACACCCCGCTCGTGCGCGGCGGCGACCTGATCGCCCGCACCGGCGGCGACGGGCAGCGGTACGGCGTCACCACCCACGCCCAGCTCCTGCGCCCCGGCGACTGGGTCGAATACACCACCTTCGACCGCGAGCAGCTGCTCCAGGCCCGCCAGAGCGGCCGCACCGCCGAAGGCGTGATCGTGCGCGGCCGGGTCGCCGCCAACCCGGGCGGGCAGGCCCGTATCCAGCTCGACCAGGTGCGCGTCCACGACCCGCGCACCGGCGCCATCCTGGGCGCGCTGCCGCTGTTCCACCTCAACCGGCGCGACCGGCCCGTCCGGCTCGACACCCCGCCCGCCGACGAGGCGCCGGCGGCGGGCGCCACCCGGCTGCCCGTCCCCGACGGCGCCACCTGGACCGAGCCCGGCCAGCAGACGGTCGGCGGCACCGTGGCGATCCCGCTGCGCGGCAGCCACCCCGCCCTGGAGGGCGCCGGCCTCGGCCCCACGGATCGGGTGACCGTGCACGGCCGCGTCCGCGACTACGCGCCGGCCGGGCAGGGCTGGGCCGGACACGACCTGCTCCTGGACGACGCCCGCTGGGAGAGCGCCGACGGCCGCTCCGGCGCGCTGCCGGAGGGCTGGCTGCGGCTCTCCCCCGACGCCGGCTTCTACCACGCCCCGGCCGCCCCGGACCCGGCGTGGGACAAGCCGCCCGCCGAGGCGATCGCGGTCGGCGACCACCTGCCCGAGGGCGAGGTGGAGCAGGTGGTGCGCGCCGGCGATCTGGTGTTCTTCACCGTCCGCGACGCCGACGACCGGCGCCGCCTGATCGCCGCGCGGGCAGGCCAGCCCGTCAACCGGGTGAGGGCGGGCGGCGGCCGCGCCCCCGACCCGGTCACGCTCACCACCGTCGCCACCAGCGCGCTGAAGGAAGGCGACCGGGTCCTGCTGCAGGACCCGGGCAGCCCGCACGCCCCGGCGACCGTCACCGGCATCACCGACGACGACACCGGCCGCTGGGTTGGCGTCCGCTACGACGACGGCAGCACCCGCGAACTCGTGGCCAGCGACCGCCGCCAGGTGCAGCGCATCGACGGCCCCGACGCCACCGTGATCGATCCGCCCCGCCGCGACGAGCAGGAGGAGGTGCCCGCCCCGGCGCGGCCTGACCCGCTGCCGAAGGGCACCCCGTCCGCCCGCCCCGTCCTGTACACCTACCAGCGGCAGAACCTGGTCGCGCTCGGCCTGGATGGCAGCGGCGACGAGCTGGTGGCCGACGCCGCCCTCCGGTTGCGCCACCGCATGCCGCTCACCCCCGAGCAGGCGCGTGCCCTGGCCGACGCCGTCCACGCCGCCTCCTCCGGGCAGGGGATCAAACCCGCCCGTGCGCGGGCCCTGGCGCGGGCCGCGCACCGGCTCGCCGCGGCCGCCGCCGAAGCCGAAGGAACGCCCGCCCCCGAACCGCCGCCAGGCCGTGCCGCGCCGCAGCGCACCCGCGCAGTCAACGTGACCCCGGGCGACACGATCGTCCTGCCCGGCACCGGCGGCGCCTCCCCCGCCACGGTGCGGCAGGCGCGGCCGATCATGCGCGGCCGGCTGGTCGAGGTGGAGGTGGAGCACGCCAACGGCAACCGGGAGACGCGGCTGATCACCGGCCGCACCGACGTGTGGCTGCTGCCCGACCTGCCGCCCTCCCGCCCCGCCCCGCCGTCTCGGGTGGATGGGCGTGAGCACATCGCGGTGGAGGACCTGCGGCCCGGCGACCAGATCACCAGCAGCGGCGGGCCGGTCGACGTGCTCGCCGTCGACTACGACTGGCTGATGGAGCGGGCGACCGTCCAGGTGCGCGACGCGAACGGCGACACCCGCGAACTGACGCTGTCCTCCCGCTCGAGCGGCCCGTCGGTGATCCGGCTGCGGCGCGGCCCCGGCTCGCAGGAACAGCCGTGGGACGGGCTGCTGCCCGAAGCCGACCCGGTCGACATCGAGCCGGGGCAGGCCCGGGTCGGCGACATGGTGGCCACCACCACCCTGCGCGGCGACCAGGTCGAGGGCACCGTCGAGTCGGTCCGGCAGATCACCGACGACTCCGGCACGGTGGTGGGGCACGCGCTGATGGTGCGCAGCCTGGACGGCGATGACCACCTCATCACGTCCATGAACTCCGACCCGGTCCCGCTGACGCGGCTGTGGGACTCCGGCACGTCCCACGCCCGCCACATGGCCGAGGCGCGGCGGCGCGAGGAGCGTGACCGTATCGCCCGCGACGTCGCCTCGGTGCTCGGCGACGTGCAGCGCGACGGCTACCGGCAGGCGTCGGTGGCCGCCGGCGAGATCAGCCGCGGCACGCGGCTGGAGGAGGTGATCCGCCGGATCGAGACGGCCGCCCCGGGCGAGCCTGGCTGGGCGGAGCGGCACCGCGCCGGCCACATCGCCAACCTGCTCGGCATCACCGAGGAGCAGGCGCGGCAGAAGGCCGTCGAGCGGCTGCTGCAGGTGTTCGAGACGATCCGGGTGCGGGCCCGCACCCCGCTGATCGAGGCGCTGCGCGACGCCCGCCCGACCGGCCGGCAGACCGAGGCCGGGGCGTGGGCGCGGGTGCTGCACCAGTACCACGACTCCCCGCCCATCGACCCGAACCTGTTCCGGCAGTCGGCCACCACGCTGGCCGAACTGCGCACCCTGCTCGCCGACGGCGACGAGGGCGGCGGCGACGGCCAGGCCGAGGTGCCGGACGCGCAGCCGGGCGACGACATCGCCGCCCGCGTCGACGCCTACCGGCAGGCGCTCGGCGGCGGCGAAGCGTTCGGCAAGGCCCGCCGCCGCACCACGGTGTTCGCGCCGACGACGTTCGACGACCTGGAGGCGGGCCGGGTCCCCGCCACCGAGACGGTCGACATCCTGGTGCGTGACGAGGCCGCCGACGGCGGGCCCGGCCACACCGCGCTGGCCCACCTGGCGCTCCTGCGCGCCGCCGGCCGCGAGCTCGACGTCCACTTCCAGGCGGGCCGCTCCCGCATCGTGAGCCGCCTGGACGAGGAGGAGGCGGCTCTGTCGCGCGAGCAGGACGGCATGCTGCAGCAGAAGATCGACCAGGAGCGGGCGTATGAGGACGAGATGAGGAAGGAGATGCGCCGGCTCGCGCGCGAGCACGGCTTCACCTCCCCCACCGCGATGCGGCGCGACCTGACCGCGGCGCGGCGCAGCGGCGACCTCGACGAGCAGGGGCGCATCGCGCGGCTGCTGCGCCAGATCGAGGCCGAGGCCGCGACGAACGCGCGGGCGAAGGTGCCGACGCCGTCCAGCTTCCTGAAGCGGCGCAACGAGATCGGCCTCCGGCTGCGCGCGCTGCGCCTGGAAAGGGCGCAGGCCGACCGGGACGCGGCGATGGAGCTGCTGGCCCGGGTGCGGCCCGGCGGGCTCGGCGGCGTGCAGATCCAGTGGAAGAACGACCGAGGCCAGGTCGCGCCGGAGAGCGACGAGATGGTGAAGTCGCTGCGGTTCGCCGAGAACGCCTACCCGCGCGAGTGGCTGGAGGCGTTCCGCGAGCAGGGCGGGCGGCGCGGCTGGACCATCCGGCAGGTGCAGCGCGGGTACTTCAGCTACGAGGACCGGGAGGTCGCGCTGTCACGCAAGCAGGAGACCACCCGCGACGGCGGCCGGTACGGGGCGGTGGCCGTGCACGAGATGGGACACGGCATGGAACGCAGCGTTCCCGGCGTGCTGGACGCGCAGTGGGCTCTGCTGTGGTCACGCACTTCCACCGGGGAGGTCGGTTCCCGCACCCGCGAGCAGCTCGCCCAGATCTACACCGGCACCCGCGAGTACGGGTGGCGCGACCAGTTCCCGTCGCACTACACCGGCAAGGACTACGGGAGCCAGCCGCATTACGAGGTGTTCACCACCGCCGTGGAGTCGCTGATGGGCGGGTCGAACTATCTGGATGATGACCTGCGGCACTGGCTGCTCGGCGTCCTGGCTGTGCTGTAGCAGGGGCTCGGAACTGCTGGCGGGGCCGGTACGTTCACCTCGTGAGGAGGCGTACCGGCCCCCGGGCCTCGACCCCGCACCACATCTGACCAAGGAAGGGGAAACCCATGTTCGAGGTGTCCGGCTACATCGGCGAGGTCGCCTACCAGCTCGTCCACGACACGCAGGCGCCCCGCCCGATCGCGGGCAGCCCGCGCGTGCTCGCGCTGCTGGAGATGAACGCCGGCGAGGAACTGTCGGCCACGCCCACCGGCCCGACCCTGCCGCTGGACGTCGGCGACGGCGCGTCGGTGCTGTGCGCCCTGTACGCGCTCACCAACGTCACCAGCGTGTCCGGGGACGTGCCGGACCTGTTCGGGCCGCAGCGGTCCGACGTCGTCTACTAGCCGCCCCGGCGGCCGCGCGGACGGCCGGGACGTTAGCGGCTGATCCCGCCATCATGCACCGCGTGAACAAGCAGGTGGCATGGTGGCGGCTCTCGCTCGTCGCCGGGATTCTTCTCGGCCTGCTCGGCGCAGCGGCGATCTGGCATGTGGCCGGCGCCGACGACGCTGGGCCCGGCGTTGCGCCGGCACCGTCAGACGGTCCCCTGCTGGCCGCTTCTACCTGGGGGAACCCATGACGCTGTACGCCGCCAACGGCACCCAACTGACCAAGACCACCGCCGCCGCCAAGGTGGACGACGTCCCGGTCACCGACCCGATCGTCGAGGTCACCGAAGACCTGATCGAAGGCTTCCGGCCGGAGGGCACCACCTTCCCTCCGCAGGCGCGCCGGCTGTGGAAGACCGCCGGGACGCTGATCCGCCAGTCGGAGCTGGACGCGATGTTCCCCGCCGGGGAGATCACCAGCGTCAGCCCGGCGACCGGCCCGGCCGCCGGCGGCACGGCGATCACGATCAAGGGCCGTAACTTCACCCCGACCGCGTCGGCGTCGGCGGTGACGGTGGGCGGCGCGAACGCCACCGACATCGTCGTGGTCGACGAGCAGACGATCACGTGCAAGACGCCGGCGGGCACCGCCGGTGCGCAGGACGTGGTGGTGACGACCGACGCGGGCGCGGTGACGAAGGTGGACGTCTTCACCTACACCGCCTGACCAGCGCACCCCGGCAGGGGGAGGGCGGGGGCAGCCTCGACGGGGCCGAAGAGGCTCCCCCCGCCCTCCCCCTTCGCTATGCCCCGGAGGGACGTAAGCGGATCGTCCTGGCATCCTCCCCCGCGACTGGATACAGGGGGGCTCGCTGTGACCGAGACGCAGGTGGAACCGGCCGCGCTGGAATACAAGGCGGCGACAAGCAGCGCGATCATGACCGGGGACGAAGGGCTCGTCGAGGCGCTCGTCTCGATCACCGGCGTCCCGGACTCCGTCGGGGACGTCATCGTGCCGGGCGCGTATCGGCGGACGCTGGCCACCCGCCGGCCGAAGGGCATCTTCAGCCACAAGACGGACGTGTGGGTCGCCCGTACGGAGGCGATCGAGGAGCTGATGCCCGGCGACCCGCGCCTGCCGCAGGTGACGAAGGACGGGCGGCCGTGGCCGCGCGAGGCGGGCGCGCTGTGGGTGCGGTGCCGGTTCAACCTGGCCACCCCGCACGGCCTGGCCGCCTACGAGGACGTGAAGTTCTTCTCCGCAAGCGGGGAGTGCGAGTGGTCGATCGGCTACACGATCCCCAAGGGCGGGGCGAAGAAGAAGGGCGGGCTGCGGCACATCCACGACCTGGACCTGTGGGAATACTCGCAGGTGCTGTTCGGTGCGGCGCCGCTGTCGACGACGCTGTCGGTGAAGGCCGCCACCCCCGGCGAGCCCGGCGAGTCTGAAGATCCCGACGCTGATCCTGGGAAGAATCCGCAGGTAGACGGGCCGCCCGAGGTGGAGGCGAAGGCCTCTCCCACCGCCGGGGAAGCGGGCGTGGGCGAGGAGTGGGCCGACCTCGACGACGGCGGGGCGGAGCTGGGGCAGGCGCTGGGCACGATGATCGCCCTGATGATCCCGCCCGCCATCGCCCAGCAGCTCGCCGTCGACGGCGGTCTGCCGCCCGAGGAGCTGCACATCACGCTCGCCTACCTCGGCAAGGGCGTCGACGAGGCGACCCTGGACGCGGCCCGCACCGCCGTGGCGGCGGTGGCCGCGAGCGGTGTCCCGCTGCGCGGCACGCTAGGCGGGCTGGGCGCCTTCCCCGCAGGCGAGGACGGCACCCCGGTGTTCGTGCCGGTGGACGTGCCGGGCCTGGAGGTGCTGCGGCAGCGGCTGGTCGACGCGCTCACCGCCGCGGGCGTCTTCTACGCCGCCGACCACGGCTACACACCGCACGTCACCCTCCGGTACGCGGCGGAGGGTGACGCGCTGCCGGAGCCGGTCGCGCCGGTGCCGGTGGAGTTCGGCGAGGTGGTCGTGGCGGTCGATGACGAGGTGGTGGGCGCGTTCCCGCTCGGCGCCGTCGACATCACCGAACCCGACGAACCCGACGACGAGGAGGAGGGGGACGACGTGGACGTGGAGGAGACGAAGACCGGGGAAAAGGCGCTGCCCGTGGACGAGCTCCACGCCGGCCAGGCGGACAACCCCGACGCCGGCAACGACGGCGCCGCCGAGGACGAGGACGGGGACGGCGAACTGCTCGAGGAGGAGGCCGACGACGCGGGCGAGGACGAGCAGTCCCCGCCGAGCCTGGACGAAGGCGGGACCCTGCCGCCCGGCACGACCGTCGTGCGCAACGACGGCGACGCCGAGCCAGTGACCGCCATACCGGCGCCCGGGGAGCCCGACCCCGACCCCAAGCCGGAGACCGAACCCGAGCCGGAGCCGGAGGCCGAGGAGAAGACCGGCCTGGACGAGGTCCTGCTGGAGACGAAGGCCGGACGCGTCCTGTCGGACGCCAACGCCAAGCGGCTGCGCACCGCCTACGAGACCATCGGCGAAGTCCTCACCGCCGCCGGCTACCTCAGCGACAAGCCTGTCGAGCAGGTCAACGACGACGAGCAGGTTCCTCCCCCGCCGTCGATCATGCCCGACAGCACCGCACCCTCGGCGATGCCCAACGACCTCAAGGAACAGCCCGCCGCTCCGGAGATGGAGATGACCGTGATCAGCGCGGAGGAGCTCAAGGCGGGCCTTGACCTCCTGGCCGACGCCGCAGGTCTGCGGTGAAGCTGCTGAAGCGGCTGCGCGAGCGCGGCCGCGAGAACCGCGCCCTGCGCCGCCAGGCGGCCGACGCCAAGCGGGAAGCTCGGGAGGAGAGCGAGCACGCCCGCGAACTGCGCGAGGAGGTCGAGCGGCTGCGCGACGTGGGCACCCGGATGGCCAACCGGCTCCGGGCGCTCGACGCCGACCGGCTCGCCGCGGAGAACGCCGACCTGCGCGCCGAGCTGGCCAGCCTGCGCGCCCAGTCCGCCAATCAGGTGCCGCGCGAGACCTACCTGCGGGAGAAGGAGACCAACGCCCGGCTCTCAGAGCGCCTTGTGGCGCTTGAGGCCGGGCGGGTCACTATGTAGGCGGCAGCGTCCCGATTAGGGGACGCTGGCCGTCTGCCGGAAGCTGCCGAGGAGCGCGAGGACAGTCAGACTCAGCCCCGTCATGGCAACGAAGGTGCCGCCGGTCCAGGCGCACACGGTCAAGGGTCCACCCTCGAGAAAGTAGGCGCAGATACCTGCCCCCAGGGCACAGATGACGCCGAACTCCAGAGCTACGACCGCCCAAAGGACACGAACGGTTGATGCGGTTGGCACACGAACCTCCTGGTCATGTACCCAGGGGCTCTGCGGCGGGGTCCCGATAGGAGTGTGCACACAGAGGCTCCCCGGGAACGCGAACGTTTCCGTGGTCTGTGTGCGCGATTCACCCCTTACGCGCCCCCACAGTGTGAGGACAGGTGGGTCCCGCGGCTCAGGGCCTCACATCAAGCCCTGACTCGGCTGACGCTCAGGGGCGTCGTGGGTTGGGTGGCGCCTACCGGGTTAGCTGACGGATTCGGGCCTGGAAGTCGCCCTACACGCACGTACAAGTGCGGACAGAATATCGCGAGCCAGGCCCGGAGTGCGGGCGAAGTGCGAACCTCAGCGCATCACCGCTTGACGCCGATCTCGTCCAGCGCGACGAGCACCGGCCGCAGCCCCTTCCCGCCGGAGCGGGCAGGTAGCGGCCACTCGTACCGGCCGCCGTCCGGTGACACGTACACCAGGCTGCCACCGCGTGAGAACGCGTCGAACGTCACCACGTAGTTCCGGGCCTTGCCGGCCGGGATGTCCTGGATGGTCGGCTGGCTCACCCGGCCGATCCACGGCGGGTCCTCCCCGTTGGTGGCGTCGACCTGCTCGCCGTCGTGCTCGCCGTCGCCCTCCCAGTAGAAGCCGTGCCGGGAGGCGGGCGGCGGGACGTGGTCGGCGCCGGTGGTGGTGGCGACCCTGACTGAGATCGCGGCGAACACGCCGTTCTGCGGCATCCCGTACGCCTGGTCGCCCTTGTGGTAGTAGACGCCGAGCGGGGTGATCTGTAGCGGCTGGCCCTGCTCCCCCGTGCCGGTGGCGCTCTTGCCCCACTCCAGCACCGTCGGCGGCTTCTGTGCGGTGGAGTCCGCGGCCGGCTGGGATTCGGCCGTGGGTCCTTCCTGGCCCGGCCCTGTACCGGAACAACCGGTGACGATCACCGCAGTGAGTATCAGTCCAAGCGCACGGCGAGCAGCCACCAAACCTCCAGGTTGCGGATCGTTCCAGGCCCCCCGACCAGGCGAATGATCACCTTAACCGTGCTGCTGGGACGTTAGCGAGGAAATCGCCTAACTTGCCCCACTGATCACGGGGCGTCCCGGTGCTGACCGGGCGAGCGGATCACATCCGAATCGCAGGTCAGCACAGGGGGACGACAGCCATGTCTGTCAAGGAATCCGCGCGCGTGCGCGAGCTCAAGACCGCTCTGAAGGAAGCCGCCGACGAGGTCACCCGTATCTCCGGCACCTTCAAGGAGGAGGACGGCAAGTTCGTCATCTCCACCGAGCAGCGGGACGCCTACCTCGGCAAGATCGCCGAGGCCAACGAGATCAAGGAACTCCTGAACGCCGAGGAGTCGATGGCGGGCATCCAGGCATACCTGGACGCACCGTCCGGCGTTCCGGTCGCCGGCCAGCTCGCGGCCGCGCAGGGCCGCCCCGAGGCGAAGTCGCTGGCTCAGGTGCTCTTCGAGTCCGACATGTACAAGAAGATCGCCGACGGCGGCTTCCAGGAGCCGCGCGGCAGCCTGACGATCGAGCAGGGCCTGTACGCGTTCGAGTCCATGGGCACCAAGGACATCTTCACGATGTCCGGCGGTACGCACACCACGCCCGCGTTCGGGCACGGCCAGGACGTCGGCATCACCGAGCGGATGCGGCGCCCCAACCGGGTGCGTGACCTGTTCCCCGCGGAAGCCACCACCGCGAACATCTTGCACGGGATCAGGCAGACCGGGTTCGTCAACAACGCCCGGCCGGTGCCCGAGCGGGTGGCCGCTGACGGTGTGTCGCCGGCGACCGGCGGGCCGACCGACATCTTCGGCCGCGCGCCCCGCTCCTCGCTGACCTTCAAGCCGTACGTGGCGCCGCTCGCCACGATCTCCCACCTCGAGTACGTCCACAACCAGACCCTGGCGGACGAGTCCCGGCTGAGGGGCATCATCGACCGGGACATGATCGACGGTGTCAAGCTCGCCGAGGACTACCAGATCCTGTTCGGCAACGGGCAGGGCTCGAACCTGACCGGCATCACCCAGACCGAGGGCATCCAGCTGTACGCCGGCGTGTCCGGGGAGAAGCCGACCAAGCAGCTCCGCCGCGCCATGACCCTGTCGATCCTGGCGTACTTCGACCCGAACGGCATCGTTCTCCACCCGAACGACTTCGAGGAGATCGAGCTGGAGGAGGACGGCAACGGCGCCTACCGGGTCGCCGTCTCCGTCGCGATCGGCGCCGAAAAGCGGGTGTGGAGGCTGAACGTCATCGACACCCCGGCCATGGTCGAGGGCCGGTTCCTGCTCGGCTCCTACGGCCTCGGGGCGAAGTTGTACGACCGCCAGTCGGTGTCCGTCCAGGTGTCGACCGAGAACGCGCACAACTTCGAAGAGGACGTCTGCACCATCAAGGCGTCCGAGCGGGTCGGCCTCGCCGTCGACCGGCCGGAGTCGTTCGTGTACGGCGAATTCGCCGCGTGAACAGCGTGACGGGCGGGACGGCCCAGGCCGCCCCGCCCCCCGGCGTGTTCCGGCTCCACGTCACCCGCGTGCACCGCGCCGGCGTCACCGGGACGCTGGACTACGGGTTCGGGCTGCACGCCACCACCACGCTCAAACTCGCAGCCCCCGACCGGCGGGGCATCGCCGCCGTGCGGGAGTGGGCGCGCGAGCGCGGCGACGTCGTCCACGTCCAGCTCACGCCCGGCCCCTGGCCCGGCAACCAGCCGCACGGGACGCTCGTTGACGTCGTCGAGCCGTCCTACGCCTACCCGGCCGACGGGCTGGTGGTGGTCGACGGGGACTCGCTGAACGCGCGCCTGACGCTCGGCTACGGGCTGGAGCTGGAGGCGAAGCTGCGCCTGGCGGGGGTGAACACGCCCGAGCTGAAGACGGCCGAGGGCGTGGACGCCGCCGGATGGGTACGCGACTGGGTGGCCGTCCGCCGTGGCGGGCTGGTGGTGCGCACCGTCAAGGACCGGCGGGAGAAGTACGGCAGGCTGCTGGCCAGCGTCGAGGACGCCGCCGGCATATCCCTGAACGAGCAGCTCGTTGCGGCCGGGATCGCTGTCCCCTACGACGGCGGGCGCCGCGAGACGTAAAGCGCGGGAACCGTCAGGATGCGCGCCGTGACGACGAACTCCATGCGCATGCGCGCGCACGCCGCGACGATCGACATCATCGACTCCCGCACTCCCCCGGCCGAACGGCGGGAGGGCGGCCAGACCGTGGTCATCCCGAACGAGATCTACGTCGACGGCGTCCCCCTGTACGTCCCACGCGACTCCAAGATCAGCATGGACATCGACGGGCACGGCAACTCGCCCGTCGAGGTGACGATGACGTTCTTCGCCCGCCGGGTCCGCGTCGGGTTCGCCGACGAGCTGGACGGTCCGGCCGCCGCCCTGCCCTCGCCGGTCATCGTGCCCGTCACCATTCCCGTCGACGGGGTAGAGGCGGCGGCCGCGCATCCCGAGCCCGAGCAGGGGACGCCGCTGAACGAACTCGGCCTGCCCACGGAACGCGCGTCCTGGAAGGTCACCGAGGGAGACTGGGTACGGCTGGGCGTCGACATCGCCGGCGACGAGCTCATCGTCGCGCGGGCGGTCGGCGACCTGCTGACCATCGAGACCGCCACCACGGTGCTGGACGGATCGAACCCGGTGTTCCTGGGTGAGCGGGTGCTGGGCGAGATTCGCCGCGCGGAGGCGCTGCGGGCCCGGCTACGGCAGATCACCCCGGTCAGGGTGAAGATCTCCCCGCACGGCATGGGGTGGGCGGTGATCGCCTTCCTGAACCGGTCACGTGCGGACGGGGAGCACAGCGCCGAGATCGTGCCGGTGTCCGGCAACCGGCCGGCCGCTGACGCCCCGGAGGGGGCGAGCCTGCGTCCGGCGCGGCAGCGGGACGAGATGTGGCTCACGGGCCGCGCCCTGCTCGCCCCCGACGGCGGTGAGAGTCTGGTGCGGCTGCGGGTGGACAACGTGACCAAGGCCCAACTGTCGGCGCCGCGGATCACCACCCGCGCTGACGGGCTCACGCACGTGGAAACCGCCACGGAGCTGCGGGCCCGCTCGGCGGGCTGGATCGCCAAGGCCGAGGCGCTGCTGCGCGCCGTGTACGAGCCTCCGGTCGCCGCCGAACCGGCCACACCCCGGCCCGACACCGCCGAAGCGGCCCCGGCCACCAGCTCGTAAGACGTTAACGTGATCGTTCGTCATACTCCGCGCCGTGTTGGATACCCTCCCTGCTGACCTGGCCAGCGCCTACACCGGCGGCCGGTCCATCCGCGACCTGGCGGCCGCGCACGGCTGCTCCCAGAAGACCGTCTTCGACATGCTGGTCGAGGCCGGCGTGGTGCGGCGGCCGGACGCCGGACGGTCACAGCCGCTGCCCGAGGACAAGCGGCAGCAGCTCGTGGCCGCCTACCGGGCGGGCGTGGCGATCGCGGAGATCGTCGCCCAGTTCGGGGTGTCCGACGTGACCGCGCGCCGGATCGCCGCCGATGCCGGGCTGCCGCGCCGCCGCCCGGCATCGCGGCGCCGGCTGAACTACCGGCGGATCCGGTCGATGGCCGCCCGCGGGAAGTCGCCGGCGGCGATCGCCGCGGCGGTCGGGTCGAGCCCGGCCTACATCCGTGCGCTGCTGAACGGCCGGACCGCCACGGCGCACCGCTCCCCTGCCGGTGACCATCGGCGGGTGCGGTCGGGGCCGGAGCCGATGCGGCTGGACCTGGAGGCGATGGCGGCCCGGTACGCGGCGGGGGCGCCGGTGCGGGTGGTGGCCCGGGAGGCGGGCTGCTCGGTGGCGCTGCTGTATCGCAGGTTCCGGCGGGCGGGGGTGCCGCTGCGCGGCCGGGTACAGCCGCAGCCTGAGGCGGCCGCTCGGATCGTCGACGCCTACGCGGGCGGCTGGTCGATGCTGGACATCTGCGCCACCTGGGGGGTCACGAAGTCGACCGTGGCCCGGCTGGTGGAGGAGGCCGGGGTGGGCAGGCGGCCGTCCGGGAAGCCGCGCCAGGCGGACTGGGAGGCGATCGTCCGGCTGATCGGCGAGGGGAACACGGCGCGCGAGACAGCTCAGGAGGTGGGCTGCTCCCCGCGTCAGGTGGCCCGGGTGCTCGGCAAGCACGGCTATGAGTGGAACGGCCGCGCCTGGGTCGCGCCCGCCACCCCGGAGGGCGGCGGGCCCCACTGATGGCCCGGGTCAGCCGGACACCAGGTCCTCGAGGAGGAACAGCGACATCTGCTGCACTTCGAGCCCGATCTCGACGTGCAGGATGTCGCCGTCCTTCTCCCGGACCGCCGCGATCCACTGTTCGAGCTGCCGTTTCGTCATGATCAGCGCCGTGTGCAGGCCGACACCGTGGTTGGCGCCCTTGCAGATGCAGTCACACTCGGTGTCGTTGGCGGCGAGGTAGCAGCGGGCGTCGCAGCGTAGGACACGGCCGCCGGGCAGGCTGAGCGCCAGGAGAGTTGCCACCTACGCCTCCTCAAGATCGAATAACGGGAGGATGCCGGCCGCTGCCAGCGCGGCCCGCCGGGTGCGGGCGCGGGTCTGGGCGTGGTGGTCCTTGTCGTAGTGCAGGTGGCAGCCGGGGCACATGGCCCGGAGGTTGTCAGGCGCGCAGTCCTCGGGCTGGTGGTTGAGGTGCGCGGTGGTGAGCACGACGGGATAGCCGGAGTCGTAGGCGGGCTCGCCGTGCACGTTCGGGCAGCGTCCCTCATGGGTGCCGCGCCCGCACTCCCCGGTGCAGGCGCACCGCCACCCGGCCTCCTCCTTCACCGCGCGGGCGATCTCGGGCCAGTCGGCCGGGTAGCGGTCCTTATTCTCAGGCCGGATCGGCACGGCCCGCCCTCTCGTCCTCGTCGATCAGCGGCGCCAGCTCGCCGCCGGCGGCGATCATCCGGTCGCGGCGCTTCCTCCACGCGGCGGTGACGAGGGCGGGGTCCCAGCCGCTGATCCGGACCTGCCACGGGCCCGGGTGGAAGGGCGGCCACCACTCGATGTGGAGGGCGTCCGCGCGGCCGTCGTAGTCGCGCATCTCGCTGTGGCCGTCCATGTCGAGCGGGTTGATCCAGTCGAACTCGTGGTCGGCGGCGGCCGGGTCGTTGATGTTCCAGAGGGCGCGGATCCACGTGCGGGTCTCGACCGGGCCGGGCTGGACCGTCCACTCCTCCACGTCCTCGCCGCATTCGTACGCCTCGGCGTCCTTCCGGTGGGCGAACACCTTGCGCACCCACCGGGCGTCGTAGTCGCCGCCGATGGCCAGGAACACCGTCTGCGGCGTGCTGGGCGCTGCTGTCGCCCCGTACTGGAGCTTCAGGCCGGGCACGGGCACCGGCGGCGGGAGCGGCAGTGTCCGGCCCTGAAGGTACTGCTCGTGCATGCGGCGGATCACCTCTTCGCCCACCGGTTTCGGGCGCGCGGCGTCCTGCCTGATGCACACCTCGAGCGGAATGACGGTGAGGTCCTGGACGTGGACGACAGAGCCCGCCTCGGTGGCGAGCTGGGCGAGGTGGTCGGCGACGCTCTGCGGCAGGTTGGTGTCGTCGCACACGACGTCGATCCCGGCCCGGAGCAGGCTGGTGATGGCGGTGTCCCGGATCGCGTCGATCTGCCGCTCGGTGGAGTCGTCGAGGTAGACGCTGGCGTGGGCCATGGCGCGCAGGTCGTCCTTGTTGACCCGGGCGCGGCTGGCCGGGTCATCAGCCACCCAGGTCCGGGCGAAGGTGGTCTTGCCGGAGCCGGGCAGGCCGCGGGTGAACAGGAGGGTCGTCACGAGGCGGGGTCCTTTCTGGGGGTGTAGCCGGGGATGCCGGCGAGCAGGTCGGGCAGGGTGTCGTGGGTGGCCAGCACGGTGCGGGCCTTCGACCCCTCGCTGGGGCCGACCACGCCGAGTTGTTCGAGCAGGTCCATGAGCCGTCCGGCCTTGGCGAAGCCGATGCGGAGCTTGCGCTGCAGCATCGACGTGGAGCCGAACCGGGTGGTGACGATCAGGTCGGCGGCCTGGACGAGGAGGTCGGCGTCGTCGCCGATCTCGTCGGCGATGGTGGGGGCGGGCGCGGCGGGGGCGGTGAGCTCGGGCAGGACGGGCGGGCTGCCCTGCGCCTTCCAGTGCGTGACGACGTCGGCGATCTCCTTCTCCGACACGAACGCGTTCTGGAGGCGGATCGCTGTGGTGGCGCCCATCGGCAGGAACAGGGCGTCGCCCTGGCCGACGAGCTTGTCGGCGCCGGGCTGGTCGAGGATGACGCGGGAGTCGGTCACGGAGGAGACGGCGAACGCGAGCCGGGACGGCACGTTGGCCTTGATGAGGCCGGTGACCACGTCCACGCTGGGGCGCTGGGTGGCGATGACCAGGTGGATGCCGGCGGCGCGGGCGAGCTGGGTGATGCGCACGATGGAGTCTTCGACGTCGCGGGGGGCGACCATCATGAGGTCGGCCAGCTCGTCGACGATGACGAGCAGGTATGGGTAGGGCTGGTAGACGCGCTCGCTGCCGGGCGGCGGCTGCAGCTTGCCGGCCCGCACGGCCTCGTTGAACTCGTTGACGTGCCGGAACCCGCTGGCGGC
>NZ_JBSFSX010000028.1:0-65271 GCF_053590035.1 Nonomuraea sp. NPDC003214 | reverse complement strand
GTCGGTCAGCTCATGACGACGGACCATATGACCATTGCAACCCAGCCTGGTGATCGATCTCAGCCGAACGACAAGATCTAACGGACACGGCCTAGTACTCGACCTCGAACGTGTGCGGCCCCAGCCCGTAGCCGTCGTCGCCCCTGGGCAGCACGTGCCCCTGGTCGATCAGCGTGCGCAGGCTGTCGCGCACCTCGTCCTCCTTCAGCCCGGTCGCCCGGACGAGCGAGCCGAAGCCGGCCCAGCCGTGCTCGACGGCTTCGCCGGCGATCGCCTCGTACACGTGGATGTCCACGTCCGAGAGGACCTGGACGTCATGATCGTCAGCCATCACCGCAACCTCGCCCCCTCGCGGAGCCGGTTCGGGTCGACGTCGCGCTCGGGGAAGCGGCGCAGGTACTCGGCCTCCATCTCGTTGGTGCGTGAGGTGTGCCGGTCAAGGGCGTCGTCAGAGCCGTGCATGAGTGTCTCGGTCCGGGTCGCGTGCAGTTGCCGCAGCTCGCGCAGCAGATCGTCGTCGCTGAGGGCTGCCGGGTCGATTCCCATCGTCGTCATGCGCTCCCCCTACCCCGGAAGCGCGCAACAATATATGTCACAATTCCTGACATATAGGCATTGTCCCGGAGATTGGACCGCCTTACCTTCCGGGTATGGACCTCGAGCTCCGGCACCTCAGAATCGTCCGCGCGGTAGCGGACGCGGGAAGTGTCAGCAAGGCCGCCTCCCTGCTCGGGTTAGCGCAGCCTGCTCTGACCGCCCAGCTGAAACGTATCGAGCGCATGCTCGGCGGCGCGCTGTTCGAGCGCGACCGTCACGGCGCCCGCCCCACCCGGCTCGGCGAGCTGGTGCTCGCCCGCGCCCGGGTGCTCCTGCCCGCCGCCAAGGAACTCCAGGAGGAGGCCGTACGGTTCGCGCACGCCCCCTCCCCCGGCTACCGGATCGGCGCGACGAACGGCCCCGTGCTCGGCGGGCTGGTCGACCGGCTCGCCGCCGAACGGAGCGTGACCACGTACACGAGCTGGTCGACCCACGAGCTCACCACGATGGTCGAGCTCGGCCGCCTCGACTACGTGCTCACCGGCGCGTGCGGCGAGGGCGGCGCCCCCACCGGCACGCTGGTGTGGGAGACGATCAGCCTCGACCCCGTCTTCGTGCTCATGGCCGACACCCACCCGCTGGCCAGGGAGAAGGAGGTGGAGCTCGGCGACCTGGCCGAGGAGCAGTGGGCCGCGACGCCCGGCGACGGCTGCTTCACCGACTGCTTCGCGACGGCGTGCGCGCGGGCGGGGTTCACGCCGCGCACGATGTACGAGACGGACCTCGCCACCTGCGCGCACCTGGCCCAGGTAGGACGGGCCGTGGTGCTCTGTCAAGCCACTCATCAGGCCGCGCCCGGTCTGGTCGTGGTGCCGCTGAAGAACGCGCCGCTGCGCTGGCGGCAGCTCCTCGGCCGGCATCCCGGCGCCGCCGACGCGCCCTGGGTGATGGTGCAGGCCAAACAGGCCCACCAGGAGGCCGTACGACGCAGCATCGTCTATCACGACTGGCTGGTACGAAATCCGGGTTTCGGCACCGCACCATAACATCGCGATAGGGGCGAAGTAGTACTCCTCGCTCAGTGGGCGGCTGGTTACTTTAACGGCACCCCAGCAGCAAGGAGACATCATGCTCCGCACTCCTGCCACCATCGCGATCGCGATCGGCGCGTTACTCGTGACGGCGACCCCGGCCGTCGCCGAGAAGCCACCCTCCGGCGTCGTCGACGCCATCCAGCGCGACCTCGGCATCACCCAGGAACAGGCGATCAACCGCCTGGCCAACGAGGCGCGCGGCAACAGGGCCGCCCCCGGCCTGCGCAAGAAGCTCGGCGACCGCTTCGCCGGGATCTGGTACGAAGGCGCCGAGAGCGCCCTCGTCGTGGCCACCGTCGACGCGGCCGACACCGCGGCGATCACCCGCGCCGGCGCGCGGGCCCGAGTCGTGCCCAGAACCCTGGCCGACCTCACCGCCGTCAAGGAGCGCCTGGACAAGGCCGCGCCGCCCGCGACCGTGCACGCCTGGTCGGTCTCCGTCGCCGACAACTCCGTCGTCGTCTGGGCCGCCGACCACGACGCCGCCCGCGCCTGGATGGCCACCGCCGGCGTGGACGCCAAGGCCGTCAAGCTGGAGCAGTCCGCCGAACGGGCCAAGCTCTTCTACGACATCCGCGGCGGCGACGCCTACTACACCGGCCCCTACCGCTGCTCGGTCGGCTTCGCGGCCCGGCGCGGCACCCAGATGGGCTACACCACCGCCGGCCACTGCGGCTCCACCGGCGACGCCACCCAGGGCCACAACCGGGTGGCGCAGGGCACGTTCCAGATCTCCTCGTTCCCGGGCAACGACTACGCCTGGGTGCAGACGAACGCCGACTGGACCGGCCCCGGCGTCGTCAACGGCTACTCGGCCGGCATCCTGCCCGTGCGCGGCGCGGCCGTCACCCAGCCCGGCGGCTCCGTGTGCCGCTCCGGCTCCACCACCCAGTGGCACTGCGGCACCGTCACCGCGCTCAACTCCACCGTGAACTACCCCGAGGGAACCGTCTCCGGCCTCACCCGCACCACCGTCTGCGCCGAAGGCGGCGACTCCGGCGGCTCGTTCATCTCCGGCGACCAGGCCCAGGGCATGACCTCCGGCGGCTCCGGCAACTGCACCAGCGGCGGCACCACGTACTTCCAGCCCATCGGGGAGATCATCTCGGTCGGCAACCTGACGCTGGTCACGAGCGGCGGCAACGACCCCGACCCGCCCACCGGCTGCGACGGCTACGAGGACACCTACACCGGCTCCCTCACCTCCGGCCAGAACGCCTACCAGCCCGACGGCTCCTACTACCGCACCACCACCTCGGGCACCCACGCGGCCTGCCTGGACGCCCCTGACAGCGCCGACTTCGACCTGTACCTCCAGCGCTGGAGCGGCTCCGCCTGGAGCACCGTGGCCAGGAGCGACAGCCCGAACGCCGACGAGTCCATCAGCTACAACGGCAGCGCCGGCTACTACCGCTACCGCGTCCACGCCTACAGCGGCTCCGGCTCCTACACCCTCGGCCTGAACCGCCCGTAACCCTGCTTCCCCCGGGCCGGGGAGCCCCGCGCTCCCCGGCCCTCCCACGCCCGAGGGTTTTATCCACTGTGATCCGACTTGGGCTCCATTCCGCCTGCCGGTCGTGGAATGATGTCCGAGGCAGCCGCGCGCACCGCCGGAAGCCACGGCGTCATGCTCTAGCCTTGAGGCCGTACAAATGAATCCAGGGGCGGTAGCTCAGCCGGTCAGAGCATCGGACTCATAATCCGTGGGTCGTGGGTTCAAGTCCCACCCGCCCTACTCACCAAAACCGCATCCGACCTGGGGTTTCTCGGTTCTCGCCACCCTCGTGTCTTGCCGTTGATCATGGCCGGTTGCTCCATGGTTGCTCTTGTGTGCGGACCGTGTACGCGGGTAGATCATTTAGACCGCCACTGTCAGCTCATACCCCTAAGACCAGCATCAGAACGCCAAGTTGAAAGCTCCGGCGGCACCGCTGGTCAGCGCGGTCTCATGCCCGGTCAAGTCTTGTCCAAGTCAGCTCGTCTTGCCTTGTCAGGCCTCTAGTGACCAGCAGACAAAGATCCCCTGCTTCTCGGGGGAGTCTGCTCGGCCCTTCTCAGCCGAAATCAGATACCGATCGGCGGTTCGACACCGTCATGGAGGGCAAACAAACAGGCCCGCCGGCGAATCGGCGGGCCTGCTGGGTTCGGTAGCTCAGGTGGTGACGTCGTCGATGTGGTTCGGCAGTGTGATCAGCCGGGCGGTCTGCGCGCCGCTGGCTGCGGTGTTGATGAGGGCTGCGGTGGATTCGGCGGCGGCGCGGGCGACTTCGGGGTAGACGCTGGTATAGGTGTCGCGGGTGAAGGTGGACGACACGTGCCCGAGTGTCTCCTGCACGACCTTCAGGTCGACTCCGGCGGCGAGCATGATGGACGCTGCCCCGTGCCGTAGATCATGCAGCCGCACCGGCGGCAACCCCGCCTGGAAGGCCAGCAGGTAGAACTGGTCGCTGACCTGCTGCGGATGCAACGCCCGGCCGATCTCGTCGGTGAAAACGAACCCGCTGTCCGTCCACGCCTCCCCCGCGGCCAGCCGCTCAGCGGCTTGGCGTTTGCGGTGCGCGCGCAGCGCGCCGACGGTATCGGCGTCCAACGCGATAGTGCGATCACTGGCCTCGGTCTTCGGCCTGCCCTGCACCGGCTCCCACCCCAGCTGGGTGATCTGCCAGTGCACCCCTGCCGTCCCGGCGGCCAGGTCGACGTCCTTCCACCGCAGCCCGACGGCCTCACCCCGGCGCAGCCCACGCAGCGCGATCAACCGGTACAGCGCGAACAACCGATGGGTAGCCGCCTGGGAGAGGAAAGCGAACGTGTGGGAGGGCGTCCACACCATCACCGGAGACGGACGCGGCACGGACGCATACACGTTGATCATGGCGGCGCGGCTGAGCCGCGCCCCGCACCGCCGCCGCCGCTCAACATCGAGCCGATCCTGCAGGTCACGGTTCCAGGCGGCCACCCGCTCCTCGGTCCACACCAGCGCCTTGGGAGATGCGGCGTCGGGAAGTTCGACGACCGCGGCGGGGTTGAAGTCGATCAGCCGGTCCTGCTTGATCGCGATGTTCAGCGCGTGCCGGAGAGTGGCGCGAATGCGGTGCATGGTGGCCGGGCCGACCGGCCGCCGATACCGCACCGTCGCCCGCTGCTCCGGATCGGCGCTGGCGCGGGCGGCAGTGATGGCGTCGTTGAACTCCTCGATCGCGTCGAACATGCCCGCCACGTCCGACACCCGCAGCCGGTCCAGCCGGATGTCACCGAGGTAGGGGGTGAAGTACAGGCGGATGTGCGCCTCGTACGAGCGGCGCGTGGTCACATCGATCTTCCGCTTGCGCCGCAGAAACTCCTCCATCCATTCAGCGACGGTGACGGTGGGATTGAGGTCCTGCCGGGTGCGGACCTTGCGCCGTACCTCCTCCACCGGCGGCAGCGCCTTGGTGTCCTTGAGCACCGACAGCATCAGCTCGGTGATCTTCCGCTGGATGTGCGGGTCCTCATCCAGCGCCAGCAGGGCGCGGGCGTGCTCCAACTCGGCCTCGGCCTCCTCCAGTGTGGCGAAGCCGCGCCGTCGCAGGGGGTTACGCCGAGATCCGTCGGCGTGCGCGGGCAACTCGAGCTGATAGGCCCAGCGGCCGTGGGCGCTGCTCCAGCGTTCTCCGCCGCCGGGGCGCCGCAGCTTCGGGCACGCCTTGCCCAGCCTCTTGCCGGTCGCCTCATCCCGGCAGGAACACGTCTTGAAGGTGGTTCCGTTCATCTGCGTCGTCTTGCCCTTCATGTCCTGATCGGCTGCTGACCGCGTCGTCGCTGTTCGACGACGCCTTTCCTTCGCACCCCTACGACCGGCTGGACACACCATCGCCCCTGGGCGATGGGTCCCTGCACGACCCGACCTGCGGGTTGCCCGGCGCGTCGCGCGGGACGCGGTCACGCCGTCAGGCGACCCACGCATGGGCAGCGGGCCAAGGCCCGGATTGCAGCCGTCGCGTGGCACGCACACGGCCGGGGTGGCCGTTGTGGAACGCCCACGGGCCGCTGGTCGGGGGCGGTGGTATCGACGCCCACCTTCACCGCCCGCGTCAAGCGATATCCCCTGGTCACGTTCCCCGGGACACACATGATCCGGCCAGGCACGCCGCCGGCGTGGCCTCCCGGGCGGCAGCCGGCCGCAGATGGCCCCATTCACGTACACAACCGCATCTCGGCCGTCATGGCGGGAGAATGCAGCAAGGCTCGGCTAAACGGAAAGAAAGTACTGTCAGCATCCTCGTCCCGATCTGGCGGGCGACCATTGTCCGATCACCATCCAAATACCGGCTCGAAGAGCCGAATCAGGACAGCGCGGTAGACCACGCCTTGGTCAAATCGAAGTAAGCACCCGCTCCGATCGCCTCGAGCACCACAGGCCACACGCGATCTCAGCGCCCTGGCCAGGAACACAGCACGTCATGCCCACGGCAGCACCAACATCAGGAAACATCACCGGCGGCATCGGCGGCATCGGCGAGGCCACCGCTGCCGCCCTGGCGGCGAAGGGCGCACGGGTCGTCCTCGCCGTACGCGACCAGACCCGCGGGCGCGCGGCCGCCGCCGAGATCGGCGGCCTCACCGAGTCACGCCCGCTCGACCTCGGATCGCTGGCCTCCGTGCGTGAGTTCGCCCGCACCGTGGACGCCCCCATCGACTATCTGATCAACAACGCCGGTTCCATGACCCCTACCCTGCAGCACACCACCGACGGCTTCGAGAGCCAGCTCGGCGTCAACCATCTCGGGCACTTCGCGATGACGAATCTGCTCCTGGGTCAGATCGCCGGGCGGGTGATCACCGTGTCCTCCACCAACTACCGCAGCGCGCACCTCGACTTCGAGGACCTGCAGTGGCAACGACGGCCCTACCGGCCGTTCGGCGCCTACGGACAGACCAAGCTGGCCAACCTGCTGTTCACCCGCGAACTGCAGCGCCGCCTGAACAGGGCCGGCTCACCGATCCTGGCCACGGCAGCGCATCCCGGCTGGGCGGCCACCGGATTCACCATGACCACCGGCCGGCGGATCCTTGACCACACCCTCGCACTGGGAACGCGGCTCCTGGCCCAAAGCCCCGAAGGCGGCGCCCGGCCGACCCTGCTGGCCACCGTCGGCAACGTCCCCGGCGCCAGCTTCTCCGGCCCCAGCCGGTTCGGGGTACGCGGCCCCGCCGCCCTCGAAGAATAGTCCGGCGCAGCAGTCGACGATGACGCCGCACACAAGCTCTGGGAGGTCTCCGAACACCTCACTCACGTCGAGTTTCCCCTGCCCACCACGTGAGCAGTAGATCGCGCCCCTGCAGCCCCGTCCATGACCGGCTGCCCGGGGCGGCTTCCCCACCGACGCCTCCCCGCGGCGCCGGCTTCACGGCCGGCGCTTCTCCTTGTCCGTCGGCGGCACCTTGCCCGCCGCCGTTGCTTGAGGACGTGGCATGCGCAGGCCCCCGAGAGCTTCGCCGCGCATGATCGCAGCATAGGATCGTGCAGGATTTCTGCAAGGACTTGCAGCGATTCCGGAAGCATTCAGGGCGTCATTAGTTCCCTGTTTGAGCGAAATATCCTCTTTTGAGTGCATAAGTCCTGCCGTCGAACTGGCCGCAGTCGGCGGCGATGCCGACCCGCCGCACGCGTAGAGATCATTGGGCTCTATATTCGATCTCGTCAGCGTCGAAATTTGCTGAAACCTTCCAAGCATCTCCCTGGTACTAGGAGAATCGATGCGTAGATCGTTAGCCGCGCTGCTCGGCCTTGCGCTTGCCGCGGCGCCGACCCCGGCGGTCGCCTCCGCCGCACCACCGCCTGCGTCCCAAGCAGGGGCGAACTCCCAGCGCATTACGTTGATCACCGGAGACGTCGTCACGGTGTCCAGCGGTCGTGACGGCCTGCAGTTGCTGGCCTTCGAGCCAGGCTCCGGCCGCGAGGGGATCGGCTACCGGGTCACCAGGGGCCGCGACGGCGCCCTGTCGGTCGTCCCGGGTGACGCCCTCGACCTACTCGCCAACGGGCGGCTGGACCCGCGTCTGTTCGACCTTGACCGCCTGATCGACGATCACTATGGCGACGACAAGAGCAAGGTGTTGGCCGTACTCGTGCAGAGCCCCAAGGGCCGCTCGGCCGCCGGAGCCCAACAGGTGATGAAGGATGCCAAGCTCCGAAAGTCGCTGCCACGGCTCGGGATGAGCTCCTTCGCCGTGGACAAGACGAAGACCACCGCACAGTGGAAGGCGTTGGTGGGCGGCAAGCGCTCGCCGCGCAGCTTCGCCGGTGAGGTGGGCAAGCTGTGGCTGGACGGCCGGGTCAAGGCCACGCTGACCGAGAGTGTGCCGCAGATCGGCGCTCCGCAGGTCTGGCAGTCGGGTCACACCGGTGAGGGTGTGAAGGTGGCGGTGCTCGACACCGGCTACGACACCGACCATCCGGACCTGGCGGGCAAGGTGATCGACTCGCAGGACTTCACCGGCCAGGGCGTGGAAGACGTGGCCGGACACGGCACGCACGTCGCCGCCACGATCGCCGGGACCGGGGCGACCACGAGCGGGGCGGGCAAGGGCGTGGCGCCGGGGGCCGACCTGGTCGTCGGCAAGGTGCTCGGCAACGACGGCTCCGGCGTCGAATCCGACATCATCGCGGGGATGGAGTGGGCCACGACGACCGCCGGCGCGAAGGTCGTCAACATGAGCCTCGGCGGGCCGGACACCGCGGGCGTCGACCCCATGGAGCAGGCGGTGAACGACCTGTCCGCGCAGACGGGCGCATTGTTCGTCATCTCCGCGGGCAACGAGGGGCCTCGCTCGCAGACCATCGGCTCTCCAGGCTCGGCGGACGCCGCGATCACGGTGGGGGCGGTCGACAAGCAGAACGTGCTGGCCGAGTTCTCCAGCAGCGGGCCCCGCGTGGGAGACCTCGCCGTCAAACCCGACATCACCGCGCCGGGAGTGGACATCGTCGCCGCGAGAGCGGGCGGTGGCCTGCGCTCGGCGTCGGGGACGTCGATGGCGGCGCCGCACGTGGCGGGCGCGGCGGCGCTTTTGGCGGAGCTGCACCCGGATTGGCCGGTCACCCGGCTGAAGGCGGCTCTGACCAGCAGCGCCGTTCCCACCCCTGGGCTGACCGCCTTCCAGCAGGGCACCGGCCGGGTGAATGTGAACGCCGCCGCGACAGCTACGGTGATCGCCGAGGGAGCCCCGGTCTTCGGCTCGGTGCCCTCGACCGCGAACACGCCGGTCACCCGTACCGTCAGCTATCGCAACCTCGGCAGCACACCTGTCACCCTGATCCTGGAGGTGAGTGCGGCCGGGGCTCCGGCCGGCCTCTTCACGGTGAGCGCGACCAGCGTGACCGTTCCCGCCAGCGGGACCGCGGACGTCACCGTGACCGTCGACGGCCACGGCCGGCCGGTCGGCTCCTATTCCGGGCAGCTCACGGCCACCACCGGCAGCGAGGTCATTCGCACGGCCATCGGCGCCTACGTCCAGCCCGAGCAGCACACGCTGGACCTCATCGTCAAGGACCGCCTGGGCGCACCGGCCAACACCACGGTGTGGGTCTTCTCCCGCCAGTCGGACACCGAGACGCCGGTCGCGATCGCCGGCGGCAGTGGCACGGTCAACCTGCCGGCAGGCTCCTACTACCTCGGCGCTCTCATCAAGACCGACGACACGTGGACGATGGCGGTCGTGCCCGCGGACATGTCGCAGGACCGGACGATCACCCTCGACGCGCAGCAGGCGAGGAAGGCCACGGTCACGGTCGGCGAGCCGACCGCCCGGCAGATCCTGCACGAGACGTACGTGAACTTCCACTACGGCGTCGACGACGGGCTCTATACCGGGTTCAGCATGGCGGATTACGTCCTCCCGGTCAGCGACCAGGGCATCACCTACACCGCCATCGCCTACTTCGACAAGGAAGGTTCCTCGGCGACCACTCCCAGCCCGTACTTCTACCGCATCGTCGACCAGCGCAGCGGGGTGCCCAGCGAACCGACCTTCCAGGGAACGCCGGCCAACCTGACGAAGGTCGACGTCACCTACCGGGGCACGGCCTCGTACGCGAGCCTGCTCGTCCAGCCCGAGTTCGACACGGGGCTCAGCTCTCCGGCGGCCCTGATCTACTCGCCGGTCAAGATGCCGTCGGTGGTGACCGAGTACCGGACGCCGGGACGCTGGCGCGGCCTGCTCCGGTTCGACGGAAAGCAGGTTCTCGCCGATCCCCGGGAGTTCGGCCCCGGCCTGGACAACACGGAGACGTGGAACGGCGCGGTCATCGGCCCCGCGCTCCCCGCGAAAAGCACCTACTGGAGTGGTACGGCTTGGCGTGACAACAACGAGATGGTGTTCAACTACATCAAGCTCCACTCCGACTCGGAAGCCGGTCACGGTGGTGAGAACGCCGACACCGAGGGGTCGATGCGCCTGTTCCGCGACGGCCAGCAGATCTGGTCCAATTTCGTGAAGCCGCGTACCTGGCTCGTCCCGGTGACCGTCCCGGAGGCCGGCTCGCAGTACAAGCTCACCGCTTCTGCCACCAACAGAAATGACGCCACGTCCATTCAGATCGATACGGAATGGACCTTCACCTCCGATGCCACGGCGAACGGGCCGCTCCCGCTGATGGTGGTGCGGTATCGGCCGGACGGACTGGACGAGATGAACCGCGCTGCGGCCGGGACCGTGACCCCCGTGGTCACCACCGTCCAGCGGGAGCCGGGCCAGGCCGTCACGTCCCTGACCTCCTGCCTGATCGAGTCCTCCGTCGACGACGGCTCCACCTGGACGACGGTGTCCCAAGGGTCGACGTGCGGGACCCCGCAGATCACCAACCCGGCCGGCCCCGGCTTCGTGTCCTTGCGCGCGACGCTGGCCGATCAGGCGGGCAACACCGCCAAGCAGACGATCATCCGGGCATACCAGGTGAAGGAGGCGCCGGGGTCGACGCGCATCCGCGTGCAGAAGGACGCGGGGGCGGGCAACAGGATCACGATCCGCGGCAACGTCAGCCCGCTCACCTGGTCTGCCGGTCGTGACTGCGTGAAGGTCTCGACCGCTGTGTGGGACTGCTGGGTGCCGGGCATCCCGGCCGGCCAGGCGTTCGAGTACAAGCCGTTGATCAACGACTCTGTGTGGTCGATCGGGAGCAACTACCACGGTGTGGGAGGAACCACCCAGGAGATCACGCCCACCTTCTGACCGAGACCGGACCGGGCTTCCCGCGGGGCGGGAAGCCCGGTCTTCTCAGCGTCGAGTGTCCCCACGCGTCAGGTTCGGCGGCGTGCCGCGACGGTCTCGTAGCCGATCAGGTCGTCGGGGACCGCGTCGGGGACGATCTCGTCGAATCTCGCCAGCACCCGGACCCGCATGGCGGCCAGCGCGATGACGGCGATCGCGGCGGCGAAGCAGACGTACATGAAGCCGATGCCGCGTCCGGCGCCGACGCCGATGACGGCGCCCACGGTGCCCGCGAGCGGTCCGCCTGGGGCCAGCAGCGGTTCGAACAGCGCCGCGCCGTACGGCGCCACCAGGCCGAAGCCGATCGGGAGGGTGGACCAGGCGACCAGGGTGTTGAGCGCGATGACCCGGCCGTGGTACCGCTGCGGCACCTTGACCTGGATGATCGTGGCGTAGACCCCGTTGACGAGCGTGAGGCACAGCGACATGCCGAACGCGCCCACGGCGATCGTCTGCACGTTCGCGTGCAGCCCCGTGACCAGGCAGGCGAGCGACAGGGCGAGGGTGGCGAGCAGCACGCCGCGCAGCCGCCGCCGGCGAGGGCCGCCCCACACGGCCATCGCCAGGCCGCCCGCGAGCGTGCCGAGGCCCCCGGCGAACGACACCTGCGCCACGTCCGGCAGGCCCGCGAACGCCAGCACCAGCGGCGAGATTATCAGGAAGAGCGGCGAGAGGAAGACGTTCAGCACCGCGAAGAAGCCGAGCATGCCGCGGAAACCCCGGTTGCCCCAGGAGTAACGCAGCCCGTTCAGCATCTCGGTGACGATCGGTTCCCTGCGCGTGGCGGCCATCGTCCGGGGGAAACGCGTCACGATCACCGCGGCGATCGCCACGACGTAGCTCGCCACGTCGATGGCGAGGATGCCCTCGACGCCGATGGCGGCCATCAGCCCGGCCGCGACGAGGGGCACGACAAGCTGCGCCGAGCCCGTCGCCATCTGCACGACGCCGTTGGCATGACCGAGGAAACGTTTGGGCACGAGCTGCGGTATCGCCGACGTGTACGCCAGACGCTGGAACGTCAGGGCGACCGACAGGCAGGCCAGCAGCGGGTAGACGTGCCAGGTCGTCAGTCCCCCGGTCCAGAGCAGCGCGCCGAAGATGAGCTGGGTGGACAGCGCCGCCGCGTCGGCGGCGAGCAGCACCCTGCGCCGGTCGAAGCGGTCCACCACGACTCCGGCCAGCGGCGCGATCAGGATGCCCGGCACGAGTCCGAGCACCGCGAGCAGCGCGAAGCTCACCAGGGATCCCGTCGTGGTGTAGATCCAGATGGGGATCGCGAACTCGGTCAGCGCGGCGCCGATCATCGACACGAGCTGACCTGCCGCGATGACGCCGAAGCGACGCATGCTCGGTCGCGGTCCTCGGTGCTCGGGCGGCGGGTCGTCCGCCGTGGACGCGTCCTGCAGCCACCAGGTGGAGGTCTCGGTGCGGCCGAGCCGATCGGGCTCGGCCTCGGCGAGGGCGACGTGCGTCCGGGTGACGATCTCGGCGAGCTCGGCGGCGCGGTAGCGCAGGAAGAAGTGGCCCGCCTCGTCCAGCACGGCCACGGCCGTGGTGGCGCTCAGCAGGTGCCATTCGCGGAAGCGTTCCTGGTAGAACTCGGTCGCCGGGTCGCGCTCGCCCACGACCGAGATGATGGGGACGCGTAGTGGCCGTCCGTCCTGTTCGAACAGCCGGGTGAAGTAGCGCTCCGCCTCCCGGGTGCCCTTTCTGCGGTTGTCGATGACCAGCTTGAGCTGGTCGCGTCCCAGCTCGTCCACCTCCAGTCCGGCCGCCCGCAGCGCGTTGGCCCACAGCTGGTCGCTGCGCAGGCGCTCCAGCGCCTCGGTGACCCCCGTCCACCGGGTTCTCGCGAAGGGGAAGGTGCCGCCCAGGTAGACGGCGTCCACCTCGCGTCCGGCCGCCTCCAGTCGGCGGGCGATCTCGACCGTCAGCATGACGCCGAGCCCGCAGTGGCCGTACAGGACGAGCGGGCCCGCCACCTTCGCCAGGATCTCCTCGGCGCACGCGGCCGCGACCTCGTCGAGCGGCCTGGACTCCTCCCCCAGCTCGTGGCCGGGGACCGCGATGGAGTACAGGGCCCAGCGGGCGGACAGCGCGTCGGCCAGCGGCTTGTAGATGACGGCGCTGCCGCCGCCGTACGGAGCGCACACGATGGTCCCGGTCGCCTGCCGGGCGGGCGTGAGCCGGTGCAGCAGCACGCGCGGCCCGTCCTCGCCGCGTTCCAGGAGCCCGGCCAGCTCGCGGACGGTGGGATGGCGGAACAGATCCATGATGGTGACCAGCCGACCCGGGGCGACGGCGCGCAACCGGGCGACGACCTGCATCGCGAGCAGGGAGTGCCCGCCGAGGTCGAAGAAGTCGTCGGCCGCGCCGACCTCGTCCACGCCGAGCACGGCCGACCAGACGGCGGCCACCGCCTGCTCCGTCGGCGTAGCGGGCGGTTCCCACTCGGTCTCGCGGTCGAGGCCGGGCTCGGGCAGCGCGTCCCGGTCGACCTTGCCGTGCGCCTTCAGCGGCAGGGTGTCCAGCCAGACGTACCGGCTGGGGATCATGTAGTCGGGCAGCAGCGCCCGCAGGGCCTCGCGGAGGTCCGCCGCGCCGGGCCGGGGACCGGCCTCCGGCCCGGCCAGGTAGGCGACGAGCCGGTCCGACCGGAGTTCCGCCACCGCCTGGGAGACGCCCGGCAGCGTGGTGAGCACCGACTCGATCTCGCCGAGCTCGACCCGGTAGCCGCGGATCTTCACCTGGTGGTCGGTCCTGCCGAGGAACTGCAGGTTTCCGTCGGGCAGCCAGCGGCCGAGGTCGCCGGTGCGGTACAGCCGCGCCCCCGGCGGGCCGTACGGGTCGGGGACGAACCGCTCGGCGGTCAGGCCGGGCCTGCCGAGGTATCCGCGGGCCAGCCGGTCGCCGCCCAGGTGGATCTCGCCGGGGACGCCCACGCCGACGGGACGCAGGTGCTCGTCCAGGACGCGTACGACCGCCCCGGGCAGCGGCCTGCCGATCGGCAGGGTCGCGCCGCCATGGGCGCCGGCCGGGTCGACGGCATAGGTCGTCATGCCCACGGTGGCCTCGGTGGGACCGTAGTGGTTGACGACCGCGCACCGTCCGGCCGCCACCACCTCGTCCGCGAGCGCCTGACCGGCCGCCTCTCCCCCGAGGATCAGCAGCCGCTTGGGCAGCAGCTCCGCGGCGGGGGCATCGGCCAGCAGCGCCGCCAGATGCGACGGGGTGATCTTCATGTAGTCCGGGCCGATGCCGGCGAGCGTCTTGGCCAGCTCGGGGGCCGAGGTGCGGGCGGGCACCAGGTGCAACGTCCCGCCCGTCGCCAGCGACAGGTAGAACACCGTCACGCCGAAGTCGAAGGCCAGCGACTGGAGCAGCACGAACACGCCCCCCTGCACGACGCCCAGCCGCTCGCGGACGCCGAGGAGGTAGGTGACGGCCTCGCGGTGCTGGACCGCGACCCCCTTGGGGGTGCCGGTGGTCCCGGAGGTGTAGATCACATACGCGAGGTCCCCGGGCCGCACGTCCGCGTCCACCGGGCCGTCCTCCTCGACATCGGTGTCGTCCAGGGTGAACGTGGGCAGGCCGGGAGGCAGCCGGTCCCGCGTCCCCTCGGTGACGACGGCGGCCAGGGCGCCCGAGTCGGACACGGCGTGGGCCAGGCGGCCCGCCGGGTGCTCGGGATCGAGCGGCACGTACGCGCCGCCCGCCTTGAGCACGCCGAGGACGGCGACCGCCACGTCGGCCGACTGCTCCATGCACACCGCCACCCGCGTGTCCCTGCCGACGCCGCGCCGTCGCAGGAACCGGGCCAGCCGGTTGGCCCTGCGCTCCAGCTCGCCGTACGTGAGGGTGGTGTCGCCGCAGGCCACCGCCGTGGCGGACGGGTGGCCACCGGTCAGCTCGTGGAGCAGCCGCCGCTCGGGCCGTGGGAGGGAGGGCACGGTGCCGAACGCCAGCACCTCGGCCCGTTCGGCGGCGTCGAGCAGGTTCAGCTCGGAGATCCGGGTGGACGGCTCGGCGGCGACGGCGGCGAGCAGGGCCACGAACCGGGCGGCCAGGCATTCCATCGTCTCGGGCAGGAAGAGCGCCGTGTTGTAGACGATGTGGCCGTCCAGCCCGTCGCCGGTCTGCCGCAGGTAGAGGGTGAGGTCGAAGCGCGTGGTGGCGGCGTCCACGCGGTACTCGGCCATGCGCAGCCCGGTCGCCCAGCGGGCGGGGGCCTGGAAGTTCTGCAGGGCGAACATGACCTGGAACACCGGCGAGCGGCTGACGTCGCGCTTCACGTTGAGTTCGCCGACGAGCCGGTCGAAGGGCAACCCCTGGTGGGCGAAGTCGTCGAGCGTGGCATCGCGCACCCGGTCGAGCAACTCGGTGAAGGACGGGTCGCCGCTGAGGTCCGCCCGCATCGCCAGCGTGTTCACGAAGACGCCCACGGTGCGTTCCAGCTCCGGCGTCTCCCGGCCGCTGACGGGCGAGCCGACCGCGAAGTCCCGCTGGCCGGAGTGGCGGAACAGCAACACCTGGAAAGCGGCCAGCAGGGTCATGTACAGAGACGCCCCTCGGCCGCTCGCCAGGTCGGCGACGCGTCCGGTCGTCTCCTGCCCGACCTTGAAGCGCAGCCCCGCGCCGGTGAACATCTGCTCGGCCGGCCTGGGCAGGTCGGTGGGCAGGTCGAGTGCCGGCACGCCGGACAGCCGCCGCGTCCAGTACGCCGGCTCCTGTTGCCTTTCTTCCTGGGCTCGCTGCCAGAGGGCGTAGTCGCCGTACTGCACCGGGGGCTCCTCCAGCGGGGACGGCTCACCGGCCCGGAAGGCGTCGTGCAGGGTGAGCGCCTCGCTGAGCACCAGGTCGTAGGACCAGCCGTCGATGACCGCGTGGTGAGCGGTCAGCAGCAGCACGTGCTCCTCCGGGCCGAGCCGGACGAGCAGGGCGCGCAGGAGCGGCCCCGTCGTCAGGTCGAACGGCCGGGCGAGCTGGGCGGCGCACAGCTCCGCCACGCCGGCCTCGTCGGACTCGACGACGGTGAACTCCACCATGGGCTCGTCGTCGATCACGACCGCGGGCCGTCCCTCGCCGTCGGTGACGAAGCGCGTGCGCAGGCTCTCGTGGCGGGCCGTGACCTCCCGCAGCGCGCGGGCCAGCGCCTCGGCGTCGAGGTCGCCGGAGAGCCTGGTGCCGAGCGGCACGGTGTAGGCGGCGGTCCCCGGCGCGTACTGCTCCATGAACCACAGGCGTTCCTGGGCGTGCGACAGCGGCGGCGTCCGACCCTCAGGGCGCCTCAGGACGGACAAGGAGGCGGCGCGGCGGCGCAACAGCCCGGACAGCACCGCCTGCTTGGCCGGGGACAGCCCGTCGTCGAGTGTGGTCATCGGGCGCTCAGCGGACGCATGTCCGTCCAGACCTCGTCGATGTGGGCCAGGCAGTCCTCCCTGCCGCCGGTGAAACCGGTCCGCCGCCAGCCCTCGGGAACCGTCCGGTCGCCGGGCCAGAGGGAGTACTGCTCCTCGTCGTTGATCACTACGTGGTACGTCGTCACTGATCCTCGTCTTTCTGGTCGAGCAGGCGCAGCGCCTCCTCGTCGGACAGCCCGGCGAGCGAGTCGAGAAGCAGTGCCTCGACCGCGCCGGCGAACTCCGCCACCGTGCGCCGGGTGAACAGTGCCCGGATCGGCACCTCGACGCCGATCAGCGCCCTGAGCCTGGCCGCGATGCGGACGGCGAGCAGCGAGTGCCCGCCGAGGTGGAAGAAGTCGTCGTACGCGCCGACGGCGGCGACGCCGAGCAGGTCCGCCCAGACCTCGGCGACCAGCGCCTCGGCGTCGGTGCGCGGCGCGACGAAGGAACGTTCCCTGGCGGGCCCGGGGGCGGGAAGCGCCGCGCGGTCGACCTTGCCGTTCCCGGTGAGCGGAAGCCGGTCCAGGAGCGTCCAGGCGCCCGGCACCAGGTGCGCGGGGAGCCGTTCTTCCGCGTGGCGGCGCAGTTCCTCCGCCGTCGCACGTCCCACCACGTACGCGACCAGCAGGTCGCCGCGGGCGGCGACGGCCGCCTGGCCCACGTCCGGATGGGCGAGCAGGCAGGCCTCGACCTCGCCCGGTTCGATCCGGTAGCCGCGCACCTTGACCTGGGAGTCGAGCCGTCCGAGGAACTCCAGGGTGCCGTCGCGCCGCCACCGGCCCCGGTCGCCGGTGCGGTAGAGCCTTCCGCCTCCCGGTGTGAACGGGTCGGGTGTGAACGACGCCGCCGTCGTCGCGGGACGTCCCGCGTAGCCGCGCGCCACCCCCGCGCCTCCTACGTAAAGCTCGCCGGGAGCGCCCGGCGGCACCGGTTCGCCGCCCTCGCCGAGCAGCCACACCGTGGTCTCGCCCACCGGCCGGCCGATGGCCGGGCGCAAGCCGTCGTCCACCAGGTCGGCGGACGTGGCGATGACCGTCGCCTCGGTCGGGCCGTAGGTGTTGACCAGCCGGACGCCGGGGAAGCGGCGCTTCCACCTCGACACCGCGGCGGCGTCCGCCTGCTCCCCGCCGAGGATGACCAGACGGAGCGACGGCGGCCAGTCCACCTCGTCCACGACGTCGACCAGGTGGTGCCAGTAGGCCGTGGGCAGGTCGAGCACGGTGACGTCCCTGCCCTCAGGGGAGGCGAGCAGGTCGGGCAGGGCGGCGCCGCCGTCCGGCAGGAGAAGCAGCGTGGCCCCCGAGACCAGCGTCGGGTACACCTCCTCGACGTGGGCGTCGAAGCCGAGCGAGGCGAACTGCACGACGACGTCGCCGGGTCCCAGCTCGTACGCGGCGGCCATCCAGCGGGTGCGGGCCGTCAGCGCGGCGTGCTCGACCACCACACCCTTGGGGGTGCCGGTCGAGCCGGAGGTGTAGATGACGTACGCGGCGTCACGCGGGCGCGGCTCCGGCTGCGCGAGCGCTTGCCCGGACAGGTTCCGCAGGTCGGCGGGGGTGAGCACGGCCGCGGCGCCGCTGTCGGCGACCAGCCGCTCCCGCCTGGGGGCGGGGTCGGCGGGGTCGAGCGGCAGGTAGGCGGCGCCGGCCCGGAGCACACCGAGCAGCGCGACGACGGCGTCCATGCCACGCGGCAGCGCCACTCCGACGACGTGCCCGCGGCCGACGCCGCTCCGGTGAAGGGTGGCGGCCAGCGCGTCGGCCCGCGTCACAAGCTGTCGGTAGGACAGCAGGTCGCCGCCGCACCGCAGGGCGACGGCGTCAGGAGTGTGCTCGGCGCTCCGGGCGACGAGCGCGGGCACCAGCCCTGCGGCGAGGACGGGTGCGGGGCCGGCGGCGACGGGTGCGGGGCCTGTGGCCAGGGCGCGCAGCTCGGCGTCGTCGGCGGGCGTCAGCAGGGGCAGCGAGCTCATCCGGCGGCCGGGGTCGGCGACGATCCCCTGGCAGAGGGTGTGGAACCGCTCGGCCAGCCGCTCCACCGTCGTCGCGTCGAACAGATCGGCGTCGTAGGTGAGGACCAGCGACAGAGCGCCGGGCTCGCGCCACACGTCGAGCGCCAGGTCGAGCTTGGCCTGGGCGTGGCCGTCCTCGAACAACTCCGCCTCCAGGCCGCCGAAGCGGGCGCCGGGCGCGTGCGGACCGGTGTCCTGGCTGTGCAGGATCATCATCGTCTGAAACAGCGGTGTCCGGCCGAGGTCGCGCCCGATGCCGAGCTCGTCGACGAGCAGCTCGTACGGCACCTCCCGGCCGGCCAGGTCCTCCATGACGGTCCGCCGGGCGGCGGCCAGGAGGTCGCGGAACGACGGGTCGCCCCGCAGGTCGGCGCGCAGGGCGACGGTGTGGGTGAGGTTGCCGAACACCGGCTCCAGCTCGACGCGGTCCCGTCCGGCGGTCACTGAGCCCACCACGACGTCGTCCTGGCCGCAGTGCCGCGACAGCAGCACCTGGTACGCGGTCAGCAGGACCATGAACAGGGTGGCGTCGTGCTCCCTTGCCACCCGTTCCAGCCCGGCTGCCGTCTCCTCCGGCAGGTGGGCACGGACGCGGCCCCCACGCCGCATGCCGGCGGACGTCCGGGGGCGGTCGGTGGGCAGGTCGAGCACCGGCGGGTCGGCGAGCCTGCGCCGCCAGTACGCCAACGGCGCCGACAGGTCCCTGCCGCGCTGCCAGGCGGCCACGTCCCCGTGCTGCAGGACGGGCTCGGTGAGCCGGCGGCCCGCGTACAGTCCTGCCAGGTCGTCCATGAGGACGTTGAGCGACCAGCCGTCGCCCAGGATGTGGTGGATCACCCAGCACAGGACGTGGTCGTCGTCGGCGAGCCGGACGAGGGTGAGGCGATACGGCGGCGCGGCGGCCAGGTCGAACGGCGCGTTGACGCGGGCGGCCACCAGCCTGCGGGCCTCGTCCTCGTCACGGGCGGCGAGATCCTCCCACTCGTCCTTGTCGCGGGCGGCGAGGTCCGCCCGTTCGTCCTCGTCGGAGGCGACGAGGTCCTCCCATTCCGGTCCCGCCGAGGGGTGGACGACGGCGATCGGCACGCCGTCCGCCTCGGGGAAGCTGGTGCGCAGCGACTCGTGCCGCGCGCGGGCCCCCGCGACCGCGCGGGCGAGCGCCGCCCGGTCCAGTGGGCCACGCAACCGCCGGACCAAGTACATGTTGGCGGAGCTGTCGTCGGGATTGAGCCGCTGCAGGAACCAGAGCCGCTCCTGGGCCGCCGACAGCGGCGGCGGTGTGCCCGGCGGGCGCGGGACGACCCGTACGTCGCCTCCCGGCCGGGCCGCGGTGCCGTCCCCGGTGTCGAGCTCCGCGGCGAGCGCCGCGACCGTGGGGTGGTCGAACAGAGCCCGTACCGCCACCTCGGTCCCGAGCGCCCGGGTGAGGCGGGCGGCGGCGCGGGAGGCGAGCAGCGAGTGGCCACCGAGGTCGAAGAAGCCGTCGTCCGCGCCCACGGCGTCGAGGCCGAGCACCTCGGCGAAGACCTCCGCCACCAGGCGCTCGGCCGGCGTCGCGGGCGGCCGGTCACCGCGTACGACGTCCGGGTCGGGCAGCGCGGCCCGGTCCACCTTGCCGTTGGGGGTGAGCGGCAGCGCGGGCACCGGCACGAACGACGCGGGCACCATGGGCGCCGGCAGCATCGCGCGGGCGTGCGCGGCCAGCGCTTGCGGAATCGCCTCGCCATGCCCCTCCGGTGCGGAGGACTCGCCGGAGCTGTCCGGCCCGGAGAGGGCGCCTGGCCTGTCCTGCCCGGAGAGCGCGCCGGACCCTTCCGGCGCGAAGGGGGTACCGGAGCTGTCCGGCGCGAAGGGTGTGCTGGAGCTGTCCGGCGGTGGGGGTGCGCTCGTGGGCACGACGTAGGCGACGAGCCGGTCGCCGCGCACCACGACCGCGGCCTGCGCGACCGAGGGGTGCTCCATCAGCCGCGCCTCCACCTCGCCCGGCTCGATGCGGTGGCCGCGCAGCTTCACCTGCTCGTCGGTCCTGCCCAGGCATTCGACCTCGTCACCGCGCCACCTGGCCAGATCGCCCGTGCGGTACATACGGGTGCCCGGCGGCCCGTAGGGGTCGGGGAGGAAGCGCTCGGCCGTGAGCCCCGGCCGGCCGGGGTATCCGCTGGCCAGGCCGTCACCGGCGATGAACAGTTCGCCGGTCGAGCCGTCGGGCACCGGCTCCATCCGGCGGTCCAGCACGTACAGGCGGGTGTTGGCAATGGGACGGCCGACGCGGACGGCGCCGGTGACGCCGGCCGGCACCTCCCAGCAGGACGACCAGATGGTGGTCTCAGTGGGTCCGTACACGTTCCAGAGTCGTGCGACGCGGGGCCGCAGTTCGGTGGCGAGCGGCCCCGGCAGCGCCTCCCCGCCCGTGAGCGCGACGGCGCCGGGCCGGTGGAAACCGGCGTCGAGCAGCATGCGCCACCCTGACGGCGTGGCCTGGAGATGAGTGACGCCGGCGGCCGCGGCCAGGGCCGCGAGCCGGGAGCCGTCGCGGATGTCCTCGTCGGAGGCGATCACGACGGTGCCGCCGGTGATCAGCGGCAGGTACAGTTCCAGGGCCGAGATGTCGAACGACAGCGACGTGGAGGCCAGCCACACGTCGTCCGGGCCGGCTTCGAGCTGGTCGCGGAACGACAGCAGCAGGTTCGCCAGGGCTCCGTGGCTGATGGCGACGCCCTTGGGCCTGCCGGTGGAGCCGGAGGTGTAGATCACGTACGCGAGGTCGGAGGCGACAGCCGGTTCGCCGGGCTCGTCTTCCGGCTCCTCCCCGTACGGCTCGTCGAGGAGCAGCGATGGCAGGTCGCCCGGCAGGCGCGTGCTCAGGCCACGCTGCGTGAGCAGCAGCTGCGCGCCCGAGTCGGCCAGCACGTACGCCAGCCGCTCGGCAGGGTGTCCCGGGTCGAGCGGGAGGTAGGCGGCCCCGGCCCGGACCACCGCGAGGAGCCCGGTGAGCAAGTCGATCGAGCGCGACGCGCAGATCGCGACGAGTGTGCCCCGCGCGGCGCCGGCAGCGCGCAGCCGCCGGGTCAGCGCGCGGCTGCGGGCGTCGAGTTCGGCGTAGGTGACCCGCTCGTCCCCGCAGATCGCCGCGACCGCGCCGGGCTTGCCGCCGAGCAGGTCGGCGAGCGTGACGCCGGGGCAGGACGTCTCGGGACCGCCCGCCCTGGCGAGGATCGCCGCCCGCTCTCCGGGGGCGAGCAGGTCGAGCCGCGCCAGCGGGGTGTCGGGATGGGCGACGACCTGGCCGAGCAGCGCCTCGAACCGGGCCGCCACGCGTTCGACGGTTCCGTGTTCGAACAGCCCGGCGTCGTAGACGAACCTCGCGGTCAGCCCGTCCGCTGACGGGTGGACCTCCAGGGAGAGGTCGGCCTGGGCGTGGGCCGTGTCCACGGTGAACGGTTCGGCCGCGAGACCATGGAGGGCCGGCCGGACGGTGTTCTCGTGGTGCAGGCCGAACTGGGCGCGCAGCAGCGGGTTCCTGCCTCCGTGGCGGCCGGGGGCGAGTTCCTCGGCCACGCGGGAGAACGGCACGTCCCGCCGGGACAACGCTCCCAGCACGGCGGTCCTGGTACGGGTGAGAAGCTCTGCGAAGGACGGGTCACCGGTCAGATCGCCCCGGAGGACGACGGTGTTGATGAGCGGGCCAACGACCTCCTCCAGCTCCGGCCGGTCCCGGGTGGAGACGGCCGAGCCGACGCAGACGTCGTCCTGGCCGGTCTGCCGGGCCAGCAGGAGCTGGTAGGCGGCGAGCAACGCCATGAAAGGGGTGCATCTCCGGCTTCTGGCCAGCTCGGCGACACCGCGGCTGAGCCCGGCGGGCAAGCGCAGCACGACCGTGCCCGCACCGGACGCGGCGGACCCGCCGGACGCACGGGACGCGCCGTCGCGGCGAGGGCGGTCGGTCGGCAGGTCGAGGACCGGGGCCCCCTTCAGCCGTTCGCGCCAGTAGGCGAGCGCGGCCACGTCCACGGCGCGTGCGCGCTCGTCCGCGGCGTGCAGGGCGTGGCCGCGCGGGGGCGGGAGGTCGGCGGGCACTCCGGTGACGAACTCCGTGTAGAGCGACGCCAGCTCCGAGGTGAGCAGTCCGATCGACCAGCCGTCGGCCGCGATGTGATGCACGGCCAGGTGCAGCACGTGGTCGCGCTCCCCGAGCCGGATCAGCGCGGCCCGCAGGATCGGCCCCTCGGCCACGTCGAACGGCGTCCGGGTGCGCTCGGCCACGGCGTCGGCCGCCCGGCGCTCCCGCTCGCCCTCGGGGTGGGAGGTGAGGTCGAGGCGGTCCAGCGGGGGGATCGGTCCCGGCACCGCGACCGGTTCACCGTCGCGGGCCGGGTAGCGCGTACGCAGCGTCTCGTGTCGCGACACCAGCGCGGCCAGGGCCCGTTCCAGCGCGTCCGCGTCGAGTTGGCCGCGAAGCCTTTCGGAGATGAACAGGTTCGAGGAGGAGTCGGCGGGGTCGTACCGCTGCAGGAACCACAACCGTTCCTGAACGTAGGAGACGTCAGCCCGCATGGCGCACCGCGAGCGGAGGAAGGACATGACCGGGGCGGTCGGCGGCGGCGCGGGCGCACCGGAGGAAGGCGTCGGCCAGTTCGGCCGCGGTCTCAGGGTCATAGCCGTGGTGGTTGTAGACGACAGCGCAGTGCATGGAGCCGTCCCGCTGCTCCTCGACGATGAGCTCGGGGGCGCTCAGGTCCAGCTCGCCGGGGTTGGCCGACCATTCCAGCGCCTCCTGCTCGCGCGGGAACGGGAACGGCTCGGACGCCAGGCCGGGGAAGTGCGGCGCGCCGAAGCTCTCGTAGTGGATGCGCGACGGGAACGGCACGCGCAGCCGGGCGTCCTGGTACGCGTGGAGCTGGTGGGCCACGGCGCCCACGGCGACGTCCCGCACCCGGTCGAGCAGCTCGGCGTAGCCGGGGCGGCCGGAGACGTCGAAGCGCAGGATCAGCGACTGCACCAGGCAGCCGACGAGGGTCTCGTGCTCGGGCAACGTCCTACCTGGCACGGGCGACATCACGACGATGTCGGTGCGGCCGGTCCACTCGGCCAGCAGCCAGGTCCAGCAGGCGGCGACCGCCATGAACGTGGTGGCGCCGCGCTCGCGCGCGATCTCGGCCAGCCGGTCGCGCAGCGCGTGCTCGACCTCGAAGGCGTGCCGCCGCCGGGAGAACCGGCTCGTCTCCCTGCGCCCCGGGAACGGGCTCAGGTCCGTGGGAGCGCCCTCCAGCACGCGATCCCAGTACGGCTGGTTGACCGGCCACTGCTCGCGGGCGAAGCGGCAGTAGTCGGTGTAGGTGATCGGCAGGGGCCGCAGCGGGTCGGGGTGTCCCGTGGACAGCGCGGAGTAGAGGAGGGCGAGCTCCCTCAGCAGCACGCCGAAGGAGAACCCGTCGAACGCGAAGTGGTGCACGGCCAGGACGAGGACGTGGTCGTCCGCGTCGTCGTCCTGGCCGATGTGGACGACGAGGGCTCGCACCAGCGGGCCGGCGATGGCGTCGTCGAGGCGCATGCGCTCGTGCCACACGATGCGGCCGGCCTCGGCCTCGTCCGCCGCCCGTTTCTCGGCGACCTGCGGCGGACGGTCGGCGACGATCTCCACCGTCCCGTCGGGCCGGACCACGGTGCGCAGCGCCTCGTGGCGGGCCACGAGCGCGTTCAGCGCACGGGTGAGCAGCGGCACGTCCAGCTCGTCCCTGATCCTGATCGCGGTGCAGCAGGAGCCGATGTCGCGCACGTCCTGGGAGCCGTGAAGCCGGGGCTCAAACATCCAGTACAGGAAGTCCTCCTGCTGGGTGCTGAGCGGGACGGCCGACGGCGGGGCCTGCGGCAGCGGGGTGAGGGGTGCGTCACCGGCCCGCGCGCCGTCGATCCAGCGGGCCTGCCCGGCGAGTTCGGGCCGGTCGAAGGCGAGCGCGGCGGTGGCGGGCACGCCGAACCGCTCGCCGACCAGCGCGGCGAGCCTGGTGGCGCGGAAGGAGTCGCCGCCCAGGGCGAAGAAGTTGTCCTCAGGCGAGACGCGCGAAAGGCGCAACACCTCGCGCCAGATCCCCCCGAGCACGTCGAGCGTCGGCGACGCGACCGGTGCGGTCATCGCTTCCCCCAGTCGAGCGCCGTCGCCAGTGCGGTCATCGCTTCCTCCAGTCGAGCAGGCTGGGGCCGTCGGCCTCCAGGTCGCGCCGGGTCCGGCGGATCAGCTCCGCGCACTCCCCCAGCCCAGGCGCGGACATCAGCAGGTCATAGGTGTCGGGGAACGTCCACAGCAGGTCTTCCAGCAGGTAGCGCCAGTAGGCGGGCCGCAGTTCGGGGTGGTCGCGCAGGATCCGCTTGTGGTGCCAGGTGTGGTGGAAGAGCCCGGCGTGCGGGGGGCCGTCCCACCGTTCCGCCTCGACGATCCAGAACCTGCCGGTCACCGGGCGCAGGTCGATGCCGAGCGCCCGCGCCACCGCCGGGGCGAGGCGCTGTTCGGCGAACGTCTGCCGGACGAGTGGGTCGACCGCCGACGGCGCGGCGTTGCCCGTCATGAATTCCATCGACGCGGTCGCGTACGCGGCCCGGTGCTCGTCGTCCAGGTACACCGAGATCGCCATGTTCGCGGCGGGGGTGTCGAAGACCCAGCGCGACAGGTCGGCGCCGCTCTGGTTGGGCACCTCGGCGACCGGCGGGTAGACGGCATTGCCGGTCGACTCCCAGTGGGCGAAGACGAAGCCGCTTCGGTCCAGCCCTTCGATGGGGCTGCGCAGGTAGAGATCGGTGTCGATGACGGCGAACGGGGCTCGGCGGAGCGTCGCCAGAAGACTCTTGCCGGCGGCAAAGTAGAACAGCGGGTCGACGTCGATCTCGTCCAGGGCGTCGAGGGCGGTGTCGATGCGGTCGTAGAGCACGTCCAGCCCCTGTTCGGCGGCGTACTTGGCGCCCAGTGTGTCGGTCACCAGCTCGACGCCGCCGTGGAAGGCCCGCCACGCCCGGATCCCGTGCACGCAGGTGAGGATCTCCTCGACGGGCATCGCGTAGGGGCCGTTCTCCAGCGCCCTGTCGCGGTGTCTGCGCAGCCCCGCCCGGTGGGGACCCGTCCAGGCGACGTGCGCCGCGGTCAACGCCACCGCTCAGCCCTCCCCGCGCGACCGCTCGACGGCGGCGGCGATGCCCGCGATCGTGGGGTCGTCGTAGTAGAGGTGCAGCGGCAGGTCGGCACCGAGCCGGGAGCGTACCCGTGCGGCGATCTGCGTGATCGTCAGCGAGTGGCCGCCCAGGTCGAACAGGTCGTCATGCGGGCCGACCCGGTCCACGCCGAGCACGTCGCACCAGATGTCGTGCACCACGGCGGCGGCGCCGGTGAGCGCGGCGACGGGCGCGCCCGTCTCGGGCGGCGGCGCGTCCCTGGCCGGTGGCTCGGGGAGCGCGCCGCGGTCCACCTTGCCGTTGGGGGTGAGCGGCAGCGCGTCCAGCTCCACGAACTCGGCCGGCACCATGTACGGCGGGAGCGTCCTCGCGCAGTGCTCCCGCAGCCCGGCGGGAAGGCCGGGCGCGCCGGCGGCAGGCACGGCGTAGGCGACGAGCCTGTCGCCGCGCACCGCCACCGCCACGTGCGCGATCGACGGGTGCTCGGCCAGCCTGGCCTCGATCTCTCCTGGCTCGATACGGTGGCCGCGCAGCTTGACCTGGTCGTCGAGGCGTCCGAGGAATTCCAGCACGCCGTCCTCGCGCCAACGCGCGAGGTCCCCGGTGCGGTACATGAGGCCCTTGCCGAAGGGGTCGGCGACGAACCGTTCTGCGGTCAGCTCCGGCCTGCCGCGGTAGCCGTCCGCGACGCCGTCACCGGCGACGCACAGCTCGCCGGGCACGCCGACCGACCGCAGCCGGAGCCGGTCGTCCAGGACGTACACCCGCGTGTTGGCCAGGGGCGTCCCGATGGGCACGCCCGCTCCCGCCTGAGTCACCTCGGCGCTGGTGGACCAGATCGTGGTCTCCGTCGGCCCGTACACGTTGATCAGCCGGCCGGTCCTGGCCAGCAGTTCGGCGGCCAGTGGGGCGGTCAGCCGTTCGCCGCCCGCGAGCGCGGTCACCGCCGGGCGGTCGAACCCGCCGTCGAGCAGCATCCTCCACCCGGAGGGCGTGGCCTGGACGTGGGTGACGCCGTACGTGTCGGCCAGTGCGGCGAGCGCGCGCCCGTCCCGCGTCAGGGCGTCGGGCGCCAGGACGACGCCTCCTCCGGTGATCAGCGGCAGGTACAGCTCCAGGGCGGAGATGTCGAAGGCCAGGGACGTGGCGGCGAGCCAGACGTCGCCGCTCCTTGAGCCGAGACGGTCACGCATCGCCCACAGCAGGTTTGTCAGCGCCCGGTGCGGAACCTCGACGCCCTTGGGGCGGCCGGTGGAGCCCGAGGTGTACATGACGTAGGCGAGGCTGCCGGGCTCCGGCCACGGCCCCGCGTCCCCCGCGGCGGGCTCCAGGCTGTCGGAGAGGAGGACCGTCGTGGCGCTCTCGCAGGGCAGCCGCTCGCGCAGGGCTTCGGAGACCACGACGACCTGAGCTCCGGAGTCGTCCAGGATGAAGGCGAGCCGGTCCGCCGGGTGCTCGGGATCGAGCGGCAGGTACGCGCCCCCTGCCCTGAGCACGGCGAGCAGGACGGCCAGGGTACGCGGCGACCGCTCGGCGAGGACGGCCACGAGCCTGCCCGGTCCCACTCCGGCCGTGCGCAGCCGTACGGCCAGGCCCTCCACCTCGGCGGCCAGGTCCGCGTACGTCGTCGCGCCGGGCCCGGGGCGGACCGCCACCGCCTCGGGGGCGTGCCGCGCCTGCCGGACGACCAGCTCGGGCAGCGTGGCCGACGGATAGGCGACGGACGTGTCGATCCAGGAGCCGAGCAGCAGCTCGGTCTCGTCAGCGCCGAGCAGCTCCACCTCCGACAGCCGCGTGTCGGGGGCGGCGGTCACCTCGGCGAGCAGGCGCAGCCAGTGCGCGGCGACCCGCTGCGTGCTCTCGCGGCGCATGGTGGCGGGGTCGTACTGGAGGATGACGCCGCATTTGTCGGGCCCGTCCACGACGTGTACGCGCAGGGCGCCGCGCACGGTGTGGTTGAACAGCGCCCACGTGACGTCGGCGCGCACCCCTTGGAAGGCGGGCGCGGCCCGCCGCCTGCGGTAGCCGAGCGACACGGGAGCGAGCGCCACCCCGGGCCGCACGTCGCGCACGGCGCGCGACAGCGGCACCTCACGGACGCGGAACAGGCCCGGCAGGTCGGAGCGCAGTCCGTGGGCGAACCGCTGGTCCTGGAGGAATCTGCGGAAGCTCCACGAGCCGTCGAGCCGGGCGGTCACGGGCAACTCGTTGACGAAGGCGCCGATGTGGTGGCGGGTGTCGGCGGTACGGGTGCCGAGGTCGACGGCGACGGTCGGCTCCGCGTTGCCGTACCGGTGAAGCAGGACGTGCAGCGTGGCGAGCAGGATCTCGAACCGGCTCGCGCCGGTGTCCCGGCCCAGGCGGTCGAGCGCTGACGACAGCTCGCCGGTCAGCGTGAACTCCACGGACTCGCCGGTCGCCGCCGTCGCCGCTTCCCCGGTGAAGCCGGGCAGCACCACCTCGCCCCGCTCCCGGTGGCGCGTCGCCCAGAAGTCGCGTGCCTGCGCCAGTGTGGCCGTGACGCGGCTGTTCTCCCTCTCCGCCAGGCCGTCGTACGGGACGTCAGGCAGGTCCGCTGCCCGGCCGGTGACCTCGGCGCGGTAGAGCTCAGCCAGGTCGTCGAGAAAGACCGAGGTGGATTCCCCGTCGAAGGCCAGGTGGTGGGCCACGACGAGGAACAGGGCCCGTTCCGGCCCTTCGACGAGGAGCGTCAGCCGTAACAGCGGGCCGGTGCGCAGGTCGAACGGGCGCAGGAGCTCGGCGCGGACCAGTTCGTCCGGCTCGCGCCCGGCGACCTCCACGACCGTGAGCCGGGGCGGCCGTGCCGCCTCGACGAGGTACGGTTCGCCTCTGTCCTCGGCCACGGTGGCGGCGAGCACGGGGTGCCTGCGGACCAGCGCCGTGCAGGCGGCGTCGAGCGCCGCCACGTCGAGCGGCCCGGTGAACCGGACCGAGAACGGCATGGAGTAGACGGTTCCGAGGCCGCCGAGGCGCTCGTTGAACCAGATGCCCTGCTGGGCGAGGGAGGCCCGGATGCGCGGATGATCGGTCATCGTGGGAATGGCCATCGCGGAGGTTCACTTCCGATCACGAGGTGCGATGTTTCAGGGGGTACTCACGGCAGGAGCAGGCCCAGGTGGTGGGTGAAGGACTCGGCCGCCCGCGCCGCCGAACGCCCTTCGCAGTGGCCGGACACGTTCCCGTCGGGCTGCGCGGTCAAGGTGAGCCGGGGTGGCCCGTGCGGAGGCGTGGGCGGAGGGAGCGGCAGCGGCTCGGTCCGCAGCCCGGGCAGGTCAGGCTCGGGCCGCAGCCCATCGAAGGCGAACCGGCCGGCGTGCGCGGGCACGGGCCGGAACCGGTGGGCCTCCGCATCCGCGTCGGCCACCTCGATCACCTGCTCCGGAAGAACGGGGATGTCCACGCTCAAGGGACCGACCAGTCCGGCAGCGCTCGGAGCGGTACGGCCCGGCGAGCGGACGAGCACACGGGCGGAACCATGCATTTCGACGAGCGCGGACGCCCACGCCGCCAGCGCGAGGCTGCTCGGGGCAGTGCCCCTGGCTCGGGCGGCGCGCCGCAGCCTTCCAGCCGTCCCGGCGAGGATCACCACGGGAACCCGCTCCGCGGGGCCGGTACCAGACACCCGGTCCGGCTGGGTGACGGGCGACGGAGCGCCTGACCGGGCATGGGCGGCGGTGACGAAGCCCGCGTACGTCGTCTCCATCGGCGGGAGGCCGGCCGGCCTGCCGTGGTACGCGGCGCCGTACAGGATGCCGAGCTCCTGGACGAGCAGGCCGAGTGACCAGGCGTCGCACACCAGGGGATGCGCGGCGAGCCCGAGCAGGCGCCCGCCGTCCGGCGTCTCGGCGAGCACGGCGCGCAGCAGCGGCCCGTGCCCTGCGTCGAAGGCGGCTCGCAGCGCTTCGGCGAGGGCCGCCGTCCCTCCCTCCACCCGTTCCAGGCCAGGCGTCAGGCCGTCGGTGATCTCGGCGACGGCGTCCCCGCCGGGGAACGTCATGCGGAGGGCGTCGTGCCGGGCGGCGAGGTCGGCCAGCGCGCGGCGGAGCGCGGCCAGGTCGAGGGGATCGTGCACGCGCAGCGCCGATTCGTGCGGCGACGGGTCGCCGGCCAGGGCGGCGAGTTGCGCCGCCGTCAACGGCACCCGCGTGGAAGCGCCGGCGAACAGGGCGCGCACGGCCGGTTTGAGCACCTTGCCCGCCTCGTTGCGCGCGAAGTCGTCCACCACCGCGATTCTGGTCGGCAGCTCGTGCCTGGCCAGGCGCGTGGTGAGGAAGTCGCGCAGCTCCTCCAGCCGTGCGGGCCCCCGAAGCCGCACGGCCGCCGACGGAACCTCGCCCATCACGGGATGGGGAATCCCGACGGCCGCCGCCTCCGCCACGAGCGGGTGCTCGTACAGAGCGGCCTCGACGCGCAGCGTCGAGACCTTGAGCGCGCCCGACTTGATGACGTCACCCGCGCGGTCGGCGAGATAGAGGTATCCGGCGTCGTCCAAGTGGCCGACGTCCCCCATGCGCACCCAGCCGTCGCTGAACACGGCGGCGCTGCCGCCGGGGTCTGCGAAGTACGAGCGCGGTGGCGCCGGGCAGCGCAGCCAGACCTCGCCCACCTCGCCCGGCGGCAGGACACGCCCGCCAGGGTCGCGGATCAGAAGGTCGCCCGGGTCGCTCGCCCTGCCGAGCGACCCCGGCCGCTCAGGGTCCAGGACCATCGTGGTCCCGGCCGGCACCGCCTCGGTGGAGGTGTAGGTGTTGACGAGGACGGCGCCGGGGAAGGCTGCCGCCAGGTCTTGCGCCAGAGCGGGCGGCAGGGCGGCGGCCGAGGAGCCGACGAGCACGACGCTGGACAGGTCGTGGCGTCGCCTGGCAGCCGAGCCGAGCAGCTCGATCGCCATGGACGGCACCAGGAACACGGTCCCCACCCGGTACGCCTCGACGAGCCGGCAGAACTCCCCGGCGTCGAAACGCGGCAGCGCCAGCGCCGCCGGGTGCGCGGTGAGGGCGTCCATCAGCATCATCTGGGCCGCGTTCGTGCCGATGGGGAAGGCGTGCAGGAAATGCCGGGAGTGCGCGTACGCGCGGCGGCGCGGCGCCGGGTGGCGCCCGTACGTGAGGTTGGCGTGGCTGGCGGCCACGCCCTTGGGATCGCCGGTCGTCCCCGACGTGTAGACGATCTGCGCGAGCTGGGAGGGACGCACCTCGACGCCGGGCGGCGCGTCGTCGGCGGACTCGACCTCCTCGATCGTGGCCGCCCATCGGCCCGGCCCGGCCGCACAGCCGGTGTCCTCCTGCACAACGCCGACGGCGCCGCACCGGTCGAGGATGTCGTCCGTGACGCGCGGGGGTTGCGCCGCGGCCAGGGGGACGGCGACCCCGCCCGCCTTCTGCACCCCGCAGTAGGCCACGGCGTAGTCGATCCACCCGGTTCCCCCGAAGCGCAGCCCCACCCGGTCGCCGGGCCGCAGCCCCAGATCCAGCAGGCCGCGCGCCACGGCGTTGGAGCGTGACGCCCATCCACCGAAGGTCAGCTCGCGCCGGCCGTCCACGACGACGGCCGCGCTGCCCGGCTCGGCCTCGGCGCGGGCCTGTAACAGCCCCGGGATGGTCTGCTCGGCATTCACACCGCCGCCTCCCTTCTTCCTTCGGTCAACGGATGATGTTGGGCCCTGAGCCGGTCGAGGCGCGGACGATGAGCTCCGGCCGGAACATCAGTTCCTGGTGCCGGTACGGTCCCCCGGCGATCAGTTCCAGGAGCGCGTCGACCGCCGCGGTCGCCATGACCTGCACCGGCTGGCGCATCGTCGTCAGCGGCGGATCGGTGTAGGCGATGAGCGTGGAGTCGTCGTAGCCGACCACCGACACGTCGCGCGGCACGTCGAGCCCGCGCTCCCTGCACGCCCTGATCGCACCGATCGCCATGAGATCGCTCGCGCAGACGAGTCCCGTGCAGCCGCGGTCCAAGAGCTGGGAGGCGGCCGCCTGCCCGCCCTCGACGGAGAAGAGCGAATGGGCGATCAGCGACTCGTCGGCCCCGCCGAGTCCGAGCGTCACCATGGCCTGCCGATAGCCCTCGACCTTCCTGACCACGGGCACGAACCTGGCCTGGCCGACCGCCAGGCCAATCCGCTCGTGCCCAAGGTCGTGCAGGTGCTGGACGGCGAGCCGGGCCGCCAACCGGTCGTCGGTGGACAGGAACGTCGCCTCGACGTCGGCGGCGTACCCGTTCAGCAGGACGATCGGCACGCTCTGCGCCACCAGCTTGGTGTAGCGGTCGGCACGCGCGGTCGTGTCCGCGTGCAGCCCCGACACGAAGATCATTCCGTTGACGCCGCATTCGAGGAGCAACTCGGTGAACTCGTCCTCGGGGGCGCCGCCGGGCAGCTGCGTGCACAGCACCGGCGTGTAACCGTGCTGGGTGAGCGCCTTCTCGATCGCCTGCCCGAAGGCCGGGAAGATCGGGTTGTCCAGCTCGGGCGTCACCAGGCCCACGAGCCCGCGGCTGCGCTGCTTGATCCGTGCCGGCCGCTCGTACCCCGCGAGGTCGAGCGCGGTCAACACGGACCGCCGGGTCAGGTCCGACACTCCCGGCCGGCCATTCAGCACCCGGCTGACCGTCGCCTCGCTCACCCCCGCGAGCGCGGCGATGTCGATGAGCCGGGGCGTCCCGTTCCCGGCCGCGGCTACCACGAGGGCCGCCTCCACCAGGCGGCCGAGTCGGGCGGGAGCGCGCCGTCGATCAGCGGGGCGCTGGCCAGCAGCAACTCGCCCTCGACGCGTGGCTCCACCTCGTGGTCGTTGAGGTTGACGACGCAGGTGAATCCGTCGCCGCGGGTGAAGGCGAGCGTCCCGAACGGCGCGTCGAGCCAGGTGAGGACGCCGTCACCGAGCTCAGCGCAGTCACGACGCAGCCGCAGCGCCGTCCGGTACAGCTCCAGGGTCGAGTCGGGGTCGTCCAGCTGGGCCTCGACGCTCAGCCCTGCCCACTCCTCGGGTATGGGCAGCCACGGGTCGTTCCAACCGGACTCTCGCGTCCAGGGAACGGGCACGCGGCAACCGTCCCGACCGCTGTCGGGGTCGCGCAGCCGCTGGGGGTCGCGCAGGCACTCCTCCGGCAGGTCGAGTACCTCGGGCAGGCCCAACTCCTCTCCCTGGTAGACGTAGGCGGAGCCGGGCAGCGCCAGCGCGAGCAGGGCCGCGGCGCGGGCCCGGCGCAGCCCCCGTTCGCCGCCGCCGTAGCGGGTGACGTGCCGTTTGACGTCGTGGTTGGACAGCACCCAGGTCGAGGGCGCGCCGACGAGCGCGGCGGTGTGCAGCGATTCGTCGATGACCGCGCGCAGCCGCGCGGCGTCCCAGGGGGTTTTCAGGAAGTGGAAGTTGAACGCCTGGTGCAGCTCGTCCGGGCGGATGTAGCCGGCCAGCCGCTCGGCGGTGGGCGCCCATGCCTCGGCCACGCCGATCCGCTCTCCCGGGTAGGAGTCGAGGATACGCCGCCAGGCGCGGTGGATGTCGTGCACGCCGTCCTGGTCGAAGAACGGCACGACGGCGGTGCCGATCATCTCGACTTGTCCGGTGCGCCCGACGTCCGGCAGCCCGGGCGCCTTGACCATGCCGTGGGCGACGTCGACGCGGAAGCCGTCCACGCCGAGGTCGAGCCAGAAGCGGAGCACGTCCTCGAACTCGGCGTGCACCTCCGGGTGCTCCCAGTTCAGGTCCGGCTGCTCGGGGGCGAACAGGTGGAGGTACCACTGGCCGTCTTCCACCCGGGTCCAGGCGGGGCCGCCGAAGACGGACTCCCAGTCGTTCGGCGGCAGCTCGCCGCTCACCCCTCGGCCGTCCCTGAAGATGTAGCGATCGCGGTCGGGGCCGCCCCCGAGGGCCCGAGCGAACCATGGATGCCGGTCGGAGGTGTGGTTCGGCACCACGTCGACGATGACGCGCAGGCCGTGCGCGTGCGCGTCGGCGATCAGCTCGCGGGCGTCGGCGAGCGTGCCGAACAGCGGGTCGACGTCCCGGTAGTCGGCGACGTCGTAGCCGAAGTCGGCCATGGGCGAGGGGTAGAACGGGGTCAGCCAGAGGGCGTCCACGCCCAGGTCCGCCAGGTAGGGCAGCCGGCTGCGCACGCCCGGCAGGTCGCCGACCCCGTCACCGTCGCTGTCGGCGAAGCTGCGCACGTACACCTGGTAGATCACCGCGTCCCGCCACCAGCGGGTGGCGGCGGCCGTCCGCGCGGCGTCCTCGGCCAGTTCGGTCATGTGTCTCCCCGATCGGTCGGATGGCTGGAGGGAAGGTTCGCGGCCCGCCTCATGACTTGGTGGCGCCGCTGGTCAGGCCGGCCACGAGATGGCGCTGGACGACCAGGAAGACCGCCGCTGCGGGGACCGCGATGAGCACGGCGGAGGCGGTCAGCAAGCCCCAGTCGGACCAGTGCTGGCCGACGAACTGCTGCAGGCCGACGCCGAGGGTGCGCTTGTCCTCCTGCGACATGAAGACCGTCGCGTACGCCACCTCGCCCCACGCGGTCATGAAGCAGTAGAACGCGGTGACGGCGAGGCTCGGCCGGGCCAGCGGCAAGATGACGCGCCAGAACGTGCCGAACGGCGTCAGGCCGTCGATCAGCCCGGCCTGATCGATCTCCCGCGGGATGGAGTCGAAGTAGCTCTTCATCATCCAGGCGCAGAACGGCACCGCGATCGTCATGTACGCGACGATCAGCCCTGGGATCTGGTTGAGCAGCCCGAGCGCCGCCATCAGGTTGTACAGCGGGACGATGAGGATGGCGACGGGGAACATCTGGGTGATCAGCAGCAGCCACATGATCCCGCGCCGGCCCGGGAAGGAGAACCGGCTGAGCGCGTACCCGGTGGTCGAGGCGAGGAAGACGCCGAGCACGGTGGTCAGGCCCGCGGCCACCACCGAGTTGAGCAGCCAGACGGGGAACTCGGTCTCGCTGAACACCCGGGAGTAGTTCGTCAGCGACGGCTGGTTGAACAGCTCCAGCTCGGCCGACAGCCAGCCGTCGCGCGGCTTCAGCGACGTCAGCACCAGCCAGACGACCGGGAACAGCGAGACGACGCTGGCCGCGATCAAGGTGGCGTGCAGCAGCACGGAGGCGAGAGGGCCGCGCCTGTCACCACGACCGGCGACCGGGCGGGTGTTCACGGTACTCACCAGACCTCCCCTTGCCTGCGCAGCGCGCGCCGGTAGACACTGGCCAGCACGATGAGCAGAGCCAGGATGATCACGCCCCACGCGGCCGAGCCGGAGTAGTTGCGGACCCCCGTGAACGCCTCCCTGAAGGCGTAGGTGACGAGGATCTCCGTGTCACTGCCGGGGCCGCCCCGGGTGATGAGGAAGATCACGGGGAACATGTTGAACGTCCAGATCGTGCCGAGCAGGACGACCGTCGCCGACACCGGCCGCAGCATCGGCAGCGTGATGTGCCGGAAGCGCTGCCAGGGGGTCGCGCCGTCGACCGCCGCGGCTTCGTAGAGATCGGACGGGATCGCCTGCAGGCCGCCCAGCAGGGCGACCATCATGAACGGCACCCCGACCCACACGTTGACCGCGATGACGGCCAGCTTGGCGGTGGTCGGATCGTCGAGCCAGCCGACCGTGCCGAGGCCGGCGGCCTTCAGCATCGCGTTGATGACGCCGAACTCGCTGTTGAACAGGTAGCGCCAGATGAAGGCGGCCACGAAGCCGGGGATCGCCCACGGCAGGATCAGCAGCATGCGGTAGACCGAGCGGAAGCGCATCCGGCGGTGCAGCAGCATGGCCAGGCCCAGGCCGAGGCCGTAGTGCAGGCCGACGCAGGACACCGTCCAGATCACCGTCCAGGTGAGCTTGTCCCAGAACAGGCTGCTGGTCAGGATGTCGAGGTAGTTGCCCAGTCCGACGAACTCGTAGCTGGCCGGGATGACGTTGACGCCGATCGTGCGGCCGACGTTGGCTTCGGTGGCGTCGGTCAGGGACAGGTAGACGCCGCGCAGCAGTGGCCAGCCGATCAGTACGCCGATGACGATCAGCACCGGCGCGACCATGGCCCAGGCGTACCAGTGCCGCCCCAGGGCCCGCCGCAGCGGGCCCTGGGAGCGACCGCCTCGGCGCCGGCCGTGATGGGCGCCGGTGCTGGGCGTGCTTCTCACACGTCCGGTCGAGACCGCCACGCTCAGCTCCAGGCCTTCATGATCTGCTGGAACTGCTGCTCAGTCTTGCTCAGGGTCTCCTCAGGCTTGGCTCCGCCGACGAGCCCCTGGAAGGCTTCGAGCAGAGGCTGGAAGAGCTGGCCGCCCTCCGGGATCCAGGGGCGCGGCACCGCAGTGTCCAGGATCGGCTTGAAGACCGCGACGTCCTGATTGGCCTTGACCCTCGGGTCGTCGAAGCTCGAGGAACGGGTCGGCAGCAGGCCCAGCTCGCTGGAGACGGTGGCCAGCGAGGCGGAGGAGCTCATGAAGCGCAGGAACTCGTACGACGCCTCGATGTTCTTCGAACCGGCGTAGACGGCCAGGTTCCAGCCGCCGGTCGGCGCTCCGGCGCGGGCGGAGCCGGCGGGCACGGGGGCGATGCCGAGGTTCTCCTTGTCCTTGAACTCCTTGCCCTGGTAGACCTCCGACAGCGACCACGGGCCGTTGTAGATCATCGCGGTCTTGCCGTCCTTGAGCGCGGTCATCGCGTTGGCGTAGCTGTCCTGCAGCGCCGGCTTGGCCGCCGCGCCCGACGTGATGAGGTCCTGCAGCTCGGTCATCGCCTTGACGTTCTGCGGCGAGTTAACCACGACCTTCTTGTTCTGGACGTCCAGGAGGTCGCCGCCCTCGCCGTAGATGAACGGCAGCAGGAAGTAGCCGTCCACGTTCAGCGCCAGGCCGTTGGCGCCGGTCTTGGCCTTGACGTCCAGGGCGGTCTGCTTGAGCTCCGCCATCGTCTTGGGGGCCTCGTCGTGACCGGCCTCCTTCAGCAGCCGCTTGTTGTACAGCAGCGCGAGCGTGTCGGTGACCTGCGGCACCGCCCACGTCTTGCCGTTGTACTTGGTGCTGCTCAGGGGACCCGGCAGGTAGTCGGCCTCGTTGTCGATCGCCCGGGTGCCGTCCAGCGGTTGCAGGTAGCCCAGCTCGGCGAACTGCGACGTCCAGGCGACCTCGGAACGGATCACGTCAGGAGCGCCCGTGCCGGCCTGGGCGGCGGTCTGGAACTGGTTCTGCGCCTGGTCGGAGGGGACGTTGACGTACTTGACCTTGATCTTCGGGTACTTGGCCTCGAACTCCTTGATCAGCTTCTGGAAGGTCGGGCCCTCACTGTCGGGACGGACGGTGTCCCACCAGGTGATCTCGCCACTGATCTGGGTCGGGTCCGCGGGGGCCGCGCTGGACGGCGCCGCCGAGGACGTGGTGCCGCCACCGCCGCACGCGCTGACCGCGAGCGCGAGCGCCGCGACCACCGTCACGGCTGAAAGGGCTTGCCGCATCTCTGTCTCCTCGATTCAGGCCAGATAGAGGACACACCTCGCGGTCCTCGCCGCCGGGGTCCTGGGAAGTGAGGAGGACGTTACGCGGCTGCAAGAAAAAATGAAAGACCTTTCAATGCCAGACCATCTTTTCGTTATCTTTGCAGCAAGACGTCAGGCCGTTACTCTTCGTAGTTGAATGAGACACCTTCAGGACACAGGACACACATCGAGGACATTCCGCTTGCACCCACCCAAACGGAGCGATTAGGGGACGACGTCCACGCCGGCATCCGCCCGGAAGAGGGAATGGCGAAAGCCGGGCCCTCACGGGGACCCGGCAGGGGTCTAGCGAGTGGGAACGGCGGCGCGGACCGGCGCCGTCGAGCGGCGGACCACCAGCTCAGGGCGGTGCAGCAGCTCCGCGCGGGGCGCGGGTAGACCGCGGATCTCGTCCAGCAGACTCGCGACGGCCGCCAGGGCCATGTCACGGACCGGTTGCCTGATGGTGGTCAGCGGCGGGTCGAGGTAGGCCGTCATCGGCGTGTCGTCGAAGCCGACGACCGAGACGTCCTCCGGCACGCGAAGCCCGAGCTGGCGGGCGCCCCTGATCGCACCGATGGCCATGATGTCGCTGCCGCAGCAGATGGCCGTGCAGCCGCGCTCCAGCAACTGCTGCGCCGCGGACTGGCCGCCCTCGACGGTGTAGAGGGTGTTGACGACGAGCTCGGTGACGTCGGTGACGTCGGCGTAGGCGGCCATGGCCCGCTCGAACCCCTGCGTCTTGCGGATGGTCGGCACGAAACGCTCCTGCCCGACCGCGAGACCGATCCGCCGGTGGCCCAGGGACACCAGGTGGTTGACCCCCATGTCGAGCGCGGCGACGTCGTCGTTGGAGATGAAGTGCGCGGGGATGTCGGGACGGTAGCCGTTGATGAGCACCATCGGCAGGCCCAGCTCGGCCAGCCGCACGTAGCGGGTGCGGTCGGAGCGAGAGTCGGCGTGGAGCCCGTTGACGAAGATGATTCCGGCGACGCCGCGTTCGAGCAGCAGGGTGGTGTAGTCGTCTTCGGTGACGCCGCCGGGAGTCTGCGTGCACAGCACGGCCGTGTAGCCCGACAGCACCAGGGCGCTCTCGATGACCTGCGCGAACGCGGGGAAGATGGGGTTGTTGAGCTCGGGCAGGATCAGGCCGATCAGCCCGGTCTGGTTCTGCCGCAGCTTCAGCGGACGCTCGTAGCCCAGCACGTCAAGAGCGGTGAGGACGGCCTGCCTGGTGTCGGCCGCCACTCCCGGTCTGCCGTTGAGCACCCGGCTCACAGTCGCCTCACTCACGCCCGCTTGGGCGGCGATGTCGGCGAGGCGCATGGTCATGCCGGTGATTTTACCGTCTCCTCTTCCCGCCATGACGCGCGCCTTTTCACTGCTTGCAAGCGGAAACGACACTCGGTGAGCTGCCGGGAGGCGCTGAACCGCCGGACACGGAGCCCTGCAGCGGTGTCCGTCGCCCAGATTCTGTCCTGCAACAGTTGTGCAAGCTCTTGCAGAAGCCTCATCTCATGAGTAGTTTCCGGGAACCAGTTGCGAAACACTGATCGCCCTCTGGAGGCCTCTGTGCCCCTGAACGCCCCTTCTCACCGCTTACCCCGGCTCGGGCTTGCGTCCGCTCTGCTCGCGCTCCCCTTGCTGCTCCCGCTCACGCCGCCCCTTCCCGTCCCTTCCGCCCAGGCGGCCACTCACCACCAAGCCGGCACGGCGCCACCCGCCCTTCAGAGGATGGGCGACCGCGAACCGAGCGACCGGCAGCTGGCCGGACAGCGCCGCGAACTCCCACTGAGCCGCGAGCGGTTCTACTTCGCCATGACGGACCGCTTCGCCAACGGCGCTCCCGGCAACGACCGTGGCGGGCTGTCCGGCGACCGGCTCGCCACCGGTTTCGACCCCACCGACACCGGCTTCTACCAGGGTGGAGACCTTGCGGGGCTGATGGCCAGGCTCGACTACATCAAGGGCCTGGGCACCACGGCTCTGTGGATCACACCGGCGTTCCGCAACCGTCCCGTGCAGGGGACGACGGCCGGCTACCACGGCTACTGGATCACCGACTTCACCTCCATCGACCCCCATCTCGGCACCAACGCCGACATGAAGAAGCTGGTCAAGCAGGCCCATCGGCGCGGGATGAAGGTCTTCTTCGACATCATCACCAACCACACCGCCGACGGCATCGACTACCAGGAGAAGCAGTACGGCTACCGCTCCAAGGCCGCCTATCCGTACGTCGACGCGAAGGGCGAACCCTTCGACGACCGCGATCACGCCGACGGCTCGACGCCGTTCCCGAAGGTGGACGAAGGGGCGTTCCCGTACACGCCCGTGCCCGTGGACGGCGTCGTCAAGAAGCCCGCGTGGCTGAACGACGTCACCATGTACCACAACAGGGGCGACTCCACCTTCGCCGGGGAGAGCTCGCAGCACGGTGACTTCTCGCGGCTCGACGACCTGTGGACCGAGCGGCCCGAGGTCGTCCAGGGAATGATCGACATCTACCGCACGTGGGTGCGGGAGACCGGCATCGACGGTTTCCGCATCGACACCGCCAAGCACGTCAACATGGAGTTCTGGGAGCGTTTCTCCCCTGCGCTGCACGGCTACGCCGCCAGGCTCGGCAACGAGCGGTTCTTCATGTTCGGCGAGGTGTACTCCAGCGACCCGTCCGAGACCAGCCGCTACTCCACCCGCGGCGGCATGGACGCCACGTTGGACTTCCCGTTCCAGGAGGCCGCGCGGTCCTACGGCGGCGGCACCGCCGACGCGAGCCGCCTGTCGCGCCTGTACGCCGCCGACGACTCCTACACGGACGCCGACTCCGACGCCTCCAGTCTGCCCACGTTCCTCGGCAACCACGACATGGGCCGTATCGGCCGCTTCCTGACACAGGACAATCCGGGCGCGAGCGACGAGGAACTGCTGCGCCGGGACCTGCTCACGCACGAGCTGATGTACCTGACGCGCGGTCAGCCGGTCGTCTACTACGGTGACGAGCAGGGCTTCACCGGCAAGGGCGGCGACAGGGACGCCCGGCAGCCGATGTTCGCCTCGAAGGCGGCGTCCTACCTGTCGGACGACCTGATCGGCACCACCTCCACGCACGCGACGGACAACTACGACACCGGGCACCCGCTCTACAAGGGGATCGCCGCCCTGGCCCGGCTCCGCGACACCCACCCGACCCTGGCCGACGGCGCGCAGATCGAGCGCCTGGCGCAGGGCGGCGTGTACGCCTTCTCCCGCATCGACGCCGGACGGCGCGTCGAGTACGTCGTCGCGGTGAACAACGCCGAACAACCGGCCAAGACCGCCATCCTCACCTACTCGGCGGGCATGAGCTTCACCAGGCTGTACGGCGCCGGTCCCCACGTTCTGCGCACCGACGCCGCACGTGTCCTCACCACCACCGTCCCGCCGCTGTCGGCTGTCGTCTACAAGGCGGCACGTCCGCTCGACGCCCCCGCCGCGCGCCCGTCCATCGCCCTCGAACTGCCGGCCGCCGAGATCCGCGGTGCCGACGGCGACGGCCGCGTCGAGATCAAGGCGACCGTTCCCGGCACCGGCTTCGACCGCGTCACCTTCGCCGCGAAGGCCGGCTCGGGGCCCTGGCGGGTCCTCGGCACCGACACCGCGCCCAACGGGCGCACCTTCCGCGTCTTCCACGACCTGACGGGGCTGCGGGCGGGGACACCCATCGCCTACAAGGCGGTCGTCGAGGACTCCGCAGGACGGCTGGCCTCGGCCAGGGCCTCCGCCGTGGTCGGCCCCGAGCCACAGGCGCCGGAGCCCGGGGCGGCACGACGCGACTGGTTGGTGGTGCACTACGCGCGGCCGGGAGGCGACTACGACGGCTGGGACCTGGAGGTTTCAGGCGATGTCGCGCAGCCGGGCGCCGCGCCGCTCACCGGCCAGGACGCGTTCGGTCGCTTCGCCTGGATCAAGCTCCGGGAGAACGCCGCGAACGTCACCCTGACCGTGCGAGGCGCGAACGGCGCCGACGGCGCCCCACGCACCGTCAATCCGACACGAAACGGTGAGATCTGGCTCGTCCAGGGCAAACAGGACGTGCACGTCTCCCGGGCCGCCGCCCAAGGGTTCGTGACCATCCGGTACAACCGGCCGGACGCGGCCTACACCGGCTGGGGCCTGCATCTGTGGGGCGAGGGCCTGGCCGACGGCGCGGCCACGCAGTGGAGCGATCCGCGCGTGCCTGACGGAACCGACGCGTTCGGGGCCTATTGGCGGGTCCCGGTGCGTGACGCGGACATCCCGGTGAACTTCGTGATCCACCGCGGCGACGCCAAGGACCCCGGTGGCGACCAGGCGGTGACGCCCGGCCTTCAGGCGGAGGCGTACGTGAACTCGGGTTCCGAGCGGGTGCATCCCTCGGAGGCCGCGGCGCGTAACACCATGATCCTGCACTACCGGCGGCCCGGCAGCGACTACGAGGGCTGGGGGCTGCATCTGTGGGGTGACGTCCGGCAGCCCACCGAGTGGTCGGCACCGCTGCGACCGGCCCGGTACGACGCGTTCGGCGCGGTTTTCGAGGTGCCGCTCACCGAGGGCGGCAAGAGCGTGAGCTACATCCTGCACAAGGGCGACGAGAAGGACCTTCCCGACGATCAGTCGCTGGATGTGACGGCCACCGGTCACGAGGTGTGGCGCCTGGCCGCCTCGCCGGGCCACATCCTGCCCCAACCGCCGGCCCGCGTCGCGGACGTGGACCTCGGCAAGGCGGAGGCACACTGGATCGACCGCTCCACCATCGCGTGGAACGTCCGGCCCGGGCCCGCGCGCCAGTACACGCTGGCGTTCGCCCCGGACGGCATCGGCCACGACAAGGGCGAGCTGACCGGCGACTACCGCGTCATCCGCCTGGTGCCGGGCACGCTCACCGACGAGCAGCGGGCCGCCTGGCCCGAGCTGGCCTCCTACGCCGCACTGCGCGTGGATCCGCGTGACGAGGATCTGATCGACCAGGCGCGCCGCGGCCAGGTCGTGGCCGTGGAGCGCGACGCACAGGGGGCACTGCTGACCGCCCGAGGCGTCCGCCTCGCCGGCTAGCCCGGACCCCATCGCCACGGGCTGGGCGTCGAGCGCCCAGCCCGTGGACCTGACCTCGTTCCATGGAACGGGGCTTCGGCAGGCAAGAAGTGCGACAACATCCTGCGATTCACTCTGCGCCTTTTCGGAATCGCAGGCGCCACCCTTACTTCTGTCCCCGCTGCTGGCGACCTCTTCCCTTCGCCACCTTTCGCCGGCGAAAGTTCAATCGCCCTTCCGCCCATTGCAAGATGCGGCACCAAGGGAAACTCATTTCAGCTCGTCAGCGTGATCTCCTTTTCTGACCTGCGGGAATTATTGCAAGAGTGTTGACAGTAAGGCGAAGTTGGCCACAGTCTTTCGCCCGTAGAACTCCCTTGCGCGCAGCACGTGCGTCTTCCTTTATTTTTCCCGGAGGCCGGTCGATGACGGCGGACAGTGACGCCCCGCATTTAGTGAGTGAGAAGAATCCCTTGCCCGGCGACATCGTTCTCAGGTCACCGCGTGCCTGGGCTCCTCACCTTTGGTGGATCGCCCTGCTCGGAGGCGGGGGCGGAGCCGCGTTCGTCTGGCTGGCCACGCCGCACGGCCGGGAGATCCAGGCGGCGTGGCAACTCGGACTCAAGCTGCTGGCGTTCGCCTGTCTGTGCTGCGGGATTGCGTTCTTCCCGTGGGCATCGCGGCGCCTGTACTGGCTGCTGTACGTCCCGCTCGTCTTCTTCACCGGCTACGTGCTCCCCAGAATCAGCTACTTCTACTACGGCGACACCGCCCGCGTGCAGGGTGACAGCTTCTACACGCACCTCTACCTGCTGCTTTATCCCGGGATCGTGCTGAGCGTGGCCGCGGCCTACCGGCTGGGGGGCGGAAGCCCCGGAAACTGCCTCAAGATCGCGGTGAACGGCGTCCTCATCGTGTTCTCCGGCTTCCTCGACATCATGTGGCAGCTGGTGAACCCCATCCCGATCCCCGAACGTATCGACGCTCCCCACATCGCGGTGTTCACCGGCGGCCCCATCTCTTTCGGCGCGACGATCCTGTTCGCGCTGGCGCACGTCCCGATCGTCGTCGGGGTCGCGCTGCTCCCGCTGGATCGGTGGATCGATCGCCTGCTGGGAATCGCGTCCTCCGCCCGGGTGCGATGACCGGCCTCGTCGTCGGAACCAGCCCACCCGTTCACCCGAAGCCAGAGGAGGTGGAACCATGCTGACCATTCCCCGCGGCCTCTCGACCGCTGCCCGCACCATCGATGTCTCCGTGGCGGCGCCCGCCTACAACGAGGCGGACACCATCGCGGCCGTGGTCACCGAGTGGCGGGAGTACCTGGAGCGGCATCCGTCGGTCGGCGAGTGGGAGATCGTCGTCTGCGACGACGGCAGCGTCGACGCCACGAGCGCCGTCCTGGCCGGGTTGTCGGACGACTGCCCTCAGCTGGTGGTGGTCACGTTCGAGCGCAATCGCGGGGCGGGCGCCGCGATCGCCGCCGCCGTCGCCCGCACCCGGTTCGACTGGGTCGTACTGCTCGACTCCGACGGGCAGTTTCCCATCGCGAACCTCGACCGCGTCCTGCCGAGGGTCCAGGCAGGGGAGGCTGTGGCGTTCTCCGGTGCGCGGATCAGGAAGGCCGACGGCCTGGCGTACCGGTGGGGGTCGGCGGCCAGCGGCGCGATCAGCAACCTGCTCCACGGCACGCGCTACCGCGACTTCAATTCGGTCTTCAAGGTGATGCACGGCCCGCTGTTCCGGGCGCTGCCGCTGGAGGCGGGCGGGATGAACTGTTCGACCGAGATCACCGCGCGGGTCGCCGAGATCGGCCACCAGTGGGTCGAGGTCCCCATCGAGCATCGGGAGCGCGGCAGCGGCCGACGCGGCTGGCGGTTCTGGCGCGGCGCGTGCGACCGCGCCCTGTTCGTCGCCTATCTCGGCTACCGCCATTGGTTGCTGCGCCGAGGCGTCCTACGCACTGCCTCTGGCTCGGAGGAGGCGGGATGACCGTGGAACACCTCGAAGGAGTGGCCGCGGTGCTGTTCAGCGGCGGCCGCGGCGGGTCCAGCATCGCTCGTGGACTCGTACGAATGCCCGGGACAACCCTGTCGGTGGTGATCAACGGGTACGACAACGGCTCGTCCACCGGGATGCTCCGGCGCTACCTCCCCGGCATGCTGGGCCCGTCGGACTTCCGTAAGAACCTCCTGCTTCACCTGGACGCCGGCACTCCGGCGCAGGCTGCCATGATCGCCCTGCTGGAACACCGGCTACCGCCGGGGGCGACCTACCACGACCTCGCCGCCATCGTCCGCGCGCTGGCGGCCCCGGAATCGGCGGAGGGTTCCCCGAGCGACGGCATCGGCGGTCATCAGGACCGGCGGACGTTCGCCGCGCTGCCGGCCCAGACGCGTGCCGCAGCGGTGCGGGACCTGTCGTTCATCCTGGGCCGGCTCGGCCGTGACCCCGAGGAGCTCGACCTCACCGGCTGCGCGCTGGGCAACCTGCTGTTCGCCGGGGCCTACCTGCGACTGGGCGAGGACTTCAACGCCGCGGTCCGCGCGTGCGCCGCGACCTTCCGGTCACCGGCCCGTCTGCTCAACGTGACGAACGGCGAGAACGCCTACCTGACCGCTCTCAAGCAGGACGGCCTCATCCTCACCGACGAGGCCGACATCGTCGCCCCTCAGTGCGACACCGCCATCACCGACCTGTACCTGCTGCGTGAGCCGGTCGGCCGGGAGCGCCGCGCCGAGCTCCAGGCGCTTCCCGCCGAACTCGTCCGGCCGGTTCTGTCCGGCGCGGCGGCCGAGGTGACGCTGAACCCCGAGGCGGACCGCGCGATCCGCGACGCGGACCTCATCGTGTACGGTCCCGGGACACCGCACTCCTCGCTCCTGCCCACGTATCTCACTCCCGGCGTCGCGGACGCCGTCTCCGCCAGCCGGGCCGCCGCCAAGGTCTTCGTGGTCAACATCCACGACGACCACGACGTCCAGGGGCTGGGCCCGCGCGCGCTGGTGCGGCGCACCCTGTCCTATCTCGGCGATCCGTACAACGAGCGGCGCACGGTGACCCACGTCCTGTGCCATCGGGTCACGTTCGGCGGCGCCGTGGACGGCGGCGGCTGGGAAAGGGCGCGCTGGATCGTGACGGACCTGGAGGATCCCGAGCGCCCAGGCGTGCACTGCGGCCGGCGTACGCTCGCCGCCCTTGCGGACGTCGTGGGCACGACCGCCGGCGAGACTGCCCTGGTGAGGACCGTATGAGCGTGGTCCGCGTCCGGACGGACGCCCTGTCCGCCGACCTGGCGAGGCTGGTCTCCACCCGGCGAGTCTGGCTGTGCGACCTGGACGGCACGCTGGTGGACTCCTCTCCCGTCCACGAGGCGGCCTTCCGCGAGGCCCTCGCCGAGATTGCACCGGAGCTGCTTACCTCCTTCCGCTACGGCGACCACGCGGGGGCCGGCACACGCGAGGTGGTGACCGCGCTGGGCGCGGCCCCCGCGGACGCCGAGCGTCTGATCCGGCGCAAGCAGGAGTTGTACCGCGAACACGTCGAGGCCGGCATGGTGTCCCTCCTTCCCGGCGCCCGCCGGCTCCTGGAGCGCCTGAACCGCACCGGCCGCACGCTCTACCTGGTCACCAGCGGCAGCCGTGAGTCGGTGCGGCGGGTGTTGTCGGCCTGCGCCCTGACCGGCTGTTTCCGAGCGGTGCTGACCTCCGACGAGGTCGCTTGCGCCAAGCCCGACCCTCGGTTCTACCTGCACGCCTGCCGGCTGTGGTCCCTCGACCCGGCCGACTGCCTCGTGCTGGAGGACTCCGCCCACGGGGTGGCCTCCGCCCTCGGCGCCGGGCTGGTGACCCTCCAGGTCCACGCGGCCCTGCCTGCCCAGGGGGCGCTGCCGGTGCGGCACCTGGACCAGCTCGCCCACCTCATCGACGTGGAGACGGACGACAGTGAGTGACTTGCGTACCTGTGCGGTGATTCCCGCGGCCGGGCAGGGCAGCCGACTCGGCACGGGAATCCCCAAGATCATGCTGGAGATCGCCGACGGTGTGACCGTCTGGTCCCTGCTCCTGCGCCGCCTGCGGCCATGGGTCGAGCACATCCACGTCGTGCTCTCCCCCAGCGGAGAGGGCCCGTTCCGGCGGCTCGCGGCCGAGGAGATCGCCCGCGGGCAGGTCACCGTGAGCGTCCAGGCCACGCCCACCGGCATGGGCGACGCCGTCTTCGGCGCGGCCCCGTACTGGCTAGGGTACGACGCCATCCTGGTGGTCTGGGGCGACCAGGCGAACGTGTCGACCGCGACGCTCGGACGGGTCGTGCGCGCTCATGCGCGGACGGCCTCGCCGGACCGGCCGGGACTCGTCCTCCCCCTGGTCCCGCTGCCCGACCCGTACGTCGAGTACGAGTACGACGCCGCGACCTCCAGGCTGCTGCGCGTACGGATGTCCCGCGAGGGCGACCGGTGCCGTCCGGGCGGGCTCGGCGACGTCGGCGTCTTCTGTCTCGGCACCCGCGAGCTCACGGAGGCATGGAACCGGTTCCTGGCCGACGCCGTTCCCGGGGCGGTCACCGGCGAGATCAACTTCCTGCCGTTCCTCACCTGTCTGTCCCGGCAGGGCCGGCCGGTGACCGCGGTGCCGGTCGGCGACCCGGACGAGGCGCGCGGCATCAACACTCCGGCCGACCTCGAGTTCGCCCGGACGGCCTACCTGCGGCGGGCGGACTGATGGACCGTCCGAGCCGGATCTACGCCGTCTGCTCAGAGGTTCCCCCGGAGATCGTGGGAGGTCTCGGGCGGTACGCCGAGAGGATGACGGCCCCTCTCGGCGAGTCCGGAATCCCCATCGAGGTGCTGGGGGCCGCCGGGCGGCGCCGGACCCCCCGGACGGAACGCTCCGGCGACCTCACGCTGCACAGGCTGACCTCGGCCGGCCTGGGCCTCGTCGGGAATCCCCGTCTTCCTCGGCCCCTGCGGCTGCTGGGCAGGACGGCCGGGCTGCTCGTGTTCAACCTGCGCGCCGCCGCACGCATCCTGCGCTCCGAGGCGGGCCGCTCCGGGCCAGGACGAGCCGGAGCGGTCGTCGCGGTGCACGACTGGATGAGCTGCCCGGCCGGGATCCTGTGCCGGGTGCTCGGCCGCCTGCCGGTCGTGTTCCACGTGCACACCCGCGAACTCAACGCGGCTCCGGGACGGCGTCGCCCCCGGCACGCCCTCGTCCTCGACGCGCTGGAGACGGCCCAGGCCCGGCTGGCGCGCCTCATCGTGGTGCCGAGCGCCGCGATGCGCGACGAGCTGACGGCCAGGGGCTGGCCGGCCGACCGGGTGCGCGTCGTGCCGCACGGTTTCGAGGATCCCGAGCTCCTGCGGCTGGCGGCCCTGCCCGAGGAGGAGCGCGACCGGATCCGCTCGGAGGTCCGGCGCCGCTACCTGCCCGGCGGCGAGGGCCGGCTCGTCGTCTTCGCCGGCCGCCTGTCGTCCCACAAGGGCGTCCACACCCTGGTACGTGCCGTACCCCGGCTCGTCGAGGAGCACGCCGGCACCCGGGTCGTGCTCGTCGGCGCCGAGCTCCCGCAGACCCACGACGCCGCCGTGCTGGCCCGGCTGATCGAGGAGACCGGCACCGCCGCCCACGTGGTCGCGGGGAACCGGTTCCTGCCGTCCGCCGAGGTGTTCGCGCACTTCCTCGCAGCCGACGTGTGCGTCTTCCCCTCCGTGTACGAGCCGTTCGGCCTGGTCGCCGTCGAGGCCATGGCACTGGCCCGGCCTGTCGTCGTCGGTCCCGGCTACTCGCCGGAGGTCGTCGGCGACGGGGCGCTGCGCTGCGGCCACGACGATCCGGACGAGCTGGCCGCGCTCCTGCTGGGCTGCCTCGACGACCCGCAGGGCTCGGACCGGCTCGCCCGGCGCGGCGCGGCGTACGTGCGGAAGCATTACAGCTGGGCCCGAACGGCCGAGCACACCCTGGCGGCGTACGGCGAGGCGACGCGGTGACCCCGGCGCGGACGGCGACCGGCGTGCCCGCGCGGGTCGCCAGGCTCCTCGCCGTCCAGGGCCGGCCGGTGGGACCGGCTCTGGTGAACGCCTTCGCCAGCGGGATCTCGGCGGCGACCACACTGGCCGTGGCCTGGGGGCTCGGCGCCGCCGCCTTCGGCCGGTTCACGGTGGTCCTGTCGATCGGGTTGATCGTGGTCGTGCCCATGGTGATGGGCCTGCATTTCGTGATGTACCAGGAACTGCCGCGGGCCGAGCCCGCCGACCGCCCCGCCCTCGTGACGACGGCTCTGCTCTCCACACTGGTGCTGGGGGCCGCGCTGTGCGTCGCGGGAGTGCTGGCCGCCCCCGTCCTGACCGCCGTGTTCGGCGTCGACGTCCGCACGCTCTGCTTCGGGCTCGCCCTGGCGCTGTCCCTGACGGCCGCGTACCTGACCGAGAGCTTCCTGCGCGGGCTCGGAAGGTACGCGCTCACCGCCGGATTGAAGCTCGCCGTGGCCGTCGCCTACCTCGGCACATCGGCGTACTGCCTGCTCGTCCCCGGGATCGGGGACGCCTACCTCTACCTCGCCGCCCTCATCGCGTCGAACGTGCTCTTCGCCGTCGCCGCCACGGCGGGTTTCCGGGTCGTGCCGCGCCTCTGGTCGGCGGCGCTGGCGCGCACGCTGTACCGTCACGGCGCCTATCTGACCGCGCTCACCGCCCTCACCACCGTGCTGTTCGGCGTCGACGTGATCTTCCTGAACCACTGGGCGGCCCAGGCGGACGTCGGCGTCTACTCGATCTACAACAACTTCCCCAAGCGGCTGCTGGGGGTGCTGTTCACCGACGGCGTCGGCCTGGTGCTGCTCCCCACGCTGGCGACCATGCACAAGCCGACGGCCTTGCGGCGCATCGGCCGCCTGTCCCCGGCCGTCTTCGCCGTGACCGCGCTCGTCTCGTTCGCGGCCAGCGCGGTGTTCTTCCTACTGCTGCGTGCCGACTACCCCTACTCGCCAGGGCTGATGGCGCTCTCGGCCGTGGGGATCGGCGTCCACACCGTCTTCAATCTGTACTCGCTCGCTCTGCTCATGGACGGGGTGCGAGGGGCCAGGGCCCTCATCGTCGCCCAGGTCGCGGGCACTCCCCTCGTGCTCGGCTGCCAGGCGGCGCTCATCGCCTGGCAGGGCCTGGCCGGCGGACTGTGGGCGTTCGCGCTGTCCAACCTCGTCCTGGTCGCCCTCATCGTCGCCGTCTGCCGGCGGACGTACAGCCGGGCGGAGACCGTGGACGCCTGCCCCGCCCCGGAGACGTCACCATGAGGATCGCCCAGATCATCACCCAGTTCCCGCCCAACATCACGGCCGGACTCGGCCGCTACATCGAGGAGATCACCCCTCATCTGGCGGCCCGTCACCGGCTTGCCGTGTTCACGCTCAACGACGGCCGCCTCCCGGTGCACGAGCGGAACGGCGGGGTCACCGTGTATCGGCCAATGAGCCGCGTCCTCGGCGTGCTCGGCCGCCGCCGACGCCTCAACCGCACGCGCGGCACGGACGTCGTCCTGCTCGTGCTGACGGTCGTGACGAGCAACTGGCGGTACTTTCTGCGGCTGTGGCGCGCGGGGCGGGACGGGCGGCCCGACCTGGTCGCCGTCCACGACTCGACGAACTTCCTCGCCGGCCTACTCTGCCACCATGTCCTGCGGCTCCCTGTGGTGCTCCACGTCCACACCACGGAGTACGGGGTGCACCGCGGGCGGAGCGACCTCGCGGGCGCGGTGTTCGCGGCGATCGAGCGGTGGCTGGCGCGCGTCGCCCGGCGCGTGATCGTCCCCACGCCCGAGGTCCGGGAGCAACTGGCCGCCTCCGGCTGGGATCGGGCGTCGATCGACGTCGTGTGCCTGGGTGGCACCTTCGAACGGCTTCTGGCCACCGGCGGCGCCCGGGACAGGCTTCGTGCAGGCGGCAAGGCCCTGCGCGCCAGGCTCGGGATCTCCGCCGGGGACCCCGTGCTGCTGTTCGTGGGCCGCCTCGAACGGCAGAAGGGCATCTACCAGCTGCTGGAGGCCATGCGGCCGATCGCGGCCGCCGTCCCGGGGCTGCGGCTGGTTATCGTCGGGGAGGGTGACCACTCCGGGGTACGGCGGATCGTCGCTCAGAGCGGGTTGGACGGGCGGGTGCTCGACTCCGGCGGCTGGGTGGACCGCCAGGAGTTGCTGGAGTACTACGAGATGGCCAATGCCTGTGTCTTTCCCTCCCTCTTCGAACCGTTCGGCCTGGTGGCGACCGAGGCCATGGCGATGGCCAGACCGACGATCCTCGGCCATGGCTTCTCCAAGGTCTTCCTCGGCGACCAGGATCAGCCCGCCGTCCGGTTCGTACGCGCCGATGAGCCTGGCGACATCGCCCGTACGGTGATCGAGGTCATGACCGATCCAGACCTGCGCCGGGCATTGGCCGAGCGCGGCGAGCGGCTCGTCCGCGAGCGGCTGAGCTGGGCCCGCGCCGCCGACGAGACGCACGCGGTGTACAAGGCCGCCTTGCGCCCCGTCGTCTCGGACGGGTGAACCTCTCCCCCGAACAGAGCCATTGCATGGACTTGAGACAGCAACGTTGCGGACCCCTCTACGGTCACCGCAAGAGCTTTCCGCGCTCTTTGCAATGATCCACAATTACCTCCCCGGCTTCACGCGGACCGCTTCTTTCCCGTTACTTTTAGTCACTGACGCGTGTGGATGTCCACGAAAAAACGGACACTTGATAGCAAGAGTGGCGAGATAGACCGAGAGATATTCTGGAATTCTCTGCAAACTATTGCAATCCGGATGGCCACTGAGTAACTTCCAGGCAACACCTAGGAAACCTGAACATGGAGGCCCCTACGGTGTGCCCATCCCCCACCCCTCCGAGGGCGCCGCCCCCTCCCCCAACGCCCACGATGTACGGGGCCGGGCGGCCAGTTCGTCTCCGTGTTCCGTTCTCAAGCACTCCGCAGCGGCGCGGAACGAGGACGACACAGCATCGTCACGCCGGCTCGCGTCGTCGAGCCGAGCCAACCCGTACGCCTCTCGGCAGGCGTTTCGCATGGAAGCGGGCCAGGTGTTCGCCCACCCGGCCCGCCCTCACGGGATCCCGTCCTCAATCTGGAGACCCCCACCATGAGACTCTACAAAGCAATCGTTGCGGGCGCGTTAAGCGCGGCCGCGGTGGCGGCCACCGCCGTGGCGCTGCCGGTTCTCACCGAGGAGCCCGCCAACGCCGCCTCCGGCCCCGGCGTCACCGTCAACCTGTGGAACTGGAACTGGAAGTCGGTGGCCAGGGAGTGCACCGACGTCCTGGGCCCGGCCGGCTACGGATCGGTGCAGGTGTCCCCGCCGTCCGATTCCATGTCCAAGGGAGGCTCGGTCTGGTGGGACATCTACCAGCCCGCCCGGTACGACCTGACCAGCAAGTTCGGTGACCAGGACGCGTTCAGGCAGATGATCGACGCCTGCCACGCCGCGGGCGTGAAGGTCCAGGTGGACACGGTCATCAACCACATGACCGGACAAGGCTCGACAAGCTACGGCGGCTACGGCTTCAGCAAGTACGACTACCCCGGCCTGTACTCCTCCCAGGACTTCCACCAGCCGGCCTGCGGCATCAACGACGCCGACTACGGCAACAACGCCTGGCGGGTGCAGAACTGCGAGCTCGTCGGCCTGTCGGACCTCAACACCGGTTCCGACCACGTGCGCGACCAGATCGCCGCGTACCTGAACAAGCTGATCGACCTGGGCGTCGACGGTTTCCGTATCGACGCCGCCAAGCACATGAGCCCCGACGACCTCGCGGCGATCAAGTCCAGGCTCAAGGGGTCGCCCTACATCCATCAGGAAGTCATCTACGGCCAGAACGAGGCGGTCCAGCCGAGCCAGTACACCGGCGTCGGCGACGTGGACGAGTTCGTCTACGGCCGCAAGCTCAAGGAGCAGTTCACCGGCCAGATCAAGTCGCTGCAGACCTTCGGCCAGAGTTGGGGCCTGTCGGTGGGCAGCGACAAGGCCATGGTCTTCGTGGACAACCACGACACCGAACGGGGCGACTCCACGCTCACGTACAAGTACGGCGCCACCTACAAGCTGGCCAACGTGTTCATGCTGGCCTGGCCGTATGGCAAGCCCAACGTCTACTCCTCCTTCACCTGGAGCGACAGGGAGGGCGGGCCACCCTCCGCCAACGGCGGGTTCGTCACCGACACTGACTGCTCCAACGGCCGCTGGACCTGCTTCGACCGCGAGATGTCCGGCATGGTGGGCTTCCACAACGCCGTCAGGGGTACCTCCGTCGGCAACTGGACCGACAACGGGAGCAACCTGATCGCCTTCAGCCGCGGTGACAGGGGCTGGGTGGCCATCAACAACGAGAACAGCGGCGTCACCCGCACCTTCACCACCGGCCTGCCCGCCGGGACGTACCCCAACGTCGCGGGCAGCGGCTCGGTCACGGTGGATGCCGCCGGCACGGCGACGGTCACCGTGCCAGCCAAGAGCGCCGTCGCCATCCGAGCCGGCACCTCGCCCTCGCCGACCGCGACCCCCACCCCGACGCCGACCCCGACCCCGACCCCGACCCCGACGGGCGACAGCACCGCGACCGTCTTCTACAAGTCGAGCTGGAGCAACGCCAACATCCACTACGGCATCGGCGGCACCTGGACCACCGTCCCCGGCATCGCCATGGACACCGCCTGCACCGGCTGGAAGAAGAAGACCGTCGACCTCGGCACCGCCACCACCTTCCAGGCCACCTTCAACAACAACAGCGGCACCTGGGACAACAACACCGGCAAGAACTACACCCTCGGCACCGGCACCACCATCGTCAAGGACGGCGTGGCCACCGCCAACGCCACGGACCCCTGCCAGGGCACCAACCCCCAGAACACCGCCACCGTCTACTACTCCACCACCTGGACCAGAGCCAACATCCACTACGGCATCGGCGGCACCTGGACCACCGTCCCCGGCATCGCCATGGACACCGCCTGCACCGGCTGGAAAAAGAAGACCGTCGACCTCGGCACCGCCACCACCTTCCAGGCCACCTTCAACAACAACGGCACCTGGGACAACAACCACGGCAACAACTACACCCTCGGCACCGGCACCACCACCGTGAAGAACGGCGTGGCCACCGCCAACGCCACCGACCCTTGCGGCAGCTAGACGACGCCGGGGCGTCTCGGCCTCGTCCGGGCCGGGACGACTCTCATCCCCCAACAGAAGGAACGGCAATGAAGCGCCTGTACTCAGCCGCGGCCGCGGCGATCATAGTGTTATCAAGCCTGATACCGGTGACCGCAGCCCGTGCCGCGAACAGCGCCACGGTCTTCTACAAGTCGAGCTGGAGCAACGCCAACATCCACTACGGCATCAGCGGTACCTGGACCACCGTCCCCGGCATCGCCATGGACACCGCCTGCACCGGCTGGAAGAAGAAGACCGTCGACCTCGGCACCGCCACCACCTTCCAGGCCACCTTCAACAACAACAGCGGCACCTGGGACAACAACACCGGCAAGAACTACACCCTCGGCACCGGCACCACCATCGTCAAGGACGGCGTGGCCACCGCCAACGCCACGGACCCCTGCCAGGGCACCAACCCCCAGAACACCGCCACCGTCTACTACTCCACCACCTGGACCAGAGCCAACATCCACTACGGCATCGGCGGCACCTGGACCACCGTCCCCGGCATCGCCATGGACACCGCCTGCACCGGCTGGAAAAAGAAGACCGTCGACCTCGGCACCGCCACCACCTTCCAGGCCACCTTCAACAACAACGGCACCTGGGACAACAACCACGGCAACAACTACACCCTCGGCACCGGCACCACCACCGTGAAGAACGGCGTCGTGACCGCGGGCGCGTCCGAGCCCTGTACGACCGAGCCGCCGGACACGACTCCGCCGACCGTTCCCACGAATCTGACGGCGACCGCGTCGGGCACGGCCGTCACGCTGACCTGGACGGAGTCGACCGACAAGGTAGGCGTCACCGGCTACGAGATCAGCCGGGCCAAGGGCAACGAGACCCCGGTCGTCCGATCCGCCTCCGGCAGGACGTACAAGGACTCCGGACTGGACCCCCAAACGTCCTACACCTACAAGGTGCGGGCGCTGGACGCCGCGGGCAACAAGTCCGCGTATTCCGATGTCGTCTCGGTGAAGACGGGCGACGGGCCGCCGCCGTCGTCCCCGGGCACTCCGCTCGGTGGTGACCCTCGCAAGGACTCCATCTACTTCGTGATGACGGCCCGGTTCTACGACGGCGACACCTCGAACGACCGGGGCGGAAGCCAGCACATCAGGTCCGGCAACGCGGTGAACAACGACCCGATGTTCCGCGGCGACTTCAAGGGCCTCATCGAAAAGCTCGACTACATCAAGGGCCTCGGATTCTCCGCGATCTGGATCACCCCGGTCGTGCTGAACCGCTCCGACTACGACTACCACGGCTACCACGGCTGGGACTTCTACCGGGTGGACACGCGTCTGGAGACGCCCGGACACACCTACCAGGACCTGATCAACAAGGCGCACGCCAAGGGCCTGAAGATCTTCCAGGACGTGGTCTACAATCACAGCTCCCGTTGGGGCGCAAAGGGCCTGTTCGTCCCGCCCATCTACGGCATACGCGACGAGCAGTGGAAATGGATGTACAGCAAGAAGGTGCCGGGCCAAGAGTACGACCCGATGGTCGAGCACCAGGGTGACGACCCCGACATGTCGGCCGAGCAGAACGAGATGGCCAAGGGGCGGCCGTACAACGGCGACCTGTGGTCGACCGCGGAGCCCGCGGGCAACACCTGCCGGAACTGGGGAACCCCGACGCAGTGGTACAGCCCCGAGGGATACACCATCTACAACTGCCAGTGGCCGAGCCCGACCTCGGGCATGTTCCCCACGAAGTACTACCACCCGTGCTGGATCGGCAACTGGGAGGGCGAGGACTCGCGCAGTTGCTGGCTGCACGATGACCTGGCCGACTTCAACACCGAGAACGCCGACGTGCAGAAGTACCTCATCGACGCCTACAACCGGTACATCGACATGGGCGTCGACGGATTCCGCATCGACACTGCCGTGCACATCCCGCGGGTCACCTGGAACCGCCGCTTCCTGCCGGCGATCTACGACCGGGTGAAGGAGAAGTTCGGCGAGGAGAAGGCCAAGAACTTCTACGTGTTCGGCGAGGTGGCCGCCTTCGTCAACGACAAGTGGAACCGCGGTTCCGTCAACCACTCCGCGCAGTTCTTCACCTGGAAGGAGCGCAAGGAGTACAGCGCCGACGATGAGAAGGCTGCGATCGAGCAGTACAACTACGAGGGGCAGCTCGGCCCGGGCAACCAGCCCACCAGCACCAACGCCTTCCTGAACGGCAACGAGTACCACGCTCCGGACCACTCGAAGTTCTCCGGCATGAACATCATCGACATGCGCATGCACATGAACTTCTCCGACGCGCAGAACGCCTTCAACAACGGCAAGGACTCCGACGACAGCGTCAACGACGCCACCTACAACACCGTCTACGTCGACTCCCATGACTTCGGACCGAACAAGTCGCACAACCGCTACGCCGGCGGCACCGACGCCTGGGCCGAGAACATGAGTCTGATGTGGACCTTCCGTGGCATTCCCACGCTCTACTACGGATCGGAGATCGAGTTCCAGAAGGGCAAGCAGATCGACTGCGGGCCCAGCTGCCCGATCGCCACGACGGGCCGCGCCTACTACGGCGACAAGATCGAGGGCACCGTCACGGCGAGTGACTACGGGGTGGTCTCCAGCGCGTCGGGACCTGTCGCGACCACCTTGAGCCAGCCGCTGGTCAAGCACCTGCAGCGGCTCAACCAGATCCGCCGGACGATCCCGGCGCTGCAGATGGGGCAGTACTCGACCGAAGGCGTGACCGGGCAGATGGCCTACAAGCGCCGCTACACCAGCGGGTCCACCGACAGCTTCGTCCTGGTCACCGTCTCCTCCGGCGCCACGTTCACCGGCATCCCCAACGGGAAGTACATCGACGCGGTCACCGGGGATGTCAAGATCGTCACCGATCAGACCCTGTCAATCGCCCTCACCGGCAAGGGCAACGTCCGCGCCTACGTGCTCGACCAGGCCGGCAACCCGGCTCCGGGCAAGATCGGAGCGGACGGGCCGTACCTCAAGTAGTTCCTTAAGAGATGGAGCGGGGAGCGCGCGGTGGTGCGCTCCCCGCTTCGGCCGGTCCCGGGACCGGCCCGTTCAGCAGTGCGGCGGGCAGGGCTTCGGTCAGATGGCGCTGCACGGTGGGGCCCGTGGCGGCCACCAGGTGGTCGGGCGAGGCGGAGGCGACGGGTTCGAGCTTGAGGACGTAGCGGATCACGACCAGGCCGATGAGCTGAGTGGCGGCCAGCGCGGCCCGGGTAGGTGCCTCCTGTTCGCCGATACCAAGGTGCTCGAGCACCGGCCGCAGGACCTGGGTGGTGAGGAACTCGCGCAGGAGCCGCGCGATCCACTCGTTGCTCAAGCTGGAGCCCAGCAACGCCGCGGCCGCGCTGCCGGCGGGAGAGTCCCAGATGCCCAGGATGGCCCGCACCAAGGCGGCGCCGAGCTCGGCGCGAGGTGCCGTCAGGACCTTCGGCATCAGGTCCGCCGGGTCGAACGGGGCGCTGACGCAGGCCAGGAAGAGCTTGTCCTTCGCGCCGAAATAGTGGTGAACCAGCGCCGGGTCGACCTCGGCGCGGGTGGCGACGGCCCTGATGGAGGCGCTGTCGTAACCCTTGTCGGCGAACAGGTGGCGGGCAGCGGCGAGGATCGCCTCCCGAGTGTCGGGATTGCCGGGGCGGCGTCCGGCCCGCAAACGCGCGATCGGGCTGTCGCGGTCGCTCGTCTGATTCACAGCAGTTTGTCGAGGGTGATGGGCAGGTCGAGGACACGTCTGCCGGTGGCGTGCCGTACGGCGTTGGCCACGGCGGCGGCGACGCCGGTGATGCCGACCTCGCCGATGCCGAGCAGGCCGAGCGGCGTCGTGGGGTCGGGCTCGTTCAGGTAGTGCACGTCGATGTGGGGGACGTCGGCGTGCACCGGCAGGTGATACTCCGACAGACTCGGGTTGACGATCCGCCCGTCGCGGCCGTCGATGAGGGTCTGCTCCGACAGGGCCATGCCGATGCCCATCACGATGCCGCCACGCAGCTGACTGGCCGCCGTCTTGGCGTTGATCACGGTGCCGACGTCGAAGACGCCGAGCCAGCGCGAGACGCGTACCTCCATGGTGTCGGGATCCACCCGGACCTCGCAGAACTGCGCGCCGGTCGCCGCCCGCACCTTCCGGCGTCGTTCGAGCACGGTGCGGGCGACGAAGCCGAGCATGCCCGCCTTGGACTCGGCTTCCAGGTGGTCGCGGCCGGCCGCGGTCAGGATCTCGGCGTAGGTCTGGCTGCCGCGGGCGTGGTGGAGGCCGCCGTCGCGGGCCTGCAGCTCCTCCAGCTTGCGGCCGCGCAGGGGTGAGCCGGGCGCCCGGCGGGCCAGGGCGAGGGCGGACTTCTTCAGCTTGGCGCAGGCGTCGATCACGCCCGCCGCCGCGCTGGCGGTCTGCACCGAGCCGATCGCACCGGGGCCGGGCGGCAGGTCGGAGTCGCCGTACTCCACATGGACGGACTCCAGCGGGACGCCCATCTCGTCGGCGGCGATCTGGGCCTGCACGGTCGCGGTGCCCATGCCCATCTCGTGCATGCCGCTGCGCACCACGAGCGTGCCGTCGGCCTCCAGCCGGACGGTGACCTGCGCGGGCATGCGCATCGACGGGTGGAAGGCGGTTGCCACGCCCATGCCGACCAGCCAGCGGCCGTCGCGCATGACGCCGGGGCGCGGGTCGCGCTCGCTCCAGCCGAACCGCTCGGCGCCCAGCGCGTACGCCTCCTTGAGCATGCGGTGGGTGAACCGCTGCCCGCCCACCGGGCCCCGCTCGGGCTCGTTGCGCATGCGCAGCTCGATCGGATCCATGCCCAGTTGCCAGGCGAGTTCGTCCATGGCCGATTCCACGGCGAAGGTGCCGATGGACTCGCCGGGGGCGCGCATGAAGGTGTTGGGCAGCAGGTCGAGCTGGACGACGTTCTGGGCCAGATGGATGTTGGGAGCGGCGTACAGGTGGTGGGAGGCCGCGGTGATCGGCTCGGGCATGCCGCCGATCCGGGCGGTTCTGGAGACGCTGGTGTGGATCAGTGCGGTCAGCCGTCCTGCCGCGTCAGCGCCGAGCGCGACCCGCTGGGCGCTGGGGGTGCGGCCGCCGACGGTGTGGTAGACGCCCGCTCGGGTGAGCGCGAGCCGTACGGCGCGGCCGGTCGCCCGTGCCGCCAGCGCGGCCAGCAGGGTGCCCGCCCAGGCGCGCGACTTGCCGCCGAACGCGCCGCCGACGTACGGCGACAGGATCCGGACCGACGTCTCCGGCACCCCGAACCGCTGCGCCAGGTGTTTGCGCAGCCAGGGGATGTTCTGCGCGCCCTCGTGCAGCGTCAGGTGGTCGCCGTCCCACACGGCGGTCGTGGCGTGCGGCTCGATCGCGTTGTGGTTGTACGGCGGCGTGCTGAAGCGCAGGTCCACCGAGACCGGCGCGGCGGCCAGCGCGGCGTGCGCGTCTCCCTTGTCGGCCCCGCTCTCCATGATCGGAATGCCCTTTTCCGGGACCGCGTTCGGCTCTTCGGCCGCGAAGTCCACCGAGGCGGGCAGCTCCTGGTACGACGGCCGCACCAGCGACGCCGCGTACCGGGCCGTCTCGGGCGTCTCGGCGACCACGACCGCGATCGGCTGACCGTTCCAGTGCACCTCGTCCGTGGCCAGGTAGTTGACCGAGGTGCCCGAGGCGATCGAGCTGAGGTCGAGGACACTCATCTTGGGCGCGGGCTTCATCGCCGGCGCGTTCTCGTGGGTGAGCACGTCGATCACGCCACGCACCGCGCGTGCCGCCGTCGTGTCGAGGGCGGTGATGCGGCCGCGCGCGATCGTGGCGTGCACGAGCGCCGCGTAGGCCAGGTCCGGATAAGGGAACTCGGCGGCGAAGCGAGCCTGGCCGGTCGTCTTGGCCGGGCCGTCGCGCCGGTCGACGCCCTGGCCGACGTACGTGGACTTGCCGGTCGCGGGCTCGGTCTCGGCGTACTTGACGCTCATCGCGCCGCTCCCTCGTTCAGCTCGCGCAGCGTGGCCACGATGGTGGAGACGGCCAGGGTCGTCTTGAACGCGTTCCCCTGCCGTACGGTCGCGGACGCGAATTCGGCCTCGGCCGCCCGGCGGAAGGCCGCATCGTCCGCGGGTCCGCCGGTCAGGAGCCGCTCGGCCTCCCGGGCACGCCAGGGTTTGGGCGCCACGCCGCCGAGCGCCAGCCGTACCTCGCTGATCGTCCCGTCGTCAACCCCCAGGGCCGCGGCGACCGAGACCAGGGCGAAGGCGTAGGAGGCGCGGTCGCGGACCTTGCGGTAGCGGGAGCGGGCCGCGACCGGAACGGGCGGCAGCTCGACCGCCGTGATCAGGTCACCGGCCTCCAGCGCGGTCTCGACCTGCGGAGTGTCGCCGGGCAGCCGGTGCAGGCCGGCCAGCGGGACGCGCCGCGTGCCGCTCACGCCGCGCACCTCCACCTCGGCGTCCAGCGCGGCCAGCGCCACGCACATGTCGGACGGGTGGGCGGCGATGCAGTGGTCGCTCACGCCCAGGATCGCGCAGCCGCGGTTGAACCCCTCCAGCGCGTCACAGCCGCTGCCCGGCTCGCGCTTGTTGCAGGCCGAGGCGATGTCGTAGAAGTAGGGGCAGCGGGTGCGTTGCAGCAGGTTGCCGCCCACGGTGGCCATGTTCCGGAGCTGGCCGGAGGCTCCCGACAGTAGCGCCTGCGACAGCACCGGATAGCGGGCGCGCACCCGCCGGTCGGCGGCCAGGGTGCTGTTGCGCACCATCGCGCCGACCCGCAGCCCGCCGCCGGGCAGCTCCTCCACCGTGTCGTACGGCAGGCCGGTGACGTCCACAAGGGTGTCGGGCTGCTCGACGCCCTCGCGCATCAGGTCGACCAGGTTGGTGCCGCCGCCCAGGAACTTCGTGCCGGGCTCGGCGGCGGCCTGGACCGCCGACTCGACGTCGGCAGCCTTGACGTAGGCGAACGGTCTCATCCTGAGACCTCCATGATCGCGTCCACGATGCCGTTGTAGGCGCCGCAGCGGCACAGGTTGCCGCTCATCCGCTCCCTGACCTCGGCCTCGGTCAATGGCCCGGAGTCGGCCACGGCGCTGGGCATCCCCGCGGTGTGCTCGGCCAGCATGCCGATCGCCGAGCAGATCTGGCCTGGGGTGCAGTAGCCGCACTGGAAGCCGTCGTGGCGGATGAACGCCTCCTGCAGCGGATGCGACACCCCCTCGATCGTGGTGATCTCGCGGCCGTCGTACTGGACGGCCAGCGCCAGGCAGGAGTTGATCCGCACGCCGTCGGCCAGCACCGTGCACGCGCCGCAGGCGCCCTGGTCGCAGCCCTTCTTCGGCCCTGTCACGCCGAGCCGCTCGCGCAGCGCGTCCAGCAGGCTGACCCACGGCTCCACCTCGAGCGAGGCGACGGAGCCGTTCACCTTCATCCGTATCTCGGGCACGGGCTTCTCCTGCCGGGTCCAGCATTGGAACTTCGCTTGATGTTATGATTATCAGTGTGTCACAGCGAGACGGTGACGGTCCAGGGGAGGCGCGGATGCCGGACACCGACGGCCGCGTTCCCGTCGACCTCGTGGAGGCCGCCCTGCGGGCCGCCGAACGGCTGGGCAAGGACGTCGCCGACGTGCCCGTCCTGGCGATCGCCCAGGAGGCCGGCGTCTCCCGGAGCACCCTGCTGCGCCGCGTCGGCGGCTCCCGCCAGGCCCTCGACGCGGCCGTACGCGCCGCCGGGGTGGACCCCGGCGGGCAGCGCCCGGTGCGCGAACGCGCGATCGAGGCGGGCGCCCGCCTGATCGGCGAGCACGGCCTGGCCGCCCTCACCCTCGACGCGGTCGCCACCGCCGCCCGCTGCTCGCTGCCCAGCCTGTACGTCACCTTCGGCGGCCGGGACGAATTGCTGCGGACCATCTTCGAACGCCACATGCCGCTCCTGAACGTCGAGGACGTGGTCACCGACACGCCCGCCGACCTGAGCCGGACCGTGAACCGGATCTACCTGCTGCTGGCCGAAGCGCTCACCCGCGAGCCCAGGGTGATGCCGGCCATGCTCGCCGAAGCGCTGGCCCGTCCGGGCGAGCCCGCCCTGCGGCGCCTGCTGGAGCACTTCACCCCCCGCAAGCTCGCCGGCCTCGGCGGATGGCTGGCCAACGAAATGGCAGCCGGACGCATCCGCCCCCTGCCGATGCCGCTGCTCATCCAGCAGCTCATCGCCCCGGCCGTGATGCACTTCGTGCTGCGCCCCGCCCTCGACCAGGTCCCCGGCTTCGACCTGCCCAGCATGGAGGAGACCTGTGCGGTCTTCGCCGAGGCGTTCCTGCGCGCCGTCGCCACCCCCGAAGCCGGGATCGAGCACACGTAGGCCCCACCCACCACCTCGCAAGGAGCAGACCATGTCCGAAGCTCCACAACTGCCGGTCCAGATGCGACGCGACGGGTTCGACCCCGTCGAGGAGCTGACCCGGATCCGCGACGGCGAAGGCGTCGTGCGGACGATGACGCCGTTCGGCATGCCCGCCTATATGCTCTGCCGTTTCGACGACGTCCGCCAGATGCTGTCGGACCCGGTCCGGTTCAGCAGCAACAGGCCCGCCCCGTTCACCCTGGCCGCCGGAAGCGACATCAGCGAGGACGATCAGGCCCGGCTGCGGGCCGGCAACCTGATCGGATTCGACCCGCCGGAGCACACGCGGCTGCGCAAGATGCTCACCGCCGAGTTCACGATGCGCAGGATGCGCCGGCTCGAACCACGCATCACCGAGATCGTCGAATCCGCCCTCGACGACCTGGAGCGCGCGGGCAAGCCGGCCGACCTGATCGCCCACTTCGCGCTGCCGGTGCCGTCCCTGGTGATCTGCGAACTGCTGGGCGTGCCCTACTCCGACCGCGGCGAGTTCCAGGCACGCTCGGCCCGCATGCTGGACATGTCGTCACCGATGCAGGAGCGGCTGGCGGCATCGCGGGAGAACCGCGCGTACATGGCCGGCCTGGTCGCCGAGGCGCAGGCGCGACCCGGCGAGGACATGCTGGGCATGCTGGTCCGCGAACACGGCGACGACCTCAGCACCGACGAGCTCGTCGGCATCTCGGGGCTGCTGCTGATCGCCGGGCACGAGACCACCGCCAACATGCTCGGCCTGGGTGTCCTGGCCCTGCTGCGCCACCCCGACCAGCTCGCCATGGTCCGCGACGACCCCGCCCGGATCGAACCGGCCGTGGAGGAGTTGCTGCGCTGGCTGTCCATCCTGCACACGATGCCGCCCCGCATCACCACGACCGACGTGGAGATCGCCGGGCAGACCATCCCGGCGGGGTCGCTCGTGACCGCCTCCCTGCCCGCCGCCAACCGCGACCCCGCCTTCATCGACGATCCCGACCGCCTCGACATCACCCGCGGAGACCTCGGCCACCTCGCGTTCGGCCACGGCGTGCACCACTGCCTCGGAGCGCCACTGGCCCGCGCGGAGATGCGCATCGCCTTCCCCGCCCTGTTCCGGCGCTTCCCCCTCCTCGCCCTGGCCGACCCCTTCGATCAGATCGAGTACCGCGCCTTCAACGCCATCTTCGGCCTGAAGTCACTGATGCTCACCTGGTGACATGGCAGGCGCGGGAGGAACTCTTTTCGCGTCTGAATCAACGGGCTGTGAGCAGGCGTTAAGAGAAGACGTGATGATCGGCGGGACGGCGTGTCGGCGAGGCCGCGTCCAGGGACGACGTCGGCGGTGGCACGTGCCGTGTCAGGTGGAGGGGATGCGGATCACACGGTCGTCGTCGGCGGCAGGCCGCCCGCAAGATGGCCACGATCGAGTGGAAGGCCGGAGGGTCTTCGGCTAGTACCGAAGAGCCTCCGGCCGTCTCCCGTGACGGCATGTACTAGAAGTCGAACTCACCCTTCTTCGCACCATCGACGAACGCTGCCCAGACGGACGGTGAGACCACATACGGAGCGAGATCGAGGCGCTCCGTGTCGCGCAAGCCCACCCGGCCGTCAGGCAGGGGCGCCACTTCCAAGCAGTCACCGCTATCGCCAGAGCGGGTGGCCTTCCGCCATGCAGCGTTCTTGAGAAGTTCTTCGGTCAGTTCGTCCATTTCTCTGCCATCTCCCTTATGAGCTGCAGCGAAGCTCGACGGGGCAGGGCTTCGTTGTGCAGCATCTCGTACTTCAGCCTGACCTCGCGGACGCGTTCGCTGTCGGCCGTGATCTGGCCTGTGATGATGGACTCGAGGTAGACCATATCTGGCATCCCTGGCCCGCCAGCGAGAATGAAAGCTCCTTGCAAGCCGGTGGTCAGCCAGGAGTTGTGCGGGAGCACGCGGATGTTGATGCGGGGGTGCTCATCCAGGGCGGCCAAGTGAGCCATCTGCTCGGCCATCACCGCCTCACTGCCGGTCGGTCGGGTCAGGACTCCTTCATCCAGTATCGCCCATAGGGTAGGCCCTCTGTCACGCTGAAGTACACGCTGGCGTTCCAAGCGTGCGGCGACATTGTGTTCGACCTCGTCAGAGGTGATGGCGGGTCTGCCGCTGAAGATGGCTCGTGCATACTCCGGAGTCTGGAGCAGGCCAGGAACGATCAGTGGCTGCCAGGTTTGCAGGGTGTCTGCCTGCTGTTCGATCTCCGCCAGTTGAGCCAGCCAGATGGGCCATCGGGTGGCGTATTCGACGGTCTCGCGCCAACGGGCTAGCAGCCCGCCATCTGCTCCAAGTGCAGAGTCGGCGGCGCGGACGAAGTCTTCATGCGCTGGGCGCTCTCCACGCTCGACCATGCTGATCTTCGATACTGACCAGCCGAGCATTGCAGCGAGTTCCTTTTGCCGCTTCCCTGCAGCTATGCGGTAATCACGAAGATGGGCACCGAATTCAACTCTCGGTGCTTTCAATTCGGCTTCCGGCTCGCCGTTTTCCATGGTAATGAAGCCTCCGTCCCGAGAACACACGAGAAAAGCACAGGCATGTGTAGTAGCACACCTGGTTCGTGCCTGGGAAGTGCTTCGCATTGGGGCCATCACGCAGGCGTTTTCTGAGATGGTCTCCTCAGATCAGCTTGAACCACGCCGACCAGCTACACGAAGCGGCGAGCAGACGTGTTAATCATTTCGCGCATTCTTCACATAGAAGCACCGGTGATCGGGAAGTAGCGAGGCAAATTCGGTGATCTATCCCATGACCCCCATCATCCACTTTGAGGAACTCGGATTCACCCAGCTACCGTGCAGCGATCAGGCACCATATCTGGCACGGCAGAAGGTTCGTGCGTGGCTGGGAACCGAGCGTGCCGCCTTCGAGATCGCAATGTTGGTGACCTCGGAGCTGGTCACCAACGCCGTGAAGTACGCCGACGCCACCACTGCTGACGGCTCCCCTGGCCAGATCACGCTCAAGTTGTCTCAGGACGAGTCCATCCTGCGGCTGGTGGTGACCGATCCCGGTTCACGCTGTTCGGCACCGGCCCGCATCCCGACGCAGGGGCCGAATCTGCATTCCGAACACGGGCGTGGGCTGGCGATCGTGGACAACCTGTCGCGCGGCCGGTGGGGAAGCTACCGGCTGCCCAGTGGTGGATACCGCTGCGTGTGGTGCCACCTCGACCGGGAGCCCACCCCGGCGCAACTAGAGGAACTCTTCCACACCCCGATCTAGCCAGCGGAGGAGCCTCACCCTGGAGTTCTGGCTGACATCAGAGAAACAAGAGCTTCTGTGCGACGCCATCACCTGATCGTGCTCTTACCGCTGTTCGTCACTGCCGGTTTCGGCGGCTGGATCACCGCCTCCCCCGGAAGCGTGCCGCTCCCGGTCATCGTCGCGGTGCTCGTGCTGGGGCAGAGCGTCTTCGTCGTTGCCGTGCTCGGGCACCACTTGTGGGCCCGCCGCCGACAAACCAATGACCGCTCCCTGTTCAGCCGGTGATCGCCTCGGCCCGCGATCCCTACCTCACGCTTGTTCCCATCTCTCGTACAGGAAGGCTCTCCCGTGTCCCGTGACAAGGTGCTCTCTGAATCGCCCCGGGTTCGGTGGAGACTTGATCTCTTGAGAGGATCGAGTCCATGCCAGGTAAGTCTCCCTACCCCGCCGAGCTGCGCCGCCGAGC
>NZ_JBSFSX010000027.1:0-65903 GCF_053590035.1 Nonomuraea sp. NPDC003214 | reverse complement strand
GACGAGTTCGAGGCCATCTACTACGCTCACCACCATCCCCACGAAGCCCTAGCAATCAACCGCTGAGGTCTCCACCAAAGCCGGGGCGATTCAGGCCGGGCGACCGCCACGGTCCAATACCTGTCGGGGTCTCCGGAGTTCATCACCCGATCGACAGGGTCTGGTCCGGTGTTGTTCGACTGCCCGCCGCCGGATATCCCCACGCCCTCGCCGGCGATGACGGTCGTCAACCCGGGCACCCAGAACACGTTCCTCCCGGACCGTGTGTCGCTGCAGATGCAGGCCACCGGCGGGAGCGGGTCCTACACCTGGTCGGCGACCGGTCTGCCGCCCGGGCTTACCATCGACTCGACGACTGGCTTGATCAGCGGCACGCCCCGTGTAGGAAGCTACAACGTCACGGTCACGGCCGTCGGCGGCGGCCAGGCAAGCACCACCTTCAGCTGGCGCGTCCGGCGCGATGCCCCCTGCCCCACCTGCTGATCTTCTGCCTCCAACGCAAACTCTGCCGGAAGAGCGACGGCGCGCATTGTCTGCGGTCCCGGGTCGGTCCTTCTCTCCGATCCCGCTCGGTGCGGGTAGGAACTGGCATGGACCGGCGGGATCGCCGCGCTGATCCTGCTCGCCGTCGCACTCTCCGCAGCATTTCTTCCTGCTGGGCCACATGCACGCCGTCCTGGCCTGCCTCCTGGAAGCCGCGGTACGGCCTCCGGGGAGGGCCGGACCGGATGTTGGCTCTATGGGGGCCCAGCTGCCGTCGTTCGCCTGCGTCAGCAGGTCAGCGATCGTAGGGGGGGTGATGCTCGCTAGGCACGGTCGATGAGCACCTGGACGCCGTCGAGGATGCGATCGAGGCCGAAGCCGAGTGGATCGAGCTCGGTGGAGGTGAACGCGCCGTCGGCGATCGCCTTGGTCAGGGCGGGGAAACGATCGCTGTGGCGGTTGAGTAGCTCGCTGGTCAGGTGGCCCCATTCACGGTTGTGGTCCTCGTCGAAGTCGGCCCGTTGCTGGGCGAGGCTGCGTACCTGCCCGGCGACCAGAAGGAAGACCTGGTGGCGTTGGCCGGCGGTCAGGCCGGTCGGTTCCAGGGCGGCCAGTGCGGCGTCCATCCAGGCGAGCTGGTGGGGGCCCATGATCTGCCGGCGCATGGCGGTGGCGGCCAGCAGCCAGGGATGGGCCTGGTAGACCGCCCACTGGAGGCGGCCCACGCGGAAAGCCGAGCTCGCCAGCCGGAGCCGGCGGCCGGCAGGTCGGGAGGTTCGGCGAGGACGGCTTCGACCATCAACTCGACGAGTTCGGTCTTGCCGGGCACGTAGCGGTACAGGGCCATGGCCGAGACGCCGAATTCGGCGGCGACCCTGTTCATCGAGACGGCCTCCAGCCCGTACGGCATCGAGGAGTCCGGATTCGCCCGCATCGGCGGCATCGACCAATGGATCTCCATCCGCGGCGAAGACCACCGCAACCCGGTGATCCTGGAACTCCACGGCGGCCCCCCGGCGCCACCAACCTGATCTTCGCCTCGCGCACCCGTGCCTGGGAGCGGCACTTCACCATCGTGCGGTGGGACATGCGCGGCGCAGGCAAGACCTTCGCTCGTGGCGGCCCCGACGGGCAGGGCGACCTGAGTTTGCAGCGACTCGAGCGCGACGCCCTGGAGGTCACCCAGCACATCCGTGCCCGGCTCGGCGTCGACAAAGTCGTGCTGCTCGCCTGCTCCTTCGGCTCCTTCGTCGGGCTGCGCCTGGCCCGCAACCACCCGGAGCTGTACTCCGCCTACGTCGGCACCGACCAGAACATCAACGCCGGCGGCCGCGACCACACCGCCTACCGCGCGCTACTGGACCGGCTCGGCACGGCCGGCAAGCGCAAGGAACTGGCCGCCGTCACCGCGATGGGCCCGGACAAGTCGGCCTGGAGCGCCGAGGACTGGTCACAGTACGACAAGCACACCGTCGGCTCCGACCCGCTCACCTTCGACACCATCAAGACCGTCGTGGTCGGCTCCCTGCTGGCGAGCTGCCCGCCTACACCAAGGCCATGAGCTTCTCCCAGCAGCGTCGCACCCGAGTCCGCGATCATCGACGAATGGGCTGAAGGCACCACGTTCGCCATCCCGTTCTTCCTCTTCCAGGGCGAGCGCGACGTCATCACCCCGCCCGAGCCGGTCCGGCGGTTCTTCAACGAGGTCACCGCCCCGGTCAAGGACTTCGCCCTCATCCAGGACGCGAGCCACTTCGCCTTCTTCCGCCGCCCCGACCAATTCCTCGACCTGATGCTCACCAAGGTCCGGCCCCTGCTCACCAGCCAACCGATCCCCTGGTGAAGCGCCACAGCCCTTGACCATCACCAACCCGTCGGACCGGCGACTGGATATCGGAGCCGCTGCTCGAGTCGCTGCGAACGCGATCTGGCTCTGCCACGAACGCATCGCGCCGGCGCAGCCCGTGATGCACCGGAGCCGACTGCGCCAGCGCTACCGTGAGGGCTTCCTGGGCTGCTACGCCTTCTCCCGCGTCGATGTGGGCGGGGGCTGCCGGGGATGACGAGCTTGGCCGCGATCTCCGGGCGGCCGCGCTCACGCGCGGAGGCCTGGCCCTCCAGCGACTTCTCCCGGATGTACTCGCGCTTCTGAGAACACACAGAGCCACCGTGGCTACGAGAAGCCGGCGGCCTTCGCGCTCGCCCCGCCGCACGCCATCGGCCGGTACCAGGCCCTGTTCGGGATGGGCATGACCGCGTTGGAGTTCCTCCGCCCGGCTCGCCGAGCGGCGGGCCACCCTGGTCAACGCCCGGGGGGCGGATCAGCGGCCGTGATAGTGCGGTAGATCGAGCGGCGGCACCGGGAAGCCGCCTGCGGTCGGCTCTTCGCCGAGCTCCTCGAACTCGGCGTCGACCTGTGCCTTTCTGGCTTCCCTTCGCCGCTGGCCGACGGTGTCGAACCGCATCCAGATGGCCAGTACGCCGACGACGATGACGGCCCCGAGCGCGATGGAGACGGTCCCCGGGCTCTGCGTGATCGTCCGGACGGCGGCGACGAGGAGGATCCAGCCCAGGTTGACCGGGATGAGGACCTTCCACCCCAAGGACATGAGCTGGTCGTAGCGCACCCGGGGCAGCGAGGCGCGGACCCAGATGACGAAGCAGAACGTCAGCGCGAACTTGATGAAGAACCAGAGCATCGGCCACCAGCCCTCGTTCGCGCCCGCCCACAGCGAGATCGGGAACGGCGCCCGCCAGCCACCCAGGAACAGGGTGACCGCGATGCCGGAGGCGGTGAACGTGTGCAGGTACTCGCCCATCATGATCAGAGCGAACTTCAGCGACGAGGAGTACTCGGTCTGGAACCCGCCGACCAGCTCGCCCTCACCCTCGGGCAGGTCGAACGGAATCCGCGCCGCCTCACCGAACATGCAGAACACGTACACCAGGAACGACGGCAGCAGCATGACGCCGTACCACAGCGTCGTCTGCGCGTTCACGATCTCCGAGGTCGACAGCGTCCCGGCGAAGATGAAGACGGCCACGAACGACAGGCCCATCGCGATCTCGTACGAGACGACCTGCGCCGCCGACCGCAAACCACCGAGCAGCGCGTACGGCGAGCGCGACGACCACCCGGCCAGCACCACCCCGTACAGCGAGATGGCCCCCATCGCCAGCATGAACAACACCGCGACTGGCAGATCGACCAGCTGCAACGGCGTCTGGTGCCCGAACATCCACACCTTCGGCCCGAACGGCACGATCGAGAACGCCACGAACGCCGGAACCACCATGATGACCGGAGCCAGCAGATACAGCACCTTGTCCACGGTGTTGGGGAGAAGATCCTCCTTCAACCCCATCTTGATCGCATCCGCCACCGACTGCAGGATCCCGAAGGGTCCCGCCCGGTTGGGTCCGATGCGGTTCTGCATCCTGGAGATGAGCTTGCGCTCGAACCAGACCCCGAACACGACCCCCAGCGACAGGAAGAGGAACAGGAACACCGCCTTGACGATGGTGATCCCCAGCGGATCCCTGCCGAAGTCGGCGAGTGTGGCTCCCATGACGTGCTGCCCCTTCCCGTCCCGGCGCGCCGTTCGGCCGGGAGCGGAAGGTCACGCTATTCGGCGAGCCGCCCGGTGTCTTGAACGAATGCGAACAGCTGCGCGGGCGTCAGCCGCGACATCGCCCTGACCTCCCGGCTGAGATGCGGCTGGTCGGCGAAACCGCAGCTCAGGGCCGCGTCCAGGGTGGCTGACGGGCGGCGCCAGCTGTCCACGGTCCGCTGGAAGCGGGCGATCCGGGCGACGGTCTTGGGTGACAAACCCACCACTCTGCGGAATCCGAGCTCGACGTACCGCCTGCTGACACCGAGTTCGGCGGCGAGGCCCGCGATCGTGCGCGGGCAGTCCGGGGCCTGCAGCCGCCACCAGGCGCGCATGATCAGGTGGTCGCGTTCCGGGCCGGGGCGCAGCCACGCCGTCAGCCGCTCCCACAGCAGGGCGAAGCGCTCATCCCAGCTCGCTGACTCGCCCAGCCGCTCCGCCAGCTCCTCGGCCCGGACTCCGAGGAGGTCAGCGAGCGGCACGGTCGCCCCGGCCACTTCCCGGACCGGCGCGCCCGTCAGCGCGGACATCCCGGCGGGGGTGAGCCCGACCGCCATCCCGTGACGCCACGGCGTGTGGACCGCGAACGTCGCGGTGGCACGCGGGCCGGTGACGATCGGGCTCATGCCGGTGAAGTCGACGATCAAGGTGGCCGCGTTGAGCGGCAGCATCCGCGCGTCTTCCGCCGTCCGCGTCCGGAACCCCGCCGCCCCCAGCGCGTACGGGCGCAGGTGCGGCGGCGACCGCCGCGCGATCATCTCGTACGGCTCGGCCTGCCTCAGCGCGGGCACCGAGTGGATCATGCCGTGGCCGGCAGGAGCATGGCGCGTGCCTGACGTGCGTCAGACACGTTCTGAATCCTTCATGTGCCCAGCATGCCTGACACTCCAACAGCACCGAAGATGGGCCCACGGGGCATGGCGCGCGGGTTGCGTCCACGGAAGTGGTGTACGAGTTTGACCTGGTCAACAGGCGTGGCGTCTGCGACAGGCGCTGTTACGTTGCTGAGTGCCGATGAGGTGGAGAGGCTGACGGCTGCCAGGTCGGCCAGCCGCATCCGCAGACTCGCGCCCACCGAAGACCGCGCACACTTCAGCGGGGATGGGCACTCACGCAGGTCGGTCAGCCGTTCGGCAGCATAGGTCGTTTCCCGTGCGACAAGTGATCGTTTCCCAGGCTGTCCGGCCTTGAGGCGGCAGCCTGGAGAACGAAGACCCCAGCGGCGCGATTCGCGGTCTTGACCCTTCCACACCGGCAAGGGGGCATCACCCCGGAGGTTGTGCGGGTTTCGTCGCGATTTCGTGCACTTGGGGGTTACGGCACCGCGGTGCTGTCATGATCTCGATGGCACCTCACTGATGGGATCCGTGATGTCGGTTCGCTCACTCATGCTGGTGGCCGCTTCGCTCTGCACGGGCGGCTTCGCGGCTCTGGTGTACTTCCATGACTCCGATCTGGTGCTCTTGAGGGAACATCTGAATCATCCGTTCGCGCTCGGTGCGCTGGCCTGCCTCCTGATGGCGTGGGCCGCTGCCGGGCTGCGGTGGAGGTGGCTACGCGTCCTGATCGCCGTCCTGGCCGGGCTGGGCGCGAGCGGTGCGCTGTTCGTAGGGTTGATCGCCCTTGCGTTCTCCTCTACCGAGGAGATCGGCTTCGTTGACGGGCCGGATCCGTACCAGATCCGGCTCCAGCGGTCGCTGGCGGGTCTCGGGCCGGACGCGGTGACATGGCTCAGCGTCCGAAGAGACGACGGGTTGTTCAGCAGGGAGTGGCATCTGGGCTGTTTCAACGATGACGTGCCCGACGACGCCTTCGACTCGGTCACATGGACGGGGCCGAGTTCGGTTGAGATCCGGGTGGCTGACGGGCGGATATTCCCCGTGGCTTTGGATCCCGTGTCGGGCCGGCCCCAGGCCCACCCCGCCCTCAATTGTTAACAGCTCCGACGAGCCGGGTTCATCGCCTCAAGGCGGCGCACAGGGGGGTTGTCGAGCCATCCGGCGGGTCAGTTGTGCTGGGTGGTTGAAGGACCGATTGCAGAGGTGTCTCTTCACGCCACCGATCTCTGCACTCAGCCTCCTCGAAGGCCCGTACATGACGAAGGCCCGGAGGAATGCCCCCGGGCCGCAGGTGATCAGGCGGCTACCGGGTCAGCACCATCAGCGTGAAGAAACCGGTGTACGTGCAGTAGTAGGACAGGTAGGCGCCGCTGCTCCTCAGCGCCTTGCCCTTGGCTACGCACTTGGCCTCGGACGAGTAGTCGCCGTACTTGATCCAGGTGGAGGCGGCCGAGGTGACCGACGCGGTCGTGGCACCGGCGGGCGCCGCCAGCGCGAATCCCGTCGTCGTAGCCAGAGCGACCGCCGCGAACGAGGTCGCGGCGGCGCGGGTGAGCTTGGTGGACATGAAGCATCCCTTCGGGGGGTCGGGCAGCTACGCAGCGGAATAGTAGATCATTTCCGCCATGACCATGATCATAATCATGTGCCCGGCATGCGGCTCCCACCGCCCCGCGTTTGCGGTCCTCGCGCCCAAGTGGAATCACGCTGTCCCGGCCGCTACCCGTCGTCGGCGGCGAGCTGAACCTCGACCGACAACGGCTCATCGGAGCTCCGGGAGAACGGTATTTCCTCTGCTGCGACGGAGGCATACCACGCCAACGCGATCGAGGGGCCGAAACGCGCGCGCCTCGCCTCGCAGATCAGAATGCTCGGCACCAGAGGGCAAGCCCGCGCGGCGGCCGGAACGTCGATGGCCGGCTTGCCCCCGACCTTCAGCATCACCGGCGCGGAGCTGGTCAGAGGACTGCCCGACATGGCCGTCGCAGTGGGCCGGTGGGCCTTCGATCATCCGACGGAGACTCTCGCCCCCGCTCCATCAGGTCTTCGACGCCGAGCGATTCGTCGACAAGACCACCCGCCTCTCCGGCCCGCAACCCATAATCGGAAATGTACGGATGCTCGGCAGCCTCAGAGTCACCTGACCTGCACCGACGTCCCGCCGGGCGAGGGCCGGCCGGAAGAGACCGGGCTACGGGCGCCCTGGCCGGTCACCGTCGTCCGCCCCGGACAACGTCTTCCGCGGCATGAGTACGCGACTCCACCAGTGCCGGAGGCTCATCGAGGAGAGCACGATCACGGGGGTGGCGCGGACGCTCCCTGTCGCCGCTCAGCCCGAGGGAGCCGCTACGCGAAAGCCCATGCCGATCGCCGCCAGGTCCCGCTCGTAGGCGCCGTGCCGGCGGGCGCACCGGGCCAGGTCCCGGTCGTGGCGGAAGGCGCCGCCCCGGCTGATGTGCGGGTCGAAGGCCCAATCCTCGCTGCTCGGCACCTCCGCAGGAGCTCCCCGGTATGGGGCGTAGAGGGTGGCGGTCCACTCGTCGGCGTTGCCCGCCATGTCCAGCACGCCGTACGGGCTGGCGCCCTCGGGGAAGGAACCGACCGGCGTGGTGGTGCCGACGCCCAGGTCCACCAGATTGGCCAGGCCGGTGCGGTACTCGTCGCCCCAGGGGAACTCCCGGTCGTCGTCGCCGCGGGCGGCGCGCTCCCACTCGTCCTCGGTGGGCAGGCGTACGCCGAGACCGCCGAGTTGCCGCCCCAGCCACCGGCAGTACTCCGCCGCGTCCTTCCACGTGACGCCGATGACCGGGTGGTCCGCCGGCGCCTGCGGCACCGGCCTGCCGGTGGCCTGCGCGAAGCGCGTCCACTGGCCGGCGGTGACCTGGGTACGGGCGATCCGGAACGCCGGAATGTACAGCTCCGTGCGCGGGGCTTCCTTCCGGTACCACTCCACCGGAACCCCGGTGTCGGCGTAGCGGCGCGCCACCTCGTCCACCTCCTCGGCGGGCGTGCCCCGGAGCAGCCTTCCGGCCGGGATCTCGACCCAGTCCACCTGTTCCACCCGCAAGACTCCTCTGCCGCTCGCTCGAAGGGCTCCCATCATCGATCCGGCTCCCCGAACGCGCATCCGCCGATGGGCCCGTACCGACAGCGACCTTGGGCCTAGGACGTCCGTCCGCGCAGGTGAGGCCCGTAGTGCCGAGGACTGCGTCAGCTCACGGCCTTCCTGACGAGGTTGGTGATCGTCGTTGCGGCTTCGTCGCTCAGCTCGGTCACGGCGAAGGACGTGGGCCACAGGCCGCTGTCGTCGGCGAGGTCGGCGTCGGCGGTGAACCTGAAGGTGTCGAAGCGCTTGTGGTGACCGTCCGCCTGCGGAGTTCGAGGCGCCCCTACCATGCAGACAACGCCCCGGTTGTCCGCGAAACGCGGCGCGGTTCACTTAAGAACGGGCTGCGCATGGTGCTGATCTGTGGACCGTTCGAGCGTGGATACCGCCGTTCAGGAGCTGACCAGGTCGTGCGCGGCCTTGGCGAAGGCGCGGACCCGAGCGGTGGCGCCGTCGGTCCTCCACAGCAGGCCCCATCGCAGTGGCGGGGCGTCGCTGATGGGGATGTAGGCGACGTCGGGGCGTGCGTAGTAGCGCCTGGCCTGGGCGCCGACGGGGAAGGCGCCGTGGCCGGCGCCGATGAGGGTGAGCATCTCGTTGAACGTCGATGCCGAGGGGCCGGGGTCGATCGGCCGTCCCGCAGGAGTGGCGCGGGGAGTGCGGTCCTCTCGCAGCGAGGCCGGCAGGGTGTCCGGCAGCTGGAGGAGCTTCACCCTGGCGAGATCGTGGAGCGAGACCGACGTACGACGGGCGAACGGATGCTGGGACGGCACGGCGAGCATGCGCATTTCGGACACCAGCACCGGACCGGTGGCGATGCCCGGCTCGTCGATGGGGAACGTGCCCAGCGCAAGATCAACCTGGCCATCGCGCAGCCAGGGCATCAGGTCGACCATCTGCGCTTCGCGGAGCCGGACATCGCAGTCCGACAGGCGACGGCTGAACAACTCGGCAGCCCCGGCGAGCAACTGCCCGCCCGCCGCGCCTACGAAAGCCACCCTCAGGGTGCCGGTGAGGCCGCGCCCGGAGTCGATCGCGCGCGCGAACGCCGCGGCGATCTGGTCCCACGCGGGCCGGACTTCTTCGTACAGCTGCCGGCCAACTGCGGTCAGCTCCACTCGGCGGCTGGTGCGGGTGAACAACGGCACGCCAGTTCGGCGCTCCAGCTTGGCGATCGTTTGGCTGATCCGGGCGGTGGACACTCGCAGTCGCTCGGCGGTGCGGCCGAAGTGCAACTCCTCGGCCAGGGTCAAGAACGCCTCCAGCTCGTGGCGTTCCAGCATGTCACCCCCGATCGTTAACTTCAGCTTCACGATTCTTCCACAGGGCCGCATTGATCTGCCCCTCGCTCCCCAACGAAAGTGGAGCGCACCAATCGCCACTGTGACCTGCACGGGAGCAAGCATGTACGTCACCGTAGAACACGCCGTGTCCGCTCTGGCCACCGACGCGAACGCAGTCGTCCAGGAACTCCGGGACCGCGCCGAGATCCTCGACGTGCTGTACCGGTTCGGCCTGGGGCAGGACCTGAAGGACAAGGCCCTGTTCGCCTCGGCCTTCGCCGCCGACGCCGAACTTGACTTCCGGCCCGCCGCCGCCAAGTGGGGCGCCCGGCCTCCGGTGATGTCCGGGCGGGACGCCATCGTCACCACCATCCTCGCCCTGTTCACCGGCCGGGTGGACACCACCCACCAGATCACCAACCCTCGCATCACCGTGGAAGGCGACACCGCACGGCTGACAGCCCTGGTGGAGGCCCAGCATCTGCTCACCGCCGACCACACCACCTTCGCTCTGCTGAAGAACCCCTACGACACTGAACTGGTCCGCGACGGCCAGCGCTGGGTCATCCACCGCCTGCGCATCGACAACGCCTGGTACACCGGCGACCCCGCCGCGATCTTCGGCAACTGACGATCCCCTCCGTCCAAGAAATTTCCGACGAAGTACGGTCTGACCTGCGGGGACGTCAGGCTCCTGAGTTAGAGATCTCGATTCGCTCGGTTCGGCAGAGCACCGCAGCGGATCGTATGAAGAGGCTGGGGCGGGAGGCTGTTCTCATCTCCGACCTGGCCGCCCGGGACGGGTCGCTGGTTCAGCCGCGGCTCAAGCGCTGCTGCTCGGCGCACTTCCCGTGCTGGCCGGCCTGTGGCCGTTCCAGGTCTGGCACCTGTACGTGGTGGTGACGCTGGCGGGATCGCCGCACTCTTCGAGTCGGTCGCAGCCCAGTCGCTCACCCCGCAACTGGTCCCCGCGCGAGCGGCTGCTCGCCGCAAACAGCACGCTCATGCCGAGCAACGCCGGGCTTGGCTCCATGGTCGAAGAAATAACCAGTTCCCAACCGTCTCGGCCGTCCCGGTTGCGGGTGGGTCTGCTCAGCGTGCCGGAGCCGCGGCGGCGTTGCGCAGGGCCGTCTCGACTCGGCGGTTGCTGGTCATGGTGGCCGTGACGGCGGTCATCATGAGGAGGAGACCGGCGGCGGCGTAGAGCGGGGTGCGCACGTCGTAGGCGGTGGCCAGCCAGCCGCCGAGGAAGGCGCCGAACGGGGCGGCGCACATGGCGAGCATGCGGGAGGTGGAGGCGACCCGGCCCATCAGATGAGCCGGGACGATCGCCTGCCGGAGGGAGGGCCCGAGCACCATCGTGGCGCCCATGCCCGCCCCGCAGACGGCCAGTGCGAGCCCGGCCACGTACGGACCAGGAGCGGCGGCCAGTCCCAGGATGGCAAGCCCCTCGACCGCGGCCGTGCAGGTCAGCGCGGTGCCGGTGCCGAGCCGCCGGCTGAGGAAGGAGGCGATGCCCGCGCCGAGCAGGCCGCCCGCGGCCTCCGCGGTGAGGAGCAGACCGAAGCCGAAAGGGCCGATGCCGAGGCGCTCATGGGCGAGGAGGGCCAAGACGGTCTCCACGGCGAGGAAGGCGACGTTCCCGACCGCTGGACGCAGCGCGAGCCCGAGCAGCAGCCGATCACGGAAGACGTAGGAGGCTCCGGCCCGCGCCTGGCGGAGCAGTGACTCTCGGGCGCCCGCGGTAGGCCGCGGCACGGCGGGCAGTGACCGTACGAGCAGTGCGGAGAACACGAACGACATCATGTCGGCGAGCAGCGGAACCGGTTGCCCCAGCGCTAGCAGCGCACTGCCCGCAGGTGGCCCGGCGAAGCCGGACGCCGCCGTCTGGGTGCTGCGCAGTCGGGAGTTGGCGTGTTGCAGGAGCGCGGGGTCGCGGCCGAGCAGATCCGGCAGATAAGCAGTGGCGGCCGTGTCGAAGAAGAGCCCTCCGAGGGCGAGCAGGAACGCGACAGCCGCCAGCAGCGGAATGCTCAGCACGTCGAGCATGGCCGCGGCCGCCGGTATCGCGAGCAGCACCGCACGCGCCGTATCCGCGACCCACATCGTACGGCGACGGTCCCAGCGGTCCACCAGCGCACCGCCGAGCACGCCGAACAGCAGCCATGGCAGCGTCCCTGCGGCCGTGACGACGGCCAGCGCCATCGGATCCCGGGTCAACGTCAACGCGATCAGCGGCAGCGCGGCATGCGTCACCCCATCACCAAGCGAGGACGCCGTCTGCGCGGTCCACAGTCGCCCGAACCCGGCAGGCAACTTCGCCACGTCATTCGTCAGTTTTGGGGTCACTCGGCGTCCCCGTCGACTTGCTGGTCGACCTGCCGGCGCGGAGCCGGCTGGAACAGCGCGAAGACCAGCGACGCGTCCGGCAGCGAGGGATCAGACAGCGCCCGGTACTCATCCGCCAGTGCCTGCAGCCGCTCCCCCAGCTCCGTGAACTGCTCTTCGGTAAGTCGCAGATGTGCCATCCGCACGTGCCGCTCGCCATCGGCCGGGGACGCCTCCAGGTCCGCCACCGCATTCCGCAGTAGTACGTCCGGCTGTCCCGGCCCCGGATCCGGCAGCATGATCGACCGCGCGGCCATCGCGTAGTACCGCTCGGTGACCCCCCTCACCTTCCGCGTCCGCACCACCTTCACCAAGCCGGCCCGCTCGAGCAGCCGCACGTGATAGCTGGAACTTCCCTTCGCCAGGCCCACCCGCTGGGCGATCTGCGTGATCGTCGCCGGCTCGAAGCGGAGCACGGCCATGATCCGGTGACGCGTGAGATTGGAGACGGCGCGGAGCTGGTCGTCGGTGGTGACGTGAAACGTCTCAGGAAGATCATCGGTAGGCATGCGGACAATGGTCAACGACCCTTGACCATTGCGCAACCGAATTTCGCTCGCTTACCGGCCTTCAAGGCCACGCTCAGCGCGAAGGCGTTGGTGTAGCCCACCTTCTTGGCGATCGTGTCCACCGTCTGGTCGGTCCCGCACAGCAAGGTGTTCTCCGTCGGCCGCGCCACCGCCTGCTGCGTCCTGGAGCGTGTCCCGGCCGTCCCGACGAAGCTTGAACCGCACCCCTGTTCGAGTACGTGCCTGGCTCCGCCGTTCGCGTACAGGCGCCTCCCGCACCGATCGTGCGCGGCTCACCCACGCGCGTGCCCGGTTCGTCCCGCTGGTCTGTCACCGGTGGCCGCATCCGTCTTGCGCACCGCGCGCTCACTGGACTCGCCACCTGCCCGCCGGTCCGGGACGGTGACCTCGACGGGCGCGCCGTCCCCGCTCACGCCGTGGCGCGCGTTCTCCGAGGTGACGCCCGCCCCGAAAGGGGGCGGGAGGACTGCCCCCCTTCAGGCGGGCGCTGCTACGGGGCGGGGGTCAAGAGATTTGGAACGGAATCTAGAAGCAGCACGCCGGACAGAAGCCGAGTACGGCGGCCAGGGCGGGTGATGATGGCGCTTCGACACGAAGTGGCGGTGCTGCGCCGGCCGGGTGGTCCTGGCCGCGCCAGCACGACTCCCGGCGCCCGGATTGCGGGCTCAACGGCTGGTCCGACGCCATGCACGCATCCGAGCTGCTACGGCCGCCCGAGGACGGAGATTCTGGGCCCTCGGGCCGTGCCTGGCGCAGACGAGCCGGGACGCCGCACCCTCATGGCGAACACTCCCAGGCGCCTTCCGCGTTCATCAGCAACCGGGATGCCGACTTGGAAGCTGTCTTCGCAGGCGGAGGCCGAGCGGTGGCTGCGCACCGTACGGGCCGAGTGCACCGGCCGCATGCCGATCTACAGCGAACGGCACGATCATGATGAGCGGCGCGCCCTGACGGGTGTCGGCCACGTCTACACCGATCAGGCCGTGTTCGGGATCGTCCCCGACGGCGTGCGTGAGATCGAGACGTACGGCGTCTCCGTCCCGGAACTGCGCGCCCGGCTGGAGGTTCGGCTCCGGGAGTGACTCGATCCCGGCCTCGGTGAGGGTCCAGGTGACCGTGGCCGCTTACGGGCCAGGGGCCCAGATGACCTCCAGACAGTCATCGGCACAAGGAAGGGTCACATGGGCGCGCCGAACGGACTGGGCGGAGATATCGCTGGTAGAAGGTGTTCTGGCGGCGAAGGGGGCAGGGGTGACGGACGACGCTGGGGGGCGGCCTGGGGCCGGTCCCAGTCTGCGGACGCCGCTGTTCCTGGCAGGGCTCGCCCTCGTCACCGCCGTGGTGATCGTGCTGGACGTGTCCACGGGCACCGCGGTTCGCCTGTACCCGCTGCTGATCTTCCTGCCGGCCATCGTGTCGGGGCTCGGGGCGGTGTGGCAGACGGCCGTCGCCGCGGTGTGGGTGCTGGTGGTGGAGGTCGGCACGGCGATCTACCTGCGTGGCGAGCCTGACGACATCCTGCTGGCGGCCGGGTTCACCGGCCTGTTCGGGTTGCTGAGCGTGGCCGGGTGCCGCTACCGGGTGAAGCGGGAGGCGGAGGTTTTCCGGTTGCGTTCGGCGACCTCCGCCCTGAGACAGCTCCTGGTGCGCCCGCTGCCTCTGCGCACGGCGGAGATCGCGGTGGAGGGCCTCTACCAGCCGGTAGAGGAGGACACCATGATGGGCGGCGACATGTACGACGTGGCCGTCGCCCAGAACGGCACCCGGGTGCTGATCGCGGACGTGCACGGCAAGGGCCTGTCGGCGATCGGGATGGTGGTCGCGCTGCTGGGTTCGTTCAGAGAGGCGGCCCACCGGGAGGAGACGCTCACCGGCGTAGTAGCCGCACTGGAGAACTCGGTGGTCAGGCACAACTACTTCGCGGCTCAGGACGGCGAGCCGGAGCGGCTGGTCACCGCGCTCATCCTGGACATCAAGGACGCCTCGCAGACCGAGGCGGTCGAGGTGGTCAACTGTGGCCACATCGCCCCGTACATGATTCAGGGCCAGGACGTCCGGCAGGTCGACCTGGGCCAGCCTGAAGTTCCCCTCGGCCTGGCGGCGCTGGCCCCGGCGCCGCGCGCAGGCGTGTCGTTCAGATTCGCACGCGGTGCGCGCTTGCTGCTGTGCACGGACGGGGTTACCGAGGCGCGTGACGCGGGCGGCGGGTTCTATCCCTTGGAGGAGCGGTTGCGCGCGTGGGCCGCGGAGCCGCCCGCCAGTCTCGTCCGCGCTCTGAGCGAGGACCTGCATGGCTTCAGCGCGGCCGGTCAGCACGATGACACCACGATGCTCATCCTGCGCAGGACCGAGCCGTCCTGACCGGTGGCGGCCACCTGGTGAACACCTGCCCAATTGGCTAGGTTGCTTCACCTCGTCCGATTCTCACACGGGAGTGGCAGCCGTGCGGCAACAGCGCAAGACCTTCCAGGCGATCGAAGTCGGCGACGGCGGCGACGGGCGGTGGGCCGCTCACGCCCGGGCCCTGTGGCAGGAGATGGAGGGCCTGCTGACCGAGGAGGGCCGGACTGCGGAGGGCGCGGATCGTGTTCGGGCGCTGTTCCGTGCGCATATGCCGGAACTGGTCCCGGTTCTGGACCGTCTGGCCGGCCAACTCGACCGGCCCGGGGCGGAAGTCTTCCTCACCCACGCGGCTCTGCGGCCGTTCTCCCAGGCCTGCACCCAGATCGGCCAGAACGGCACTTTGCTGCGCAACTATGACCTGCGGCCCGATCAGTGCGAGGGGACCATCGTCTCCTCCTGCTTCCTGCGCCCCGTGATCGGGATGCAGGACATGCTGTGGGGCATGCAGGACGGGATGAACGATGCCGGTCTCGCGATCTCGCTCACCTGGGGCGGACGTTCTGTCTACGGACGTGGCTTCGCCATTCTCATCCTCGTGCGCTACCTGCTGGAGACGTGCGACACCGTCGATGAGGCGGTCGACAGGCTGCGGTCCCTGCCGGTCGCCGTCCCCCAGAACCTCACCCTTGTCGATCCCAAGAAGGCGATGACGGTGTTCGTGGGACCGGATATGCCGCTGACGGTGGCACCGGACGCCTGCGCCTCCAATCACCAGCACCTGCCGGTGACCGACGAGCAGGAGCGGGCCATGCGGACGCAGGAGCGGCTGCGAGCCATCCGCGCCGCGGGCGCGGACGTGGCGGCGATGCTCAAGCCGCCGCTGTATCGATCCGTCGACGAGCAGGGGACGGTAACGCTCTACACCGCCCACTACCGACCCGCCGAGGGCCTTGTGACCTACTACTGGCCCGGTGAATCCTGGCAACAGTCCTTCAGCGACTTCACACCCGGAACCCGCACCGTGACCTTGGGCCGGGCCAGCTGAAAGCTTTCTGCACGAAGCCCGTGAACACCCCTGGTCGGGCCATACTGGCAACTCCAGCCAGACGGAATAGGTGCAGGCTAGCCTTACCGTCGGCGCTCATGGCACCGTCCTGGACGTACCATTCGTTGGGCGGCTCGCCCGGCAGGCGCATGCCCGACGGCATCTCGTACTTCTCATTCGATCTACGTGCCGCGTGCGGCGAGCCGGGTGAGTGCGGCGGCGCTGGGGCTGCCCGGACGCGCGGTGTAGATCACCATCCGCAGATCGGTGCCGGGCAGCAGCAGAGTCTGGCAGTCCAGCTCCAGCACGCCCAGCTCGGGGTGGTGCAGGTGCTTGCGCAGCGTCGGTATGGGGCGTACCTCGTGGTTGCGCCAGCTGGCGGCGAAGTCGGGGCTGTGCGCGGCGAACTCGTTGACCAGCTCGCCAAGTACGCGTTCGGCCGGGTGACGGGCGCTGGCCGCGCGCAGCTGGGCGGCGGTCTGCCGGGCGTATTCGCCCTGCGAGCCGTCGGCGGCCGAGCAGAGGGTGCCGTTCAGCCGGATGGACAGCCGCACGGCGTTGCGTTCCTCAGCGGGCAGCGACCCGAAGTCGATGATCAGGTCGGCTGCCGCTTCGTTCCAGGCCACAATGTCCTGGCGTTCGTCGGTGAGGTAGGCGGGCACCGGCCCGAGCCGGTCCAGCAGCTCGCGGGCGAAGGCGGGCACCGGCGCCCGGCCGGTCTCCGGGGCGGGCGGGGCCTGCCCGGCCAGCCGCGCCAGGTGCTCGCGCTCGGCGGCGGTGAGCCGCAGTGCCGTGCCCAGCGCGGCTATGACCTGCGGGGACGGATGCGGAGCGCGGGCCTGCTCAAGCCGTTCGTAGTAGCTGGTGGAGACCCCGGCCAGCGTGGCCACTTCTTCGCGGCGCAGGCCGGGAGTACGACGGGCGCGGCGGCCTGGCGGGTGGACGGCCGTGGCCGGCAGCTGGTCCGGGCGCAGCGCCTCCCGCCGGCGACGGAGAAAGTCGGCCAGTTCAGCTCTGCTCACCCGTCCAGGCTGCCACAGTGGCGGCCGCCTTAGCCACGGACCAGGAGTCCGGGGCTTACCCGTCCGTTCCGCGGCGCCCGGGTCCGCGGCCAGGCTGGCATGACCACATTCCACGGGACACCGGAGGACGAACATGCCACGCGCTCCTGAGGAGACGATCCGCCGACTGCTGGATCTGCTGCTGGCCAAGGACATGGATGCCATCGCCGATCTGTGGGCGGAGCAGGGCACCGCCGAGTTCCCGTTCGCCGCAGGGGACGCGCCGCGGCGGCTGGCGGGGCGGGATGCCGTCCGTGACTATCTGGCCGGATATCCGGAACGGATGGACGTACGGGAGATACCTGTAGCGACCGTGCATCACACGCAACGGCCGGACACCATCGTGGTGGAGTTCACCGCGCACGGGTACACGGTGCGCACCGGCGAGCCCTACCGCATGGACTACATCTCCGTGATCACGGTCCATGATGGCCTGATCACGCACTACAGGGACTATTGGAGCCCGCTGGCCGCCGCCTCGGCGACCGGGACGCTGCCCGAACTGCTCGGCTCGCTGCGCTCGGGAGCCTCCCGATGAGCGGCGTGCTGGTCACCGGCGGCACCGGGAAGACCGGCAGCGTGCTGGCGGAGCTGCTGCGGGGCAACGGCGTGCCGGTCCGGGTCGCCGCCCGCAACCCGGCTGCCGGGGATCCTGACGCCGTCCCGTTCGACTGGAACGACCCGGGCACGCATCGGGCCGCGCTGCACGCGATGGACCGCGTCTATCTGGTGCCTCCGGTGAACGCCGTGAATCCGATGCCGCTGGTCGAGCCGTTCCTGGACGAGGCGGAGCGGCTCGGCGTGCGCCGCGTGGTGCTCCTCGGCTCCGCCGTCGTGCTGCCGAACGCCCCCGGCGCGCTTGAGCTGGCCGCACGGGTACGGACTCGGCCCGGGTGGGTCGTGCTGCGCGCGTCCGGGTTCATGCAGAACTTCCTGCGCCCGCATCCGCTGGGCGAGTGGCTCCGGCAGCACGGCGAGATTCACACCGCCGCCGGTGGCGGCCGGCTGGGCTGGATCGACGCGCGCGACATCGCGGCCGCCGCCTCCGCCCTGCTGACCAACCCCGATGACGAGCCCAGCGGGAGGCCTGGTGAAGGGCCGGGCGACCGGCGCGACTACCTGCTCACCGGGCCGAAAGCGTTGAGCTACCAGGACGCGGCGGCGATCATCACCGCCCGCACCGGCAGGCCGATTCGGGTGCTGCCCGTCGAAACGGACGAGCTGGCGGCCGGTTACCGGGCCGCCGGCATGCCGGCCGAATTCGCCGCCGCCCTTGCCGCCGTGGACGCCGGCCTCAGCGCCGGCCGGGACGATATGGTCAGCACCGCGGTGCTGGACCTGACCGGCCGCCCGCCCCGCTCGTTCGACGAGTTCGTCCGGGACCACGCGTCCGAGTGGGCGAACGGCGTGGCGCCTTAGCCCGGTTCTTCGCCACCCTGTCCTCCGTGCCCTCGTGGGAGGGCGCGCGTCGGTCCGGCAGTTCGAGGTTGGGGTGGCGATGACGTCGCCTGCCTTCCTGTACGGTGCCCGGTTCACAATGGCGGGTATGGATCTGCGTGAGTTCGGCGAGTTCTTGAGGTCGCGGCGGGATCGCATCCGGCCCGGCGAGGTGGGCTTGCCGGTCCAGGCGCGCCGCCGCGTGCCTGGGCTGCGCCGGGATGAGGTGGCCGCCCTGGCCGGTGCCTCCATCGACTACTACAACCAGCTTGAGCAGGGGCGCGGCGCGCAGCCGTCGGAGCAGATGGTGGCGGCGCTCGCCCGCGCGCTCCGGTTGAGCGAGGACGAGCGAGCTCACCTGTACTTCCTGGCAGGCCGCCCCATCCCGCCGAAGCACAGTCTCGCCGCGCACATACACCCCGGCATGCTCGACCTCCTGCAGCGGCTGCCCACGACCCCGGCGGCAGTGATCACTGATCTGCACGCCGTCCTCGTCCAGAACCGCCTCGCCACCGCGCTCCTCGGGCCGATCAGCAAGGCCAAGGGGCGCGAGGCGAGCTTCGTCTACCGCTGGTTCACCGATCCGCAGGCACGTTCGCGCTACCACCCGGACGAGCATGGTCATCAGTCGCGCGTCTTCGTGGCGGATCTGCGCGCCGTGGCGGCACGGCGCGGCCGGGACGAGCAGGTGGCCGGCCTGATCGGCGCGTTGCTGTCGGCCAGCCACGAGTTCGCCGAGCTGTGGGCACACCAGGAGGTCGCGGTACGGCGGGCCGACCGCAAGCGCCTCCTGCACTCGGAGCTGGGCGAACTCGAGCTCGACTGCCTCAGCCTGCTCAGCGAGGACGGAACGCAGCGGCTGCTCTGGTTCACCGCGCCGGTCGGCGGCGACTCGGCCGAGAAGCTCGCGCTGCTCGACGTTCTGGGCAGCCACGACCTCAGCGCTTCTACGGCTGGATGATGACCTTGCCCTTGGCGTGGCCCTGGGCGAGGTGGTCGAACGCCTCGGAGGCCCGTGCCAGGGGAACCGTGCGGTCAACCGTGATCTCCAGTCCCGCGTCGGCGGCGGCGGCGACCTTCGCGAGCCGCTCCGTGTCGGAGCCGTGGAAGACGAACTCGGCGCGAACGTTCCGGCCGGCGGCTCGTTCGGCGTCCGGCGGGACGTTGAGGCCGACGAGCAGGCCGCCCGGCCGGAGCACGTCGAGGGAGGCCGCCTCGGTGTCGCCCGCGATCGGGTCGATGACCACGTCGGCGCGGGAGACCACGGCGCGGAAGTCGGTCGCGGTGTAGTCGATCACCTCGTGCGCGCCGAGCTTCCTGACGATCTCGGCGCCGCGCGGGGACACGGTGGTGACGACGTGCGCGCCCGCCTGGCGCGCGAACTGGATGACGAACCCGCCGACACCCCCGGCACCGCCATGGACCAGCACCTTCTGGCCGGGCTTCAGCTCCGCGACTTCGAACACCACCTGCCAAGCCGTGCCGGCGGCTGTCACCAGACTCGCGGCGAGGCCGAGCGGGACCGAGACCGGAGCGGCCACCAGCCCCGTCGCCGCGACGGCGGCATGCGAGGCGACGGCCCCGCCCGAGCCGGGGTCGGTACGGGCGATCACCGCGTCACCGACGCTCCAGCCGGTGACTTCGGGCCCGACGTGCTCGATGGTTCCGGCGAGGTCGGTGCCCACGATCGAGGGGAAGGTGATCGGGAAGAAGTCCCGCACATGGCCGGCGCCGATCTTGACGTCCAGCGGGTTGAGCGCCGCGCCGGCGACCTTGACCAGCACGTGGCCGGCGGAGAGGACCGGGTCGGGGAGCTCGGCGACGACCGGGCGCTCGCCGTAGGCGGTGTAGTGCAATGCCTTCATCAGTTCGTGCCTTTCACTGCGTCGACCTGGCCGAGCCGGCTGAGCCAGTCCTCCAGGTGCCAGGTGCGGACGATGCGTCCGCCGGAGGTTTCGTGGAATTCGTGAATGCGGACCTGGATCTCGCGGCCCGTCGGTGCGACGCCGGACAGCTCACCGGTGTGCACGCCGCGCACCTCGCCACGTACGCCGACGAAGCCGTCGCCGTCGCGGCCGCGGCCGTCGATGATTCGATGGACCACGATGTGGAAGCCGGTGAACGCCCCTAGAACGTGCCGATCAACGTGCCGATCATTGGATGCTCCCGAGGAACTCGCATGACCGGGAGCAGGGCCCGGTTCGCCCGCAGCCGGGACACCGCGTTGGTGTCGAGGGCGTGCAGGAACTGCCCGCACGGGCGAGTTCCACGGCTGCAGCGCGGCCGATCCCGCTGCCGGCCCCGGTCACAAGAACAACCAGATTTTCGGACATCAGGCGATTCCTCCTTCGACTTTCGAGATCCCACGGTCGTCGGTTCCGCTCCCGGCGAGAAGGCGGCGCTCACACTGGTGATGACGTCACCGGGTTAACCGGCGCCTGGTGCCCGGCTGTCCGCTCGGCCAGCGTTTTGGGGCAGCCGAAGGAGACGTCATGAAGCTTTGGACAGGCAGCGCCGCGATAGGCGTGCGCGGAACGAAGGTCTACCTCGCGGGCGGCATGCTCACGCTGACGCCGGGACCCGGCGGCCTCCAGGACACCGTGGCGACGTACGACGTGGTGAGCGGCCGCTGGGAGAAGCTGTCCGACCTGCCCGAGGCGCGCGACCACGTCGGCGGGGCCGTCATCGGCTCGACGTTCTACGTGGTGGGCGGCCGCGACCGCGGCCAGGTGAACGTCCGGGACACCGTTTACGCCTTCGACCTGCGAACGCGCCGCTGGTCGGAGCGTGCGCCCATGCCCACCGTACGAGGCCGGGCGCGCTCACCACCTGCGCGCTCGGCCAAGCTCGGAAGTCGCCGTGGCACTCCCCCAGACCGATGGGTTGGCGACGAGCTCGCTGGTGGTGATGGACGCCTTGGCCCTGCTGGACCTTTACGCCCTTTTCGAGGCCGTCTTCTACGACGCCTCCGAGACGTGCCGATCGAGCACATGGTGCCCGAGGACCGGCAGGAGGCGGCAGTCGACGCCGCCACACCGCAACCCTCGACCGGTTGAACAAGGCATCGCGCAAGGACGGGCCAGCCGCGATGCCGCGTAACACCGTGACGGTGGTGGCATCCTCGTCCGGCACGTCGTTCAATGATCGAGCGTGGCGAGTGCACGCCGTGTGACATCGGGCGGGGCTGCCGCGATGACCCTGTCGAGTGCGCCCAGGGACGTCTGCAGGTCTGTGATCGACTGTGTGATCCTTTCCCGCTCCCGGTGAAGGTCGGCGAGAAGGTCGGAGCACGTGGGGATCAGCCGGTCGCCGTCATCGCGTAGGCAAGGGAGGATCGTGGCGATGGCGGAGGTGTTCAAACCGGCGGCCAAGAGGCTACGGATGCGCCGGACGGTGTCGATGTCTTCGTCGCTGTATTCCCGGTAGCCGCTGGGGCGCCGTGCGGGGTGGAGCAGGCCCTGTTCTTCGTAGTAGCGCAGCAGGCGCTCGTGAACGCCGGTCCGTCGTGACAGGTCACCGATGCGCATGGCGCCTCCTTCGTGTGCCGCGGGAAGTCGTCGTACGACTTGACTCTCACATCTATGTGAGACTCTAGCGTCCTCGCCATGAGAAGGACATTCGCGACACTCGCCGCCCTGTGCGTGAGCGTCTTCGTCGTCGGAACGTCGGAATACCTGATCGCCGGGCTGCTGCCTCAGGTGGGAGCGGACCTGCGCATATCCGTAGGCATGGCGGGCCAAGCCGTCACCGTCTACGCGCTGGGAGTCGTGGTCGGTGGGCCCCTTGTGGCCGCGCTGACTGCCAAGATGCCCCGTAAAGGACTGGCGCTCGGTCTGATGCTGCTGTTCGCGGCCGGCAGCGCAATCAGCGCTCTGGCCCCCTCCTACGAACTGCTGCTGGCAGGACGCCTGCTCTCTTCCTTCAGCCACGCCGCCTTCCTCGCCCTGGCCCTGGTGATGGCGACCAGCGTGGTGCCGCCGGACAAGACGGGGACGGCGATCTCCACGGTCGCCTCCGGCTTCACCGTGGCAACCCTGCTCGGTGTGCCTTTGGGCGCGCTGCTGGGCGAGAGCGCCGGATGGCGCACCCCGTTCGCCGTCCTGACCGCCCTGGCGCTGGCAGGCGTCGTGCTGCTCGCAGCCGTCCTGCCCAAGCAGCCGGCCCCGGCTACACGGCTGCGAGACGAGGTCCGCGTGGTGACCCGCCGGCCAGTCCTGCTGGCCATCGCCACCACCGCGGTCGGATTCTCCGGCGTCGCTACGGTGTTCACCTACATCGCCCCGCTGATGACGCGCGTGTCTGGCTTCTCTTCCACAGCGGTATCCGGGCTGCTGCTCGCCTACGGAGCAGGCAGCTTTGTCGGCAACCTCCTTGCCGGCCGGCTCACCGACAAGTCCATGAGCGCCACCGTGCGCGGCGTCTTCGGCGGGCTGGCCGGCGTGCTCGTGCTCATTCCGTTCGCCGCCGTCTGGCAACCTTCCGCAGTGGCGGCGGTCTTGGTGCTCGGCCTGCTCTCCACCGCCACCATCGCGCCACTGCAGGGGCTGATCCTGCGCCACGCCGGCGATGCCCCCACGCTGGCCGTCTCCGCCAACGTGGGCGCCTTCAACCTTGGCGCGGCCGCCGGTTCGGCCCTGGGCGGCGTCATCGTCTCGGCAGGCGCCCTGCGCTGGACCGGTCTGGTCGGTGCGGTGCTGAGCCTGGCGGGCCTGGCCCTGACTTACCTCGTCCTGCCCCGAACTCGCGCGACAACGCAGGCGGCCGAGAACGACGTCCCGGCCGCCATCTGACTCGCCGCCGGCCCGAGGCCGCGGTGGTCAGTGCTCGCTCGGCGATCGTCGCCCTCGGGCAGTCGTATCCGGGACCGGCAGGCGGGAAGGGCGCGCGCGAACGAGCCGGAGGCGATCTGCACCGGCGCACCGCCGCCTGGATTCGGGCACCAGTTCGACGAGACCGTCAGTGGAGATCGGTAGGGTGCGATCCATGGACGAACTGGCAGCGGCCCGGCGATGGGCGCGGGTGTGGCAGGAGGCCTGGCCGGCCAAGGACGTGGCGGCCATCGTGGCCCTGCAGGCGCCCGAGGGGCTTCACTGGGCATCCCCCTTCCGCCCGGTCTACCAGGGCAAAGAAGGGCTCAGGCGCTACCTGACAGAGGTGTTCGACGACGAGGTCGAGCCGACGGTGTGCCGGTTCGGTGAGCCGCTGATCAGCAACGGCCACGCGGCGGTCGAATACTGGGCGCGGAGCCGTTACGCCAGCGGACCGCTCGCCATCGCCGGCATCACCCTGCTCAGGTTCGACGGGCAGGGGCTGGTCGCCGAGGCGCGCGACTACTCCTTCGTGGAGCAGGGAGAGCATCCCTTCAGGCCTCATCTGCCGCTCTGACCAGAGCGTACGCGGCCGCCGCGAACGCACGAACCCGCGCGGCACGTTGCGCGGGAATCGTTCACCTTCCCTCTCCCGGGGACGCGCCGGCGGGCGAGCTTGGCCAGCTCGTCCGCCGGCCTCGTTCAACGGGTGCCCGGCGCCAGGTAGCCGGGCGGCATCATGCCGCCGTTCTCCTTACGCCAGGCGCGCAGATACTTCAGCGCTTTCCTGCTGTCGGTCAGAGGAACGCCATCCCGGAGTGGAAGCCCTTGCGGGAGCCGTCCGTAGCGACGACCAGCCGCTCATCCGCCGGCGCAGCGAGGGTGGTGGCGGGGCGGTCGGCCTGTTCCCCGATCGCCACAATGCAGGACGGTGGCACGTGACCGGCGGCGGCGTGCTGTTCGGCCACGGTCAGCCTGCCGGCGACGGCGCCGAGGCCGTCGACGAACGCGGAGTCCAGGGCCAGCCACACCGCTTCACGCGCCTGGGTGCAGGCCAAACAAGGGCACGCTCGTCGCCCTGGTGGTAGGAGTTCGGGCGAGTGTGGGACTCCGTGTGATGCTTGAGTCGTGCGTCAGCCACACAGGACGCTTCATGCGCCGGGGCGTCGTGACGCGGCTCGGCTGTCGCGCATCAGTCGCCGGGTCGTGCTGCTGAGCCGCTCGCCGTTGCGTGCGAGGAATTCCCGGGCCGCTTCGGGTGAGGCACGATGCAGCTCGCGAAGCGCTGTCCCGACGGACGTCTGCACGAAGTGCTCCGGATCGTCGAGCAGCATGTCGATGAGGCGGATGGGGGTGTCGAGGTCACCCGCGCGGATGAGCTGGAAGGCAGCGGTGATCGTTGTGCGCCTCTCCCATACGGAGGCGGACCCGGCGAGCGTGAACAGCGGCGCATGGTCCCGCCCGATCAGGTAGGTCCCGATCACGCGCGGCGCTGCCCGGTCGACGAGATCCCAGCTGTCGATGTGCTGGTGCTCCGCGAGGCCTTGTCCCCCTCCTGTTCGAACTCGCCGCCGTCGGATCCATGCTCGACCGCACCACCGAGAGCACCGTCCCGCAGTTCGCCGGCCTCTACGGTCACCCCGACCTCATCGCCGCATTCCAGCAGGACCTCCGCGACCGCCATCTCAGTACGACCGCCCGCGAGGAGGACGAGGGCAAGGGTGCGCTGACAGCGAGGCAGGGCAGCTGACCACAAGACGCTGGCCGGGGCGGTGCCCACCGCGAGCAGTAGCGCCACCGCAGGTCGTGATCAGCGGCGCCACAGTCACCAGGGCGTTGGCCGCGCTTGGGGGCACGTCACGCGTCCGAGGTCTGCCGGGCGCGGCGAGCCCGGAGCTTGTGGCGGTTGCCGCAGCGCTCCATCGCGCACCACCGCCGGGCGCCGGGGCGGGACGTGTCGACGAACACCAGCGGGCAGTTGTCGCTCGCGCACTCGCGGATGCGCCCGGAGAGCGGCCCGGACAACAGCTCGATCATCTCCCGGGCCAGTGTCGACAGCGCTTGCGTGGCCCGTACCGGCGGTGCCCAGCCTGCGGTCGTGCCGTCGGCGGCCAGCTCGGGGACCAGTGGCGCCGCGGCTGCGGCCCGGTTGATGGTCTCGATCGCTTCGGCGGGGAGGGGCCGATGCGCCGCCCGGGCGTGCGCCGCGTCCCAGATCGCCTGGCGCAGGGCCTTGGCCGAGGTCAGCTCGCGGGCCGTCAGGGGGACCGTCATGACCGCGGCGATCGGCGGCTGGGCCAGCCATTCGGCCAGGTCGGCAGGCTCGTGGAGGGATTCGAACACCGCGTACGGACCCTCGCCGCCGGTGTGGGCGAAGTCCAGGCAGACGGCGCCGGCATCGAACCAGAACGACCCTCCCTTGGGGTCGTGCAACGTTCGCCCGGTTGCACTCGTTCGCATGACACCACTATAACTGGTGTCGTCAGCGACACCGGTATAACCAGTGTCATCGTCTGAAGGAGGCCCACACATGGGTGTACGACACATCAACCCCGCCGGGATGCACAGCAGCCCGGCTTTCAGCCAGGCCGTCGTGGTCGAGCAGCCGGCGAAGACGATTTACATCGGCGGGCAGAACGGCGTCGGCGCCGACGGGAAAGTCGTCGGGCCCACGGTCGGAGAGCAGTCCAGGCAGGCGTTCCGCAACCTCATGACCATCTTGGAGAGCGAGGGAGCCAGCCTGGCGAACATCGTGCACTGGCGCATCGCCGTGGTGGAGGGCAACACGTTCGACGAGGGTGTGGCCGCCTTCCAGGAGGTGTGGAACCGGGCCGACCCGCCGCCGGCCATCACGGTCCACGTCGTTGCCGGCCTGGGTCCCGGGTTCCTCGTCGAGATCGACGCCGTCGCCGTCGTGTAACCCCCTCGGGGGCAGGAGAATCCACCGGTCGTCGAATGGCCCGGTTCTGATGCTGGGGCGTGGCCTGCCCCGCACCCGCCCGCTAGGTAGGGGCCGCGGGCCCGGCCACCGCCGCAACATCACGAAACCACTGCCCGCTGGGCCTTGATCCGCACTCAAGCCGGCGAGCCAGCGATTATCCCGATAGTGACGGGTTCAGGACAGGTTCCGAGTATGACGAACGTAGCTGATGCACCCCCTGCCGGGCGAGGCTCCACGAAGTCGCCCGCCCCCGCCTGGTCGATCGTCGGCCTGGTCTGTCTGGCGCAGTTCATGATGGTTCTCGACGTGTCGATCGTGAACGTCGCGCTGCCCGCCATGGAATCCGACCTCCGCCTGGGGGCCGACGGATTGCAATGGGTGGTCAACGGCTACATCCTCACCTTCGCCGGGTTCCTGCTGCTGGGCGGCCGGGCGGCCGATCTCTACGGGCGCAGGCGTACCTTCGTGGCGGGCCTGGCGGTATTCTCGATCGCCAGCCTGGCGGGCGGGCTCGCCACAACGCCGGGGCTGCTGATCGCCGCGCGGGCGATCCAGGGGCTCGGCGCGGCGGTGGTCGCCCCGGCCACGCTGACGATCCTCACCACCGCGATCCCCGCCGGGCAGGCGCGGGCCAGGGCCATCGCCACCTGGGGTGCGGTCGGGGCGGCCGGTGGGGCGGCGGGGTCGCTCGTCGGCGGGCTGCTCACGGACTACCTGTCGTGGCGCTGGATCCTGCTGATCAACGCGCCGATCGGGACGGTCGCGATCATCGCCGCGCTGCGCCTGCTCGCCGAAAGCCGCGACCTCGGCACCCGCGGGCTCGACCTGACCGGGGCGATCACGGTGACGGTGGGGCTGTCGGCGCTGGAGTTCGGCGTGCTGCAGACCCCCGCGCACGGCTGGGGTTCGGCGCGCGTGCTGATCCCCCTGGGGGTGGGCGTGCTGGCTCTGGCCGCGTTCGTCCTGGTGCAGGCCAGGTTCGCGCGGGCGCCGCTGATGCCGTTACGGGTCTTCAGGGCCCGCTCGGTGTCCGGCGCGCTCCTCGTACAGTTCCTGCTGGGCGCTGCGGGCTTCGCGGTCTGGTACTTCCTGTCTCTCTACATGCAGCAGGTCCTGCACTACAGCGCGCTTCAGGCGGGCCTGGCGTTCCTGCCGCACACCCTCGCCATCATCGTCGCGTCCAAGGCCACGCCGTGGCTGGCCGGCCGGGTCGGCCTGCGTCCGCTGCTGGCCACAGGCGCGCTGATCTCGGCGGCGGGTTTCGCCTGGCAGGCGACGATCACGCCGGACAGTGGCCTGCTCACCGGCATCGTGCTGCCGGGCGTGCTCATCACCGGCGGAATGGGCCTCACTTCCGCGCCGATCGCCATGGCCGCCACCGCGGGGGTCGGCCCCGGCGAGGCGGGGCTGGTCTCCGGCATCCTCAACTCCTCCCGCCAGATCGGCGGCTCGCTCGGCCTGGCCGCGCTGACGACCTTGGCCGCGGCCCATACCAGCGCGCAGACCTCCGGATACTCCCTCGCGTTCGGAGCCTGCGCCGGCGTCGTGGCCGCCGGGGCGGTGGCGGTGCTCGTACTCCCGAAGACCCCGAAGAGACATGCCTGACGCGTGCGATCCTCATCGACGAGGTGAGGGCGATGCCGGGATCTTGCCAGCAGGTGAAGCGGCCGGTTCCTGGCAGCTCTGATCCTCAGCGGACAGAACCGGTCCGCCATCCCTGGCAGGGCGGGTGACATGGACGTGGCAAGCGCTGGCGAGCGACGCCCAGCGCGATCGCCTCCCCGTCGTCCGGCGGGATCGGCCAGCACGAGCCTTTCAGGATCACCTGGAATCCCGCCGAACCGTGAGCTGACGGGAAGCGCTGCCCCCAGGGGGCGTACCACTCCACGCGGGCGGAACGAGGCCGCCCCGTCCGCATGACGGCGATCACATCGCTGAGTACGTCCACAGCGGGAGAGTAGACGATCGCGCATAGTCCGGCGACTCACGCACATAGAACGTCTCACTCGAGCTCCCTAGGCTGCCGACATGACGAAGATTCTGGTGACCGGCGCGTCCGGCACGGTGGGCAGCCACGTCGCCCTGGACGGCGTCGACGCGGTCTTCCTGGTGTGGCATCCGCGAGGAGGGCACGGTTCACGGCCCGTACGGGAAGGCGACCACCGCGCCCATCCACGAGCGCGACCTCGCCGCCGTCGCGGTGCGGGCTCTGACGGGCGACGGCCACACCGGCGCCGTTTACGAGCTGACGGGACCCGAGCTGCTGTCGCAGTCCGGCCAGGCCCGCTCACCTCCACGGTTGAGACGGTCATGGGAAGGCGCGCCCGCACCTTCCGCACATGGGCCTCCGACCACGCGGGAGCGTTCCTCGGCCTCCTCGGGAGGTAGTCGTCGTCCCAGGTGTCCGTGCTGGGCGCTCACCTGGCGCCCGCGGTCCCCTCATCTCACCTCGAGCACGGCCTTGCCCCGCAGGTGGCCCCGGGAGATGCTGTCGAGCACGTCAGCGGTCTGGCCCCAGTCGCCCCGGTGGCCGATCTCCACCTGGAGCACGCCCCTGGCCGCCAGGTGGAGCAGGACGGCGAGGTCCTCGTGGTCGTCGGACAGCCCCGAGTACACGAAGTGCCGCAGCGTCATGGACTGGCCCCCGCCGAACAGCTCGAAGAAGTCCAGGGTGAGAGGCTCGGCGGAGGCTTGGCCGTACCAGAGGAAGAGGCCGCCGGTACGCAGGCGTAGCGCCGCCGCCGAGCCGAGCCGGCCGCCCACCGATTCCAGGACCACGTCGAAGCCGCCCGGGGGCAGGAGGTCCACGTCGTGCGCGATGATGGCACCGGCCCTGGCGAGGTGGGCCCAGGGGTCGTGTTCGCGGGCGACGACGGTGATGGCCGCGCCTTCGTGCACGGCCAGTTGCACCAGGAACTGGCCGACGCCGCCGGTGGCCCCGGTGGCGAGCAGGTTCAGGCCCTTCAGCGGGCCTGCAGCGCGCAGTAGGCGCAGGGCGACCATGCCTGCCAGAGGGAGTCCGGCGGCGGCGTCGGAGGTGAGGGTGTCGGGAACGGCTGCGAGTTGGGTGGTGGGAGCCGCGATCCGTTCGGCGGCGGCGCCGCCGGTGGGGACGTGCATGACCACCCGTTGGCCCGCCCGCGGGCCCGAACCGTCCGCGGCGGGGTGTTCCACCACGCCTACCGCGTCGATTCCAGGCCGATAGTCGGTGTCGGGCATGGCGAGGTAGAGGTAGTCGGGGCGATTCAGTGAAAAGACCTCGACGCGGATCAGGGCCTCGTGGGGGGCGGGTACGGGGTCGGGGATGTCGGTGAATTCCACGAGGCGGGCGGGGTCGCCGGTGGCTTGTAGTGCGCGCATGGATCGCTCCGTGAACTAGAGTGCCAAAAACGGTAGTGTCACTACCGTAACAGCGAAACGGTAGCACCACTACCGTTTCTTAGTGGGAGGTGTCTCGTGCCGCGCAAAGATCAGGAACGCAATCGGCGGCGGTTGCTCGATGCCGCGCGGGAGGCGTTCATGGAGCGAGGGGGCGGGGTGAGTGTGGAGGAGATCGCCCGGCGAGCCGGCGTGGGAGCCACCACGTTCTACCGGCATTTCCCGGCCAAGGATGACCTGGTGGACGCGCTGCTGCACGAGCTGGGCCAAGGAGCTCGGGAGGTGGCGGCACGCGCGGCCACCGAGCCGGATCCCTGGCAGGCGTTCGAGCTGGTGTTTATGGAGGCGTGCGTCCTGAGCGAGCACGATCTGGCGCTGTTCGACCTGCTGTCCCGGGTCAGCCCGCCGAGCGCCGACAAAGGCAGGGCGGTGACGGCCCAGGTGATCGGCCCGCTGGTGGAGCGGGCCCAGGCGGCAGGAGCGCTGCGAGAGGACGTCACTGTGGAGGACGTGGCGGCGTTCATGCGCATGGCGGACGGCACCGCCCCCGCCGAGCGTCGCCGTAAGGCTCTGCAGGTGCTCCTCGCGGGCCTTGCCACTCACGCCGGCTGACCGGAAACATCGGAGACGCCGTCGGCTACGAGTCACTGCCGGCCCGCCTCCATGACGGCATGTCCCTCATCGTGTGATGAAACGATGACAACGACGGTGACCTCCGGATCCGCCTGATTGCCTGATGGTCATGCGATCGACGAACCTTTCTCCGAACGTCCGGCGCGCGCAAAGGCCGGCCGTCCGCCGCCGTACCGGAGCCGTCATATCACCGGCAGCAGCGACCGCGGCAGCCTTGACCATGCTCGCGGGCTGCGGCACAACGGCAGACAGCCGACCAGCGATGGCCGAGAGGACGGACCTGCACACTCAGCAGGCCGTGACCGGCGTCAGGGTGTTGTGGATGGGCGACTCCATCGCCGGTGCGCAGGCCCCGGCCCTGGAAGCGGCGCTCAGGGCTAACGGCGTGGCGTTCAAGGACGCCTCTTCCGACGGGGGCGGCAACATCGTCGCCGGCGACCATCCCGTGACGGCCAAGGTGGCCGCCGACACCTGGAAGGCGCTGCGGAAGAACCTCTCCTCCTTCCGCCCGACGGTGATCGCTTACCAGCTCACCAGCTACGACTGGGGCAGCGCGCGCCAGCAACTGTCGGCCTACCGCACGCTCGCCAGGACGGCCGGGGACGCCGGCGCCCGGCTCGTGCTGGTATCCGCGCCACCGTTCAAGATCGACGAATTCTTCAAGCCGCACGAGACCGCGATCAAGAGGGCGCCCGCGATGGCCGCCAAGGCAGCCGACGGCACCGGCGCCGACTACCTGGATGCCGCCGAACTGTGGGGCGGCGACTACAGAGCCGGCAAGGCCCAGCGCGCCAAGGACGGCATCCACTCCTGCCAGCAGGGGTCGGCGGCCTTCGCCACCTGGTTCACCGGACAGCTCGGCAAGCTGACGGGCTTCACCCCGCTCGCGCCCCGACTCTGGGCAACCGGGCCCTGGACCGGCGACAAGCGCTTCGTCAAGCTCGGCTGCGGCTGATGGCTTCGGTCCCTCCACGCGACCGTGCCACCGCCTCCCGCCCGGAACAGGCCGGCGTTTCCCGTCGTGCGCACATCGGCGCGCTCGACGGGCTGCGCGGGCTCGCCGTCGCCGCAGTCCTGCTGTTTCACGCCGGGCATCTGCGCGGCGGGTTCCTGGGCGTGGACCTGTTCTTCGTCCTGTCCGGGTTCCTGATCACCGCTCTGCTGCTGGACGAGCTCGGCAGGCAAGGCCACCTCGGCCTGACAGCCTTCTGGCAGCGCCGGGCCCGCAGGCTCCTGCCCGCGCTCACCCTCATGGTGACGACGGTCCTGCTGCTGGCCTGGGCGCTCGCCAGGCCGGACATGCTGAGTTCCGCTCTGCTGGACGCGCCGTGGGTAGCCGCCCAAAGCGTCAACTGGCACTACATCAGCGAGCAGATCGGCTACTGGAACGCCTCCGGCACCCGCCTGTTCGCCCATCTGTGGAGCATCAGCGTCGAGTGGCAGTTCTACCTGGTCTGGCCCCTGATCGTGGCGGTGGCCGGAAGAGGGCCGCACGGGCCTCGCAGGGTCGCGCTCGTCGCGGTCGCCGGTGCGCTCGTCTCGCTCCTGCTCATGATCAGGCTTGCCACGGCTGTGGACACCACCCGCGCCTACGAGGGCAGCGACACCCGTGCGTTCTCGCTGCTGCTCGGCGCGGCCGCCGCCGCCGTGCCCGTACGGCACGTCGTGGCCCGGCTGCCACGCCCGGTCACGGACATGATCTGCGTGATGCTGCTGTGCGGGCTGGGCCTCTCCTGGATGCTGACCGCCGGGGAGAAGACGCCAGGACTGTTCACCGGTGGGATGTTCGCGCATTCCCTGGCCGGCGCCGCACTGATCGCGCTTCTCGCGCAGGGGTCCGATGGGCTGCTGGGGCGGGCGCTCGGCAGCACCCTGCCGCGCCGCCTGGGCGAGCTGTCCTACAGCCTGTACCTGTGGCACTGGCCGATCTACCTGCTGCTGCCGCGCCCGGCGGCCGCGCCCGGCGGCGTGCGGGACTGGGCCTGGACGATCGCCGCGATCGGGCTGTCACTGCTGGCTGCGGTAATCTCGAAGGCCGCCGTCGAAGATCCGGTACGGCTGCGCGCCCGGTGGGCCACCGGACGACGCGGATGGGCGGCGCTGGTGGTCACGGCGGTCACGGCGGTGGGCCTGTGGGCGGCGATCCCGCGGCCGGTGAGCGGTGCCGGGACGGTGGACGTGAGCAGACTCGACCAGCTGTGACCGCACCGATCATGCCCGAGAACAGGAGACGACAGATGCCCGGGACGCTGGGTCGCATGGCAGCCGCCCTGGCCGCGGCGGCGATGCTGGCGGGCTGCGGAATCACCGACACCGACGTACACCCTGCGGGGCGGCCGGTCGAAGGCGGTCTGACCGCGAGCAGCAGCCGGTTGCTGCGGGTGTACTTCATCACCCCGCAGGGCACCTGGCCGGTGTCCCGCCCGGCCCTGGCCGGCGACCGGCTGCCGCAGGCCATGAAGGCGCTGCTGGCCGGCCCCACAGCCGACGAACGCGCCCGTGGGCTGATCACGCGCCTGCCTTCGACGTCTCGGCCGATCCAGGCCCGCACGAGCGAGGGCCGGGTGGAACTGCGTCTGCCGTGGCTGGTGCGCGACCTGCAGCACGCCGCGGTGAGCCAACTGGTGTGCACGGCCGCCGTGGCCTCGGACGCCGGCGGCGATCCCGTCATCGAGGTGCTGGAGCCCGGCATGGGCGACGACCCCTGGCTGGTCAGGTGCGACGAGAGCGGGACGGCCGTCCCCGTTGAGCAGGGAGGCTTCTCATGACCCGGGTGCTGCTGATCGAGGATGATCCGGCGGTGCGGCGGGGCGTGAGTCTCGGCCTGCGCCACCGCGGACACGAGGCCCTGGTGGTCACGACCGGTGAGGACGGGCTGGCCGAACTCGTGGCCAGTGCCCCCGACATCGTGCTGCTCGACCTGATGCTGCCCGGCATGAGCGGCCTGGAGACCTGCCGCCGCATCCGCGCGTTCAGCCAGGTGCCCATCGTGATCCTTTCGGCGCGCGACGATGACGTGGACATCGTCGTGGGCCTGGAGGCCGGCGCCGACGATTACGTGATCAAACCGGCGAGCGGCGAGGTCATCGAGGCCCGCATGCGCGCGGTGCTGCGCCGCACCTCCCAGCCGTCCGTCGACCAGGCCCGCATCCCCTACGGCGACCTGCTCATCGACCGGGTCGCGCTGCGTGTGCTCAAGCAGGGCACGGAGCTCGCGCTCGCGCCGACGGAGATGAAGCTGCTGCTGTTCCTGTCGGCCGCGCCCGAGCAGACCTTCAGCCGCCAGCAACTGCTCGAGCAGGTGTGGGAGCACACCTTCCACGGCGACTACCGGCTGGTCGACGCGTGCGTCATGCGGCTGCGATCCAAGATCGAGGACGACTCCCGCGATCCGCGCTACATCCAGACCGTGCGCGGCTTCGGCTACCGGTTCGGCCCGCTGTGATCCGGCTGTCGCTCGTCCGCGGGCTGCGGGCCCAGCTGGTGCTGGTGTTCTTCCTGGTTTCCGCGCTCAGCGCGGTGGTCGCCGCCGCGGTCACCTTTCACCAGGGCCGCACCGCGATCGTGGAACGCGCCCAGGCCGACGCCTTGCAGGAGCTGCGCGTCCACCTCGCCGCCCGCGTACCCGACCTGCCAGCCGACCCCAGCGAGGCGGACCTGCGCACGCTGGCCCGGCAACTGGACCGCGCGGCGGGCGTACGCGAGTGGCGCACTGCGCTGTCCTACCGCGGCGGCCCGCCTGTCACCGCCGGAACGCAGGCGCCGCCGCTGCCCGCGCGACTGCGCGCCCGGGCCGCCACGGCGACCACGGCCCTGGCCCAGCGCTTCCACCACGACCGGTCGCCCTGGCTCGCCGTGGTCCTTCCCGTCACTGCCGCCGCGAGCCCGCACGGTCCCGCACCGCTCCTCGTCTACGCCTGCCTCCCGCTGACCTCGCATCAGCAGGACGTGGACACGCTGGCCGCCGCCGCCCGCGCCGGCGCGCTGCCCGTCGCCACAGCCTCCATCGTGCCCGCGCTGCTGGCCGCACGCCGGCTGCTACGGCCGGTGCGGCGGCTGCGTACCGCCGCTGAGCAGATGGCGGGCGGCCGTCTGGACACCCGGGTGAACGCCACTGGCGAGGACGAGCTCGCCGACCTCGGCCGCACCTTCAACACGATGGCCGCCACCCTGCAGGCCGACGCCGCGACGTTGCGCGTGATGGAGGCACGCGCGCGCAGGTTCGCCGCCGACGTCTCCCACGAACTGCGCACGCCACTGGCCGCCATGAGCGCGGTCACCGAGATCCTCGACGCCGACGCCGCGAGCGGCCGGCTTGCGCCGCTCACCGCAGAGGCGCTGCAGCTGGTTTCCGACGAGACGCGCAAGCTCACCCGCCTGGTCGAGGACCTGATCGAGGTGTCCCGCTTCGACGCGGGCGCCGTCGTGCTGCACTACGACGAGGTCGACCTGGGCCAGCTCATCACCAAGACGCTCGCGCTCCGGCGCTGGCAGGAGCGGGTCCGCACCGACATCCCGGCCGGGCTACGCGCCCGCCTCGATCCGCGTCGCGCCGATGTCATCCTGGCCAACCTCGTCGGCAACGCGCTGCGGCACGGCGGCACGGGGGTGTCCGTTGTCGTCCAGGTACGGTCCGATACCGACCAGATCACCGTCACCGTCTCCGACGACGGACCGGGCATCCCCGCCCACCTCCTGCCGCACGTCTTCGACCGTTTCACCAAGGGCGACGCCGCCCGCACCCGGACCGAGGGCAGCGGCCTGGGCCTGGCCATCGCAGCCGAGAACGCACACCTGCACGGCGGCACCCTCACCGCGGCCAACGCCCCACAGGGCGGGGCTGTCCTGACCCTGACTCTGCCCGCCCTACCGCGGCCCGCAGAGGAAGGCGCGGCGCATCACCCACCCCCATGAAGCCTCGGCCTCTCCCTCGCCCACATCGACGGGAGGCGCTGTCATGACGACGGTGGGCCCGATGCAGCCGACCCTTCTCGGTGGGGATGTGCCTCTCCACCGTGCGCTCGGCGATGCCGAGCCGCCGCGCGCCGCCCTCCGCACGGCGGGCGGCGGGTTCCTCCAGGTCGGCGACCCGGTCCTTGAGGAGTGGCCAGCGCCGTGAGGGTCGTGGCCGACCAGTTCGAGCGCGGGTCCCCGAACTGGTCAGCTGCTGTGGTGGTCGGCTTGCCGGAGTCACCGTACGGCTGATGCGCGCCGACGGGAGAGGAGGAAGCCGAGGCCGATCATCCCGACGCCCAGGATGAGGTGCAGCCAGTTGTCGGCCGTGTTGAGCGGCACGAAGTTCGCCGGGCTGTCGTGCCCGATCAGCAGGCCGTAGATCCACAGCAGCAGGTAGACGACGCCGCCGCCGATGAGGAAGGCGCGAGCCTGGGACCAGGTTCTGGACAGCAGGATGCCGCCGACGCCGAACAGCAGGTGGACGAGGTTGTGCAGGATCGATACCTGGAAGACGTTGAGGAGCAGTGCGCCGGATTCGTGCCCGGCGAACGTCATCTCGTCGTAGTTGGCGGTGATGCCGGGGATGAATCCGAGCACGCCGACGAGGAGGAAGACGACGCCGGTGACGAAGGCCGCCAATTGCACGGGGCTTCTACCGGCGGCTGTACGAGGGCTGTCCATGATGCCTCCTGAGGGTCTCAGGCGGGCGCCTACCCCGGGAGGGCGAACCCACTCACGCGCCCGGGAACGCATCGGCACCGCACGTCCTGCGGGACGAGTGATCCCTAGGCATGGAAAGCCCCGCTCCGGACACGGACAGCAGTGGCCAGGCACGGTGGCAAGGGATCGCCCGTACCGACGAGGGGGTCAGAGGCCCGCCAGGGCCGCGAGGAACCGAGTCTCCGCGTCGTCCCGCCCGGCGCACACTCTGGGGACAGCGATGAGGGCGGCCAAAGCCCGGCACCAGCCCAGCACCCGGTGAGAAGACAGGCCGGAAACCAGTGCCGCCAGTTCCTCGATCCTTTGTTCCAGCACGGCGAGATCCCCAGCGCCCTCCAGCACCCAGTCCACGGCGTCGAAGTCCGGGTCTCCCCACGTGGGCCTGGGATCGATCGCCACCATGCGAGCATCCGGACCGGACAGCACGTTGGCTGCGTGAAGATCACCGTGAACGAGTCCTACGGGCCCATCGCCCGCGAGTTCCAGGGCTGCCGCTCGCGACTGCCGAAGCACCCTTGAGGCGGCCGGATCGTGCACGCCGGCCGCCGCGAGCCGGCGGTCGGTCAGGTCGAACATGAAATCGACGCGGTGTGACAGAGTCCGCAGTACCGAGTGCTCCCCCGGCGGGAGAGCAGAGACCCGCAGGTTTCGCAGCAGTGTCGCGACCTCGGCCATGTTCCATGCACGCTGCCCCACCGGCACGCCCGGCTTCACGTCCTCCAGCAGCAGGGCCCCGGCGGCCAGATCCTGCGCCAGCAGCGTGACAACCGATGGTGTCTTCTCCCAGGCCCGCAGGGCCTCGGCTTCCTCCCGGGCGATCTCGGGGTCCGGCGTGACTTTCAGCCACGCCGAGATACCGGTGTCCCGCTTGACGCAGCGGAACACCCGCGAGGTGCCTCCTCCACCCGCCGCGACAGGAGTCAGATCCCAGCGGGCGGCGAGTTCGGTCACGAGGGCCGGCAAGCCATCGCACCAGGTCCGCACCTCAGGTCCGAATCGTACGACGAGCCGGTTGCGGACCTCTGGCGCGACGCAGGCCAACTCTCTCAATGTGTCCCCCACGAGTGGTGGCGCGGTCTTTGCGCATCCCAGAAGCACGCCACGTCTTCCTTGAGCATCCTGTCCAGTTACGAGCGGTCCTGCCCGGCTGCGGCCGGGTGGACGCCTCGACGACGACGAGAGCTCGTCGTCGAGGCCGGCCACGGACTTGCCGTACTTCACGCCCTGGGCGCCTTGGCGAGCACGTGCCCGATCGGCCCGGTCGCCGGCGTCAGGGCGATCGAGCCTTCGGTGGCGGCCTTGTGTGCGGAGCCGGCGGCTCGCGCAGGAACTCCTCGAACGACTGACCGGTGACCCGGGAGACGAGCACGCCGACCAGGTCGCTGCTGATCTGGTACTGCCACTGCTCGCCGGGCTGGTGCATGAGCGGCAGCTCGCCCAGGCGGCGCATCCACTCGTCCTGCTCGGGAACCTCCACCGGCAGGTTCGGCGTCAGGCCCCGCTCGAAGATCGCGTTCAGGATCGGCGTGCCCAGCGCCGTCATGTCCATGCCCAGCCCGAACGTGGAGGCCAGCACGTCCCGCACGGTGATCGGCCGCCGCGCCGGCACGGTGTCGTCCAGCGGACCGTCGATCCGCTTCAGCACGCGCCGGTCGGCCAGCTCGGGCAGCCACGCGTCCACCGGGTCGTCCAGCCGCAGCCGGCACTCGTCCAGCAGCACCATCGCCGCCGCGATCGTGACCGGCTTGGACGTGGAAGCCATCCGGAAGATCGTGTCGCGGCGCATCAGCGCGCCACCGTCATGGCGCATCGTGCCGATCGCCTCCACGTGCGTCCGGCCGCCGCGGCTGACCAGAGCAACAGCTCCGGGGATCTTCCCGGAATCGACATGCCGCGCCAGCACCTCACGCAGCCTGCGCAGCCCCGCTGCGGTGAAGTCGCTGTGTCCCATGATGAGTCTCCTTGTCTACAGTGTTGGTGTGGCTCAGATCGCAGCCCCTGCCGTCGCCCTCCTGACGCCGCCGCTGACATGGCAGCGCACGCCATGGCGTCACGCGGGAACGGTGCAGGCCGGACGGGAGTCAGCCCGTGATGGGGGCGATCCACTCGGTGAGCTGGATCTTCACGCCGTTGGGGTCGACGAGTTGCATCAGCAGCTCACCCCACGGCTCCCGGCGGAGCGGGAGGGCGATGGGGGCGCCTTCGCGGCGCAGCCGCTCGTACTCGGCGGCCAGGCCGGTTGCCGCGAACACCACGATCAGGTCCGCCAGCCCCTGACCCGGCTGCCATCGCTCGAGGTCGCGCTCGACCAGGACCAGGTCGACTGCTCCGTCGTCACGGCCCAGCGCGATGAACTCCTCACCGGCCAGGATCTCGCGGAAGCCGAGATGGCTGGTGAAGAACCGGCTGGAGGCGGGCGGGTCGGCGACGGTCAGGGATATGGCGGAAGAGACGATGTTCACGTCACAGCGCCAGAAAATGACATATCCCGATCTACCTCCCGATGAGCGTCTGCTTGGGATGGACCAAGCATCGCGCCGGGCCGCGCCGCGGATCAACGGCGATGATCGCAACGGTCGTTGACCGCTGGTTGACGGTCTCAGACGGGCAGTGGTCCCAGGTCACGGACCACGCCGGCCAGGGCGCGGATGAGGTCGTTCTCCGCGTCGCCGCGCCACACCAGCGCGTACTGCAGCGGCTTCATGTCGGTGACCGGCAGGTAGACGATGTCGGGGCGCGGGTAGTACCGGCTCACGTGCACCGGGAAGAGGGAGACCGCGTCTCCCATGGTCGTGTGCATGAAGATGTCCTCGATGTTGTCCACGAGGTCCGTACGCTCGATCGACCGGCCCCTCGCCGTGAGCTGCGGAACGTAGTGATCGAACCAGTATTGGGGCGCCTGTTCCATGGTCACGTGCCGATAGTCGCCGACCGCCTCGAGGGAGGTCGTGGACCGGCCGGCGAGGACGTCGTCGGCGGCCACGGCCAGCACCCTCGGCTCGGCGAAGAGCACGGGACCCACGATCAGATCGGGCTCCTCCACCGGTAGCCAGGTGACGAGGACGTCCACCTCGCCGTTGCGCAACTGGGCGAACGGATTGGCGTACCTCGCCATCCGCAGGCGTAGTTCCCACTGGAGGTGCCGGGAGCGGAACGCCTCCCAGTAACGGCGCAGTTCCATGACGTTGGTGGGAAACAAGCTGACCCGCAGCGTGGCGGTCTTGCCCCGGGCCGCCAGCCGTGCCCGCTCCAGGCTCTGCGCCAGCTCCTGGTGCAGCTTGCGCAGGTCGTCGCGGAGCTGCTCACCCACCGGCGTCAGCCGCACATTGCGGCTGTCGCGGGCGAAGAGTTCGGCGCCGATGCCTCGTTCCTGCTTCTTGATCGCCTTGCTGACCGCCGCCACGGAGACGTGCAGCCGCTCCGCCGTCCGGCCGAAGTGCAGTTCCTCCGCAAGAGTCAGGAACATCTCGATATCGCGCAGCTCCACACGATCCCCCCGTCGATCACCGCCATCGAGATCGTCATTCGGGGCGTAATTATGACATGTCGGGCTCGCGGCAGCCTGCGGTTCCGTGGCCGGTGATCGGTCTGGAGAGGATCAGCGCGCCCGACCGAACCTGATCCATTCGGCCTGATCCCTTCGGCGGCCTGGTCCTGGGCCGACGACAACGCCATGCCCCTGCGGGCTCATACTGCCGCCTCCCCCTCGTACATGGATCAAGGGGCCGTTCAGGACGCGTTCTTCTTGACCGGGAGCCGGACCGGGCGATGGATCAGTCCGTCGTTGGTCCAGCGGAGCGTCGACAGGTCCTCCTGGGCGCGGAGGGAGGGCAGCCGCGTCACCAGGGCGCGGAAGGCTTCCTGCAGTTCCATCCTGGCCAGATTCGCCCCCAGGCAGTAATGGGGACCGTGGCCGAACGTCAGGTGCGGATTGGGCGGCGCCGTTCCGGCGAACCTCCGGATGTCGAACCGCAGCGGGTCGTCGAACGCCGACGGGTCGTGGTTGGCGCCCGTGGGGTTGGGCAGCACGACGGTGCCCTCGGGAATCACGCCGCCGGGCAGCTCGATGTCCTCGGTGACCAGCCTGAGCAGGCCGTTCCCTCCGGGGCCTTCGCAGCGCAGGATCTCCTCCACCGCCGGTTCCAGCAGTTCGGGGCGGGCCGCCAGCTGCGCGTACTGGTCAGGGTGACACAGAAGGCGGAACGCGCCTCGGATGATGATCGATGCGGTGGTCTCGTGCCCCGCCATGATCAGGGTGAACACCATGTGGGTCAGCTCCGGCTCGCTGAGCCTGTCCCCCTCGTCGCGCGCCTCGATGAGCAGGTCGATGAGGTCGTCGCCCGGCTTGGCGCGGTGCTCGGCGATCAGCTCGCCGGCGTACGCCATGAACGCGGCGAATCCCTCTCCCCTGGCTTCGGCGCTCGCCTCGGACGTGGACAGGAACATCTCCGTCCAGCCGCGGAACTGGTCGAACCGGTCCATCGGGACGCCGAGCATCTCGCAGATCACGCGCGCGGGCAGCGGCAGGGCGAACTCGGTGACCAGGTCGAACTCCTGGCCGGCCGCGTCGATCAGCTCGTCGGCGATCGCGGCCGCGCGTGGCCGCCAGCGTTCGATGTGTCTGGGCGTGAAGGTGCCCTGCATGATGCGGCGGTATCGCGTGTGCTCCGGCGGGTCCTGGTTGATCAGTGCCGAGGGGTCGTCCTCGAGGGAGGTGCCGCTGACCATCCTGGGAAGCCCGGGTTCGCGCAGGTTGCGGCTGCTGGCCGGCGAGGCGAGAACGGTACGGACGTCCTCATAGCCGACGATCATCGGCACCTGGTCCCCGCTCGGCATCGTGACGGGCTCCGCCGGAGCCTCGGCGAGCCTGCGGGCCAGCTCAGGGGAGGCGGTGCCGAGCGGACCGGGCGGAAGGTCGGGCCATGGCCATGGGGTGCTGGACACTTCCGTCATGAGCGCCTCCCGGCGATGCCGTCCGACGAGCCCCATGAACGTACGAAACAACCCGTGTGCGGTCAATGACTCATCGGCCACATCCCTTTGGGACATCCCGCCGCGCCTCCGGCGACTGCAGCCGGCGCTTGATCCACTTGGCCGGGGATCAGTAAGGTTGGGCGCTTTCCTCCCCATCCCCCATGCCGGAGTGCCTCATGCGCCGCCATCGTTTCGGCCGGTTCGCAGCCGGCTTCGCGGCCCTCTATTTGGCCGCCGTGAGCGTCCTCGCCGTCGTCGGGCTGGTCACCGGCGACCTCGTCCCCCTGTGGAGAGTCGTCGCGGACCCGAACGGACACCTGGCGGACGAGATCCGGGCGTGGCCGTGGCTGGCCGCCCTGCTGGTGGCGATCGCCGCGGTGCAGGCGTGGGCGTACCGGGAGGTGTTGCGCGGACGGCTGCGCGGGGAACCGGCGCGGTACGGCCGGGAGGTACGGCTGCTGCGGGTCGCTCTCTACGCCATGTCCGTATACGTCCTGTCCTGGGACCTGCCGATCCCCTACCTGTGGTGGATGTCCCTGGTCGCCAATGTGGTCGAGCTCGTGGCGATATGGCTGTTCTTCCGCGTGCTGCGGGGGAACCCCCGCCGATGGCCACGGGTGCTCATGCTCGTGACCGGCACGCTCAGTGTGGTGCACGACGGCGTCATCACCATCGCGTACCAGAGCGGCAACTACCTCTTCGCCGGGCAGAACTGGACCTGGGCGCTGGACGCCCTGTGGTCGGTGTGTCTGGTGTCCCTGCTGGTGGCGCAGGCGCGGGATCCGCGCTGGAACGGCGCGACGGTACGGGCCGGCGTGATCGCGGTCTTCTTCTCGCTCCTTTCGTCCGGCTCGATCTCGATCGTGGCGTTCGGCGGCGCGGAATCGGTGGCATGGGAGCTGCTGATGCCCTCGCTCCTGAGCGCGGTTTCGGTCTTCTCGCTGGTCTGGTGGGCACGTTCCGCGCACGACCTGGGCACGCTCCAGCCTCCCTCTCCCCGGACGGAGCCCGTGCGGGCGCGCGCCAGGTGGTGGCCGCTGCCGGCCGTGGCGATCGTGCTCCCGCTGGTCCCCGCCGCCGTCAACCTCGCGCAGGGGGTCCCGTTCTGGCTCGGGCCGAAGAACGTGCTGGGCGACGTGGTACGCGAGTTCACCGGGCCGGAGGCCACCGCGTACTGGTTCGCGCTCGACCTCCTCGTCGGCGTCGGCGCGCCGGCGGTGCTGATCCTGGTAGCCGTGCGGCGGCGGACGCGCACGTTATTGCGTGGCACGACGCTGAGCCTGTTCCTGCTGGGCGGGGCCGGCGCCGTGAGCGCCTTCACCTCGGAGTACTCCACCTTCTTCGGGGAGCTGTGGCTCTACCCGGAAAGCCTCTACGTCGAGCCGGGCGCCACCTTCCCCTACGAGAGCGCCCAGCTCCTCTCCCCCGGCATCTCCCCGCTCTGGTACGCCCTCGCGCTCACCGCCTCCGGCCTCATCCTGCTCCTCCTGTACGCCGCCCCGCCCGCCCATCGCATCCGTCACCATGTCCTCCTGGCGGGGCTCGCCTCGGCGGTGGCCCTGTGCCTGCTGCCCGCAGCGGACCAGTCCCGCGGCCCCGCCACGGACTGCGACCTGCCCGCGCCGTGGGAGGTCGACACGGGCCAGGCGGCGCCGCGCGAGCTGACGGCCGAGCAGAAGTTCGTGTGCTCCCTGCGCGGCGACGACGGCGCACGGGGCCTGCACGTGTTCCCCGCCACCACACCCGACCAGGTCGTGCTCGCCTACGGGCGCCGCCTGTGCGGCGTCCACACCCGCAACGACCCACGGGAGCTGACCCGGCTGAAGATCGACCGTGCCTCCCTCACCGATCCTCTGGCCGGCATCTGCCCCAGCGCCACCGCCATCGTCGAGGCCGCGAAGGCCAAGCAGGACCAGGAGATCGCGGCGATGCAGGCCGACGCCCGAGCCATGTGCGACGCCACACCGCGCCACCGCCCGCGCATCAAGCCGGCCAGGGCGATCCGGATGAAGGAGCCGCAGTGGACCAACTACGGGGTGCTGCAGACGTACGAGGGAGGAGAGGAGGAAGCGGCGCCGGACACGGACCCCGGCAACGGGCTGGTCTCCTCCTCCCGCGGCATCCTGGCCGTCATGACCCACCCCGACTTCGACCTCTGCGTCACCCTGGAGACCTACACCCGCCGGCCGCCTGTCGAGACCAAGGGCTGGGACAAGGTGGTCGAGGTCGGCTACTACAGCCCGGGCGGCGAGATCGTGCTCTACGACAGCCTCAGCGGCACCGAGTGGCCCAACCTCGCCCTCAACGGGCGCAAGGGTCACTACCGCATCCGCGTGCACCACGCCTGGTTCCCCTGGAAGGGCGAGGCGGAGAGCGGGCAACGGCTGCTGATCATGGCGTATCCGGGCAAGGGGGACAAGGAGGTAGTTCACCGGAAGCGGAGGTGATTGGTCCTCATGTGGGCCCTCGACCCGATCACGCCATGACCAGGGGAAGAGCCGGCTCACCCGCCAAGATCTCAGGACTTCGTCAGGACGGCCCGGGCGGCCAGCCGGAGACTCTTGAGCATGGGGTTCGGGTCGCCCCTGCGGCCGGCCAGGACGACCTGGCTGGGCGGAGCGCCCTCGATCGGGACGGTGACGAGGTCGGGACGCAGTGAGCTGCGCCGATCACCGACCGGCAGGACGGCGATCGCCCGGCCACTGGCGACGAGTTCGAGCTTGTCCTCGTAGCTCTCGATCGGCGGCACACCTGCCCCGAGGATGCGGTAGGACGTCCAGTCCGCGGTCTCGAACGCGCACGGCGCCGCCTCTTGGCCGGCCAGTTCTTCCGCGGTCACCGACGCGCGGCCGGCCAGGGGATGGCCGCGAGGAACGACGAGCACTCGGGGCTCCTCGTACAGCGGGGTGGTGGATACCTCGTCGGCGGCCAGCGGCAACGGGGTCCGCGCGATCAGGGCGTCGACGCGCCTGTCCGACAGTGCGCCGACGTCGCGGCAGCTCAGATGCCGGGTGGCGATCTCGGCGTCGGGGTGACGGTGGCGCAGTTCCCGTACGACGGTGGTGATCACCAGGTCCTCGACGTAACCGATGGTGATGCGTTCGCTCCGGGCTTGCTCGCGCACGGCCAGTTCGGCCTCGCGGGCGGCCTGCAGCAGGGATTGGGCCCGGGGCAGGAATGTCCGGCCGGCCGGAGTGAGCCGGGCGCCCTGGGAGGTGCGGTCCAGCAGCCGTGTGCCGAGGTACTTCTCGAGCCGCTGGATCTGGCGGCTCAGCGCCGGCTGAGCCACGTGCAGGTCGGCGGCGGCCCGGCCGAAGTGCTGGTGTTCCGCCACCACGGTGAAGTAGCGCACCAGCCGCAGTTCCAGGTCCCGTCCGAGATCGTTCACCGTTTCAGGGTACGCGTCATGCTGTTTCGGAATGACCCGTTGCCGGAGGGGTCTTGGACGGCCACGCGGTCCAGGGCCTTGACTTGGGGAGCAATGTTTCCCCTGAGAAAGCGATGGGCGCGATGAAGGCGATCCAGTTCCACGAGGCGGGCGGGCCGGAAGTTCTGCGGTACGAGGAGGTGCCGGTTCCCGGGATCGGCCCGGGCGAGGTGCTCGTCCGGGTGCACGCGGCGGGCATCAATCCGCCGGACTGGTACCTGCGTGAGGGAATGAAGGTCATACCGGCCGAGATGAGGCCGGTGCTGGAGTACCCACTCATCCCCGGAACGGACATGTCGGGCGTGGTTGAGGCGGTCGCTCCAGATGTGTCCGGGTTCGCCGTCGGTGACGAGGTCTTCGGCATGCTGCGGTTCCCGGGATTCGACGGCCGCACGTACGCCGAATACGTGGCCGCTCCGGCTTCCGACCTGGCTCACAAGCCGGCCGGTATCAGCTTCGTCGAGGCGGCCGGTGCGCCGATGGCCCTGCTGACGGCCTGGCAGTACCTGGTCGATCTCGGCCACGACGTGCCCTCTCCCTTCACCGGCCGGGTGCACCGGCCGGTGCCGATCACACCGGGGATGACCGTGCTGGTCAACGGGGCCGCCGGTGGAGTGGGGCATTTCGCGGTGCAGCTGGCGAAGTGGAAGGGGGCACGCGTGATCGCGGTGGCCTCGGGGCGGCACGAGCAGTTCCTGCGCAAGCTCGGCGCCGACGAGTTCATCGACTACACCACGACGCGGGCCGCGGACGTGGTCAGCGGCGTCGACCTGGTGATCGACACCGTGGGTGGCCCGGACAGTTCACGGTTCCTGACCGTGCTCAAGCGTGGCGGCACCATGCTTCCGGTGTTCTTCGCCCAGTACGACCCGGAGGAGACGGCGCGTCTGGGCATCACCGTCTCGGTCATTCAGGTGCGTTCCAACGGCCCCCAGCTCGGCGAGATCGGGCGCCTGTTCGACGAGGGCAAGCTCCAGGTCGGGGTGGACAGCGCCTACCCGCTGTCCGAGGCGGGCAGCGCGCACGCGCGGGCCGCGCGGGGGCACATCCAGGGCAAGATCGTGCTGACGGTGTCCTCCTGATCGCCGGCCTCCGCCTCTTCCATGACCCCGCTCAGGCGCCTCGCCTGCCGGCACCCGGGCAGGCGCGGTTCGTCCGCGTCGACGCGAACGGGCAACCCGGCGTCGCGATCTACCTCGCGACCCTGGACGGAGCCTGGCGCGCCCACGCCCTCCACGTGCTGGCCGTTTCCCCGGCCGGGATAGAGGGCGTCGTCGCGTTCATGGACAGCAGCGTCTTCTCCCTGTTCGGCCTGCCACCGATCGATCCGGCGATCGGCCAGGCGGTACGCCCATGACGGGGCGCACGCCCCGGCTTCATAGCGGTCCATGACGCGTACCACCCGGCGATACACCAGTACGCCGCGCGCCGCCACCTGCTCGCTCGGGCCTGGCATCGATCTCGGTGGCGGGTCACACCGCCAGGTAGCCGCCGTCCACGGGGACGACCGCGCCGGTGACGTACGAGGCCGCCGCCGAGCACAGGAACGCCACCACCGAGGCGACCTCACCCGGCCGCCCGAGGCGCCCGGCCGGGATGCGGGCCAGGACCTGCGCCGTGGCCCGGGGGTCGTCGAGGACGCCCCTGGCCAGCGGGGTGATCACGAAGCCGGGGGCGACGGCGTTGACCCTGATGCCATCGGAGGCGTACTCGGCCGCCAGCGACCTGGTGAGCTGGGAGACCCCGCCCTTGCTCGCGCTGTAGGCGGGCCGGTCCCGGCTGCCGAAGAAGGCGAACATGGACGAGACGTTCACGATGGCGCCGCCGCTTGCGGCCAGGGACGGACGGGCGGCCTCGCAGGCGACCATGGTGGCGGTGAGGTTGATCTCGATGACCCGCTGCCAGCGGGCCAGGTCGTACTCCTCGCGGTCGTGGCTGACGCCCGCGCAGTTCACCAGGACGTCCAGCGGCCCGCCCGTGGACAGCAGCCCGCTCAGCCCGGCGCGGTCCAGCACGTCGTGCTCCACGACGCGGACGCGCGGGTGGCCGGGCAGGTCGGCGGGGTCGGCGGGCGGCAGTCCGAGCGCGATCACCTCGGCGCCCTGCTCGGCGAGGAGCACGGCCGTGGCCGCGCCGATCCCCGAGGTGCCCCCGGTCACGAACGCCCGCCGCCCCGCGAACTCCCCGCTCATGTACGCCGCTCCTCAGGTCGTGCCCTCAACGTCGATCCGCTCCAGTCCGCGCGGCAGCGCCTCGCATCCGTCCGTACGGTTGCCCGAATCCCATCCCGGAGGGGCCGGCGGTGTCTTTCCCCGGAGAGACCAGGCCCCTTGCACATTCCGGACATCCGGCGGCGGCCGGCACCACCGGCATCGCATCTGCCCGGAACCGGGCCCTGCCGGATGGCGTCAGCGCTACAGGGCCCTACGCCCTCGGTCGCAGACCGGCTGCGGGAGGTCATACCGAGGTCGCGCACGGCTCTCCGCATCGGGGCCGTTGTCCGGGCAAGGTCGGTCCGAAACGATGATCAACGTGACCGTGACCGTGTTCTTCGGCCTGTCCTTGGCAGAGCTCCTGGCCTCGGCGGCCGCCGTCGTGCTGGTGCTGGCCCGCTGGCTGCCGCCCGGCGCGCGCCGGGCTTCGACGTGGGCGGGTGCGGCAGCGCTCGTGGTGTCCGCGATCGTGCTGGCCGTGGCCGGGATCCGCTGGCAGCTCATACCCGTCCTCACGGGCGGTGGCATCGCGCTGACGTTCGCCGCTCTCTCCCTGCTGAGGGGGCGTGCCGGGCGGCCCGTACGGCGGGCCCGGTGGTGGCAGGCCCTGCCGGGGACGGCGGCATGTCTGGCTCTGATCCTCGCGGGCGTGGCGGCGGCGTGGGCACTCCCCCGGCCCGTGTTCCCCGAGCCATCGGGCGCACACGCCGTCGGCACCACCGTCGTCCAGTGGACCGACCCCGGCCGAGCGGAAACCGCCACGTCCCGGGCCGAGGACCAGCGAACGGTCGTCGTCCAGCTCTGGTATCCCGCGCGCCGCGATCGTGCCGCCCGGCGGGCGTGGTACCTGGGCCGTACGGCACAGGAGGCACGGCTCGTCGCCCGCGGCCAGGCCGGCTACCTCGGCCTTCCGAGCTTCCTGCTCGACGAGGCGGCACGCGCCCACGCGCGCTCAGTGCCCGATGCCCCAGTGGCCGCCGGAGGCGGCCGGTTCCCCGTGGTGCTGTTCTCGCCCGGGCTCGGCGGCGTGCGCACCCAGAGCACCGCCTGGGCCGAGGACCTCGCAAGCCGCGGCTACGTCGTGGCGGCCCTCGACCACCCGTACGACTCAGCCGTCGTCACCCTTGCCGACGGCCGGACGATCCGCACCCGGGTCGCGTCCACCGGCGACCAAGAGGAGGACGACAGGCGCGCGGCCGGATGGACCGCGGTCAGGGCCGCCGACCTCAGTTTCGTCCTCACCCAGCTCGGCCGCCTGGACCGCGGTGAGATCCCGGGCCTCCTGCTCGGGCGGCTCGACGTCCGCCGGGCCGCGGCGACCGGCCACTCCCTCGGAGGCGCCGCCGCCCTGCAAGCCGCCCGCCAGGACCCCCGGTTCGCAGCCGTCATCGACATGGACGGCTTCCCACGAGACCCCACGCCGCAACCGTTCGACCAGCCCGTGCTCGCGCTCACCCACGACGTGAAGCCGGGCGAGGAGCCGGACTACATCCCCCGCCTCACGCGCGTGCTCCAGCTCAGCACAGCGACGAGCTACCGGCTCACCGTCCCCGGTTCGGCACACCTCACCTTCACCGACGCTCCGCTCATCCTGCCGCCGCTGCCCACGCTCGTCGGCTCCCTCGGCCGCACCGCCGGGCCGCGTATCACCGCGGCGGCCACCGTAGCCTTCCTGGACGCCGTCCTGCGCGGCAAATCCGGCGACCTGGCCGCAGCCTTGTCCAGATACGGCCACCTGGCGGTCCTGTAGGCGGCCACGTACAGGTCGTGGCCGTTCCGGGGCCGCATCGGGTGCTGTCGCCAGGGGTGAGCGTGCTGGAGCGGCCAGCGGGTCGCGTGCTACCGAACCATTCTCGAATCCGTCGCATCCAACCCCGTATGAACAAGTTGCAGAAGATCGCCGTGCTGTCCGTGCTGCCCGTCGCCGCGGCCGTGGTGGCCCTCCCGGCCCAGGCCGCCGAGCGCCCCACCTGCCCCGTCCCGACCAAGGCGGAGGTGAAGCGGTCGTACGACTCCAAGGTCGACAAGCCGCCGAGGGGTGCCGCCGCCATCAAGGGAGTCCGCGTCAACCACATCCCGAAGGGGTTCACGAACGGAGCGGTAGTCGTCAACAAGCACGACGGCATCACCGAGTACGGCTACCAGTGGACGGACGACCGCGACGAGGTGGATCGCCGGAGCCGGTCGCTGTGGGTCAGGGTGGTGTGCTGGCCGAAGGCGAGCAAGCTGGCGCAGCTCAAGAACGGGCCGTTCGACATCGGGACGTTCTCCGGAAAGACCAAGACCGTGAAGATCGGTGACCGTCAGGTGCTCACCCAGCAGGGCGACGGCGCACTGGGCCACGGCCAGTACGCGGGCTGGGTCGAGCGCAAGGGTGTCGTCGTCACCGTGATGGCCAGCCGGCCTCTCGTACCCGAGCTTGCAAAGATCATCAAGGGCATCCGGCTCTGAGCCTGCCGACCCAGCCGTCCAGCCGGCGATCCGGGGCCCCGCGCCGACCTGCCGTTCCTGGACCGGCGCCAGACCACGACCGATCAGCTGCACCCGGCCAAGCGGCACCTGCTGCCGGTAACTTCGCCGGCTTCGGTGCGTTGAGATCGACTCGGCCGTCATGGCGAGGGGCGCGGCGTCGGTGCCGGGTGCCTGGCCGGCTCTGTGACTCCGGGGATCCGCGTCCGGGCGGGTAGCGCTGGGACCGGCCGGAGCGATACCCAGGTGGCGATCGCCGTACCGGCTCGCGGAGGGGTGGCATGGGAAGCGGTTCGAACGAGACCTCGGGTGCCGGCCAGGGCGTGCTGGCGGTGGACGGCGGGCCGGGCCAGGTGCGGGAGCTGCACGCGTGGCTGTCCGAGGATCCCCAGGTCCGCCGCTGGGTGCGCCTGGTCGAACGCGAGCCCCCTCCCGGGGCGCTGGGCCCGGTGGCCGAGGCGGTGCAGGTGGTGACTGGCTCAGCCGGCGTGGTGGCGGCCGTGGCCGGCGTCCTGATCGCCTGGCTGCGCTACCGCACCAGCGACGTGACGGTCAAGGTACGCAGGACGGACGGCGACACCGAGGTCGAGGTCAGCGCCCAGCGCGTCAGGACGCTGAACGCCGAGCAGACCCGGGCGCTGGCCGCGCAGGTCGAGGCCGCGCTCAAGAACGGGCCGCCACCCCCGGAGGGCCCGCGTGACTGACCGGCCGGGGCTGCTGTCCGGCCCTGGGGTGCGGGCGCTGCTGGTGGGGTCGAGCCGGCATGTTCCCGGGGCGCTGACGGGCGACGTGCCCGCGGCGGCCACGAGCGCGCGGGATCTCGCCGACGCCCTGGTCAAGGCCACCGGGCTGGCCCGCGAGCACGTGACCTGCCTGCTGGATCCGCCCGATCCCTCCGACCTGGCGGCGGAGATCGACGCCCTGGCCGGGCGGGCGGGCGAGGTGCTGCTGTTCTGGTACGCCGGCCACGGGCTGATCGGACCGGACAACCGGCTGTACCTGGCCACGCGGGCGAGCGTGGACCTGGGACGGGGGCCGCCGCGCAACCAGGCGCTGCCGTACGCCGAGGCGCGCGAGCTGCTGACCAGGAGCCGGGCCGGGCTCAGCATCGTGATCCTGGACTGCTGCTGGGCGGGCCGCGCCGCGGGCTGGCCGGACAGCTACCTGCTGACCGCGACCAGCATGGACGAGGCAGCCTGGTCGCTGCCCGGCGAGCGGCACACGGCGTTCACCGGGGCGCTGATCCGCCTGCTGTCGGAGGGGGATCCCGCCGGGCCGCCGCTGCTGTCCCTGGACGACGTGCACGCCGCGCTCAACCGGGATCTGCGGGCGCGCGGCCTGCCGCTGCCGCGCAGGCAGGCCGCCGACGCCGCCGGGCGCCGTCCCTTCGCGGTCAACGTCGCCTACCGGCTTCCCGCGGGACGCCCGCTGCCCGCGCCGGCGGCGCAGGACGGCAGCCGCAGCCCGTTCCTGGGACTCCACTCCTACGGGGAGGAGGACGCGGCGCTGTTCTTCGGCCGCGCGGAGCTCACGCGCACGCTGGAGGAGCGCGTGCGCCGCTGCGGCGGGGAGCCGCTGCTGGTCGCCGGCCCTTCGGGGGCGGGGAAGTCGTCGGTGCTGCGGGCCGGGCTGATCCCGGCTCTGGGCGTGCGCCGCTGCCTGCTGCTCACGCCGGGCGCGGCCCCGCCGGCGCGCCTGCGCGAGGCGATCGAGGCCGTCGCCGACGTCCCGGAACGGGCGGAACCGGCGGAACAAGCGGGATGGGCGGAGCTGGTGGAGGCCCTGCCCGGGGACGCGGTGATCGTGGTGGACCAGTTCGAGGAGCTGTTCACCGAATGCACCGACCAGGCGCAGCGGGCGGCGTTCATCGCGGCGCTGGCCGCGGCGGCGCGCCGCGCCGCGGTCGTGATCGGCGTGCGCGCCGACTTCTTCGGCCACTGCACCGCCTTCCCCGAGCTCACCCACGCGCTGGAGCACCCGGTCGTGGTCGGCCCGCTCAGCTGCGAGCAACTGCGCGAGGTGATCGAGCAGCCCGCCCGGCTGGCGGGCCTGGCCCTCGAAGAAGGGCTGGTGGAGCTGCTGCTGGAGGACCTGGGAGCCGGGCTGGGCGGCCCGCCGCTGCCGTTGCTCTCGCACGCGCTGCTGGCCACCTGGCAACGCCGCGAGAACGGCGTGCTCACCCTGGGCGGGTACCGGGCCACCGGCGGCATCGGCCAGGCGCTGGCCCGTACCGCCGATCAGATCCTGGACGGGCTGGGCGAGGACGGGCAGCGGCTCGCCCGCCGGATGCTGGTGCGGCTGGTGCACCTGGGCGAGAACACCGGCGACACCCGCAGGACCGCGCCGCTGTCCGACGTGCTGCCGGCCGGTGAGGAGCACGACCTGGCCCGTACGGTGCTCGACGCCTTCACCCGCGCCCGCCTCGTCACGGTCGGCAGCGACCGGGCGGAGATCGTCCACGAGGCGCTGATCCGGGCCTGGCCCCGGCTGCGCGCCTGGCTCCAGGCCGACCGTGCCGACCTGCTGGCGCTGCAGCAGCTCGCGCAGGACGCCGCCCGCTGGGACACCCACCACCGCCAGCCCGGATACCTCTACAGCGGCGCCCGCCTGGCCGCCATCGCCCCCGCGCGGCGGCGCTGGGAGGCGGACCCCGCCCAGCACGCAGCGCTCGGGGAGGTCGTCCGCGACTTCCTGCGAGCCGGCGACCAGGCCGTGCGGCGGCTGGCGCGGCGGCGGCGGGCGACGCTCGTCACGCTGGTGGCCCTCGTGATCACGTCGCTGGCGGGCGCCGGGACCGCCGTCCTCGCGGCCCGCGACGCCGACGCGCAGCAGCGGCTGACCGAGATCCAGAGTCGTCAGGCCCTGTCACGTCAGCTCGCCGCGCAGAGCGAACGCGTCCTGACCCGCGATCCCCTCCAGTCGCAGGCGCTCGCCGCCACCGCCTGGCACTTCGCGCCCACCGACGACGCCCGCCGCGCCCTGCTCAGCGCGTCGAGCACACCCGGCAAGGGCTCGCTCATCGGGCACGCCGAGGCGGTCGAAGGAGTGGCGTTCGGCCCGGACGGCCGGACCGTGGCCAGCTCCGGTCAGGACGGCACCGTCCGGCTGTGGGACGTGGCCACCCGGCGCCAGATCGGCGCGCCGCTCACCAGCCGGAAGACGGAGATAGACGCGGTGGCGTTCAGCCCGGACGGCCGCATTCTCGCCGCCGCTGCCGCCGACGCCACCGTACGCCTGTGGGACGTGACCACGCGCCGCCCGCTCGGCGGGCCGCTGAAGAGCAGGGAAGACCTCAGCACGCTGGTGTTCAGCCCGGACGGGCGCACCCTGGCCGGCTCCGGGCACACCGGGAAGGGCGCCCAGCTGTGGGACGTGGCCACGCGCCGCCAGATCCGCCTCCTCGCAGGCCAGGGCTACGGGATCGGGTCGGTGGCGTTCAGCCCCGACGGCCGCAGGCTCGCCACCACCAGCGAGAAGGTCGTGACGTTGTGGGACGCGGCGACCGGCGGCAAGATCGGCGCCGTCGGCTTCGAGGACGAGATCAAATCGGTGGCGTTCAGCCTGGACGGCCGCACGCTGGCCGGGGCGGGCAACGGCACGGAGGTGGCGTTGTGGGACGTCGCCACCCTCCGGAGCAAGGGCTCGATCAGCAGCGGGCACGACCCTCACCACGTGGCCTTCTCCCCCGACGGCCGGGTCCTGGCCACCACCGGGGGCGACGGGACCAAGCTGTGGGACGTGGCCACCCGGCGCCAGCTCGGCGCCACGCTCGGCGGCCACACGGACGAGGTCGTCTCGATGGCCTTCAGCCGCGACGGCCGGACGGCGGCCACCGCGAGTCTCGACAAGACGGTCCGGCTGTGGAACGTGTCCATCTTCCGCCCGTTCGGGACTCCGCTCACCACCGGAACGGACGATCTCATGTCAGCGGGGTTCAGCGCCGACGGCCACACCCTGGTCACGACGGACGACAACGACAAGGTGCGCCTGTGGGAGGTGGCCGCCGGCCGCCCGGTCGGCGCCCCGTTCACCGGCCACCTGGCGGCGCCGGCCCCGGACGGCCGCACGCTGGCCGTGGTCACCGGGGACGGCACGGTGCAGCTGTGGGACGTGGACGGACACAGGCGTCTCGGCAAACCCTTCACCGCCGATCGCTAGTACGTCGATGACCTGCTCTTCAGCCGGGACGGCCGGAAGCTGCTCACGCTCGGCCGGGAGGGGACGAGGCTGTGGGAGGTGGCGACCCGCCGCCCGATCGGCGTCCCGATGAGGCTGGATGGGACGTCGTACCCGACGGCGGCGTTGAGTCCTGACGGCCGTGTCCTGGCCGCCACGACCCAGTTCGACGGCACCGTCGTGGACCTGTGGGACGCGGGCGCCCAGCGCCGCATCGCGGCACTCACCGGTCATACGGGGACGATCACGGCGCTGGCGTTCAGCCCCGACGGCCGCATCCTGGCCAGCGCCGGCAGCGACGTGGACAGGACGATCAGGTTGTGGGATGTGGCGAGCCGCCGCCAGATCGGCACGCCGATGACCGGGCACGACGGGGGCGTCACCTCGTTGACCTTCAGCCCCGACGGGCGGTTCCTGGCCAGCGGCGGCAACGACAGGAGGATCCGCCTGTGGGACGTGGCCACCCAGCAGCCGATCGGCGCCGCGATCACCGGCCATGAGGCGTATGTCGCGGCGATGGCGTTCAGTGCGGACGGGCGCACGCTGGTCAGCGCCGGAGGCGGCGTCGAGGCGGCCATGCGGCGCTGGGACGTCGGCCTTCCCGCGGACCGTGACCTGTTCGCCTCGGCCTGCGTCGCGGCCGGCAGGTCGATGACGGCGCAGGAGTGGCAGGAGTTCAACCTGCCGGCACCGCATCGCCGGGCATGCTCCGCCGTGCTCGGCCGTCGATGTGGCGGTGCGGCCGGGATCATGGACGCCAGGCGGTCTCGGCCTCTCCGGCAGCGCGGACGGCGCTCCAGACCATCGTCCGCTGATGGACCCGCCGGCCGTCGTGCCGGAGGCCGGGCACCAGGGGCGCCGGGCCGTGCTCGGCGAAGCCCATGCGTGCGAAGAACCGCACCGCCCGGCTGTTCTCGACCAGGGTCTGCAGGTGGCAGCCAGGAGACCCGGCCGTCCTGAGCCGGTCGAACCACCGGCTCATCAGCCCGTCGGCGGCGCCGGTCCCCCGGGCCTCGGGTGCCACGTTGATGTGCAGGTGCGCGGGCCACCGGGCGTCGGCGAACTCGCCGACGCGAGGCCGCCTGCGGACCGCGGCCCACGCCAGGTCGGCCAGGCTGCGCGCGAAGAAGGCCGCCGGCCTGGCCCGGAACATCAGCTTGTAGGTCCGCATGGCCTTCTCCATGCGCTCCCCCTCCCCGGGGAACCTCGCGCTGTCGAGGCACCCCGTCAGGTAGCCCACCAGGGCGCCCCCGGAGACCGCGACGAAGAGCGAGTCCGGCTCCAGCTCCATGTAGGGGTCCAGGTAGACGGCCGCCTCCGAGTCCACGTGCCCCCACAGCGACGCCGTGGGAGCGCCCACCCCCACCCGCCCGAACAGCTCGCGCAGCTCGGCACGGTCGCCCGGTGCGAACGTACGGATCTCCATCACGCCTCCATCATCATGTACAGCCTACTCTGTACGGCATACGCAGTTATTAACCTATAGGACATACACAGATCCCGATCGCACGAGAGGATGTTCGATGGCAGAGCTGCCACCCGTCGTGGCGCGGATGTGGGACCGCGAACCCACCACGCGCAGAGGCCCGAAGCCGCGCCTGGACCTGGCCACGATCACGACGGCCGCCATCGAGATCGCCGACGCCGAAGGGCTGGCCGCTGTCTCCATGAGCAACGTCGCCGCCCAGGTGGGCGTCGCCCCGATGGCGCTCTACCGGTACGTCGGCAGCAAGGACGAACTGCTGACCGTCATGGCCGACAGCGCCGTCCCCCCACCGCCCGAACGCGGCAACCTGCCCTGGCGCCCCTACCTGGCCACGTGGACCCGGCTCACCCGCGACCTCCTGCTGTCGCGGCCCTGGCTGCTGGAGTTGCGCCCGAGCACCCCGCCCATGGGCCCGCGGCGGCTGCTCTGGCTTGACCGGGCCCTGGACGCGCTGTCCGGCACCGGGCTGGACGACGGCCAGCGATTCCACGCCGCCACGGTGCTGACCGGCTACGCCCTCACCGACGCCACCCTCACGCACTCGCTCGGCGCCGGGGGCACCGAACTCGCGGCCAGGGCCAAGGGCGCCACCGAGTACGGCGAGATACTCACCGAGGTCCTGGACCCCGCGACGTACCCGGCGCTGTCGGCCATGATGCGCGCCGGCCTGCTCAGGGACTCCACCGGCTGGACCGAGGACGCCGACTTCCAGTTCGGCCTCAACCTCCTGCTGGACGGCATAGAAGCGCTGATCTCCCGCCCCGCCCGATAACCGTGCACAGGGTGGGACACGTCCCACGCGATAAGCTTTCGGCTCCGACATGGCGGGCGAATGTGGAGGTGATCACGGTGCATCCGGTCTTGTGACGGCCCCATCCCGGGGCGTCGCGGAGCCGAAAGGTGACCGTATGAGCAAGACCGACAAGACCCGGCCCTGGTGGGTGGGCATGGCCGAAGCGCCGATGGTGAACTGCCGTCCCGTGCACGACCACCGGTTCGGGCCGTGCACGCTGCCGCAGGAGATCACCGCCGACAGCGCGTTCATGAACCGAAGCGGAAGAAGCGGCTGCTACTGGGGCGCCACTGACCACTACCTGTTCGAATGCGGCATTCTCGGCGGCGGCCGGGAGTGGACTCACATCCGCCGCGAGGACCGGCGCCGGAGCCGCCACCAGGCACGCCATGAGCTGCGCACCTACAACGGCAGGGACTGAAGGACTCCGCGTCACTGGTCGCGCACGGCTGCAACGTCGGCTGTGCCCCGGTCACCGGAGCCGCGACCGGCCCCCCTGGTTTGCCTGCGGAGGGGCGGCTGTGCGAGCCTCTTGTGTCATCTCTATGAAAGGGCTGGTCGTGACGCTAGGCATGGTTCTCGGCGATCTCTCCTCTCGCGCTTCGACGCGGGAGCGGTAGCCCTACCTGCCCTGACACGCGCGCCCGTGCTGCAGCAGCACGGGCCGTCACCCCTGCTCCTCGTCGAAGTGCTCTTCGTGTCCCTGCACGTTCGATTCACGAGGAGTACGTGGTGTCCGCCATTCACTGGACCGAGACAGGCATCCTCCGTTCCGCTCACTGGCATTCCGAGAGCGCAACACCGCCTCCCCGCCGGGTCGTCGGCGCCGACGACCGCATGAAAGCCGACGCCGCTCACCGTCTGGCCTGCGAAGGAACCGCCTTGCTGTGGCAGGGCGACTTCCACAACGCCCGCCAACTCCTGCAGGCGATGGGCCGCCGCATCGACCGGAAACCTTCCCGGCAAGGCGGCAGCCCGGCAGAGTCCTTCCACCTGCACCGCAGAGCCCGCGCCCACCGGGCCCGCGTGCTCGGCAGGCTCCTCGTTCTGCTGGAAGACGACTACAGCCTTAATTTGCGCAGAGCCCCCGACGTGCGCCAGGCATGCACCGAGGCGTACGGTCCGCCGTCCGGGCCTACGGCTGTCTCGCTCACAGAACTGCTGGGCGTGATCGGAGCGCATCAGTGGCGTACCAAGGGCGTGGAAGTACCGGCCCTCGACGCTCGCATTCACCCGCACTACGGCGTGTTCTCCCCGGTCAGGGGCGAATACGTCGACCTCATCGCACATGCGCCGCTCCCCGCGGGTCGCCGTACCGCGTTCGACCTCGGGACGGGAACGGGAGTGCTCGCCGCCGTCCTGGCCCGACGGGGAATCGGCCACGTCGTGGCCAGCGACATCAGCCCGCGCGCCCTGGCCTGCGCCCGCGAGAACATCCGCCGGCTGCGCCTCACCGGACGCGTCGACGTCGTGGGCCCCGGCCTCTTTCCGGACGGATGCGCGCACCTCGTGGTCTGCAACCCGCCCTGGATCCCGGCCCGGCCCACCTCCGCCGTCGAGCAGGGCGTCTACGACCCGGGCAGCAGCATGCTCCGCGCCTTCCTGTACGGGCTGACCGCACATCTCGAACCGGGAGGTGAAGGCTGGCTCATCCTGTCGGACCTGGCCGAGCACCTCGGGCTCAGGACGCGGAGCGAACTGCTGGCCGACATCAAGGCAGCCGGCCTGCACGTGGTGGACAAAATCGACACCAGGCCGCAGCATCCACGAGCGCGGGACACCGCTGACTTCCTCCATGCCGCCCGCGCTGCGGAAGTCACCTCGCTCTGGCGTCTGGTCGGCACATGCTGAACGCCATTGGCCGGTGAGGGGGCGAGCAGGCTTCGGCTCGCCCCCCTCCTCGACGGGTCAGCGCGAGGTGGAAGCGCATGCGCTCGTCGACGCCGGGCATCCAGCCGCCGCGTGGCGCCACCACCGGCAGGCGACTCGGCCACCGTCTTGCGGAAGTGGGTGCTCGTGCCGGCGGCTGCGGGGCTCATCCGCACCCGGTAGAGGCCGCACTCCCCGCCGGTCGATCGTGCGAGCGTTCCAGGACCTGCTCCTCAGGCTCCGAGTGCGGCCAGCAGGGGTGCGGGGGCGTTGAGGAAGACCTCCAGGCCGAGCAGCCGGCCGCCGGTGACCTGCCAGACGTGCAGTTCCCGGACGGGGGTCGCCGCGCCGGCGCCGCGGGGGGCGATGCGGGCGTCGCCGACGACGACGATGTGCTCGTCGCTCTCGATGAACTGTGCCGGCTCGTACGTGGCATCGGCGTGTTCGGCCAGCTTGCCGAACATCTCCCGTACGCCCTCATGTCCCCGGTATGTGCCGCGCCAGGGGACGGCCGTCGACTGCCGGGAGACGAAGCCGGGGTCGAGCGACTCGATGAACCGGTCGAGGTCGCCGTCGGTGAACGCCTGGTAGGCGGCCCGGACCGCCTGTTCGCCCTGCACATCGCCAACGAGGCCCGCCTGCTTCAGGCCCTCGACCGCGACCAGGCGGACCACCTCGCCGACGCGCTGCGCGCCCTGCTGCAGTCGCTCGGAGACACCTCCCTCACCTGAGCCCGCACCGAATCCGGAATCAGAAGCTGGGCATACCCTCCGCGTCAGCGCTCTGGCCGGAGGCAGACGTGGCGGTCAAGAAGATCCCGCGCTGCTGGAGGCGCCGTCCACCGTCCAGGAGGCCGACCGCCTCGGCCGCGCCTGTCCTGGCTGCGGGCTTCGCGGCCACACCCAGCGGTGTGGGTACGGGTCACTGCCTCAGAACCGCGTGCACGCCGTCGGCCGTCTCCTTCCTGAAAGGACCGTCCTGGGGCACCCCCAGACGCTCGGCCAGAGCCCGGACGTGCAGATCGACCACGCTCTCCAGAACGGGCGCCAGCGTGCTGACCGCGCTCCGGCCACGCCGCCAGGCGATGACCAGTAGCACGACCCCCGCGATCCCGGCCGGCCACCATCCCGTGGCCGCGAAGACCAGCAGGTAGGCGGCGCCCCACACCGACAGCCGAGCCGCCGCCGCGTACCCGTTCACGACGTTCTGAAGCTCCTTGCGTACGTCGGAGTCGGTGAGAACCCAGAGATGCGGCCACACCAGCGCCAGGTCGAGGCCGTAGCGGCGATGGACATGGCGCGTCACGTCGGCCATCCGCTGTGCGGACCAGGTGGCCTCGCCAGGACGGGTCTCGCCGAGACGGTCGAGCCGCGCGCGGAGGCGATGCGCGGCCGGGAAGCGCCGGCTGTCGTCCACGCCCAGCAGCCGGTCACGCGCCATCACCCGCCCCGCCTCGGTGACCGCCGCCCGGAGCCGGCCGTTGAGGCGGTCCCAGCGGCGGGCACGCAGCGCGGTAAGGAGTCGGACGTACCACTGAGGGCCGCCCGGCATCCACAGCCGCTCGACGTACCGGCCGGCCGCGGTCGCCGTCAGGCCGGCAACAACGGCCCCGAGCGTGAGCACGGCCGACATGGAGGCCAGCCACGCCGGGTCCTTCAGGAGCCCGGCGGGCACGAGAGTCCGCACGTGGCCGATGGACAGCGCATGGCCGAACCCCTGGTGATGGCCCACGACGACGCACGCCACGAAGATCAGCCCAGGACCGAGGACGATGGCCGCCCAGCGCTCGGCGGCCTTCTTGGACAGCTCCTGAAGCAGCGAGATCATGACGGTAGGCGCAGGGCCTCAAGCGGTTTGCCGCTCAGGGCGCACGAGCCCGCTTCCGGCGACGACCGGGTGCAGCACCGCACCGGGCACACGTACGCGGTCAGTTCGGGCTGGCCGGGCCGGACGCCGGGCAGCGGCCGCCACTCCCGGTTCGGCCGGGTGAGAGCGTGCACGCCCTGCTCGGCCAGCACCTCGTCGACGGCGTCGAGCAGCTCTCGCGTCCGCCCCGGCTCCTGCGGATCGGCCACGACCTGGGTGGTGAGCTGATCCAGCAGGTCTTCGACACCCGCGTCGGCCAGCATTCCGGCCAGCTGGCCACCACGCCCGTGCTCCCGGCAGAGACGTTCGAGCCGCTCGGCAAGCTCGGCGAGAACTTCGGGGGAAGTGCCGGACATGGTGTGAGTATAACGGCGATGATCTAGCTAGTCCCCGGCTCGACGGAAGGAGCGGTTCATGCACAGGCGTCTGCCGCACGGGGGCACGGACCCCTTGGCGTGGCTGGAGCGCGCCAAGGTGCCGATGCGGCGTTACCACGCATCGGGACGCCTCACGGACCTGTGGGCGTCGATCGACCTTCTCAAGCGGGCCAGGGCCTGCGCCGAGCCCGCGCACCCCCAGCTCACGATGATCGCCGGCGCGCTCGCCGCCCAGCTCAGCCTGCTTCGCGCCGCCACGCACGCCCCCGACGTGTGCCGGGCGGCGGCCGAGGCGAGCCGATTCGTCCTCGACCGTACGACGCCGGATGTCGCCACGCGCTCGCTGATGCTGGCCAATCTGGGCCTGGCCACCCTCGGCCTGGCGGCGGCGGACCATGACCCCGCACAGGCCGAGGCCGCCGTCGCAGCCTTCCGTGAGGGCTGGCGCCTGGGCCATGACGCCAACCACGCGATCAATTTCGCGGCGGCCGCCGTCGAGGTGCTGCGGATGACCGGTGACGCGACGCCTGCCCGCGAGGCGGTGGAGCTGCTCGTCGACCGGGGAGACGCGCGGGCGGCCGACACCTTGACGAACCTCCTCGGCGCACTCCTCACGAATCCGGACGGTCACGACGAGCTGGGCGAGGTGTGCCGCCGGTGGCTGTCCCCCGGCGGGGCGCCCACTGACGTGCCCTTGCTGCGTACCCTGTGCGGGATCGCTCTGATGTCCGCTCCACACGGCGGCGTGGAGCAGCTGCTGGAGACCGCCGCGCTGGGCCGCACGCTGCTCGCCGCGGCCGGCGACGACGACGAGGTCGTCGCCGAGGCCGCCCACAACACCGCCAACGCGCTGCGCACTCTGGCCCAGCGCACGCACGACGCCGACATCGCCCGCGAAGCGATCGACCTGGGCCGTACGGCGGTCCTGCGCGCATCGCGGGCCGAGCGGGTGGATGTACGCCTGGTCCGTGCCAACCTGGCCGCCGCCCACAACGTGCTGTACGAGATCACCGGGGATCTCGAAGCCCAGCGCGATGCGCTGCACGAGAGCCGCCTCGCGATGGCGCACACCCCCGCCGACGTGCCCGACTCCGTGACCGCGACGCACGCGGTGATCCTGCACCGGTACGCCGCGCGCAGGCAGGACGTCGACCTGTTGCGCGAGGCGGTGTCCGCCGCTCGGGTGGCCTGCTCGCAACCGGACCTGCCCCGGGAGGATCGAGTCGGCCGGCTGTCCGGACTGGTCGCGATGCTGTCCGACCTGCATGCCCTCTCGGGGGACGAGGCCGCGATCCGAGAGGCCGCCGAGCTGGGCGAGCAAGGGCTGGCCCTGGTCTCGCCGGGCGACTACGCCGAGCCGTTCGTGCTGCTTGACCTGGCCCGGGCCTACCGGCTGCTGGGCAGCGCCGAGCGGGACACCGGCCGTATGCGTGCGGCCGTCGAGCTCGCGGAGCGGCTGACCGAAGCGCCCGTCTCGATCGCCTCGGCCGCCGCCCTGGAAAGAGCCCTGGCCCTGCACGAGCTCGGCACGTCCACCGCGGCCGACCTGGAGGCGCTGACCGCGTCCGCGGCCACGCGGCCCGATGTGCGGTTCCAGGCGGCCCTGCTCCGCGTGCAGGCGGCCGAGCGCGACGGCGCCCCCCTGCTGGACCTCCTCACCGAGGCCGTGGAGCTGCTGCGGCTGAACGTGTCGTCGGGACCCCTGTGGGCCGACCGGGAGAACGCCCTGCGCACCTACGCGGGGCTCACGGGGGTCATCGTCTCCTCCGGGGTGGCGGAGGACCGGCTCGAACTCGCGGTGGAGCTGCTGGAGCGAAGCCGTGGCCTGCTGTCCCGCGACACCCTGGACATCCGCGGTGACCTGGCCACGCTGCACGCGTCGGACCCGGCGCTCGCCGAGGAGCTGCGCGAGATCGACACCAGGCTGCGGGCGGTCGACGCCCGCGACCGGACCTCCGCCGCCGTCGGCGTGCCGGACCGGGAAAGCGAGCGGACGCTCGCGGCCGAGCGTGCCTCGCTCGTCCAGCGCTGGAAGGCGGTGCAGAGAGCAGCGGCGGCCGGACCTTCCGACCTCGCCACACTCGCCGCGGAGGGCCCGATCGTGCTGGTGGCCGCCGCACAGGGCAGCGGTTACGCACTGTTGATCACGAACGACCGGAGCCGCCCCGTACGCGCCCTTCCCCTGCCCGGCCTGGACATCACCACCGCGACCGAACGCGTGCTCACCTTCCACACCGCCCGGCATTTCGCCACGGACGACTCGTATTCCCTGCGCGTCAGACGGCTGGCGCAGGCCGAAGTGCGCGACACGCTGGCATGGGTGGGGCAGACGGCGGCCGAGCCGATCCTGGCCGAGCTGGGCTTCACCCGGACGCCCTCCGGGAACGACTGGCCGCGCCTGTGGTGGTGCCCAACCGGTCTCCTGTCCTACCTGCCCTGGCACGCCGCCGGGAGCGTGCCCGACCGGGTGGTCTCCTCGTACACGGCGAGCCTGCGCGTGCTGGAGCACGTCCGCCGAACGTCGCAGGGAGTGAGTCCCGGCCGTACACTGATCGTCGCCCAGTCCGAGACGCCCGCGGCATCGGCGCTCCGCGGGGTGCCGGACGAGGTGAGCGGGATACTCGAACTGCTGCCGGAGGCCACCGTCCTGCAGGGGGCGAAGGCGACCAAGGCGGCCTTCCTGGCGGCGTTGCGCGACCACGAGCACGTTCACCTGGCCTGCCACGCGCTCACCGACGTGCACGCGCCGAGCACCAGCCGGCTCCTGCTCGCCGACCACGAGAGCGAACCCCTGACCGTTTCCGACCTCGCCGCACTGAATCTGCCGGATCGCGGACTGGCGGTGCTGTCGGCGTGCAGCACCTCGGAGATCAGCCCGAATCTCTCCGACGAGGCGGTGCACCTGACCGCCGCCTTCCAGCTCGCCGGGTTCCGGGACGTGATCGGCGCGCTCTGGCCGGTGAGCGACGCGACCGCCGCCGAGATCTCCCGCGACCTTTACGCACACCTCACCGACGGCCCCGCTCTGGCCCTGCACCGGGCGGTCCGCAGGCAGCGCGAACGTTATCCCGCCACGCCCACCATCTGGGCCTCCTACATGCACACCGGAGCCTGACCATGAAGGACCCGCTGCTCATCGTCGGCTGGCTGGCTTCGGACGGCATCCCGCCCGGGTTGCTCAAGGAGAAGGCCCGCGACCGGCTCGAACCCGCCGCGGACGGCACCCTCACGGCGTCGCCCGACCTCCAGGAACGACTCCGGGAGGAGCACGGTGCAGCCGGGCGCGAGGCGGCGATCCGCGCGATGCACGACTACCTCCGGAGCGGCGGCCGGGCCGGCCGGACCGCGCGTTGCCTGGAACTCCTCCCCCATGTGAACGCCTGGATCGCCCGCACCGCCCCCGAAGACGACTTCCCCGAGGCGTTGAACCTGCTCGGCGAGGCCGTCATCCTGCTGCTGGAGAACGAGATGGGCGCGGCGGCCGTCCCGATCGCCGAACGGGTGACGCGTTCGGCTCAGCTGCACGTGGGCGACGACAACCCGAAGACGTTGACAGCCCGGGCCAACCTTGCCAGCGCGTACGACAAGGCGGGCGACCCCCGGCGCGGCGCCCGGCTGCTGGAGAAAGTCACCGAGCGCCGCGCCGCGCTGCTCGGCGACGACCATCCCGACGTCTGGCATGGCGTCAACAACCTGGCCGCGATCCACATGAGAGCCGGCGAATACGACCGTGCCACCGCACTCGCGGAGAAAATCGTCGCGTACCGGACCAGGACGGCGGGCGAACACCACCACGACACCCTGCTGGCCCGCAGCAACCTGGCGGTCGTGCTGAACAGCGCCGGCCGATCGAGCCAGGCGCGGGCGATGTGGGAGGAACTGCTGCCCCTGTTCGAGCAGTACGTGGGCCCCGGCCATCCCGACACGGTGATCGTCCGAGTCTCCCTCCAGCGCGCCGACGGCGAAGGAGATCAGGAGTCCGAGGCGCTGGCGGAAGTCGAGGAACGCATCGCGCTCCTCGACCGCTCACAGGACACCTGGGCACGCCTCGCCACCCGGCTCGAACGCGCGACCCTGCTCCGCGACCACGACCGGCTCGAGGAGGCGATGGCCGCCTTCGCCGATGCCATGGAAGAGGGCTCGGCCCTGCTGGGACGCGGACACCCGATCATGGTGTCGGCCGGCTACCGCCTGGCGTACGCCCAGTTGAAGGCCGGACGGACGGACCTCGCGCTCGCCACCGTCCGGGAAGCCCTCGCCGAGGCCGACCGCACCCTCGGCCGCACCCACGACGAGACGCTGCTCACCGCGGCGTTCCTGCTGAGCGTGCTGTTCACCGACAACCGCTTGGAGGAGCACCAGGCGCTGCTGGAAGATCGGCTGGCCGACATCGTCGAAGGCCTCGGCTTCGCCCACCCTCTCGTCCGCGCCTTGGCCGTCCACCGCGCCCGGCTCCACCTGAGGCTCTCGTGAGCGCGACGGGCGGGATCAGGTGAGCAAACCGGCCGACCATCCCATCGAGGTAGTCCAGGGTGAGCGGGCCTGTGCCGAACCGGTCTCGCTGTAGGCCCGGGCGGTATCCAACGGATTCTCCTGGCCTGCGGCGATACGCAGGGCTGGACGGCAGTTCCGAGGCGTCTACGGTGGGATCATCGAGCGATGACGGGCGAGGGTTCGGCTACGGCCGAGGACGGCGGCCGCTGCGGACCGAGCGCGATCGCGATGCCGAGCGAGTCTGGGACGTGTTGCGTGCTGCCCTGCCGGGCCGGGTTCGTGGTCGAGAGCGGACGCGGAGCGGCCCTTCCCTGACGTCACGTCTGCGAGCGGTCCGGGGAGCAGGGTGCCGCTAAGGGTGGCCGATTCACAACAACCGGTCGCCAAGCCGCAACGTCCGCACCTCACGGCGGCCCCCGGCCCGGGGCGAGACTGGCCCGCATGAGCGCAAAAAGATCGCGTTTTGCCACGTCAATGGCGAGCCGGCCGATGCGGCGGCTACTCGCTCTGGTCACCGGCGGCTGCCTTGCCCTGACCGCGGGCGTCACGCAGGCCGCCGCGCAGCCGCCCACGGCGCCCAAGCCGCGCCCGTCGATCGTGAAGCTGGACTCGGGCCGGATACGGGGAGTGGACGACGGCGCCGTCAGGACGTACTCGGGGATCCGCTTCGCGCAGCCGCCGCTGGGGAGGCTGCGGTGGAAGGAGCCGGTGCGGGTCGCGCCGTGGCGCGGGGTGGCCGACGCCACCAAGCCCGGCCGGCCATGCCCGCAGGCGGATAGGGGCAAGCAGCTCGGCGGGGAGGACTGCCTGTTCCTCGACGTGACCGCGCCGGCCAGAGCGTCCCGAAAGCCGCTGCCGGTGATGGTGTGGCTGCACGGCGGCGGCTTCGTCGAAGGCTCCGGCAGCATGTACGACGCCCGGCGGATGGCCGGCCAGGGCGAGGTGATCGTGGTGACGCCCAACTACCGGCTCGGCGCGTTCGGCTACCTCGCGCTGCCGGGGCTGCCAGGCTCGGGCACCTTCGGGCTGGCCGACCAGCTCGAAGCCCTGCGATGGGTGCAGCGCAACGCCGCGGCCTTCGGCGGCGACCCCGGCAACGTGACGCTGATCGGCCAGTCCGCCGGCGGGATGAGCACCTGCGCGCTGCTGACCTCCCCGGCCACGCGCGGCCTGGTCGACAAGGCCGTCATGCAGTCGGGGGCGTGCACGCTCAACTGGCCGTCCGGCACCTACCTCCCCGTTCCGGACATGCCGCCGTTCACGCCATACGCTTCGCTGAAGACCAGCCGGGACATCGGCCTGGCCGCTGCCAGGCAGCTCGGCTGCGCGGCGGGCAAGGAGCTGGAGTGCCTGCGCTCCAAGCCGGTCTCCGAGCTGATGAAGATCAACGAACGGTTCGGCTCCGCCCTCGCCCACGGCACGCCGCTGCTGCCGCTGGACCCGGCCCAGGCACTGCGCACCGGCAGGTTCCTGCGCGTGCCGGTGATCTCCGGCGCCACCAGGAGCGAGAGCAACGGCTTCGTCACCGGCACCGCACAGGCCGGCATGCCGGTGACCGCCGAGAACTACCCCGTTCTGATGAAGAGCGCGTTCGGCGAGCAGGCCGGCACGGTGATGCGGGAATACCCGCTGACGGCCTTCTCCTCGCCCGGCCTGGCCTGGGCGACGGTGAGCAGCGACCGCGCATGGGCCTGCCCGACCCTGGAAGGCAACCACGCGATGGCCGCCCGCACCACGGTGTACGCCTATGAGTTCGCCGACGCCCAGGCCCCGAACATCGCCGGCATTCCCTCCGAATTCCCGCTGGGCGCCCAGCACGCCAGTGACCTGCCCTACCTGTTCGACCTGGACGGCAAGGCCTGGGACGGGCTCACCCCCGAGCAGTGGCGGCTGGCGCAGCAGATGATCGGCTACTGGACGTCCTTCGCCCACAGCGGCAAGCCGCAGGCCGCCGGCGCACCCGTCTGGCCCCCCTTCACCCCGTCCGGCCAGACCGTGCTCAGCCTGAAACCCGCGAGCCAGGGCGGCATCGGCCCGGCCGACCTCGGCGACGAGCACCGATGCGCCTTCTGGCGCGGACTTCCCGACTGATCACCGCCGTGGTGCCCGGCCCCGGCCCCACCGCCCCCCCGCGCGGCGGGCAGTCACAGCACCCAAGCTCAGGGGATTTCTGGCCGAAACTCAGAGCACAACACTG
>NZ_JBSFSX010000026.1:0-67040 GCF_053590035.1 Nonomuraea sp. NPDC003214 | reverse complement strand
GCTCGGCGGCGCAGCTCGGCGGGGTAGGGAGACTTACCTGGCATGGACTCGATCCTCTCAAGAGATCAAGTCTCCACCGAACCCGGGGCGATTCAATCATGGCGAGCTTTGATGCTCATCCTGCAGGAACACCACATGCTTGATCACTTGACGTAGCACCTCGACATAGGGTTCATGGCGCGCCTCCTCGCGGTGGCAAGACGACGGCTCTGATGTCGATGCCTCGACCGGCGGCGGCCTGTAGGGCGCGCAGGATGTCGGCCATTGGCTTGCCGACCCAGGGTCTCCACACCCAAACGCTGTGCTCGGCCGCATCGATGGCCGCGAGCAACTCGTTGGGCGGTAGTTTTCGTAGTAGGGGCGGCGACCTTGACGTTGCCGCGTAGGGCCTCTTGCAGGATGCTCCCGGCCCTCATAGGTTCGGGTGGCTGTTCGAGGCCGAGAAGGTTCGCCGCCGCTACGACAGTGACGCCCCCTTTCCCGCATAGATGGCCAAGCATGCGCAGCGGTCCCTTTGACACCAGCCACGACATTGGAGGACGCAAGGATGTCCGAGCGGTCCCAATCGCGGGTCACAGCCACGCTGAAGTTGTTGCGGGCTGCGGGCGAGCTCCTGGCGATTCTGCTACCGCCGTTCTCGGCCAGATCCACGATCACCGTGGTGAACTCCCGGCCTTGAAGTCGGTACACGTGCCTGCTTGGGTCTCGGCACTGACGTCGGAGTCAGTGAACACGCCGATGATCAGGTTGAGCTCTTGCCGATCTGGGGTGATCACACCGACGGATGTCTCACTGCTGTGAGGTGGTGTGAGGGCCAGTGCACTGGCCCTCACACGCTGACCCCCGCCGCGGTCGAGCAAGCTCGTGTCCCCGCCGTGCCGCCCCGTGACCTGGCCGCGACGGGAGGCTTCCGACTGCGGCCGGGCGACCTTGTCGTATTCACCGGCGACATGACCGGCGGTCGCGAGACGTGGGAGGATCGAGCCCGTCAGGCTGGCCACCTCCCGCACTCCACCGTCACCGAGCGGGTCCGGCTGCTGGTCGCCGCCGACCCTGACAGTATGTCGGGCAAAGCACGCAAGTCCCGCGCTTACGACATCCCGATCGTCACACCCGACGCCTTTGCCCGCATGGTTGCCACAGGCGAACAACGGTAGCGAGCCCGTGTTTCCGAGCGGGTACGCCCACGTGTCTGCCCAGCCTGCTGCGCGACGACCGGTCCCCCAGGTGTCCGATAACGGGAAATGGGGCATGACAAAATTCGTGAAGCAGCCCTTTCGATGCCTTCCGTGCCCTCGCTGAGCGGCGTGGCCGGCCAGGTACTCGCCTGATCGACGCGCTCACCGCCGGCGCAGAGGAGCACCGGGAACGGCCCGAGAGGTGGGCGCCAGAGGTCGCCAGGCGGTTCGGGCTCCCTGCTGCGGCAGGGTTGGGTCCGGCGACCTACTACGCGGACCTCGCGGTCCCGCACGGACGGCGCCATGTGCGGATCTGTGAGGCAACGGCCTGCTTCGCCGCCCAGGCGGGCCGGCATCTGCCCGCGATCGAACGGCTGTTCGGCGTCGCGGTCGACAAGGATCACGATGCGGACCCCGAGGTGACAGTACAGATGGTCCGCTGTCTCGGCTACTGCTACGCGGGGCCGGCCGCGCTGGACGGCGAGACGCCCTGCGCGGGGCCGGACGTTGCCGACCAGCTGGCAGGACGTGTGCGGCCGCACGCGCCGCCCATTCCCGCAGCCGACGCCACGGGGGATCCGGTGGTGCTCGCCGGCATCTCAGCCGGTGAGCGCCCCTGGCTAACGTGGACGGAGACCGTCAGCAGGCGGACGCCGGAGTTGGTCCGGTCAGAGGTCGCGGCCTCCGGGCTGCGCGGCCGAGGCGGCGCAGGGTTCCCGGTGGCGGCCAAGTGGGCGGCGACGGGCGGCTCACCGGAGACCGTGGTGATCGCCAACGGTGACGAGGGCGATCCGGGCTCGTACGCCGACCGGCTGCTGATGGAGGTCGACCCGGCCCGGGTGCTGGAAGGGCTGGCTCTGGCCTGCTTCGCCTGCGAGGCGAGCCGCGGCGTGGTGCTGGTGCGGTCGGAGTACCCGCGGGCGCTGGCATCCATGCGGCAGGCGGTGGAGCGGGCGCGTGCGGAAGGCCATCTCGGCCGCCGCGTGCATGGCAGCGAGGTCGACCTGGACGTCGAGGTCGTGGCAGGTGCCGGTTCGTACGTGACAGGTGAGGAGACGGCTCTGATCGCTGGGCTCGAAGGCCGTCGCGGCTGCGCCCGGGCGCGCCCGCCATATCCGGCAGACCGGGGGTTGTGGGGTGCCCCGACCGTGGTCAACAACGTCGAGACGCTGGCCGCGCTGCCGTGGATCATCAGCCGCGGTGGCCAGGACTACGCCCGCCGCGGTGCGCCCGGGGAGACCGGCACGAAACTGGTCTGCTTGTCGGAGCGGTTCGCCCGTCCCGGATGTTATGAGGTCGAGCTCGGCACTCCGGTACGGCAGATCGTCACCGAACTGGGCGGCGGATTGCGGGACGGCGCGGAACTCGGTGTCCTGCAAATCGGCGGCCCGCTGGGCGGGTTCCTGAGGGAGGGGGAGCTGGACGTACCCCTCACCGAGGCCGCACTGGCCGGCCACGGCGCGGCACTCGGCCATGCCGGTATGGTTGCCGTCGACGAGCGGATCGAGCCGCTGGACATGCTGAGACACGTCTGGGCGTTCGCCGCCGCCGAGAGCTGCGGTGCCTGCTCGCCCTGCCGGGTCGGCTCCCGCCGCGGCCTGGAGCAGGCCAGGCTCGGCGTCCCGCCCGGCGACGCGTACGCCCGCATGCTGGGCGTCATGAGCGAGGCCAGCCTGTGCGCGTTCGGTCGACGGCTGCCGTACGCCGTCCGCAGCCTCGCCCGCGCCTACGGTGATCGCCTCCGAGGATGGGGCGGATGAGAGTCACCGTGGACGGCGTCTCCGTCGAGCTCACGCAGGAAGCGACGCTGCTCGCGGCCGTGCGCGCCGCCGGTGCCGAGGTGCCTGCGCTCTGTCACGACGAGCGGCTGACGCCCGCCGGCTCCTGTCGGACCTGCCTGGTAGGAGTCGGCGGCCACTACCTCGCGGCCTGCGTAACCCCGGCGACGGACGGCGCCGAGATCCTGGTCGAGCAGGACGACCTGCGACGCCTGCGCCGCGACGCGGTCGAGCTGATCGTCTCGGCGCTTCCCGCGTACGCGCTCCAAGGCGACGGTGAGCTGGCGCGAACCTGCCGCGAGCTCGGCATCACCTCCGGCAACAACCAGCACGGCGCAGGAAGAGGTCGCGACGGCAGCCATCCGTTCGTGCGTCTCGATCGAGATCTGTGCATCGCCTGCGGTCGCTGCGTGCGCATGTGCGCCGAGGTGCAGGGCACGTTCGCGCTCACGCTGACCGGCAGGGGCGCCGAGACCGTGGTTGCGCCGGGCACCGGCGGCCTCTGGGCGGAGTCCGACTGCGTCGCATGTGGCGGCTGTGTGGACACCTGTCCCACTGGCGCTCTGACCGAGCCTGGTCTGCCCGCCGGGACACAGCTGGCCGCCCTCACCCGAACGCGTACCACCTGCGGATACTGCGGCGTCGGCTGTGCCCTGGACGTGCTCACCCGTGATGGTGCGGTCACGGCAGTGAGGCCGGCGAGAGATGGACCGGTCAACCGGGGTCACGCCTGCGTCAAGGGTCGCTTCGCGCATGGTTTCCTGCGTTCCCCGGAGCGACTTACAGAGCCGCTGCTGCGCCGCGGTTCCGAGCTACGGCCGGCCAGCTGGGACGAAGCGCTCGATCACATCGCTCGCGCGATCCAGGACGCCATCGCCGAGTCGGGCCCGGACAGCGTGGCGGCGATCTCCTCGGCCCGGGCCACCAACGAGGAGAACTACCTGATCCAGAAGTTCATGAGAGTCGTCGTCGGCACTAACAACGTCGACAACTGCTCGCGCCTGTGCCACTCGCCATCGGCCGCGGGGCTCACCGCCGCCTTCGGCCTGGCGGGCGGCACCGACAGCTTGGAGCACGTGGAGCAGGCCGACTGCCTGCTCGTGGTGGGCGCCAATCCGGTCGAGGCGCATCCGGTCGTCGGCGCGCGCCTGCTCCAGCGGGTGCTGCGCGGCGTGCGACTGATCGTCGCCGATCCGCGCGCCGTCGGGCTCGCCGGGCTCGCCGACGTGCATCTGCGACCGAGACCGGGAACCAACGTGGCCCTGTTCAACGGGCTCGCCCGGGTGCTGCTCACCGAGGGGCTGATCGACGAGGAGTTCCTGCGGCTGCGCGCCACGGGGCTCCCGGAACTCACCGAGATTCTCGGCGGCTACGCGCCGGAACGGGTCGCCATGATCACCGGCGTCCCCGCAGCAGATCTGATCGCCGCCGCACGGCTCTACGGGCAGGCGGAACGTCCCGCGATCGTGTATGGGCTGGGCGTGACCGAGCACCTGCACGGCACCGACGGCGTAAGGACGCTGGCCAACCTGGCGATTTTGCGGGGCGCAGTCGGCACCACCCGTGGCTACGGTGTGAACCCGCTGCGCGGCCAGAACAACGTTCAGGGCGCCTCCGACATGGGCGCCCTGCCCGACCTGCTGCCCGGCTACGGGAAGGTCCGCGACCCGGTGGCGCGCGGCCGCGCCGAACACGTATGGGGCGCACGCCTGCCGCACCACGAGGGCCTGCGCATCCCGCAGATGTTCGCAGCGGCCCGCTCGGGTGACCTGCGAGTGTTGTGGATCATCGGGGAGGACGTGGCCACCACAGACCCCGACGCCAACGAGGTGATATCCGCTCTGGACGCATGCCCCCTGGTCATCAGCCAGGAGCTTTTCCTCTCCGAGACCGCCCGCAACGCCGACGTGGTCCTGCCGGCCGCCTCCTGGCTGGAAAAGGACGGCACCTTCGTCAACTTCGACCGGCGCTTCCAGCGAGTGCGCCCCGCGCTCGTCCCGCCCGGCCAGGCCAGGACCGACTTCGCCATCGTCCAGGCCCTTGCCGCGGCCTGCGGAACTGACCTCGGCTGTCCGACACCCGCCGAAGCACTCGCCGAATGCGGGCAGGTCGCTCCCGCCTACGCCGGAATCTCCCATGAGAGGCTGGATCGGGAAGGAGCGATCCCCTGGCCGTGCACCGACCCCTGCCGCCCTGGCGTGAGCAGGCTCTACCAGGCCCGGTTCGCGACCGCGGACGGTAAGGCGCACCTCGCCGCCATCCCCTATCTGCCGCCGGGCGAAAGCGCAGACGACGACTACCCGCTGATCCTCATCACTGGCCGCCGCTGGGCGCATTACAACTCCGGCAACATGACCAGGAGAAGCGGCATCCTGGAGCTTGAAGGCGAGGCTCGGCTGGACGTACACCCCGCCGACGCCGCCCGGCTGGCCCTGCGCGACGGCGCCCCGGTGGTCGTTGAAAGCAGGCACGGGCAGGCCGCGCTGCTCGTACGCCTCACCGAGGAGGTCACGCGGGGCCAGGTCTTCTGCGCCTTCCATTTCCCGTCCAGCCGGGTCAATGCCCTGACCTCCGGCCACGCGGACGCCGTCACCGCATGCCCTGAGTACAAGGTCACCGCCGTCCGCCTGCGCCGGCAAGAGAGTCCATGACGCCTACACCGAGCTGCGGACAGATAGCACACAGCGTGCAGGACCTGCAGACGTCCCGGCGGGCAGCGGCCTGCCTCGCGTCCGTACTCCGGAGCGCGGTCCGCCGCAGAAGAGCTGTAATAGCCAGCACGATCTCACCGCTGGGCGCACGAGGAGGCACCTGAGCACGACTTCGCCGCCGCTCGGTCACCGCTCCCATTACCAGGGCAGTCGAAAATCGACTTCGACCACAGCGCCCTGCACCGGGGTCACTGCCCGGTGGTCTCGGCGCGCCCGCTCCGCGGCCGGACCACCGCGACGGGGCACACGGCGTGATGCAGCAGGCCATGGCTCACCGAGCCCAGCGCGGCGGAGGCGAAGCCGCCCCGTCCCCGTGATCCCACCACGACCAGATCGGCCGCGGCGGAGGCGTCGGCGAGCGCCGCAACCGGATGCTCGTTGACCTGACGCCCCGTGATCTCCACCCCGGCGAACTCGTTCCGCCAGGCATCGACCCGCTCACGCGCGGCACGGCATTCCTCCCCGAAGGAGTCGGTGAAGAGGTCGGCGTAATCCCGTCCATAAGCTGAGAGCACCGGCTGCCGCCAGGCGTAAACGGCGAGAACGCGAGCACTGCGGGCACGGGCCTGTTCGATGGCGTAGAGCATGGCTTCCCGGGCGGCGCCGGATCCATCGTCGCCTACCACGATCAGTGAATGCACGGGGACGGTGGTCGCCGCGCGGACGACGACGACCGGGCCTTCGGCGCGTCCCGCGACCGCGAGGCTCACCGAGCCGATCACCAGTCCGGCGAACCCGCCCAGGCCTCGGCTGCCCAGTACCACAGACTGGCTGGAAACCGATTGGCCGACCAGCCTCTCCACTACGTTCCCATCGAGGAACTCAGTGTTCACCTCCAGGTCATCACCGGTGGCCCGGGCCCGATCGGCAGCGGCCTGCAGCATTCCCGCGCAGTACTTCATGCCGTTGACGTTGTCCTGCCACTGCTCGCACACATGCACGATCCGCAGGGGCAGCCGTCTGCGCCGGGCGTCGGCGGCAGCCCATTCCACTGCCGCATGGGCCGGGGTGGAGCCGTCCACCCCCACCACGATCGGTCTCACCATCGTGATCCACCTCCACAGTGCTCGTTTGCCCCTTTGCCCCGGCGACCTGGGATCAACTTGGCGGGATTCGTGGCTTCAAAACTGCCGCAGGGGACACCGCGACCGGAAAACAGGCATTGAGCAGCGCCGCCTAGGTGACTGACCCCGGCAGCAGACAGGGCTGGGATTCGTTGCCCCGGTTGGCGAGCACTAGGCGAGTGGCGTCCAGTTCTTCGTCTAGTAGGGCCCGCTGCGGCCGTTCGGTCTGCAACTACTCGGTGATCACCGGCATGTCGGGATGCCTTTGCGCCAGGTGCGTGGCCACTTCGCGGAAGCAGGTCGCGGCCCTTCGCGCAGTGCGCGGCAATCTGCGAACGGAAGGGGCGCCGGCCAGGACGACGATCCGCAGTCGGCCCAGCAGCACAGGACCGTCCCTGTCCCGAGACGCAGCGCGACCTCCTCCACGGCGAGATGGAGTGCTGCGGGGTTGGCGGGTGAGCCGCCGTCCAGTCTGACCACGATCCGGCGGCCGGGTCCGCCCATCGCTGCGGGTCCAGGCATTCGACCGGTCTGTCGCAAGCGGGCCTCTGGACGGCCGTTGACCCTACCTGCAGGCCGTCGAACCCTCCATGCCCGCGAGATCCCAGCACCGTCAGCTTCGCTTCATTCCCGAACTCCAGGAGCACCACAGAGCAGGTGCCCAGCGAACGGAGCCGCCGGACGTCCACGGCGAGTTCCCGGGCACAGCCGGTGCCTTCCTCCACGACCGTTTGGGTGACCTGGTCGATCTGCACCATGGCCTCGTCGGACAGAGGCGTGAGGGTGTAGCGCCAGTGCAGGAGACGGCCAGCCAGCGCCGGCAGACTGCGCAGCCGCGCTTCCTCGAGCGCACAGGTCAGCGCGTGTCGGCTCTCTGGCACGTCGTAGTAGCCGACCAGGATGGGCCGGCCGGCATGTTCGTCGCGCATTGTCGCCCCCTGAGAGGAGCCGTCCGGTCCTGACCGGATAGGCCTTCCCCGGGCCGCACGGGCAAGCCTCGCTGGGAAGCAAAGACATGGCCATGTCTGCCTTGCCTCATCTGAAGTTTGCCGGGAGAGGCTCCAGCGAAGGGCTCGGGCACAGGAGGCTACCGTGATCGTTCTCGTAGCCGTGGGCGTTGGCGGTGGCAGTGCACGCCGTGCCCGGTGATCGTGGTGCGTGCCGGACCCGCGAGCCAGCCGGCGAGGTCGAGGTCGGCATCGACGACTCCGACAGCTGCGAAGCGGCGACCGCCTACGCCTTCTGGCAGGCCAGCTTGCGAGGCCCCACACGACGTCTCGTTCACGCCGCCAGGCAAGATGGCCGGCGGGCGCGCCCGCACTTCGACGGCTCCAGCCACAGCGCTGGTGTCGCTCGGAGGCTTCATTCGCCGGCCTGGGCCCTGGGGCTGGCTCCGTGAAGTCAGGTCAGTTGCCCGACGCGCCGGCCGGGGCACTCCCACCCTGGGGATGACGATGAAGTGGTCACGGCCTGGCGCCCACGGCAGTCGTTCCAGCCGGGCGATCTCTGCGGGGTCGTCGGCTACACGCGCATAACCTACGACGGCGACCGAGCAGCCGCTGCGCGCGTAGCTGTCGAAGTTGTCGACCTCGGACGCTACGACCGAGCGGCGGGTAGCGGCGGCCAGCTTGGAGCCGGCCGCCGTACGGATGACGATGTCCCGCCTGTTCAGGCAAAAGCTGACCGGCTGCATGGCCGGCAGCGCCCGACCGGGCGTGAAGCCGGCAGGTGCATGCACTCCTCATGAGTGAGCACCTGTAAACCGGCCGAGTCGAGTTTCGTGTCTTCAGCCTGCCCGGGTTCCTGCCGGGAGCTTAGGGAGGAAAGTCCCGCGACCTTTGCCGATCGCCCTCGCTAGCGGTGACCTGAAGCTGAGATTCTTGCGGGCGGGGGGAGGGGTGCAGGATCCGGTCGAGGCGGGCGGCGGCGTAGCCGAGTACGGACAGCGCGGTGACGATCAGCAGGTCGACGGCGTTGAGTGGCTGGGTGCCGAGGAGCTGGCGCAGCGGCGGCAGGTACAGGGCCGCCAGTTGCAGGACGAACGCGCCGGCGACGGCGAGCAGCAGCATGGGGTTGGCCAGGGTTCCTGGCCGGGTGCGGGAGCCGAGCGCGACGCCGAGCTGAGTCGCGCCGAGGGCGAAGAAGGCCATGCTCTGCCAGGGCCGTCCGGTCGCTGCTGCCCAGACGGCGACCCCGAGCGTGACGGAGGTGAGGACGACGGCGATCCGGACGACGCGTTGCCACAGACCCGCGCCGAGGATGCTCTGACTGGGCGGCCGGGGCGGATCGGCCATGGCTCCCGGCACGGTCGGCTCGCCGCCCAGGGCCACGCCGGGCAGCCCGTGGGTGAGCAGGTTGATCCACAGGATCTGGGCGGGGAGCAGGGGGAGCGGGAGCCCGACGAACGGGCCCAGCAACATCACGGCGATCTCGGCCGCGCCGCCGGACAGGCCGTAGACCAGGAAGCGCCGGATGTTGGCATAGACGCGGCGTCCCTCCTCGACGGCAGCGACGACGGTATCCAGATTGTCGTCGGCGAGTACCAGGTCGGCTGCCTGCCGCGCGACTTCGGTGCCGCGCTTGCCCATGGCCACGCCGATGTCGGCACGCCGCAGGGCGGGGCCGTCGTTGACCCCGTCGCCCGTCATCGCCAGGACACCGCCACGAGACTGGAGGCTCTGGATGATGTCGAGCTTCTGCTCCGGTGTGGCCCGCGCGTAGACGCCGGCCTGGCCGTGGTCGAAGGCGCCGGGTTCGCGGCAGTCGACGACCCGGTCACCGTCGGCGATGATGCCCAGCTCGGTGGCGATGGCGCGGGCGGTGCCGGGGTGGTCTCCGGTGATGAGGATCGCTTTGATGCCGGCTCGCTTGCAGTCGGCGACGGCGGTGGCGGCGGCCGGGCGTGGTGGGTCCAGGATCGCGATCAGGCCGAGCAGTGACAGGCCGTTCTCCTGGATCGTGGCCGGTGCGGCGTCGAGATCGGTGCTTGCCACCGCGAGGACCCGGTATCCGGCTCGGGCGAACTGGTCGGCCTGTGCGGCGGCGCGGGCGAGCAGATCCGGCTGGTCGATCAGGACGGGGTGGTGGAGCAGGGCTTCGGGCGCGCCTTTGCAGATCAGGCGTGCGCCGCCGCCGGGCAGTTGGTGCACGGTGCTCATGCGCTTGCGGTCGCTGTCGAAGGGCAGCTCGGCCAGGCGGGGAAGGCGGGTCTGCACGTTCTTGCGGTCGAGGCCGAGCTTGGCGGCGGCGGCGAGCAGGGCCGCCTCGGTGGGGTCGCCCAGCGCCGTCCACTCGCCGTCGGCGTCGTGCGGGGGCGACAGCCGGGCGTCGTTGCAGAGCACCGCCGCTGTCAGCAGCGCCTCGAAAGCGCCGGAATCATGGTCGCCAGTGATCTGCCCTTCGGGGGCGTAGCCAGTGCCACCCATCGTGGCCTGTGCCGTAGGCGTCCACAGCCGGCGGGCGACCATCCGACCCTCGGTGAGGGTGCCGGTCTTGTCGGTGGCCAGGGCGGTCACCGAGCCGAGGGTCTCCACCGCGGGCAGTTTGCGGACAAGGGCGTTGCGCGCGGCCATCCGGCGTGCGCCCAGCGCGAGGCTCAACGTCACGACGGCAGGAAGGGACTCGGGGACAGCGGCGACGACCAGGCTGATGGCGGTGATCACCATCAGTTCCACCGGCTGGCCGCGCACCAGTCCCAGGGCCATGACCATCGCCGACAGCAGCACGGCGACGCCGGCCAGGAGCCGGCCGACTCCCACCAGGCGACGTTGCAGCGGGGTGAGCCGAGCCCCCTTGACCATCAGGGAGGCGATGCGGCCGCTCGCGCTGGCCGCCCCGACGGCGGTGACCTCCGCCCGCCCGCGCCCACGCAGCACTACGGTGCCGGACGAGACCGGGGCATCGATGCCCTTGTCCACCGGCACCGACTCGCCTGTCAGCGCCGACTCGTCGACGAGCAGCGCCGCCGACTCGTGCACCTTGGCGTCGGCGGGGACGATGTCGCCCTCGGCCAGGATCAGCAGGTCTCCCACCACCACGTCGCTGGAGGGGATCTGCTGCTGGCGGCCGTCGCGCACCACGCGCGCCTCCGGGCTCGCGAGCTGTGCCAGGGCCGTGATGGCTCGGTCGGCCCGGACCTCCTGCACCACCCCGACAGTGGTATTGACCACGATCACCAGTATGATCACGGCCGCGTCGGCCCAGTCACCTGTCGTGATGGTCAGCACTGCCGCGATGAGCAGGACGATGATGAGCGGGTCGCGCAGTTGGGATGCGATGCGTCGCCACAAGGGCACGGGCGCCTTCTGCGGAAGCAGGTTGGCGCCGTCGCGTGCCAGCCGCGAGGCCGCCTCCGCCGACGTCAGCCCAGACAAAGGCATCACTGTCATGTCCTCCGTGCTCGCCGTGATCTCCCGGCCGATGAACGATCGTTCGAATGTGTCCGTGTACTACTGTTCGCGAACCTGCGTGCCGCGAACAGGGACGTTGGTCCTTTCCCGGATGGCCGGAAGCACACATTGCGGAAGACACCGCGGGGTTCGGCGCGGGCCGGTTCGAAGGCCAAGACTTCACCGGCCGACGTCTGCGACTCGGCAGGGCCGGAGCATCGAACATCATGCTCTGCCGAACCGGCTGAGCCTTGCACTGGAAGTCGGGCAGTGTGCTGTCTGGAGAGACTTGGAGGGCTTTCGGCTCCCCTCGTACCCAACCTTCGCCTCTGCCCTCCTGTCGGGCTGAGTGCATAGTGTGACGGTGGGTCAGTAACTCTCCTGAGGGCCATTGGAGATTCAGGATGGAAGGCCACGCGCGACACGCCGTCCGGCCGTCGCTCGTCGCACCGGCTACTCGATCGCCGCTGTCGTCGACGGGGCCCTGCTGTACGCCATCAACGCTCACCCCGGCTGGCGATCCGCGCCATTCCTCACCTCCGACACCTTGCGGGTGCTGCCGTTGGTCAACCTCTCACTGATCGCGGCTCTCATCGCCAACGTGGTCTTCCTCGGCCGCGACCCGCACTGGATGAGGGCGACAGGAGACCTGGCGACCACGCTGATCAGCCTCCCGGCGCTGGTTCAGATCCTGCGGGTCTTCCCGTTCGCATTCGACGACCCCACCGTCGACTGGGCGCTCCTCGTCCGAACGGTGGTGATCGTCGCCATCGCACTTACAGCCATCGCGGCGGTCGTGCATCTCGTGAACCTGTTGAGGCACGCGGCCCAGCGGCCATAGGGGACAGAGCGGATGGTGGTGGCGCTGACAGCTTTATGGACACGGCCACCGCTCCCCTGCCCACCGTCACGCCCTCCGAGGGCGAGAACAGGCCCGACCGGCCTGCGGAGAGAGCGGGTCTTCGCCGACGCTGAACCTGCCGCAGCCTGGCCCCCTGCGGAGCCCGAGACTCACTTGAGTTCTTGGGCCGGCCCGGGGCACAACCATGACTGGTCGGTGGGCGTGGATGCAAGGCGGCCATTGCAACGCCGCTCATGCGGATCCCGCGTGCCGCTGAACGCCCCGTGACCCGGCGGCCACGACGGGCGCGCCCCGGCCGCGACCGCGCTGAGCGCCCCGGCCACAGCGCGCCCAGGCGTGCAGGAGCCGCTGGCGACGTCCAGCCGATCCAGAGTGATGCCGCCGATCTGCGGCAGGCCGCCCGAGGACGAGCGGATGTCAGCGCCGTCCAGCAAACGATCGCAAGGTCCCTTCTGACGCGGCCCCTGCGTCACCGTGAGGGCGGCTTCTGCGCCGGGTGATCCATCCCAGCAGATGAGCGCCGGCCCGTTCTCCAGGTCGCCTGCTAAGCGGGCAGCAAAGGATGCGGCACGACGAGGACGGGGTGGGCTTGCTGCATGCAGTGCACCACCATGTCCGAAACCCTGCCCAGGACCGCTTGGGCGGCGCCGAGGCCGCGATCCGACGAGAAACCAGGGCGGCGTCCAGTTCCTGCACCAACTGGGTGAGATGCCAGACCTTCGCTGCCGTTGGTGCGGCGCACCAGAGGCTTGGAGTTCCAGCCGGGGTGCGCGAATCGGGCTCCCCGATCGGAAGTGAGCGGGCTCGGCTTTCTCCCGCGCTCGATTGCCGCGATGAAGGCGTTGCTCTCGGCAGCGGCCGCTGGAGACCTGTCAAAACCGACGATCACGCACATTGATCGCCATCATGTACCCTCCTGGGACCGTCAGACACGTCTGCCCCACGTTCATCACCTCGCCCTCAGCTGCACGGTGGCCGACATCGTCGATGAAGGTTGTGGGCCTGTCTCGCCTGCCGTCCATCGCGACCGGCGACCGCATCGGCGGCTGGAGACGCGCCGGCCCGCATCGACCGGGAGGTTCACGGTGCGCCATCCGGCAGGAGGTGCCGGCCTGCCGGGATGATGGCTTCATGGACGTGAACGAAGTGCTGTTGCCAGGTGTCGGTCTGCGGTATGAGTTCACCACCCAGGCGGGGGAGCGGATCGCTGTGGTGGCGCGGCGCACGGGTGATTTCGAGGTGGTCGGCTACGCAGGCGATGACCGCGATGAGGGCTGGCCGCTGTTTCGGCTGACCGAGGAGGAGGCCGAGGCGCTGGCGCAGATCCTCGGTGCGCCGCGGATCGCCGAGCGTTTCGCCGACCTGACCCGGGAGATTCCAGGGCTGAGTGCTGAACCGGTGACAGTGGCCCCGATCTCGCCTTACGTGGATCGCCCGCTGGGGCACACGCGCGCACGCACCCGTACGGGGGTGTCGGTGGTGGCGATCATCCGCGGTGCGGATGTGATCGCCTCGCCCGGCCCGGACGAGGTGTTGCGAGCCGATGACGTGCTTGTGGTGATAGGCACCCAGGAAGGCATCGACGGCGTGAAGGGCATCATCCAGGGCTGAACGCGTGCACATCTCGATCGCGCTGCTGCTGGAGCTCGGCCTCATCCTGGCGGCCCTCGGGCTCCTGGGCACCCTGGCCCGCCGGATGACGCTGTCGCCCATCCCGCTCTACCTGCTGGCCGGACTGGTGCTCGGCGAGCGCGGCATGCTGCCCGCCCCGGCCGCAAGCGAGTTCGTACAGGCCGCAGCCTCGATTGGGATCGTGTTGTTGCTGCTGGCGCTCGGACTGGAGTTCTCCATCGCGGAGTTCTCCACGAGCATGCGCCATCATCTGCCGTCGGCAGGGGTGGACTTGGTGGCCAACGCCGTCCCGGGCGCGCTGGCTGGCTGGATGCTGGGACTGGACGGCGTGGGCATGCTGGCGCTGGCCGGCGCCACCTACAGCTCCTCTTCGGGCATCATCGCCCGGCTGCTCGGGGATTTGCGGCGCCTGGGCAACCGGGAGACACCGTCGGTGCTGGCGGTTCTGGTGCTGGAAGATTTTGCGATGGCAGCCTACCTGCCTGTACTGGCAGTACTGGCTTCCGGAGGCGCCTGGTGGCAGGCAGCGCTGGGCGCGCTGGTCGCGGTCGGCGCCGTGATGTGCGCCTTCGCCGCCTCTTCCCGCTGGGGACATCACATTGGCCGGCTCGTGGCGCATCCGGACAACGAGCAGCTGATGCTGCGCATGCTGGGGCTCACCATGGTGGTGGCTGCGCTGGCCGAGTTCGTGCACGCGTCGGCGGCGGTGGGTGCCTTCCTGGTCGGACTGACGCTGACCGGGCAGACTGCCGAGCGTGCGCGAGCCGTCATCATGCCCTTGCGTGACCTGTTCGCCGCGATGTTCTTCGTGGCCATCGGCTTGTCGGTGGCTCCCGCCGACCTGCTGCCCGTCCTGCCGCCCGCGCTGGCGCTGGCCATGGTCACCGGGCTGACCAAGGTGCTCACCGGGGGCTACGCTGCTGCCCGCGACGCGGTGGGCCGGCGAGGCAGGCGGCGCGCGGGCGCCGCGCTCATCGCGCGAGGGGAGTTCTCCATCGTGATCGTCGGCCTGGCGGGGCCCCAGTTGCCCACTCTGGCGCCGCTGGTAGCCGCCTATGTGCTCGTGCTGGCCATCGCAGGGCCGCTCATCACCCGCTTCGTCGGAGCCCCGCCTGCGGCGGGATCCTCCACGAGCCGTGCCGGACCTCGGCCTCCAGGGTGATCCTCTCATTCCCGCTGGGCAGCTTCGCCGGCGGGCGCCCAATCTGCGGCCGGGTGGTCTGGCGGCCTCAGCCGGGGTGCGGCGAGGTCGACGGCGACGAGGTGGCCGGACGCGAATAGGCGCGCGATGGTGTTGCGGTCAGGCCGAACTGGCGATCTCGTCGGGCAGAGCGTGTGTTGATCGCATCCGTCTGTTCAATGTGCTGTGGTTCGGCAATCTCTCGTCATCGAATCGCTGGAGATGCACGAGAAGGAGCATCCGCGGGTGACGATTGCCGAGCACACAAGGATTGACACTTCGGTCGGCACGGCGGGCTCGGTGCTGCTCAGTTCGGTCAGCGAAGCGTCCTGCTCCGCGCGAACTGCGGCCGTTCTACACGCGGCCTGGCAGCTCCTGCAGCCTGGTGGGGGTTATGGGGCTATGTACTGTTTTCTCCCGCCGCTGGCGGGATAGGGGAAAGGACTGATGCTGCTGATCTGGCGCCGCCAAGCCAGGCTGAGAGGGGAACGGGCCCATGACCGCAGTTTCGGATGAGCAGGTCCGCCAGGCCGTCGGTGGTGAGACGCTGCGGAGACTAGCCTCACCGGTTGCCGAAGAGATTGATCAATTGGACGCCTGGTGGCGGGCCAACAATTACCTCACGATCGGGCAGATCTACCTGCAGGGCAATCCGCTCCTGCGTGAGCCGCTGACGCCGCGGCACATCAAGCCGCGATTGCTGGGGCACTGGGGTACCAGCCCCGGGCTGTCGTTGATCTACGCGCATGTCTCACGGCTCGTTCGGCACACCGGGCAGCAGGCGATCTATCTGGCCGGTCCCGGGCACGGCGGACCGGCGCTGGTGGCTGCGGGATACCTGGAGGGTACCTACAGCGAGATCTACCCGGCGGTCAGCCAGGACGAGGCCGGGATGTTGCGGCTGTTCCGGCAGTTCTCCAGCCCCGGCGGCATCCCCAGCCACGTCTCGGTGACCACCCCGGGCTCGATCCACGAGGGCGGCGAGCTGGGATACGTGCTGGTGCACGCCTTCGGCGCCGTCATGGACAACCCCGACCTGCTGGCCGTGGCGGTAGTGGGTGACGGCGAGGCCGAGACCGGCCCGCTGGAGGGGTCGTGGAAGGGCGTGTCGTTCCTCAACCCGGAGCGGGACGGCGCCGTGCTGCCGATCCTGCACCTCAATGGTGCGAAGATCGCCGGCCCCACGGTGCTGTCCCGCAAGGACCCCGCCGAGGTGCGCCGGCTGCTGGAGGGCCACGGCTACGAGGTGCTGGAGGTGGAGGGCTCGGACCTGCCGGGCATGCACCACCGCTTCGCGGCGACGCTGGCCGAGGCCTGGAGCAAGATCCGCGCCGTTCAGCATCTGGCCCGTACCGGCGCGTGGGACGGGACCCGGCCGCGGTGGCCGCTGATCGTGCTGCGCTCGCCCAAGGGGTGGACGGGCCCGGACAAGGTGGACGGCGTGCAGATGGAGGGTACGTGGCGCTCGCACCAGGTGCCGCTGTCCGGGGTACGCGACAACCCGGAGCACCTGGCGATCCTGGAGAGCTGGCTGCGCTCGTACCGGCCGGAGGAACTGTTCGACGCCACCGGCGCGCCCAGTGAGCTGGTGCGCGGCCTGGCGCCGGAGGGCGCCCTGCGGATGAGCGCCAGCCCGCACGCCAACGGTGGCCTGCTGACGCGCGACCTCGCCCTGCCCGACTTCCGCGACTACGCCGTCGAGGTGCCGCATCCGGCGCGACTGCGTGCCGAGTCGACCCGCCGGCTCGGCGAGCTGCTGCGCGACGTCTACCGCGACAACCCCGACACCTTCCGTCTGTTCTGCCCGGACGAGACCAACAGCAACCGGCTCGGCGCCGTGTTCGAGGTCTCCGACCGCGCCTTCGCCGAACGCGTGACGGCCGACGACGTGGCGATCAGCCGGAACGGGCGGGTCATGGAGGTGCTGTCGGAGCACAACTGCCACGGCTGGCTGGAGGGCTACACGCTGACCGGGCGGCACGGCATGTTCGCCACCTACGAGGCGTTCGCCATGGTCAGCGCCTCCCAGACGGTGCAGCACGGCAAGTGGCTGCAGGAGGCCAGCCGGCTGCCGTGGCGGGCCAAGGTGCCCAGCCTCAACGTGCTGCTGACCTCGACCGCCTGGCGCAACGACCACAACGGCTTCTCCCACCAAGGGCCCGGCCTGATCCAGGTCGTGCTGACCCAGCGCGGCGACGTCGCCCGCGTCTACCTGCCGCCGGACGCCAACTGCCTGCTGTCGGTGGCCGACCACTGCCTGAGGTCGCGGTCGTACATCAACCTCATCGTCATCGACAAGCAGCCGCAGCTGCAGTGGCTGAACATCGACCAGGCCATCGAGCACTGCGCCCGCGGCGCCGGAATCTGGGAATGGGCCGGCACCGACGACGGCACCAGCGACCCCGACATCGTGCTCGCCTGCGCCGGCGACGTGGTGACCATGGAGACGGTCGCGGCGGCGCAGATCCTCAAGGAGCGGCTGCCCGGCTTCAAGGTGCGCGTGGTCAACGTCGTGGACCTGATGACGCTGCCGCGCCCGAAGGACCATCCGCACGGCATGAGCGGCACCTTGTTCACCGAGCTGTTCACCGACACCGTCGATGTCGTGTTCGCCTTTCACGGCTACCCGGGCGCCATCCACCAGCTCGTGCACGGCCGCCCGGACGCTGACCGGTTCCGGGTGCGCGGCTTCATCGAGGAAGGCACCACCACCACACCCTTCGACATGACCGTGCTCAACCGCGCCTCCCGCTACCACCTGGTCATGGACGCACTCAACAACGCCAGGCGGCTGCCGCGCGGCGCCAGCGACCTGATGGCCTGGTGCGAGCGGAAACTGACCGAGCATCAGGCGTACGTGGTCGAACACCTCGAAGACATGCCCGAGGTGCGTGACTGGTCGCTGGGCGACTGGGCTCAGAAGGGCTGAGCGGACCGAGCGCCGCCGACCCCTGGCAGTGACCATCAGCGTGGCTCGGCGGCGTTGCCCAGTGCCCCACCTCATGACCTTGTCCGCGATCATCGTCACGCTGGCGGATGGCCTGACGGCCGGGGGATTCCCTGGGCGTGCTGCCGTTGGAGCCGGATGTGCTTGAGAGGAGGACCAAGGTCCTCTGGTCGGGTACGGCGTCTTGTCGTGAAGTGGTCACAGCTCGAAGACCAGGCGGGCGGGCACGGTGCCGGCCAGGACGTCGTCGAAGGACTGGTTGATCTCCTCCAGCTTGCGCGTCTCGTAGACGACCTTGGTGCGTCCCGCGGCGTGCAGTTCGAAGACCTCGGCCAGGTCGGCGCGGGTGCCGACGATGGAGCCGATGACGCTGATGCCACCGAGGACGGTCTGGAAGACGGGCAGGCTCATGGTGTTGTCCTTGGGCAGCGACACCAGCACCAGGCGGCCACCACGGCGTAGCGAAGCGTGCGCCTGCTCCAGCACGCGCGGGCTGGCGGCCAGCACGATAGCCACGTCCGCCCCGCCCAGGGCATTGATCTCGGCGACCGGGTCGCTGACGGCAGCGTTGACCGTGTGGGAGGCGCCCAGCTCCCGGGCCAGGCGCAGCTTCTCGTCGGTGACATCTACCGCGATGATCTCGCCACCGAAGATCTGCGCGTACTGCTGCGCCAGGTGGCCGAGCCCGCCGATGCCGAAGATCGCGGCACGTTCGGAAGGCCGCAGACCAGAGACCTTGACCGCCTTGTACGTGGTCACGCCTGCGCAGGTCAAGGGCGCGGCCTCAGCCGAGGCGACGCCGTCGGGCACCGGGACCACGTAGGCGGCGTGCGCGACCGCGTACTCGGCGTGGCCGCCGTTGATCGCGTACCCGCTGTTCAGCTGGGACTCGCACAGGGTCTCACGGCCGCTGACGCAGTATTCGCAAGTGCCGCAGGCGTAGCCGAGCCAGGGGATGGCCACCCGCTCGCCGACCGCCCGGCCGGTCACGGCGGAGCCGGCCTCCACGATGACGCCGACGCCTTCGTGGCCGGGGGTGAACGGCAGCGCAGGTTTGACCGGCCAGTCGCCGTGGGCGGCGTGGATGTCGGTGTGGCACAAGCCGCTGGCCTCGATGCGGACGAGGACCTGGGACGGCCCCGGCTCGGGTACGGGCACCTCCTGAAGTTCGACGGGCTTGTCGAAGGCGGTGACGACGGCAGCGCGCATGACGGTTCTCTTTCTGTATCGGGTCTCGACTTCAGCCTTCCGGTTACAGCGGCGCCCACATCAGGGCCGAAGGTCCCGCACTCGCGGAGTCCCGAGTCACCCCTGGCAGGGCCTTGTGCCATCCATACCCGCAACGAAATCGATGGTCGTGCGCATACGTCAGGAAGGGATTACGTCGCGACTCGCGGCAGTACCTGGCTGGTGAGATCCCCGGGATGAGGCGACGTCGATGAGACGGTTGAAGGCAGGCGATCGAGTGGCACGAGCTGGGCCGGCCGATAGCCGTCACCGGTGCGGTGGACGACGCTGTCCTGGCCCGTCGCGTCCTCGGTGAACAGTAGGGAGTCGTAGTCGTACGAACTGCCGCTCCCTGCCGGTCAGTCCGGTTGGACGCCGGCCGTGGTGGCGCCCCCGCCGGTTCTCCCAGTCTCTGGCGCTCTCCAGCAGCCGCGTCCGCAGCCGGTCACCGAGCAGCTGGACGGCTCCACGAGCGGAGGCTGCGCTGGCCCGGGCCCTGAAGGGTCTCCCTTGGGCATCCCGTACAGCCTCCGCCCGTCCGTCGCCTCGCGCCGAGCACCGGCTCGTGGGCAAGCCGCGCCAGATGGGCCACGGTCTCCTGGGCGTGCCGGACGTCGGCGGACCGGAACCTGCCACGGATCTTGACCTGCACGTCGGCGGGACCAAGAGCGATGGGCCTGTGCCTCATGCCTGAGCACCTACTTCGTGTCCGTTGCTGATGACGCCACCCTCTGGCTGATCGGATGCCGCTGCCAGGTATTTCGTCCCCGCCCGGCAAGGACGTCGGGCCCCTGCGGCGGAAGGGGTCGTGCTGAGGCCTGAGCGATCCCACGAAGGTCTCTCGCCCGCCGCTGGACGGACTTTGGTCCCTGCCCGGAGGTGACGTCCGGCGACAGGGTGGTCCCATGCGGATCCTGATGACGGAGTCGGACCCTTCCGGCGGTGCGGTGGCCGGGGCGTTGCTCGCCCTCGAAGGACACGAGATGGCCTACTGCCACCCTCCAGGCGCGGCCCCCTCCCCGGCGCCGTGTGCCGGGATGGCTCCTGGCCATCGCTGCCCGCTGGCGGGCGGGGATGTGGACCTGCTCGTCGACGTCAGGCTGGCGCCGGGCCCCTTCACCCTGCGAGAGGCCGGGGTCATGTGCGCCCTGCGCGCCCGGGTCCCGGTGCTGGTCGCGGGGCCTACACCGTCGGGGACCGGACTGGAGGAGATCGTATCCAGATGCGAGCCCGTCGAGCTGGTCGAGACCTGCGCGACAGCGGTGTCACCGACAGGCCCCGCAGCTCTGCGGGCCGTCGCTGACGCGGTCCGGCCCCTGCTGAGCCGCGCGGGCATGCGTCCGCAGATACGACTCGTGGAGGTGGACGACACGGTGCACGTGTACCTGTCGTTCCTAAGCGAGATCAGCACAGCGCTCGCCGAAGACATCCGCCAGGCGGCCGCGCAGGCCTACACGCAGGTTACCCGCGACCGCTTCCACATCGTGGCGCACGTGGCGCTGCTGGCCGCCACATAGATCCCGCACCTGCTCACGACGGGAAGCAGGTGGTGGCCGTCACGCCTGATACCACGTCGGCTCGATGGACCTCGCGCCGGGCGCATCCGCACAGTTCGGTGGACCGGCACGCCCGGCTGGAAGACGTCCAACCGATCACGGCCCAGGTCCCAGTCTTCCGCATCACGGCCCAGGAGAAGGCCTTTCGGCCCTGCCCGGCCCAGCTTGGGCGAATCAATCTAGAAATCGGATGGAGGGACCGACATGTCAGCGGTGATCGTAAAGGGACTGTGCAAACAGTACGGGACGGTGAAAGCTGTCGACGAGGTGAGCTTCACCGTCGAACGCGGAGAGGTGTTCGCACTGCTGGGGCCGAACGGCGCGGGCAAGACCACCACCGTGGAGATCCTGGAAGGGCATCGGGGGCGCGATGCCGGCCATGTGTCGGTGCTTGGCTTCGACCCGGCCACCGGCGAGCGGGCCTACCGCGAGCACATCGGGATCGTGCTGCAGGAGGCCGGGTTCGAGGAGGAGTTCTCCGTCTTCGAGCTGGTCCGCCTGTACGCCGGCTTCTACCCGCACCCTCGCGACCCGGGCGAGGTCATCGAACAGACAGGTCTCAAGGACAAGTGCGACGCCCGCGTGCGGACGCTCTCCGGTGGGCAGCGGCGTCGCCTGGACCTGGCGCTCGGTCTCGTCGGGCGTCCTGAGGTGTTGTTCCTGGACGAGCCCACCACCGGTTTCGATCCCTCGGCCCGGCATCACGCCTGGGAGCTGATCGACGGGCTGCGCTCGTCCGGCACCACGATCCTGCTCACCACCCACTACATGGACGAGGCCCAGCACCTGGCCGACCGGGTCGCGGTGCTGCGCGCGGGCCGCGTGATCGCTTCCGGCACGCCGGACACGCTCATCGCGGCCGAGCACACCAGCGTGCTGACCTTCCGCCTGCCCAAGGGCACGACGGCGGCCGACCTGCCGCCCCTCACCGGCCACATCGAGGCGCGCGGCCCGGCGGTAACGGTCGAGACCAAGCAGCCCGCCCGCGACATGCACGAGCTGACCGGCTGGGCCCTGGAACGCGGCACCGACTTGACCTCCCTCACCTTGGCCCGGCCGTCGCTCGAGGACGTCTACCTCGACCTGGTGAGCGAGGAGACATCATGATCGCACGGCTGGCCTGGCACGAGACCCTCTCCTTCGCCCGCAATCCCATGGCGGCCGTCTTCACTGTTGCGATGCCCCTGCTGATGACGGTGATCGTCGGTGCCGCGGTGGGCAACCAGGCCGTCCAGCCCGGCTCGGACGTGCGGGTGATGCAGTTCGTCATCCCGGTCATGGCGGTGTTCGGCGTCGCCCAGGGCTGCTTCGGCGCGCTGGCCATCCGCCTGGCCGACCTGCGCGACCGCGGCTGGCTCAAGCGGTTGCGTGGCACGCCGGTGCCTGCCTCGGCGGTGCTCGCAGGGCTGGCCGGGGCGTCGCTGGCCATCGCCACGGTGACGGTGGCCGCGCTGCTGGCCGTGGGCGTCGTCTTCTACGACACCCAGATCGTATGGCGTACGCTGCCCGCGCTGCTGCTCACCCTGCTTATCGGGGCGGCGTGCTTCACCGCGCTCGGCTTCGCGGCGGTCGCGCTCGTGCGCAACGCCGCGGCGGTGCAACTGCTCGGCACCGGCCTGCTGCTGGCGCTGGCGTTCGTCTCCGACGTCATCCTCATCGGCGCCCGGCTGCCCGCCTGGTTGGACGCCGTGGGCTGGGTCTTCCCGCTGCGGCATCTGGCCCATGCCGTGCGCGACGCGATGAACCCGTTCCTCGCCGGAGCCGGCTTCTATGCCGACCACCTGGCGGTGCTGGCGGCCTGGGGGATCGGCGGTGCGGCACTGGCGGTGTGGCGCTTCCGCTGGGAACGCGCTCCGGCGCGGACGGCGAAAGCTTCCGCGTCGATCACGTGGCGGCCTCGCCGGCAGGGCCGTCCTTCGCCGGTGTCGCTGCTGGCCGGTCAGGTCGCGCACGCGCTCTCCGGGCTGCGCCGGGATCTGTCCACCGCGTTCTTCACCATCATCCTGCCGGTGCTGCTCCTGGCGCTGATCTCACTGATCTTCACCGACGCCCGAGTCTCAGGGGTGCGGCTGGCGGTGTTCATGCTGGCCGCGATGATCACATATACGGTGGGCGTGGCGTCCTACGTGAACATCGCCGAAGCCACTTCCGGTGACCGTGAGCGCGGCGTGCTGAAACGGCTCGCCGGCACTCCGCTGCCGCATTGGGCCTACCATGCGGGCAACCTCACCACCGCGCTGCTGGTCAGCATCGCCACCGCCATGGTGCTGGCGCTGGTGGCGGCGCTCGGCTACGGCGTCAGGATCGAGCCCGGCATGATCCCCTGGATGCTCGCCGCGATCGTTGCCGGAGCGTCGTGTTTCACCGTCCTCGCAGCGCTTGTGGTGGCGCTCGCGAGCAAGCAGCAGACGGTCAACGCGATCACCCTCGGCACCTTCCTGCCCCTGGCCTTCGTCTCCGACGTCTTCGTCATCGGAGGCGAACTGCCCGGCGCGCTCCGCATCATCGGTGATGTCTTCCCGCTCAGGCACGTCTCCTACGCGGTCCTCGCCGCACTGGATCCGGCGGGACGGCCGCGGCCGTGGACCGACCTCGCCGTGGTGACGGCGTGGACACTGGGCGGGATGGTGGTCCTCGCCGTGGTGAACGCCCGGCGAAGGGCCGCTTGATTCCCGCTTTCCCGCCGAATGGATGTTGACGGGCGGCTCCAGCCGGCTGGAACCTTTAGAAGGCCGTTCTCACGCCAGGTGAGAGTTTCCTGGACGTCCCCGAGTGCCAGGTGCGGCGGGCAGTGCCGGACGACCCCGGCACCAAGGTCAAAAGTCCCTGCCGGAGGCGGCCGTGGATGGGCACGCTGGTGGCACGCCCACCCTGGTGTCGCAGCGGCCCCTGAGGGGCGGGAGAGCATAGCATCCATGTCGAGACAGGAGGCCATGGTTATGAACCAGATCGTGCTCGGCTACGACGGCTCTGACTTCTCCATGCAGGCACTGGACTGGGCCATGGACGAGGCCGAGCTCAGGGAACTGCCCCTCACCGTCTCCCACGCCTGGCAGTGGCCCTACGGCGAGGCGGAGGAGGAGGCCAAGGCCCACCTGCGCAAGGCTGCCGAACACGTGCTGTGGCACGGTGCTGAATGCGCCCGCCAGACCAGCTCCGGCGTCCGCGTCGAGACGGACCTCCACGAGGGGCCCGCCGCCGAACGCCTCGTCGAGCTCTCCCAGGACGCCACGCTTGTCGTGGTCGGTTCAAGAGGACTCAGCGCACTGCCCAGAGCCGTCGTGGGCTCGGTGGCCGGATATGTCGCCACCCACGCACGCTGCCCCGTCATCGTCGTGCGAGGGCCAGGTCCGTTGCCCGCCGCCACGCATCCGGGCCCCATCGTCGTACCCGAGCGCGAACCCGACGCCTCCGTGCTGGAATTCGCCTTCGACGAGGCAACTCTGCGCCAGTTGCCGCTCGCCCACACGACGGACCTTGCCGAGTGGGTGGCGCGCCATCCGCAGGTACGGGTCCAGCCCGCCACCGACCACCAATCCGCGACCCTCCTGGTCGTCAGCCGCAAGCATGCCGCACATGCCGGCTCCCTCCTCCAGCACGCTCCCTGCCCGGTCGCTGCGGTGGGATGAGCCGTCACTGCGCCATGAGTTCGGTCACCGGCCAGCGCGGACGCGTGCCGTAGCCGAGTCTGATGATCATCTGAGGGCGTTCCCGCCGGTGGCGCCGACGCATATCCCGCAGGTCGGGCAGCTGGCTCAGGCACAATACCGACATGTCGTACCGAGCGGCCAGCAGCAGGACCCGCTCCAACGCCTGGCTGACCCGCAATTAATCGGGGGTGATCGTCCATGGTGGTCAGCACCGCCAGCCGTGGCCGCTTCTCGAAGCCTGCCTCGTACTCCTGTCGCCGAAGTCCCTGACCGGGGACTGGTCCCAAGACGTGCGGTCCGCACACGTGGTCGATCGGTCGGTCGTAGTCTGCGCCCGGGGTCGTCCTGGCTGCCACCTCGGCCCGGTAGACGTGACTTCATTCTTCCTGGGGTCAGATGACGAGGCCAGGGACTACAGCAACGGGGCCAGGGGCGTATTCGACCGCTGCCCTGACGACGGAGCCCAGATGGCCGTGGTGCCGGGTTCGGTCAGCGCCGACGACCAGGAGACTGGCCTGGGGAGATGCTGCACGAAGCACTTCTTTGGCTGGGGCTACAACGGCACGGGTCTCCAGATGAGTCTCCGGATGACAAGCACGCCAGGGCGCCAAGCGCTCCTCCATCCGTTCCTGGCCGGCTCGGGCGAGGGCTTCGATGTCAGGCACGGGTGCCATCGCCACGCCCCAGGCCATGTGCTGCAGGTGGACGGCGTGCACGGCCAAGAGCGGAAGCTGCCTCAACCCGGCCTCGTCGAAGGCGAACTGGACTGTCTCGTCGGGCGTGGTCGGGCTCAGGGCCAGGACCATGGGGCCGGAAGGTGCGGGGCCGGCGGGCAACGGTCCGGAACCGCGCACGATCACCACGGGAGCCTGGGCATGGGCTGCCACGTAGCTGGCTACCGACCCCACGACCGACCTCGTCAGAGCCCCCAGCCCCCGGGAACCGACCACCACGAGTTCCGCGTCGGCTGACAGGTCGACGAGGCGCTCGGCCGCCGAGCCCTCGTACAGATCTGCTTTGACGTCGGTCAGCGTGCTGGAGGATCGTGCGCAATCGGCGCCATGGAATAGCACGTGCTCCGCCGCGTTGCGCAGGTCAAGTTGGGCCTCCCGCTGCGCCTCGCGGTAAGGCCAGCGCCACGCGTGGGTGACCGTGAGCGGCAATCTCCTCAGCTCGCACTCGCCGAGTGCCCACTCCAACGCTTGCATCGAAAAGTCCGAGCCGTCGTAGCCCACGACCACCCGGTGGAGATCAGACATCGTTCTCACCTCGCATCCGTTGCCCGAGACGGGCCCTCACCCCTCGATTCCCGAGTCCCAGCGTGAGAACCAGCATTCCGATGTCTCCGAGTACCTACGTGCCATTCCCCTGTCAGAGCCCGGTATGGCGAACTCCGGCATGGATGTCCATCTCCGGTGAGCGAGCCTTCCTATGCCTCGGTTCCGGTACCGATCGCCAGTCACCTGCATCTGCCAGGCTCGTTCGCCTGCCGTGAGAACGGTTACAGCGGATCTCCCGGCTAGATGTACTGCCCATAGAGGTTGAGTACGGGGACGACACAGACTAGCGGTGTCCGGTCGATGCGCTCCCAGCTACACCAGCCCCGGCGACGGTATGGCGTCCGGACCACGGGGTGAGTAGGCAAACTGCTCATAGCCAGCTGCCACACTCCGCGAGGTGCCGGACATTTACCAGGTGTCAGGCACCCTTCGGCAAGGAGACTCTGTGACACACCGAGATCGCTTCGAAGCGGTCTATGACGCGTACTACCCGGCAATACACCAGTACGCCGCCCGCCGTACCGGTTCGCCCGACGACACGGCCGACGTCATCTCCGAGACGTTCCTCACCGCCTGGCGGCGCATCGGCGACGTGCCTGAGGGTGAGGAGGCGCTGCTGTGGCTGTACGGGGTGGCCCGCCGCGTACTGGCCAACCAGCAGCGCGGCGAAGCCCGCAGGGCCGTGCTCACTGAGCGGCTACGTGCGGAACTGGCAGCCGACCGGCCGGTCAGACAAGTCGATCTGGACCATGTTCGCGACGCCTTCGACAAGTTACCCGAACGCGACCGCGAGGTCCTGGCACTGGCCTGCTGGGAGGGCCTGACCAGCCAGCGGATCGCCAAAGTTTTGGGGTGCACGGCTATTGCCGCCCGGACCCGGCTGCATCGGGCGCGCAAACGGATGGCGGCGGCGCTGGAGCGGCAGGCGTCCATGACAATCGCGATGGGGGAAGCATGAGCGACATCGACAACCTGGTAAGGGCCATCGACCCGGCACCACACGCGCCGGATCAGGGGCCCGGCGCGCGCGAACTGCGTGCGGCGATCATGGCCACTCAGACGCGCCCGCACCGAGCGGTCCGGCGTCTGCCGTGGCGGGCCGGTGCCATCGGGCTCGCAGCGGCCGCAGCCGCAGCCGCGACGGCGGTCTTCCTCGGCCAGGTTACCCTCACCGCATCGCCTTCTCCCACGGTCACACCCGGCGGCACCGTCCTGTCGGGCACGTCGATCCTGCTGGCCGCCGCTGCCAAGGCCCAAGCCGCCCCAGAAGGCGCCTACTGGCATCTCAAGCAGCTGTACGTGGGCTCGGCGGGACCGTACGGCCAGAACGGCACCACCTATCGTCTGGAAACCTCGTACCTCTCGGAGACGTGGGTGGCCAAGGATGGCCGAGGCTGGATCGGACGCAGGCAGCTGGCCGCACGCCCCCTGGATGTGGAGGCATGGCGCCGGGACGGCTCGCCGACCGAATGGGAGATGGGGAAGGATGGGGGCGTCTACTCCACCTCGCCCGGCGAGGGCACGCTCACCCGGCTCAAGGGGGAGCAGAAGCTCTACTGGAGTGCCATGCCCCTGACCCTGAAGGAGATCGAGGCGCTGCCCGTCGACCCCGAAGCGCTGAAGAAGCGGGCCGCTGAGGCCATCCGTAGCGATCAGGATTTCGCCGGTTCGGTGGAGGACGGCCTGCCGCCCACCTTGGCATCACTCCTGTACGAGCTGCCGGCCTCCCCACAGGTGCGCAGCGCCGCCTACCAGGCGCTGGCGACGCTGCCCGCAGTGCGGGTCGAAGGCCGGACCACCGATCCGCAGGGGCGTCCGGGCGTCTCCGTGACCTTCCCGATCCAGATGGGCCAAGCCACCCAGGGCAGACTGATCATTGACCCCGACACCTCCAAAGTGCTGACTTTCCAAATCACCGGTGGCATGCCGCAGGTAAAAGACCGGGTCACCATGGTGCTGGAGTCAGGCTGGACTGACACCCGGCCATCCCCGCCCTCCGCCGAGTGAAGGCCGCGGGGCTGGCCGACCGCGGGCGCGGGCACTGTAAAAAATAACGGCGGATCTGATGATCAAGGAAGAGAAGCTTGATGTCCAAGACCGCCGTGGAGTCGCTGTCCATGAACGAACTGCCTGTCGAGCCCGGACCGCTCGATGACGGACGAGCAGCTGATCTCGATGCTCGTCAATCGGGCCCGTAGTGAGGGGCTGCAACTGATCGGCGAGGGTGGCCTGCTGAAGCAGCTGACCAAGCGGGTGCGCAGCGGCAACAGCCGCAACGGCAGCCGCACCAAGACCGTGGTGACCGACGGTCAGCCCGGTGAAGGTTCGGATGCCGCGGCATGTGGCGGGCACCTTCGAGCCCCAGCTGGTGCGCAAGCGGCAGCGCCGGCTGTCCGGCGTGGACGAGATGGTCTTGTCCCTGTCGGCCAAGGGGCTGACCCATGGGGAGATCTCCGCCCATCTGGCCGAGGCCTACGGGGCGAACGTGTCCAAGCAGACCATCTCCACCATCACCGGACAAGGTCATGGACGGCATGGCCGAATGGCAGAACCGGCCGCTCGATCGCGCGTACCCCGTCCTGTTCGTGGACGCGATTAACGTCAAGATCCAAGACGGTCACGTCGCCAACCGGCCCATCTGCCTCGTCATGGCTGTCACCGTCGAAGGGCACCGCGACATCCTCGGCATCTGGGCCGGCGACGGCGGCGAGAACGCCAAGCACTGGCCGACCACGTTGAAGGAGCTGAATCAAGTGAAGGCCAGAGCAATGAGCAGGTAGACCGTGATGGAAATCAGGTCCTGGGCGACGGTCGCCAGGGGCCCGGAGCCGAAAGCAGGGTCATGGCCCAGCCGGTTGAGCAGCCAAGGCAGGCCCATGGCCAGCATGGAGGCCACGGAACAGGCGGCAAACAACGCGATGGCCGCCGTCATGGCCACGCCCGTATCGCCATACATCAGGGCAAAGGGCAGGAAAGCTGCTGCCATCGCGAGGCCGATGATCAGCCCGGTGATCGCTTCTCCTCGGGCCAGCCGGCGGATGGAGACTCCCACCGACAGGCCCCGCACGACCACCGCCTCCGTCTGGGTGCCCACGGCATCAGCGAGGTAGACCACGCCCGGCAGGAAGAATGCCAGCGTCACGTTGGCCGAAAGGCGCTCTTCGAAGGACCCGACGATGCCCGCCGATACCATCGCACCGGCCAGCCCGATCATCAGCCAGGGAATACGGTGCAGGAAGCGGCGCCGCACCGACTCCTCAGCGGCGCTCCTGGCCTTGAGGCTCCCGCTCAGCCTGGCGAGGTCCTCATCGTGCTCCTCCAGCAGGACACGCAGTAGCCGGCGCCGGGGGATGAGCCCTTGGAATCGGCCATCTTCAGCCACGACGGCCAGACTGCTCTCTCCGTGCTGCACAGCTCGCCAGGCTGCCACCTCCTGATCCACGCCGGGCAGCACGATAGGCGGATCAAAATCGGCCAGTTCCGCCAGCGGAGTGTCGTGCGGTGCGGCAAGCAGATGCTCGATAGGGATCATCCCCGTGAGACGTCCTGCCGCATCCAGGACGACGATGTCAGAGGCACTGTCGAACCTCTCGCCCAGCAGTCGCTCGCGTGCCTGGCCTGCGGGCACATCCGGGGCGAACACAGGGACATGGGTGACGACATGCTCAACGGCTGTGGCCATGCCGCCATGATGCCGGGAACGGACTGGCCGGTCAGCAACACCGATGACTGAACGGCAGGATCGCAGAGTCAAGCTCCGCCCCACATGGGGAAGTTGATGATGTCGTCGTGCCTCCAGTGCAGCTCGTCGTGCACGGCCACCACACCGTCGATGCTCTCGGCCATGCGGACGGCGGTGATGGCCTTGCTGTGCTCGTCGAACGTTCCCGACAGCGTGACGACACCGCCGGTCACCGTGACCTCGAGCCCGGTGACGCCGCCTCGTCCGGCGTGGATCGCCTGCCTGACCTGACGCTCGATGTCCTTGTCGGGACGGAGGAAGACCTTGATCAGATCGCGTCGGGTGATGATCCCGACAAGCTTGCCGTCGGTGTCGACGACGGGCAGACGTTTGACGCCGTGCTGGTCCATGATCCGGGCGGCCACAACTACGGAAGTGCCGGGGGTGGTGACGTGGGCGGGGGACGTCATCAGTTCGCCGGCGGTCTCGCCTAATGCCTTGTAGAAGCCGCTGCCTTCGCTGCTGACGGCGTGGCGGATGCGGGCGCGCAGTGGTGGACGGTAGGCGTCGCCGTAGTACCGCGTCTTGAACTCCTGCTTGGCCAGGAGGTCAGCTTCGGAGACGACACCCTTGACGTGGTTGGCCTCGTCGACGACGGGCAGGCCGCTGACGCCATGCTCGACGAGCTGCTCGGCGACGGTGTGGAAGGAGGCGTTCTGCTCGACTGCTGTCACGTCGGTCGTCATCACGTCCTGGACGGTGGTTCTCATGGCTGCTCCTTGACATGTCTCACCCGGGTGATTCCGGGCACGGTGTGGGCGAGGAGGTCGGCGATGTGGTCGTCATACTCATGTGGCGGGCCGCTCAGCTCCGCAACGCCGTCGTGCACGGTGACGTCCCAGCTCGGGCCCGAGGGGTAGTGTTCGCGCAGCGCCGTCACGACGGCTTCACGCAGCTCGGAGTCCGGACGGGCAAGCATGGAGATCAGGTCGCGGCGGCTGAACATGCCGACGATCGCGTCACCTCGGACGACAGGCAGGCTCTTGATCCGCCGGCTGACCATGAGGTCGATGGCGGCGGTGACATCGGTGGTCTCGGCGACCGTCGTGACGCGCTCCGTCATGACCTCCGTCACTAGGCGCGGCGGGGGTTCGGACGAGGCTCCGGCGGGCCGGATGGTGGCCCGCGGATCGGGCTCGAACTCGCCGCGCAGCAGGTCCAGCTCGCTGACCACGCCGACCAGGCGGCCGGTGTGATCGACGACGGGGGCGGCGGTGATGTCGTGTTCGTGCAGCACCCGGATGGCCTGCCGCACGCGGTCGGTGCGGCGGACCGTGATGACCGGGCTGCTCATGACTTCGCGTACGAGCATCGCTACTTGGCCTCCCACTTGCTGTCGTCGGTCTTCCACATCACCTTGTCCACCACGTCCACGACACCGTTGACGCGGGTGGCCAGGCGGGCGGCGAGGCCGGCCTCGGTGCGGCGCTCCATCCATCCGGACAGCGTCACCACACCGTCGGTCACCTCGACGCGTACGCCTGAGGTATCTACCCACAGGGCTCGGTCGAGGATGTCGTCGCGAATCTCGGCGGCGATGGCGTCGTCGCTGCGCAGGAACAGCTTGACCAGGTCGCGTCGGCTGACGATCCCGGCCAGGCGACCCTCGGCGTCGAGAACCACGAGGCGCTTGACATCGCGGGCGTCCATGAGGCGCGCGGCGGCCGCGACCGGCGCATCAGCGGTGATGCTGATCGGCGGGCTGGTCATCAGTTCGGCGGCGGTGTCGCCTTCCGCCTTCTGGCGGCCCTTGGGGTGGCGCAGCCGTGCGCGCAGCGGCGGCCGGTAGCCCTCGCGATAGAACTGCTCGCGGAACTCTTCCTTGCGCAGTAGATCGGCCTCCGACACCATGCCGATTACCTGCTTGTCGTCCACTACCGGTACGGCGCTGATGGCGTGCTCGATCAGAGTCTCGGCGATGTCCTTGAACGGCGTGTCAGCGGTGACGGACACGACGCCGGTCGTCATCACGTCTGCGACGGTCTTGCGCATGGTGGGTCAGCTCCTTCTGTTGGTCTTCCATCGCTTTCATCACAGCTCCGGGAGCGAGTGCGATGTAGGGCCGGAAGTCCCGGACGGCTGCAGTCGTTGGTCAGCGCAGGCGCCGGAGCAGTGGTGAGGGCGGGGGATCACAGGCGGCCAGTCTGATGCGCGCGTCCACCGTGGTCGCGCCTTTCGGTGTGACGACGACCGGGTTGAGGTCGAGCTCGGCTACCTGGGGGAAGTCCTCCAGCAGCCGGCCGATGCGTTCGAGTTGCCCGGCCAGGGCCGGTATGTCGACGGGTGGCGAGCCGCGGTAGCCATGCAGCAACGGGGCACAGCGCAGTTCTTCGATCATGGCTGCCGCGTCCGCGACGGGCGGTACGCGGAAGGCCCGGTCAGCCAGGAGATCGGCCATCACCCCGCCCATCCCGACCATGACGAGCGGTCCGAAGGCGGGGTAGTTGACGCCGCCGATGTCGCTCTTGTGCACCGGGCCCTTGGCCTTGAGCACGATGGGAAAGCCGATCCGTGCGCCTGCCGCCGCGGCCGCCTCGGCGTCTTCCACCTCCGAGGATCGCACCGGTCTCGGCGAATCTCAACGTCAGCACTACCAGTCCGGCCACTCCGGCGCTCGCGCAGTCGCGTGCCACCTCCAGTACGTGCCGGGCGGGGTCGGCCACGACTGCCAGATCCACGCCATCGGGGACCTTGGCCTGGCACGGCTACCCGGCCACCTCGGAAGCCTTCGGGTTCACCGCGTCAATCGGCCTGGGGAAACCGCCGTCGAGCAGATTGCGCAGCACCTTGTGTCCGACGGCGGCCTCGTTTCGGCTCGCGCCGATCACCGCGACGGAACGGGGGGTGAGCACCCGCGCCAGGGACGCCATTTCGGCCTCGTGATCGCGAGCGGCGATGCTCGCACGGAGCCGCAAGGTGGTCTTGACGGCGATGCATCGCGTGGTTCTCGGCCAGCACGTCGGCCACCAGTTCCCGCACGCCGTGCTCGGCAGCGTCCAAGGCGGCGTGCTCGAGCAGCAGCGTACCGAGGCCGTGTCCGTGGACGGCGTCGTCCAGGAGAATGGCCAGATCGGCGGTGCGACTGTCGACGGGAATGTACTCGGCGAGTGCGACCAGCCGCCCCCGGAAGCCGGCCACCAGCGCGCGGCCACGATATTTGGCGCTCGTCAGACGGTCCATGTAGGCGTGTGCCGTGTTGCGGCCACCGGTGAAGAATCGCAGGTACGTCGTATCCCTCGGACATGGCAGATCTCCTCTTGTCCCGGTCTCAGGCGGTGCCGAGCTCGGTCGCGGGGCGGCGTGGGCTGCGGGCCACGGGCGGTCCGTAGCCGAGGCGGATGATCATCTGGGGATGGCCGCGCCGGTGGTGGGGGTCGCGGCGGTTACGCATGTCCCGCAGGTCGAGTGGCTGATTCAGGAACGACGCCGACACGTTGTGCTTGGTGGCGACCAGGAGCACCCGCTGCAGAGCTTGACCCGCCCGCAGCCAGTCGACGGGCCGATCGCCCATGGTGGTCAGCACCGCGAGTTGTGGCCGTGCCTCGAACCGTGCCTCGCCGTACTGCCGCCCGAAGTCCCGCACAGGCGCCGGGTCCCGCAGCGCGTGTGGCCCGTGTGCGTAGCCTGGAACGCCGTCGTAACGTGCGCCCGGCATCGTCCACGCGGCCAGTTCGGCGCGGTAATCGTGGTCGCGGGTCAGCTCGTCCTCGGCGATGGCGGCATAGTCCAGCATGTCGGCCGTGGCGTGGCGGTCGAGGAGCACCAGACCTGCGCCCTCCCGTGAGGCGGCCTGGCGAAGCTCGGCCAGCACCGCACGTGGCAGAGCACGATCGGCGAAGGGCCGGCGGCTGGTGCGGCGTGCCGGGATGAGGTCGAACAGCTCGCGACACCTGTCCGGTACGGGCGACGCCGGGCCTACGCGCACGGCCGCCAGCAACTCGGGCTCTTCTTCGGGTGACGGCAGCAGCCACACCATCGGCCGCTGCCCCGCCGTTCGCATGGCCAGGCGGAGGTTGAACAGGGCCGCGCCGCAGCTCACGTACTGGTTGCGGCCACGCGGATCGCTGATGCGCAACCGCCGTTGGGGATCGGCGAGCACCTCGATGAACTCCCGGCCGACCACGCGGAAGCGCCAGGGCTGGGTGTTGAGTACCGACGGCGCTTGACCCGCCGCCACCAGCAGCCGCCGGACGCCGAGCTCGTGAGCGAGTGAAACGGACATCACGCACCTCCTACGCCGACGCTTCCGTATCGGATCGGCGCCGGGTGAGTGCCGGACGGCCCACACCCGCCTGCCGAAGGTCACTGCTAGGCAACCAGCGGGGAGAGGACCAAGGTCCTCTCCGCGAGAGGCGGACGGCACTCAACGCGAGCGGCTCGGAACGATGAGATGTAAGCGAGACAAGGCCGCACAGCACAACGGAAAGGGAGGCCCGCCATGGCCACCACCATGCACAAGCCCGTGATGGAAACCAGCGCCGGCAAGGCGGCGCGGACCCCCGTCGACTATGTCTGGGCGGCTGCCCGGATCGCGATCGGGTGGGTGTTCCTGTGGGCGTTCCTGGACAAGACCTTCGGGTGGGGATTCGCCACTCCGGCCGAGCGGGCCTGGCTGGCGGGCGGCAGCCCGACGACCGGGTTCCTGAAGGGCACGGGCGAGAACGCGCTCGGCGGCTTCTTCTCCGGCCTGGCCGGTCAGGCGTGGGTGGACTGGCTGTTCATGACCGGTCTGCTCGGCATCGGCCTGGCGCTGATCCTGGGCGTCGGCACCCGGATCGCCGCAGGCGCCGGCACCGCCATGCTGGTCCTGATGTGGGCGGCCGAGCTGCCCCTGGCCAACAATCCCTTCATGGACGACCACATCATCTACTCGATCGTCCTCATCGGCCTCGCCCTCACCGGCGCCGGGACAACGTTAGGGCTCGGCAAGCTGCCCATTGTCCAGCGCACCCCCTGGCTCAAGTAGCGGATCGACTCACCCGCCCGCCCCGCACCCGGGGGCGGGCGGGTTGTCGTTTGCGCCGGTAGTCCTCGCGGTAGCTGCCCTTGGTGGTCCCGTCAGTACCGTCCTCCGCGCCGGGAGGGAAACCGCGCACGATGCCCGCGCGTGGCGGGGAGCGGCTCCGGCCTGCTGCGGTGCGCCGGCCGTCCCTGTGCGTCTCCGATGCACTCGATGGGGCCACCGCGCGAGTGGTCAGACGCTGGTCACGCCGTGGGCGCGGAACTGGGCGTGGACCCGGCTGAGCAGAGCCTGATCGGGGGGTGCGACGTGCGCCAGGGGGAAGCGCAAGCCGAGGCGTTCGTACTTGGCTGTGGCCATGCGGTGGAAGGGCAGGACATCGACCCGTTCGACGTTGCCCAGGCCGGCCACGAAGCGCGCCAGGCCGTCCACGTTCTCGGGTGCGTCGGTGAGCCCGGGGACAAGCACGAACCGTATCCACGTCGGGCGGCCGAGCTCCGCCAGCCGGTGAGCGAAGCGCAGCGTTGGTTCGACCGGCCCGCCGGTGACCCGCCTGTAGGTGGCCGGGTCGTAGGACTTGATGTCGAGCAGGACCAGATCGGTGTCGGCCAGCATGGAATCGGTGGCGCGCACGCCGAGGAGGCCGGAGGTGTCCAGCGCGGTGTGCAGGCCGCCGGCGTGGCAGCGGCTCAGCAGCTCGGCGGTGAAGCCGGGCTGGAGCAGCGGTTCACCGCCGCTGACTGTCACCCCACCGCCGGCTACCGAGATGAAGCGCCCGTACTTGCCGATCTCATCCATGAGCTCGTTGACCGTGACCTGGCGGCCGTCGCGCATCCGCCAGGTCTCGGGGTTCTGGCAGTACTGGCAGCGCAATGGACAGCCCGCGGTGAACACGACGAAGCGGGTGCCGGGGCCGTCCACGCCGACTGACAGGTCCCAGGAGCTGACGGAACCGTTCATCTCTGACCGGTCACAGCGAGCCGTGGAAGGTGCGGTTGATGACGTCGCGCTGCTGGTCGGGGGTGAGGCGGACGAAGTTGACCGCGTAGCCGGAGACGCGGATGGTCAGCTGCGGGTAGCGGTCGGGGTGGTCCATGGCGTCCAGCAGGACCGCGCGGCTGAGCACATTGACGTTCATGTGGAAGCCGCCTGCGTCGAAGTACCCGTCGAGCACGCCGACCAGGTTGTCCACGCGTTCGACCGGTGTGCGGCCGAGGCTGTCCGGGGTGGCGGTGTTGGTCAGCGAGATGCCGTCGAGGGCCTGGTCATAGGGGACCTTGGCAACCGACAGGGCAGAGCCGATCATGCCGTGGCGGTCGCGGCCGTTCATCGGATTGGCTCCGGGCGCGAACGGCTCGCCGGTGCGGCGGCCGTCGGGGGTGTTGCCGGTGTGCCTGCCGTACACGACGTTGGAGGTGATGGTGAGCACGGACTGAGTGTGTTCGGCGTCCCGGTACGCGGGGTGCTTGCGAATCTTGGCCATGAACGAGCGGACCAGGTCGACGGCGATGGCGTCGGCGCGGTCGTCGTTGTTGCCGTAGGCCGGATAGGCGCCCTCGACTTCGTAGTCGACGGCGAGGCCGGTGGCGTCGCGGATCACCCTGACGCGGGCGTGCTTGATGGCCGACAGGCTGTCGGCGGCGACGGACAGCCCGGCGATGCCGCAGGCCAGGGTGCGCTTGACCGGGTAGTCGTGCAGCGCCATCTCAAGGCGCTCGTAGGCGTACTTGTCGTGCATGTAGTGAATGATGTTGAGGGCGTTGACGTAGGTGCGCGCCAGCCAGTCCATCATCCGGTCGAAGGCGGCGGTGACCTGCTCGTAGTCGAGGACCTCGCCGGTCACCGGCGGATGGACGGGGCCGACCTGCGCGCCGGTGATCTCGTCGCGGCCGCCGTTGATCGCGTACAGGAGCGTCTTGGCCAGGTTGACGCGGGCACCGAAGAACTGCATCTGCTTGCCGACCGGGGCGGCCGACACGCAGCAGGCGATGGCGGTGTCGTCGCCGGTGCGGGGCCGCATCAGCTCGTCGCTCTCGTACTGCAGGGCGCTGGTCTCGATCGACAGTGCGGCGCAGAACCGTTTGAACGGCTCGGGCAGCCGCCTCGACCAGAACACGGTCAGGTTGGGTTCGGGCGCTGGGCCGAGGTTCCGCAGCGTCTGCAGATAGCGGAAGCTCGTCCGGGTGACCAAGGGACGTCCGTCCTGCCCGAGGCCGCCGATCGACTCGGTCACCCAGGTGGGGTCACCGGAGAAGAGCTGGTCGTACTCCGGGGTGCGCAGGAAGCGGACGATGCGCAGCTTGATGACGAAATCGTCGACGAGTTCCTGCGCCCGCTCCTCGCTGATCCAGCCCTCGGCGAGGTCTCGTTCCAGGTAGATGTCTACGAACGTGGAGGTGCGGCCGAGCGACATGGCGGCGCCGTTCTGCTCCTTGACAGCGGCCAGGTAGGCGAAGTACAGCCACTGGATCGCCTCGTGCGCGGTGGCAGCCGGGCGGGAGATGTCGTGGCCGTAGGCGGCTGCCATCTGCTTCAGTTCGTCAAGGGCACGGATCTGCTCGGCCAGCTCTTCCCGGTCGCGGATCACCGCGTCGGTGGCGTCCGAGTCGTCCAGCGAATGCAGCTCCGCCCGCTTGGCCTCGATCAGGCGGTCCACACCGTAGAGCGCGACGCGCCGGTAGTCGCCGATGATGCGGCCGCGGCCGTATGCGTCCGGCAGGCCGGTGATCAGGCCCGCCTTGCGAGCGCGCAGGATCTCGGGAGTGTAGGCGTCGAACACGCCGTCGTTGTGAGTCTTCCGGTACTTGCTGAAGATTTCCTTCACCACCGGATCGAGCTTGTACCCGTAGGCGGCCAGCCCGGACTCGACCATGCGCAACCCGCCGGCGGGCATGATGGCACGCTTCAGCGGCGCGTCGGTCTGCAGCCCCACGATCAGCTCACGGTCGGGGTCGATGTACCCGGGGCGGTGAGCTGTGATGGAGGACGGGGTGGCCGTGTCGACGTCGTGGACGCCTCGCCGCCGCTCCTCGGGGAAAAGCGCCGTCATCCTCGCCCACACGGCTCGCGTCCGTTGGGTGGGGCCGGACAGAAAGCTTTCGTCGCCGGTGTACGGCGTGACGTTGGCCTGGATGAAGGCGTGGACGTCCACCTGGTTCCGCCAGGCAGTGCCGTGAAAGCCGCGCCATGCCCCGAACTCGATCGCCGTGGTCGCCATCGTTCCCCCTTCGGATCGGATGTCCGCCTTCACTCTGCTCGGACGAGGGCCCGCTCGCCGCGGCCCAAAGGCATCCGCGAGCGGGACCAAGGTCCTGCCGTCATCTGCGCGACAGGACGACCTTGAGCGCTCCGGTCGACCGCGGGTCGGAGAACGTCTCGTAGGCCGCGGGCATCTCGTCCAGGGCGAAGCGGTGGGTGATGAACCGAGTGGGATCCAGCCGTCCGGCGGCGATCATGTCCAGCAGCGCCGGGGTCGAGTAGGTGTCTACCAGGCCGGTGGTGATGGTCACGTTGCGGATCCACAGATCCTCGAGGTGCAGCGTCGCGGGCGCGCCGTGGACGCCGACGTTGGCGACGTGGCCGCCGGGGCGCACCAGGCGGGTGCACAGCTCGAACGTCTCCGGGATGCCGACGGCCTCGATGGCGACGTCCGCGCCCAGGCCGCGGGTCAGCTCGCTGACCGCGGCGGCCGCGTCGTCACCGGTCCCGACGAGCAGGTCGGCGCCCAGTTGCTTGGCCGCCTCCAGCCGCGCGGGGGCGGGGTCGACGGCGACGATGTGACCGGGCGTGAACAACTGCGCGGTGGTGATCGCCGCCAGGCCGATCGGGCCGGCGCCGACGACGACGACCGTGCTGCCCGGTTGGACGTGGCCGTTGAGCACGCCCACCTCGTAGGCGGTGGGCAGGATGTCGGCGAGCATCAGCGCCGCCTCGTCCGTGACGCCGTCGGGCAGCAGATGGGTGGAGGTGTCGGCGAACGGCACCCGGACATACTCGGCCTGGGTCCCGTCGACGCGGTGGCCCAGGATCCAGCCGCCGCCACCCAGGCACTGACCGTACATGCCGGTGCGGCAGTAACGGCAGCGCCCGCACGCCGAGATGCACGACACCAGCACGCGGTCACCCTGCTTGACCGTGCCGACGGCCGCGCCGGTCGCCACGACCGTGCCGACCGCCTCGTGCCCGAGGACGGTGCCCGGCCGCACCGCGGGCACATCGCCCTTGAGGATGTGCAGGTCGGTGCCGCAGATGGTGACCGCGTCCACCCTCACGACCGCATCGGTCGGCTCGACGAGTTGCGGGTCGGGAGCCTCCTTCCAGACACGTTGTCCAGGCCCCTGGTAGATCAGCGCTTTCATGGCGCCTCCTCGGTGTTCTCGCTCGTGGTCTCGTCTCCACGCTTGTCCAGCACATGGTCGGCGGCCAGGGTCAAAGGTCCCGCCGCGGGGAGGTCAGGTGTCGTCCTCGTCCCACAGCAGCTCGTTCAGGACGTCCACGACCCCGTTGACCCGCCTGCTCGAGGTGGCGAGCAGCACGGTGTCGGTCCGCGTCCTGGCCCGCCCGCTCAGGATCACGACACCTCGTGTCACACTGATCCGCACTCCGGAGGTGTCCAACGTGGCGGCGTGATCGAGGATGTCCCGCCGGATCTCGCGAGCGATCTCCTCATCCCGGCGGATGAGCACCTTGACCAGGTCATGCCGGCTGACCGCCCCGGCCAGGCGCCCTTGCTCGTCGACGACCGGCAGGCTCCGCACGCCGTGTTCGTCCAGCAGCCTCATCGCGTAGACGGCCGCGACCTGCCCGCGCACGGTGACAGCAGGAGCCGTCATGATCCCCGCCGCGGTGTCCGCGCAGGCCTTCGCCCTGCCCCGGCCACGGCCGGGCGACAGATACCGGCGCAGGCGTGCACGTAGCGAGGGCCGGTAACCCTCGCGCCGGAACTGCTCCTTGTACTCCTCCTTCGGCAGCAGATCCGTCTCGGAGACGACACCGATCACCCGGTGCTCGCCGTCGATCACAGGGACGGCACCCACCCCGTGTTCGACGAGGATCTCAGCCACCTCCTTGAACGGCGTGTCGACGCCGACCGACGGCGTTGGCGTGGTCATGACGTCGCTGACTGTCATGCGCATGACGACCTCCTGTGCTGGGGTTCCACTCTCATGACAGCTCCAGGAGCCACCGCGGAGGCAGAGCCTTTGGTCCTTGCCCGGGGAGCCGGACGGCCAGGTGATGTGTGCCGTCTTCCTGATCGGGACCAATGGCGGCGGCTTCCGGGACTTCCTCCTCCGGTGCCGCGTCGCCGCCGCGGCGAGGCTGGCGGCAAGAGATCCCCCAGCATGAAGGAGCTGTGCGATGACCGGTCAGATCGTGGTCGGTGTGGACGGGTCCGCACCGGCGACCGCGGCGGTGGAATGGGCCGCCGCCGACGCTCAGCGGCGCCGGCTGGACCTACGGATCGTGCACGTGTGCGAGCAATGGCCCTACGCCGAGGGCGCCGAGTACTGCACAGGCACGCTGGAGGCCGCCGCCGATCGGGCGCGCGCTCTGGGCAGCGGCGTCAAGGTGACCACCGAACTGCTGCCCGGACATGCGGTCGATCAGTTGATCGCCGAGTCCGCGTCGGCCGACAGCCTGGTGCTGGGCAGCCGCGGCCTTGGCGGGTTCACCCGGCTGCTGGTCGGCTCGGTGAGTATCGCCGTGGCGGGGCACGCCGCCGGTCCGGTCGTCGTCGTCCGCGCCCCGCGCGTGGTCGAGCACGGCAGGGTCGTGGTCGGCTACGACGGCTCGGAGCACTCGCGCGCCGCCATGGAGTACGCCCTCGGGCAAGCGCGGGCCCGCCGGGCGCAGCTGCACGTGGTCACGTCCTGGCAGGCGCCGACCTTCTTCTCCCCGTACGCCGTCTCCTACAACAGCCTGATCGAGCAGGCGATGAAGGAGGAGAGACGGGCGGCGCGCGAACGTGTCACCCCGTGGCGGCTCGGCAATCCCGACGTGGTCATCACCGACGAACAGTCACACTCTCACCCGGTCGCCGCTCTGATCCACGCGGCGGAGTCGGCCGACCTGCTGGTGGTGGGATCGCGCGGGCGGGGCGGCTTCGCCTCGGCGGTGCTCGGCTCGGTCAGCCACGGCGTGCTGCACCACGTGACCTGCCCGGTCGCCGTGGTCCGGCACCGCGCGGGGGAGGAGTCATGAGCGTCGAGTCGATGACGGCGGGGCAGGTGATGAGCCGCATCCTGGTGGCCGTCAAACCGGCGGAGTCGCCGCTGATGGCCTGGGAACTGATGCGCCGGGCCGGCGTGCATCACCTGCCGGTCGTCGACGGGCGGCAGGTCCTGGGCATCCTGACCCGCGAGAAGTTGGCCGCGTCCTGGTCCGGCGGACCGCAGGAGCAGTCCACCCGTTCGGTGCGCGAATTGCTGGACAAGGGGCGCAGGCCGTGGGTAGGCCCGGACGCGCCGCTGGTACGGGTCGCGGCCGTCATGCTCGACGCCGACGTCGATGCCGTGCCCGTCCTGACCGGCGACGGCCTGATCGGTTTGATCACCGCCCGCGACGTGGTGTCCGCGGTCGCCGGCCGCACCGAAACCACGGACGAGCCGGGCGATGTACTGACCGGCATGTTCCATCTCGAACCGGTCCTGCCGTCGCGAGACGTACCGGTTCCGCCGACACGGAGCTGGAGGGAGGCGTGACATGGACGCACTCGTGGTCTACGAGTCCATGTTCGGCAACACCCGGAAGATCGCTGAGGCGGTGGCGGAGGGACTGGCCACCCGGATGCGGGCCGAGGTGACGGAGGTCGGCACCGCGCCCTCCCACGTGGGACCGGAAATCGCGCTGCTCGTGGTGGGCGGGCCGACGCACGCCTTTTCCATGAGCCGCGCCTCCACCCGCCGGTCGGCAGCCGAGCAGGCGGCCGGGCCACTGGTCTCCCCGGGGAGGGGCGTGCGGGAATGGCTGGCCGCGCTGAGCACGTCCTCGGCCGCCCTCGGCTCGGCTGCTTTCGACACCCGCGTCGCCAAGCCTCGCCTTCCGGGCTCGGCCGCGCAGGCGGTGGCCCGGCGGCTGCGGCGTCTCGGCATCAGGTCCGTCGCTCCGGTGCAGAGCTTCTACGTCACCGGTACGCAGGGTCCTCTGGTGGAGGGCGAGCTAGATCGAGCCAGGCGATGGGGGGAGCGCCTGGCCGCGTCGTTCCCCGTGCCCGCTCCTTGACCAGCTTTCAGGCGCCCGGCGGTCCACACCGCCGGGCGCCTTGTCATATGTGGCGGGCATCGGGTGAGGAGTGCAGGATCCGGTTGGGGCGGGCGGCGGCGTCAGCAGGTCACCGGCGTCGAGTGGCTGGGGGCTAAGGAAGTGGCACAGCGGCAGCAGATACAGGGTCGCCCGCTGCACGACGAACACGTTCGCCATGCCGATGTTCGGCACGTCGCAGGGCGGGGCCGTCGTTTTGCCCCTTCGCCAGCCTCGCGAGGACACTGGCACGAGAGAGGTTCTGGACGATGTCGAGCTTCTGCTTCGTGCCCATGTTCGTGTCACTCGCTGTCCGCCACGAACCGCGCCACAAGCACGCTTCGCCGTCACAAATGCTGCCGACCTCTCGCTCGACTGGGTGACGCCTGCACTGGAGGAACTTGCGCTGTCCGGGGCCCACCCAAGGCGTGGGCGACGCTCAGTGCAGCGCTCCCCGCCCTGCTCCCGCGGGCCGGGGAACCGCCGATCGCTGGCCTGACCGATCTCCCCGTGAGTTGGCCGCTAGGATTCGGGACACCATATGCGGCGCGTTTTCGCGTCAGATTGACTGTGCGGTGGTGACGGTAGCTGGCGGCTTGAGGTGTGCTGACGCATGGCAGACAGCGAGTTGCACGCCGTGGTGTTATCCAAGGACGAGAGGCGGACGCTGACGGGCCGGCTGGCGGCGTCCGACGGCTCATGGGCTGGCGTTATGGGCGCGGAACGATCACCTTGCCCACTTCGTGCCGCGCACCTTCGCCCGACATGTTCGTCATCGGATGGACGTGCCCGCTGTCCTGTGCACGATCGGCGGTAGAACTGGTCACCGTGCACCACTCGGCAGGAATGCTGTCGCCTGGGCTGAGTTCGCCGACGTTGCTTGCTGGGCAGTTGCGGGGGCGACAGTCCTTGCCGTTAAGGACGCCATGTGCGGTGCTGTCCTCGCTGTGGTGTGACCCGGTTCCCAAAGACTCGTGGCCGCGGCTACTGCCCGGCCTGTTCGTAGCCGGCCAGGCAAGGCCGGTTCCATTAAGGCGCCCGCCGCTGGTGGCGGTGGCGATCAAGGTCGGACAACGACGACTGGCACGCGTGAATGATGGAGCACCGCATGGGCCGTACCGCCCTGACCGAAAAGGGCTGAAGCTCCACTGCGCCCTCCGATGAGAAGGATGTCGGCATCGGCCGAAGTCTCGATCAGCACCTGGGCTGCATGTCCGTGCACGACGTGTGGGACGACAACGACATCCGGAAACTGCTCGCGCCAACCTGCCACGGCCTCATTGAGGCGGAGGGCCTCTTCCTGATTCATCTCGTCCACGTCATAGACAATGGGCTGCAGGTCCCCCAGCCATCTCGTAACGGGGTGAACCCAGGTGTGAACCATTCGCAAGGTGGCATTGCGCAGCACCGCCTCACGAAAGGCGAAATCTAGAAGAGATTCCTGCCCAGGCTTTCCGCTGATCCCGACGACGATCTCACCGCGATCGCCGGTGTGCTGCTCACGAACGACAGCGACAGGACATGGCGCTCTGGCCGCCACCTCACGGCTCACCGAGCCCAGCAGCAGTTCGGCGAACCCGCCACGGCCACGGCTTCCCACAACCAGAAGCTGCGCCTCCTCAGCCGCGCCGACCAGCATATCGGCCGTTCGGCCGAAGATGATATCGGCAGTTACTCGGAGATCCGGCTTGTTCGCCCTGACATGATCGGTTGCGTGGCTGAGCATCTCCCTGGCCGCCACCTCGGCCTCCGCGCCCCAGGTTCGCGGCTGAGGCACCAGAGGCACGTCGTAGCTCCACTCGGACACCACGTGGAGCATCCGCAGTGAGGTGCCCCGGATCGCTGACTCTCGTGCAGCCCATATCGCGGCCCGCAACGAGGGTGCTGATCCGTCCATACCAACGATGATGGGCATTGTCATGGCATCCGCCTCACAGTTGGGATTCGCACGGCAACCTCCCGCACGGGGCCCGTCTGCCCCCTGTCAGGTTAGGTGCAGAGCGAGGGACACAAGTGAAGCCCTACATACATCATCCTCATCATTGAAAATCCTTGGCCATGCCGTGATCCGCGGACGTCTATCAGGCCGCCGGGCTTGCCGGTGCCTTCGGCCAGCGTGACTCCGCTCTCCTCAAGCTTGCGACACGGGTGGCACACGCTGTCCGGCGGTAGGAAGTGCGCTCAGATCGCCGGTCACCTTTCCGGCGCCGGGCAGATCCAGGACGTCCGGGAGCCTGCTGCTTCGCTGGGCCACGACTTCGCAGAAACGCGCTTCGGCACCTCCGTGCGAATCTACGAACGGAAGCGGTTCATATCAGAACGGCGGCCCACAATTTCCCCGGCAGCGAATGGCTGTCAGCGTCAGCGGGGTCGCGCGATGGCGGCGCGGAGCGCGGCGTCCACCACGTGAAGAACTGCTACGACCTTGAGCTGTTGTGGGCGAGCATCCGTGACACTCAGGAGGAGAGCCACCGCTGGGCGATCCCGAACGAGGTCCGACGGTGCCTCCAGTTTAAGCAGCCAGTTCCCCGCCGTGCTGAGCAGCGTGGACGGGTGACGAGGCGAGAAGTGGATGGGAGGCCGGGCCTGATGAGCTCACGGCCGGTCGCGCGTTCTGGCGCGGGCGCACCCGGCCCAGAGCGGGACGCCTGCACCATCCGGCCTCACCGTCCACGATAGGGCCAGTTCCGTGCCGTGGACGGCGCGTTCCGTCAAGGCCGCTCACGGCCTATGCGGCAGGCCGCGAGAAGGAGATGTGATGGACTACGGTCTTCCTTACCCTCCTCAACCACAACATCGGGAGCGCTCGTGACCGATCCGCGCCCCCGGCACCGGTTCCCCGCCCGCCCCACGCATCTTCACCCAGCGCGTACGGATGATGCCTGGCATCGAGCGAGAGCCGTACACGCCGTCTGGCGGCGTGCTGCGGGGTGTTCGCATGGAGGCCGAGGGCAGGCTGCGGCCTTCACCACCAGGCCAATCGAGCCCTATATCGCTCTGGTCCAGGACCACCATGCCTGGCATCGAGGCTGCGGGGCACGGCCAGAGCCTGCCACCTTTCTCCCGCGAGAGAGCGCGGCGTAACGCGAGGGCGCTCCAGATGCTGATGCATCCCTTGTGGTGGTCACTCATTGCAGGGTCAGCGAGTCCAGGAGTTCACGGCCATCCCGCCACGAGCCCAGGCCGCTGGCGGAGTTGAGGTGTCCGCGCGCGCCCGCCAGATGCCACCGCGCATCCCACCGCCTCGCGAAGCCGGCGCCCGCCTGGGGGGTGCAGTACGGGTCGTCGGCGCTGCCCACCACCAGGGCCGGGCACGGCAACGGCCGTGCCGACACCTCCATGAACGTGGCGGCTGCCCGGCGAGGAAAGGCCGGCCCGTGCGGGTCGGGGGGCGCGACCAGGAATGCGCCGCCGATCGGACTTGAGGGATTGCTGTTCAGCCAGGTGGACGCCGCCCAGCAACCCAGGCTATGGGCGACCAGCACCACGCGGCTGTCTTGCCGGCGAGCATAGTCATAAGCCTCTTGGACAGCCTTGACCCAGTCGTCCAGATTGGGAGCCGACCACGAGGCCGGGGAGATCCGCACCGCCGAGGTGCCCCACTGCCGCTCCCACAAGGTCTGCCAGTGCTGTCGGTCCGAACCCTCGATACCCGGGATGACGACGTATGCGACCACTGCCTACCACCATTCCACTCGTCGCTCCCTGCCATCCTGGGAGCGCCTGGTGCAGATTCTGTTGAATCCATCAGGACAGCGACGGTCTCACGAGCGATCTCAAGGAGAATGGTGCTGACAACGATGGAATCACTCGACCGCATAGACCAGGACATCCTCGCCCTGCTCCAGGCTGACGGCCGACTGAGCGGCGCGGAGGTGGGGCGCCGGGTCGGGCTCTCGCAGCCCGCGGCCAGCGCGCGCATCCAACGATTGGAGAAAAGTGGTGTCATCACCGGCTACCGGGCCGTGGTCGACCCGGTAGCCCTCGGGTTGAACATCCACGCGGTCATCCGGCTCCGCACCACACACGCCCGGCTCGCACGCGCCCTGGACTTCGCCTCGCAGACCCCCGAGATCGTCTCCAGCCTCAGGGTTACGGGGGAGGACTGCCTCATCTTCCAGGTCTACTGTCCGCAGGCAGGACGACTCGAAAAAGTCGTCGATGCACTTGCCCGATACGGCCCTGTCACCACGTCCCTCGTGCTGCGCGCCTACCCCCACAAGCCGCTGACCGAAGCCACATCAACGACGTCATGACCCTTGAGGCCGATAGGAGGCCGACTGTCGACGCCTACACCACCGCTACGAACACCACGTTGGCCTGATTCACGCCGCCGGGCAGGTCTCTAGCTCTCGCTCAGCTCAAGGCGTCTCCGTCGTGGCGCCCGCAACGTGCTGGCCAAGGGTCCTCCGGCTGGGTCAGGTCGCCGGTCGTGATTTCGACCTGGTCCGGAATCGCCCGACGCGGGGTTGCGGGTGACGACGCGGACGGGTGTGTCCAGTCAGTGGTGTATCTCGATTCTGTTTGATTAGCGGGTGGTCGGGTTCAGGCGGCCGTCGAAGGTGATGGCGAAGGCGTTCAGGGCCGCCTTCCAGCGGGTGATCCAGCGTTTGCGGCCCTTGCCGGTCGGGTCCAGACTCGTGATCGCCATGTAGACGCACTTGAGCGCGGCCTGCTCGTTCGAAAAGTGGCCGCGGGCCTTGACCGCTCGCCGGATGCGGGCGTTGACCGACTCGGTCGCGTTGGTCGAGCAGATCACCCGACGGATCTCGGTGTCGAAGTTGAGGAAGGGCACGAACTCGGCCCAGGCGTCCTCCCACAGCTTCACGATCGCCGGGTACTTGCCGCCCCAGACCTCAGCGAACTCGTAGAAGCGCTCGAGTGCGGCGGCCTCGGTCGGGGCGGTGTAGACGGGTTTGAGGGCCTTGGCGATGGCATCCCAGTGCTGGCGGGCGGCATACCGGAACGAAGCGCGCAGCAGATGCACGACGCATGTTTGCACGATGGCCTGGGGCCAGACGGTCTCGATGGCCTGCGGCAGTCCCTTGAGGCCGTCGCAGACCACCATCAGCGCGTCCGCAACGCCGCGGTTTTTGATCTCGGTGAGCACATGTAGCCAGAACTTGGCCCCTTCGCCGCCGTCGCCGGCCCACAGGCCGAGGATGTCGCGCTCGCCATCGACGGTGACGGCCAGCGCCACGTAGATGGGCCGGTTGGCGACCTGACCGTCGCGCAGCTTCACGTGGACAGCGTCGATGAAGATCACCGGGTAGACCGGGTCGAGCGGCCGGTTCTGCCACTCGGCCATGCCGTCAAGCACCTTGTCGGTGATGGTGGAGATGGTCTGCTTGGAGACGTCGGCGCCGTAGACCTCGGCCACGTGGGCGGAGATCTCGCCGGTGGTCAGGCCCTTGGCGGCCAGCGAGATGACCATCTCATCGACGCCGGACAGTCGTCGCTGCCGCTTGCGCACGATCTTCGGCTCAGAACTGCTGTCCCGATCGCGCGGGACGGTGATCTCGACAGGCCCGACGTCGGTGATCACCGTTTTGGAGCGGGCGCCGTTGCGGCTGTTGGCCGTATCGCCGGAGCGCTGGTGCTTGTCGTAGCCGAGATGGTCGGTGATCTCACCTTCAAGCGCGGACTCCAGTACCAGCTTGGTCAGCCGGCCCAGCAGCCCGTTCTCACCGACCAGCTCCACCCCCCTCAGTGCGGGCCTGATCGACCAGCCGAGCCACCAGCTCCCGGTCCGACTCCTTGGCAGTGCTGTCCTTCGGCTCACGCACCACGCCGACGTCCTCCAGGTCGATCTCCGTCGATGCCTGGATCACAGTACTCATCAGGTGCGTTCTCCTTGATCAGGAGTTACACCACTGACCGTACAGACCCCGACGCGACGATGCGATGGCCGCTCCGGGCTGAACCGAGCGTCAGACCTGGCTCAGCCCGGGCGACCTGAGCCTCAGCAGCCCCAGCTGTCGTGATAGACGCCGTAGACATTCAGGTAGTAGCCGAGTTCGACCTGCTTGTTCGCCGGGACGCAGAAATGCTGGTTGTCGGAAGACCTCCTGTAGGTGACCCAGATCCTCTCGCTGATGTCCTTGCAGTTGCGGTAGTACTCCGTTGAGCCCTTGGTGTAATGGCCGCACGTGTCGTCCGTGAGTGCGGTGGGTCGCATGCTGGTCGGCTGTGCAGCGGTCGGCGTGCCGACACTGGCGGCGGCGGGAAGCGTGACGGCTGCCGGGCCAAGGGCCAGGACGGTGACTGCGGTCAGCAGGGCAGCCTTGAGCTGAGCGTGCATGGGACTTCTCCTTATCGCGCTTGCGGTGGGTGTCTACGTCACCGCTGTGTGGCACCAGCCAAGCCGGGCGGGAGTCGTGTCCAACAGGGCCTCGGACGGAGTCGGCCGAAGCGATCCACTTTGCGTCCACCCTTGGACAGGTGCAGGCACCGGAACTCGCGCGGCTCGACCCGGGCAGGGTAGGTCTGTTGCGACCTTCACCAGCGACACCACGTACTCCAAGGAGGCGGTTTCTACACTGGCCCCCCTTAGGTGTACGTGGCCAAGATCTTGGTGACAGCGGTCTCGGGCCATTGATCAACTGGAACTCTCCGGGCGTAGTGGAGTTGCCGACTTCACCACCACTCGGAGATCTTGATGGGTCACGCTGACGCCTGGCTGACGTTTCATGGCGGATACCTGCTGATTCGCCGTGTCGTGTACGGCGGTCGCCCGGTCGCGCGTGTGGGCTGAGCTCGGGGCCTGCCGCCGGTGCGGGCATCGGTGGATGCGCCGGTTCCGCGCAGAGGGCTGGAACGGCCTGCGCGAACGGCGCAGCGGCCCCGCTCCTGCCGGCACCGCACCCCCGACGCCACCAAGGTGCTGACCGCCCGCGCCCACCTGCGGGACTCGGCCCGCCTGCATCGCCCCGGCCATGGGAGTGTCGGCCAGGACCATCACCCGCGTCCTACGCCGCCACGGCGTGCCCATTCTGGCCGACTGCGGCTCCCTCACCGGCGCCGCGATCCGCGCCCGTCGCTATGAGCGCGCCGTACCTGGCGACATGATCGACCTGGGCATCACAAACTCGGCCCTGCTGGCCGAGCGCGTCGGACTGGAACGCGCAGACAAGCCGCCGGGCAGTCGGCCGACGGCAGGTTCCGCAGGATCATCCCTCTGGCCCGCTGACTGCGGCGCGGGCGGCGGCCTGCACCGCGCTGGGCGGGCAGGCGGGTCTCAGCTCCGCACCACGCTCACCGTAGCGGCGATCCGGCCTACTCGCCCGTAAGCCATCGAATTGCGGGCACACCCCTTCTTAGATCAGTTTGTAGTTTCTGAGCACGCCAGCCAATACTGCGCCCAAGATCGAAACCTGCCGCGGGCAGAGGTCAGCTTCGTCAGTGGAGGCCGTAGCGAGGTCGTGAGGCGCCGAACGCGGGGCTAGCGTCCGGAGGCGAGTCGCGGTTCAGGTGCGGCACCGTATCTGACGCGCCTGTCGGCCGGTGCTGATCCCGTCACCAGGCACACGCCGAGCCCAGCACGGCCAAGCGTTGAGGGTTGCGGCTGTCGCGGTGGACGTGAAGCAGACACCGACCCGGCCGGGGGGCCTTCAGGCCCAGCTCTGCCGGTGGCCCGCAAGCCAGAAACGTCGCGTTGCCAGCGGGTCACGGCGGACGGATGAGACCCTTCTTCGAGGCCACAGCCACGGCTGAGGTGCGGGAATCCACGCCGAGCTTGGCGTAGATGTGCGCCAGGTGGGTCTTGACCGTGGTCTCGCTGAGGAACATCGCCTTGCTGATCTGCCGGTTGGACAAGCCGGCTGCCACATGGCTCAGGACCTCCAGCTCACGGGGGCTGAGCACGGTATCGGGAGCGCGGACGCGACCCAGCAGACGTGAAGCCACGCTGGGAGCCAGGGCGCTGGCTCCCGCGGCGGCCGAGCGGATGGCGGCGTGCAAATCGTCCGAGGGCGCGTCCTTGAGCAAGTAGCCGATCGCGCCCGCTTCCACGGCAGCCACGATGTCCGCGTCGGTGTCGAAGGTGGTCAGGACCAGGACCCGGGGACCGTTCAGCTCGACAATCCGCCGGGTCGCCTCGCTGCCGTGCATACCCGGACCCAGCTGAAGATCCATCAGCACGACGTCCGGTCCGAGCGTCTTTGCCAGGTTCACACCCTCCTCGGCAGTGGCGGCCTCGCCGACCAGTTCGAAGTCGGGCTGTCCGGCCAGCATGGCGCGAAGGCCGGAACGGACCACAGGGTGATCGTCGACCAGGATGAGCCGGATCACACCGCCTCCCCTCGCGGTAGTGGCAGCGTGGCCACGATGGCCGTTCCTTCTCCAGGAGACGATTCCACTGCGAGCGCGCCCCCGAGAGTAGCTACTCGTTCGCGCATAGCCCGCAGGCCGTATCCAGTTCCCGGCGCCTGTCCGAGGGGTCTACGCGGGTCGAATCCGCGGCCGTCGTCGTAGACGTCCAGCATGACGGCGTCGCCCATATAGGTGAGGGTCACGCCGGCATGTGCGGCGCCGGAATGCCGGCCAACGTTGCCCAGGGCGCCCTGCGCGACACGAAGCAGCGTCGCGTCGTAGTCGGCGGGCAGCGGGAACGGGATGCCAGAGATTGCGAAACGCGCCTGGATGGAGGTCCCGGCCAGGGCCGAGTCGCCGATCCTGCGCAATGCCGCAATCAGCGATGATTGCTGCAGCGCCGGCGGGGCCAGAGCTCGCACGAAGTTCCTTGCCTCCTCCAGATTCTCCTTCGCCGCGTCGGTCGCCTCGACAATGCGGCGCTCCGCCTCCGCTGGTTGTTCGGCGAGGTCGCGGCGGGCGGCGCGCAACAGCAGGATGATGCTGGACATGCCCTGCGCCAGGGTGTCGTGAATCTCCCGGGCGAGGCGTTCGCGCTCTGCCAGCCTGGCGGCGTCGCTTTCCGCTTCGACGAGCTTGCCACGGGTACGGATCAAGTCGTCGATCAGCAGGCGGCGCTCCTCGCTCTCGGCGTGAAGCGCCTTGTAGACCATCGCCATGAGGGTCGCCACGACGGCACCGATCGTGGGCCCGATGACCTGTGCGGCGGTCAACCGGTCCTCGTGCCAGGCCGCAGCCAGGATCGCCGCCACGGTCAGCACCGCTACTCCGGGCAACGCGACGGCCAGGGACAGCAGGTGGAGGTAGGCGAAAAAGAGCGGGAAGGCCAGCCAGACGAACTGCTGGGCGGTCAATGCGAGAGCCGCCCACCCGGCCGTGATCAGCACCAGCCACAGTCGCCCTAACCGCAGGTGAACCGGCCCGCCGAAGTGCGGCAATCGCCCCTCGATCACCAGGCCTGTCGCGTACAGGGCTCCGAGCAATGCTCCACCCAGCGCAGGCAAGGACTGTCCCTGCCGGGCGACTCCAGCAACCGCGATCATCAGGAGAGTCGCGAAGGTGCCGTGGATGGCCCACCGAAGCAGCCGGAGAGCGGGTGGGAACGGGTAGTCAGCCATGTCTCGCTCAGCGTATGCAACAGCGCTCCCCGCCACATCGTGCAAAAGAACGATTGCGGCCCGACCGAGTGCACGATGTACGCAGACGTCGAGAGGGCGGAAGCTGAAGCAGTCATGTTGGCTTCGCTTGCAACGGGGGACGCGCCGTGTTTGTGGCGCTGAGAGATCTACGCTTCGCCAAGGGGCGGTTCGCACTGATGGGCGCCGTCGTCTTCCTCATCACTCTGCTGGTAACGATGTTGTCCGGTCTGACCGCCGGCCTGGCGCAGGAGAATATCTCGGCGGTGGAGAACCTGCCCGCCGACCACATCGTTTTCGCCAGCGGCGACAAGCCTGCCTTCGCCGACAGCCGCATCACCGATCGAACCTGGAAGAACTGGCAGAAGGTAAGCGGAGTCACCGCAGAAAGACTGGGCGTCTCCATGTCGAGGCTTACCTTTGGTAACGATCAGAGCACGGGAGCGGCCCTCTTTGGCGTCCAGCCGGGAGGCGAACTCGCGCAGGGGCGACCGGTCAGCACTGGGAAGGTCGTCCTATCCGCCGCGCTGGCAACAGACAGCGGGCTGAAAGCCGGAAACACTGTACGAATTTCCGGCAAGGACTTCATCGTCGCTGGAATCGGGGGCGATGCCTCCTACAGTCACACCCCGGTTGCCTGGATCGGCATTGACGATTGGGAGTGGATGGGCCGGCAGGCCGGCGCTGACACGGTGGCCACCGTCCTGACTCTGCGCACCAGCGAGGCCACAGAACTGTCGGTGGCCGACACCAAGCTCGGTACCACGACCGTCCCGTTGCCCGACGCTCCTGCCGCAATTGGCTCCTTCTCATCCGAGAACGGTTCGCTGCAGCTCATGCGCGGTTTCCTGTTCGCGATCTCCGCCCTGGTCATCGGCGCGTTCTTCACCGTCTGGACGATTCAGCGGCGTGGCGACGTCGCTGTGCTCAAGGCGCTGGGCGCGAGCGCGGGCTACCTGCTGCGTGACGCGCTTGCCCAGGCCGTCATCGTGCTGCTGCTCGGCGCCGGTGCCGGTGGGGCGGTCGGCGCGGCGCTCGGCGCGCTCGCCGAAGGCACCGTCCCGTTCGTGCTCTCGGTGACCACGACTGTGGTGCCGGTTGCGGTGATGATCCTGCTCGGCGCCGCCGGTGCCGCGCTGGCCATCCGCAAGATCACCTCTGTCGACCCTCTGATCGCGCTCGGAGCCTCCCGATGACACTCAAGCTCACCGACGTCGTCCTCACCTACCCCGACGGTGGGCGCGTCCTGACCGCGCTCGACCGGGTCAGTTTGTCCGTTAAACCGGCAGAGTTCACCATCGTCGTCGGCCCATCGGGCTCGGGCAAGTCGAGCCTGCTCGCCGTCGCTGCCACCCTCATCACGCCCGATTCGGGCACCGTCAGCATCGTCGGACAGGACGTCTCTCGGGCCGGCCAGGGCAAGCGCACCAAGGTCCGTCGCGACCATATCGGCATCGTGTTCCAGCAGCCGAACCTGCTGCCATCGCTCAGCGCGCTCGACCAGCTCTTGACGATGGCTCACCTGGCGGGGCAGTCCCCCCGTGGCGCGACCAAGCGGGCAAGGGAATTGCTGCACGCCGTAGATCTCGCCGGCAAGGAGCACAAGCGCCCGCACCAACTGTCCGGAGGCGAACGCCAGCGGGTCAACATTGCCCGCGCACTGATGAATGCACCCGAAATCCTGCTGGTCGACGAGCCCACCAGCGCACTCGATCACCACCGGGGCAACCAAGTCGTGTCCTTGCTGGCCGACCTCACCAGGAACAACAACCTGGCCACGGTGATGGTCACGCACGACCTGGCTACCCTGGCCATGGCGGACAGCGTTCTGACCATGACCGATGGCAGGCTCACTGAGGGAGCTGCGGCACCGGTTGCTTGACCGCACTCCAGGACAGCTTCGACCGCTTACGCAACAGGGCTTCTTCGAGGAACACGGACGTTGCCAAGGGCAATGCCCCCACGCTCGGCTCTCGGCATCATTGTGGACGCCTGGGGCGGCTCTGTGCGCAGCGGAACCACCATTTGCGCCCTCCCCGTACCAACAAGATCGGCCTCACGCCCCTTCTGCGCCCCGCCGCATTCGGCGGGGCAGCAAGGGTCCAAACCCGCCGAGCGGGGTGTTCACGGCTCGTGGGGCTCGGCGAACAGGCGTGCGACGAGTTCATCACGGCTGAAGGTCTCCGCCTTGCCGAATGCGGCCTTGAGGTGGCCGCGAACGGTGTTGGGAGAGATGAACAGGTCCGTAGCGATCTCGGCGGTGGGCAGGCCCCGCGTCACCAGATGAGCGACCTGGAACTCCCGGGTGTCAGCCCGTACGCCTGTGCGACGATGACCGCCAGGTCGGCGGCGGGGGCTCGATGACGAGCGTTGTCGGGACTGGCCGTCGGCCGGGGGCCGCCCAGGCCTGAGGCGCGGCAGGTCAGTCAGCGCCGGCCGAGGGTTCGGATGCGGACGTGGCACTGCCGCGATCGTGGCCTCGGGAGGCCGCCCGCGGCTCGAGCGCTGCAACGGGCGGGAGGACCCGAGTCAGCTTGCCCGTTTCCGACGTCTTTTGCCAATCCCACCATTTGAGGGGTCGCCTCCCGCCGATCTTCCTCCAGGAGGGGATGGAGCGGCGTCAGGCAATCCACGGGGCTCAAACGACCTTTCGGACGAACTTGGAGGAAAGTCATGCGTATCGCCATCCTCGGAAAAGCGCCGCCGCGGTCGGCCGCTGGACGCGCTGGCTCATAGATGGGGCCGGGGCAGGTGACCGTGGTCGAGCTCTCCGCGCACCTGTGGCGTGGGCGCCCGTACGGGCCGGATCTCGACAGCGTGCTGGTCAACGCCCCGCCGGCGATCAAGTCGCTCCACCATCCGGACTGTGGGCACTACGCCTCCCGGCTGGGGCCGGAGCGCGCCGCCACCCACCGGGACGACCTGCTGGGGCAGCCGCTGGTGCCGCACGCGCCGTACGGCGAGTACCTGGCCGACACGGCCGAAGCCGCGCTGGCCGCGCTGCGTGAACGCGGGCTGGGACACGGGACGTGGCTGCCCGGTTCGTCGCGGTGGCCCGCTCCGGCGGCGACCCCGAGTTCACGGTGCGTACCGAGGACGGGCGCGACCATCGGGCCGACCGGGTGGTGCTGTGCGTGCGTGGGGGGACGCCGCAGAACCACTACGGTCTGGGTGGCTCGCCCGGGTTCGTGGGAGGATCCGTATCCGCTGGGCCACACGGTCGGTCGCGCCCCGGCCGCCGCCGACGTCGCGGTGATCGCAGCGGCTGACCGCCGTGGACGTAGTGGTGTCGCTCGTCGCGCGCGGTCACGCGGGCCGGATCACGCTGGTGTCGCGCGGCGGCATGCTGCTCCACGCCTGGCAGAGTCTCCTCGCTCACCGGCCCCGGCATGTGACCGTCGAGCGGGTGGAGGCGCTGTGCCGCGAGCGTGGCGGCCTCACCCTCGACGACCTCACCGGGCGGCTCCGAGCCGAACTGGCCGAGACGGGCGAGGACTTGACGGACTTCACGGCCGAATGCTGGCGGCGCGGGCGGAGAAGCCTGTACGACGGTGGCGGCGGCAGCTGGCGGCCGTCGGCGATCCGCGGACCGGGCGGCGGGTGTTGCAGGAGAGCGCCCACACCGTCGGCCCGTACGCCTGGCGGCTGCTGTCGAGCCCGACCGCGAACGGCTGCGACGCCACTTCCGCCTGGCCTCGCCCATGGTGTCGGTGTACGCCTCGGCGCTGCTGCGGCTGTTGTAGTCGCGGCAGCTCGCCCTGGTGGCGGGCGTACGCAAGATCGAGGCGGTGGAGGGAAGGTACCGGGTCTGGGGCGACGATGGTTGCCTGGACGCCGGCGCCGTGGTCAACGCCGTGAACCCGCCGCCCCATGCGATGCACCGTACGGCTGAGCCGTTGGCCACGTCCCTGCTCGCCGAAGGGCTGGCCGCCCTTCACCTGTCGGGCGGGCTGATCCCCGCTGCCCCCGCCCGTACGTGGTCGGCAACCTGGCGGCGGCTCGTTCATCACTTCGGGCATCTCCGGAGTCGCGGCTGCGGCCGCCCGCACCGCCGCCGGACTGCTGGCCGCGCAAACCACTTGATCAGTGCCTGGGCACCACAGGGGGTGACGACCGCGACGCTATCTGCCTCGGCGGGCCCTGTCATATTCTTCTCGCCCACGCCGAAAAGGACATGGGTCTCCGGGAGGTCGTTGTCCCTTGCCCTCGATCGGACGAGCGAACGGTTCGCCAGCTATTGCGTCACCCGTGAACGGGGTGTACTGCAGTGGCCAGGCCGAACCGCACATTTCAACTAGCGTCCCATCGCCAACGGCTCCCCGCCATCTTCCCGCCCGCGTGCCCGTGGTTGAAAGCCCGCCTGTGTGCCGATGGAGTCATCGCCATCGACCGTGGACGTGACTCCGTGTTGAACGGTAAGCCCATCGGAACCATCGCGCCGGCCAGCCGATCCGCAGCCAACGGGAGCCGAGCCGACTCTTCGGCGAAGCGCTGTCGAATCGCCCAGCGGGCGCTCGCTTGCGTGGCTCGCCGATAGGTTCGGAGCAAACAGCAGGACGTCGGTGACGGCATGCTCGAACTGTGGCGATGCAGCCATGATGCAGGGAACGGACCGGCTGGCCAGTCTTGTCGGTCGGTCGGTCGGTCGGTCGGTCGGACGGCCGGCGGCGTGATGTCCGCCGCCTGCGTCACGGGCCGTCACGCTGCTGCTGGTGGCCTCTGAACGGGGGATTGGAGGGTCAAGCTCCGCCCTAGCTGGGAGGTAGATGATGTCGTCGTGCACGTCAACCACACAATCGTTGCTCCCGGCCATGCGCGCCCCTCTGCCCTGTGGGCCGGCATCCACTGCCCCGTCCGCTCGGACGTCTGGCAGCCCTTTCCTGCAGTTCTAGACGATTACGCGTTCGCCTGGTCTGGGTACGACGGCCGGCCAGCCGAGCTCGGCGTGGATACGGTCGCGTAGGCTTCGAGAAGCGTCCGGCTCGCCGTGCACCACGTAGGTGACGGTGGGTACCTGGGACGCGGTGGACAGCCAGGAGATGACGTCGTCGGCGTCGGCGTGAACAGAGAAGCCCGGCAGGTCGACGATCTCCGCATGAACCGGCGCGTACCGGCCGTGGACCTTGATCGAGGTCGCTCCGTCGACCAGGTTCCGGGCGCGTGTGCCAGCGGCTGCGAAGCCGACGATCAGCACGGTCATCCTGGGGTCCGGGAGGAAGTGGCGCAGGTGGTGCAGGACGCGCCCGCCGGTTGCCATCCCCGAGGAGGAGATGACGATGCAGGGGCGGCAGAGATCGTTGAGGCCCATCGATTCCTCGGCCGTACGCAGCTCATGCACCCAGCTCGGATCCAGCGCGTCGCGGGTGAGGCCGGGACGCAGTTCCTCGGAGCCGGCGCTGATCGCCTTCAGGTAGACATCACGGGCGGCCAGCCCCATGGGGCTGTCGACGTAGACCGGGACGTCCGGGATGTGGCCGGACTGCCGCAGCTCGCCGAGCCGGTACAGCATCACCTCGGTGCGGTCTACCGCGAAGGCGGGGATGAGCACCGAGCCGCCGCGTTCCACGGTACGGGTGATCGCCGCCGCCATGTCGTTCAGCGTGGTGGCGTCGTCGTGGCGCCGATTGCCGTATGTGGACTCCACGAGCAGCACGTCGGCGCTCTGGAACGGCTCAGGCGCCCGCAGGAGGGGATGGACCGGCCGGCCGAGATCGCCGGAATGGACCATGGTCGTACCGTCGACGGCCACTTCCGTCCAGGACGAGCCGAGGATGTGCCCGGCCCGATGGAGGCGTACGCGCGCCTCTCCCGCCTGGACGGTCTGACCGTGTTCGACCGGGACGATCAGTTTCAGCGCCTGGGTGACGTCCTTGTCGTCGTAGAGGGGCAGCGCCGGACGGTGGCGCGACCAACCGTGGGTGTTGGCGTGCTCGGCCTCGTCGGCCATCAGCTTGGCACTGTCGCGCAGGACGATCGCCGCGAGTTCTGCCGTGCGCGGGGTCGCGTGAACGGGCCCTTCGAAGCCCTGGCGGACCAATGCCGGGAGGTAACCGCAGTGGTCGAGGTGCGCGTGACTCAGCACCACGGCCGACACCGACGAGGCAGGGACCGGGAAGGTCGCCCAGTTCCTGCGCCGCAGCTCCCGGAGCCCCTGGAACACCCCGCAGTCCAGCAGCACGCGCGCCTCGCTGGGCAGGTCGAGCAGGAATTTGCTGCCGGTGACGGTACCGGTCCCGCCGAGGAATGTCAGATGTGACGATGCCATGCCACCACTGTCCGCTGCGGTCACGGCCGGGGGCAGGGCCGATGGGCCCGACATGTCGGGTCTTCAGGCTCCACGGTGAGATGGGCGCGCTCATGACCAAAGGCCCTGGAGATGCGGGCAGGACGCCTCTGCCGCACCTCGGTCCTTCGGGCCGATCGTCAAGACTATGAGATCTCCTCGCATCGTGGTCGGCGCCGATGGCACCAGGCAATGCGAGCCCGCGCTGCTGTGGGCAGCGGGCGAAGCCGCCTGCCGCTGGGAACGCCTGGTCATCGTGCATGCGCGGGAAAGGCGTGTCCCGCACAAAGCGCCATACGCCCGCTCTTCGGCGCCCGACGACCTGGCGAACCAGCAGGTACGCGGACCTGCAGTACTCGATCGTGCGGTTGCCCTGGTCAGAGACCGCTTTCCCGATGTTCCCGTCGAGGGGCGCCTCGTTGAGGGCAGGCCGGAGTCGGTGCTCGCCGAGCTTGCGCGAGGAGCCGACCTCCTGGTGCTGGGCTCGGCCGCCCAGCTTGCCGGGGACGGCAGGCTGGGCGCGGTGCTGCTGTCGTGCCTGCGTTGGCCGCCGTGCCCGGTGGTCGTGGTGCCCGCGACCCGGCTCGGATCTCCTCAGCCGGTCAGGGGGGAGCTGGCCGAGGCGCGGTAGAGCTTCTCCAGGCTGCTGGCGAGAGCGAGGTTCGCGGCCGTCAGCGTACGCACCTGCTCCTCCAGGTGGTCGAGCCGCTTCTTCAGCGCCAGCAGTTCGGCGTCGACTTGCGGTGATTCCATGAGCATCCGTCCGCCGATCATGACACTCCACCTTTCCGTTGGGCCAATCACAGGGTGGATGCTGCACGAGGCGACGAGAAGCGGCGAACGTCCTCGGACGCGGGGACCAAAGGCACTCGCGGCCCTTGATCCGTCCGTTCTCCCTCGAGGGAAGGGACCTTCTCCTCTGGGGCCGGAAGTCGGCCGGACGTGTGCTGTAGGCGGCATCGAAACCATGCCGTCCGATCGCGCACAGAGAGGACAGGGCCATGAGCAATATGATCGTCGTAGGAGTCGACGGGTGGAAGTCGTCGTACGCCGCCCTCGATTGGGCGGCAGATGACGCCGCTCGGCGCGGGCTGGGCGTGCGGATCGTGCACGTACGCGAGCCGTGGGCGGTTGAGCACCCGCTGAACGCGGCCAGCGATCAACAGACGCTGACCGAGTGGTGCGAAGCTCTGGTACGGGTGGCGGCGGAACGGGTTCAGGTCCGGCAGCCAGGTCTGGCGGTGGCCACGTCGGTGGTCACGGGTGCGGTGGCAGAGAGGCTGAGGGACGCCTCACGCGAGGCTGACACCGTGGTTCTGGGGAGCCGCGGCCTGGGCAGGCTCGCCGGGCGGGCGCTCGGCTCGGTCAGGCTGGCACTGGCCGGTCGCGTCTCGGGCCCGGTCGTCATCGTGCGGGAGGTGGCCCCAGTAACGTTCGACGAGGTCGTCGCCGGATTCGACGGGTCGGCCGGTGCCGAAGCCGCCCTCGCGTACGCCCTGGCGCAGGCACAGATCCGGGGCGCGCGCCTGCGGGTGATCTACGCCGTGCAGGCGCCCCACCCCGGGGGCCACGGGTCCACACCGGCGGGCCCCACCGCGCAGGAGGTCGCGGAGCGGCTGGCGCCGTGGCGTTAGAAATACCCGGACGTCGAGCTGACTGAGACGGTGGTGGCGGGCGCTCCGCCGGTGATTCTCGCTCGAGCCTCGCGCCAGGCAGATCTGGTCGTGGTCGGGTCTCGGGGACTCGGCGCGTTGGCTTCCGTCGTCCTCGGCTCAGTGAGCCACGGCCTTCTGCTTCGAGCCCACTGCCCGGTCGCTGTGATTCCACCATCGGGGACGCGGTCATGACGGTGATCGTCGCGCCACCTCAGGTTACTGGCCAAGCCAACGAAGATTGGCAGGAGCTGCAGGCCGAGACGGCAGACGCTCCCGCGTTCGAGCCAGGGCAGGCGGACCGGCTGCCCTGGCCGGCGCGGCGCTGGGTGCTGCACGCCATCGAGCCGGGTACGCCGTTGCTGCGCTCGGTGGCCCTGGTGACGCGTGCACAGATCAGGCTCGGCCGCTGGCGGCGGTTCGACGCGGTGCAGGTGCTGTCCCCGATGCGGGGATTTCGTCTGGGCGGCCAGAACTTGGCTGGGACCGGTGCCAGTACGGGGCTTCGGCCGCAACTGCGGGGGAGCGGGGGAGATGCGGAGGCAGGTGCTCGAAACCTTCCCGGTAATGTCCGGTTCGGGGCCGGACATCACCGGGAGCGCGGCTGGGCGGTTGGCGTACGAGTTCGTTCTGGCGCCTGCCGCGGCGCTCGATCTGCGCGTCCGGTGGACGGCTGTCGACGACCGCGGGTGATCGCCAGCCTGCCTGCCGGGGACGAGGACTATGACGTGACGCTGAACGTCGATCCTCTCGGCGTTCTCGCCAGGGTCACGGTGGAGCGGTGAGGCAATCCGGGCAAGGACGGATACGGCCTGCATCCCTTCGGGGTGGAGTGCGGGCCCTCCCTACCCGGCGTCACAAGCCGTGAATACGGCGACCGGTGACCCGATGCGGGATGATCCGGATGTAGAGCTGGCGGTCGCCGCCCGCCCACGGGGTGACGTCAGCTGCGGCGATCTTGTCAGCCTCGTCCTCGGGCACGTGGTGTGCCGGACCTTGGACGAGAACACTCCAGCCCTGCCGCCGGGCCTCGTCGATCCTGTCGATCTCGAAGGCGATCTTGATTTCCACGCCCGTCAGCCCTGTGCGCAGATCCTGGTCCATCGGACCGCCGTAGGCCGTACGGAAGATGACGGCGCCGTCGTGCATCTTGTAGTTGACGGGCAGGACCGTGGGCCCGTGGGAGCCGTTGAACGCCACCCGGCCGATGCCGCCGGACGCGATCAGGCGCAGACATTCCTCGGGCTCCAACACCTTCAGCTCCGGGTTGGCCATGGTACGGCCGCCGCCTGGCGCCCGGTCGTGGCCGCCACCCAGCAGGTCCTCGACCGTGGTCTCCAAGGCGCCGGCCAGGCGGGTCATCGTGCCCCTTTCCGGGACGTCCGGGTGGCTCTCCAGGTACTGGAGGTAGCCGGCGGACAGGTCCGCGCGGTCAGCGAGTTGCTCAAGGGTGAGGCCCAGGCGCTCGCGGTGATAGGTGAGGCGGTGTCCGAAGTCGCCGGCTCCAGGCATGCGTATCTCCTCCATGATGATGGTGCGGGCGGCGCCGCGGGGCAGGGTGACGCCGTCGATGCGGGTGCGGTCGTGGTCGGTGTCGATGGCGAGCCTCCTGCCCCGGAATGCGATCGTCAGTGACAGTGTGCCGAGCCGCTCGGGCAGCAACGGGTTGAGGCGCAGGCCCTCGCGGCGCGGCTCCAGGCCGAGATAGCAGCGCTGGAGCAGGTCGAGCGTGCCGGCCATTGCGCCGAGGTGGATGCCTTCCGCGGTGGTGCCGCCCTGCACGTCTTGGACGTCACTGAACAGGGCTTCGGTGAAGAACTGCCAGGAGCGTGCCCGGTCGGAGCGGGCCAGCACCCAGGCGTGCACGACGGCGCTGAGGGTGGAGCCGTGGCTGGTGCGTCCGAGGTAGTAGGCGATCGTGCGCGGGATGAGGCCGGGTTCGGCCGGGTAGCCGAGCTGGTGCAGGATGTCCAGCAGCTCGTCCGCGGTGAGCAGGTAGAACAGCATGAGCGTGTCGGCCTGCTTGGAAGCCCGGTAGCGGTTGACGTCGTCACCGTCGGCCTCCAGTGCCCGGTCCAGCCGCCGCACGCCGCGGTAGCGGGCCCAGTCGAGCTCGGCCAGGTCGGCGTAGCCGGTGAACTGGCTGATCACGCCGTCGTGGAAGTCGACGCGCATGCGGCGGGTGATGTCCTCCCAGCGTTCGGCTTCCTCGGGGCCGGCTTCGCCGAGTTCGAGCGCCCGTCGCAGCAGCCACACGGTCATGATGTTGGTGTAGGCGTTGTTGTCCAGCCCGGCGGAGGCGACGCCCGGATAGGCGGTGTGATACTCGTCCGGCCCCATCACCCCACGGATCTCGTAGCGGTCACCGACGCGTACGGCCAGGGAGGCGAAGAACCGGGCGATCTCCACGATCAGCTCGGTGCACCACGACGGCATCGAGCCGGTGGCGAGGTAGTACTGCCAGACGTTGTAGGCGATCGCCAGGCCGACGTGCCGTTGCAGGTGGGAGACGTCGGGCAGCCAGCGTCCGGAGGCGGGGTTGAGGTGCCAGGTCTGGGTCTCCTCACGCCCGTCGCTGCCGCTCTGCCACGGGAACATCGCGCCGTCGAAGCCGGCGGCACGAGCCGCGGCCCTTGCCTCCGGGAGCCGCCGCCACCTGTAGCGCAGCAGGGCCAGGGAGATGTCGGGGAGGCGCAGGTTCAGCCAGGGGAGCACGAACAGCTCGTCCCAGAACACGTGGCCCCGATATGCCTCTCCGTGCAGGCCGCGGGCGGGGACGCCGACGTCCAGGTCGGCGGTGTGCGGCGACAAGGTCTGCAGAAGGTGGAAGACGTGCAGGTGAACGATCTGCGACAGCTCGGGCCCGTCCACGTCCAGCTCCGCGTGCTCCCACAGCCGTTCCCAGGCCGCCGTGTGCCGGGACAGCAGCTCGTCGAAGCCGGGGGCCTGCCGTGTCCGCCGCAGGGCTGCCGACAGAGGGTCGTGGACGGCCACGTCGCGAGACGTCACCAGTGACACGATCTTGGTCACCGTGCGGGGCTCGCCTTCGGCCAGGTCAATCACATGATGGCTGGCGATGTGATCGGACTCGCCGATGACCTCGCCCGGGGCGGGCGCGTCCATCCGCGCCACCAGGGCGACGGTGATACGGGAGGAACGGGTAACAGCGGACAGCCAGGCCAGGCCGTCGTCCTCGCCGGCGACGTGCCCGGCCAGGTGGTCGCCCCGCAGGTCGCGGTATCGGGCGACGCCGCAGTTGGTCACGCGGCCGTCGAGCGTGGCGCGCACGCGCAGCGGGCCGGACCAGTTCTCGGCGGTGAAGGTGGTCTCCAGCGCGGCCAGCCAGGGGTCGGCCATGGAGACCAGGCGGCGCTGCCGTACGCGAGTGATGCGGCCGTGCTCGTCACGGCAGCGCAGCCGGCGCAGCAGGATTCCGCGCCGTAGATCGAGTTCTTGGCGGTAGTCGAGCAGCTCGGCCCGCTCGGGACGGAACCAGCCGGCGCCGGGGGTGGCGAACGTCAGCGGCAGCCAGTCCGGCAGGTTGACCATGTCCTCGTTGGTGACCGTCCGCCCGGCGACCGTCGAGGCCAGGCGGTCGTAGCAGCCGGCAGCGTAGGTGCCGGGCGTGCGCTCATCGCCGTCGGGGGTGGCGCCACGGGTGGCGAAGCGGCCGTTGCCCAGCGTGCAGAGTGCTTCACGCAGTCCTTCGGAGGCCGGGTCGTAGCCATCGTAGGTGAGCAGCCACGCGTTCATCGACGCTCCAGGGGAACGCGGCCGGTGACTGTCAGCTCGGCCAGGTCGGCCACGACGGCGTCCGCTCCGGCCGCGCGCATCGCGACCTCCTGGGACCCGGAGCGATCCACTCCGACGACCATGGCGAAGCGGCCCCTGCGGCCGGCTTCGACGCCGGGCAGGGCGTCCTCCACCACCGCGGCTTCTGCGGCGGTCAGTTCCATGCGGCCTGCGGCTTCCAGGAACAACGCCGGGTCGGGCTTGCCCGGCAGCCCGAGCCGGGCCGCGTCGTTGCCGTCGACCAGCACGTCGAACAGGTGGATGAGGCCCGCGGAGGTGACGACCGCCCGGCAGTGCCTGCTGGCCGACACCACCGCGGTGCGGCAGCCGCGCCGGCGCAACTCGTGCAGCAGGGTGACGGTCGAGCCGAACGCGGCGACCCCGTGCTCGGCCACCCGCCGGACGAACAGTGCGTCCTTGGCCTGCCCGAGCCCATGCACGGTCGGCGCTCCGGGATCGTCGCCCGGCCCGCCCTCCGGCAGCGTGATGCCGCGAGAAGCCAGGAACGTGCGCACCCCGTCCAGGCGAGAGCGCCCATCGACGTGGCGCAGGTAGTCGGCGCGGATGTCGAACGGCGCGGACCGGCCGCGCAGGAACCGGTCGAACACCTGCTTCCATGCAGCGGCATGCACCCGAGCGGTGTCGGTCACCACGCCGTCGGTGTCGAACACGACGCCACGCAGCGTCGTCAGGTCGAGGAAGGCCATGGCGGTCACGCTACCCACGTGTCCTGGTGTCAGACAGGGCCCTTCGCCCCTTGCACCGGCGACCTCCGGCCCTGCAATGGCGACAGGTGGACAGGTTGCGATGGAGAGGAGGACAGAGGAGGAAGCATCATGATCGTTGTTGGTGTCGACGGCTCGGTGACCGCGCGCGCCGCCGTCGAATGGGCCGTCAATGACGCGTTTCGCATGCGATTGCCGCTGCGGATCGTGCACGCCGTGGACCGCGGGCCGTATCAGATTGCCCGATTCCCTGAGGCCGGGCTCTCCGACGCGCTGCTGCGCGAAGGCCGGCGGATCCTTCACGAGGCGGCCGCGCTGGCGCGGGAACGTCAGCCGACCGTCGAGGTGACCACGCAGAACATCGAGGGCACGCCCGCCGCGATCCTGCGCGAGCTGGACAAGGAGGCCGTCGAGATCGTGCTGGGCAGTCGAGGGCTCGGCGGGTTCGCCGGCGCCCTGATGGGTTCGGTCAGCACGCACGTGGCCGGACACGCTCACTGTCCTGTTGTGGTGATCCGCGCCGGGCAACGGCCTGCGAGAGGAGAGATCGTCGTCGGTATGGACGACTCGCCCGAGTGCGAGCCCGCGTTGGCCTACGCCTTCGAACAGGCCAGGCTGCGCGGAGCCGCTCTTCGGGTGGTGCACTCCTGGCAGTTGCCGGTGCACGCCTTCGCACCGGAGGTGTCCTACGACCTGGACGCGATCCGCACCGCACAGCATCGCGTCGTCGAGAACCGGGTGGCGGCCATCACCGGGGAGCACCCCGAGGTGGCGGTCGTGTGCGAGGCCCCGTCGGCGCATCCCGTGGACGCGCTCGTCTCGGCATCCGAGCAGGCCGACTTGCTCGTGGTGGGCTCGCACGGCCGCGGAGCCGTAGGAGCGATGCTGCTCGGCTCGGTCAGTCGTGGTGTCCTGCACCACTCACGCTGCCCGGTGGCCGTCGTCCGGGGATGAGAGGGACTTTGGCCCTGCTCACGCGGGCCGTTCGCCGCTGCCGATCGGGCTCGCGACGCAGGAACGTGAAAGGTGGAAAGCGAGGAGGAACATCATGTCGATCGAAGTCAAGGACGTCATGGGACGCGTGGCCATCGCCGTGTCGGAGGGGGCGTCGTTCGCCGAGATCGTCGCCGCGATGAGGCGGTACGCGGTCGGCGCCGTGACCGTCATCGACGCCGACCGGCGCCCGGTGGGCGTGGTGTCGGAGGACGACCTGCTGCTCAAGGAGACCGACCCGGTACGTCACCCCGTGTCGATCTACGAGTCGAGGCGGCAACGGCAGGAGCACCGTAAGGCCGCGGCGGTGACAGCAGCCGAGCTGATGACCTCACCGGCGATCACGGTCACGCCGGGTACGCCGGTGCGTGACGCGGCACGCCTCATGCACGCCAAGCGCATCAAGCAACTGCCGGTGATCGACCCGGTGACGGGCCGCGTAACCGGCACTCTGCACCAACACGACGTGCTGAGGGTCTTCACCCGTCCGGTCGCGGAACTGGAGACGGAGATCAGGGCCGTGCTCCCGCGCCCGGAAGCGTTCTCCATCGAACTCGACGCCGGTGTCGTGAGGATCAGCGGCAGGGTCGAGTGGAAGTCCCAGGCCATCGCCCTCGTGGAAGCGGTTCGTGCTGTCGAGGGGGTCGTCGACGTGGTCAGCGAGGTGGCATGGGACAAGGAAGACCTGCTCACTGTTCCGCCGCTGTTCTGAGAGCCGGCAAGCGACGCGGAGGTGCGAGTCCAGCGCTGGAGGGGAGAGGAACCGGCGATGCCTTCGGTCGTGATGCGCTGAAATCAACACCCGTGGAGGTGTACACATGACCGTCCATACCGCCAAGAACGCGCTGGACGCGGCCGTTGAGGCGGCCCGCTGGGCGCCGTCGGTGCACAACACCCAGCCCTGGACCTTCGCTCTCTCCGGAGAGGAAGTGAGCCTGAAGGCCGACACCGACAGGAAGCTTCGTGTCAGCGACGCAGCCGGCCGCGAACTGCTGATCAGCTGCGGCGCCGCGCTGTTCACCATGCGCACCGTGCTGCGCCTGGAGGGCTACCAGCCTCTCGTCCGCGTTCTGCCCGACCCCGACAGGCCGTCGCTGCTCGCGACAGTCCGGCCGGGCCGCGAGGCGCAGGCCGACGACACCACCCGGATGCTCGGCGGCGAGATCGAGCGGCGCCGCACGCATCGAGCCGGCTTCGCGGACGTGCCGGTGCCCGACTCGCTCCTCGACTCGCTCGTCAGAGCCGCGATGAGCGAGGGCGCCACGCTGACGCCCGTCCGTTCGCCGGACGCGGTGGCCGTTCTCGCGGCGCTCACCCGGGCGGCCCAGGGCGTGCAATCCCAGGACCGGCGCTTCAGCCTGGAAGTCATCCGCTGGGCCCGCCCGCCCGGCAGCAGCCGAACCGACGGCGTGCCCGCCGAGGGCTACCCGCGCCAAGCGGCACGTACCGAGCCGCACTTCGCGCAGCGCGACTACGCCTGGCGCCACGACTGGGGCGCGCAGACCGATCAAGGCGCCGCGACGTCGACCGGCGTCGTGACCCTGCTCACCACCACCGGTGACGGCCGCCAGGAGTGGATCGCCGCAGGCCAGGCGCTGCAGCACGTGTTGCTGCTGGCCAGCGCGCACGGCGTCAGCGCGGCCTTTCACACGCAGGCCCTGGAGATGGACCTGCTGCGTGAGTTCCTCCGCCATGAGCTCTGCGCGGGCGAGCACCCACAGATGATCATGCGGCTCGGGGTCAGCTTCGAGGCCAAGGATTCCGTACGGCGCCCCGTGCCAGATGTCGTGGAGTGAGGCCCAAGGTCCTTTCCGGCCGGGCCTTGCGGCACTGCCCGGCGTGGGCTGGAGCCGATGTGATGGAGATGCGAAGGGAACACTCCATCACTTCAGGAAGGGGGCCGTCATGGCCGCCACTGCTCAGCAACCCGTCGTGCGCCGCCACATCGCTGCCGAGGCGCGGCGTCCGGTCGATGTCGTGTGGGCGGGCGCCCGGATCGCGCTCGGCTGGATCTTCCTGTGGGCGTTCCTGGACAAGACGTTCGGGTGGGGGTTCGCCACACCGGCCGGTAAGGCATGGATCGCGGGTGGGAGCCCGACGACGGGGTTCTTGAAGGGCGCCGGCGAGAACGCGTTGGGCGGGTTCTTCGCCGGGCTGGCGGGTCAGGCGTGGGTGGACTGGCTGTTCATGGCCGGTCTGCTCGGGATCGGTGCCGCGCTCGTCCTGGGGGTCGGCCTGCGGGTCGCCGCGATCGCCGGTGGTCTCCTGATGGTGCTCATGTGGGCGGCGGCGCTGCCACTGGACACCAACCCGTTCCTGGACGACCACCTCGTCTACGCGATCGTGCTGGCCGGTCTGGCGCTGGCCGACGCCGGGACCGCGCTCGGCCTGGGCAAGCTGCCGATCGTGCGGCGCAACGCCTGGCTCCGGTAGTGTGCACCACCCGACGCCCACCCCCGACGCCACGGGGGTGGGCGTCGCGCCGTCCGGCGACGCTGCGGACACCTGTGGACTGTAGGCGAACGTCATCGTGGTTCGGGACCTTCGTCCCCTCCGCTGATGCTCCGTCGGCGTCACAGTAAGAGTCGCGCCTATCGATCTGAGCTTGCTCCGCTCCGACGGACACCATCGTTGTGGTGGTCAGGCCGCTGCGACTGCCTCGTAGTCGGCGGGGCTACGGTAGCCCAGGCTGCTG